>CP071310.1 GCA_027563145.1 Halocatena halophila | reverse complement strand
CGAGGTCGTTGAGTTCACCGCCCGGTATTCGCTCCCGAATGCAGTCACGGAAGCCCGTCAAGAAACGAAAGAGCGTCTTGCGATGAACTTTGAGCCGTCTGAGACGCCCCGTTTCGCTCCCGTCGGGCAGCAGACTTTGGAGGTGTTTCCAGATGACCAGTGATCCTGCTGACGAGGCCGCCGAGCACGAATCTCGTGTGAGCGTCCAGCTGGGCGGTCTTTCGGTCGAAACGCAGGGCGACACGCTCGCCGAGGCCGAAGGCGCGTTCTACCGCATCTGGGAGCACGTCTCTCACGACGCGGAAGAGATGTCGGCCGCGATGCGCGAGCGGCTGGGAGGCTTCGAATGACGCTCACTGCCATTGACCTGTTTTGTGGCGGTGGGGGAACGAGCACTGGCCTTGCTCTCGCCGCTGAAGAGCTCGACCGTGAGATCGAACTCATCCCGGTCAACCACTGGTCAGTGGCGATCGAGACTCACCAGCAGAACCACCCGTGGGCTGACCACTACAACGCGAGCGTCGAAGAGCTCCATCCGCCCGCTCTCTTCGATGGTGATCCCGATGTGGACCTCCTCGTTGCGTCTCCCGAGTGTACACATTTTTCACGTGCGCGTGGAGGGAAGCCGATTAAGGAACAGCAGCGGGCCTCCCCGTGGCACGTTGTTGACTGGCTTGAGAAACTCAACGTCGATGCGGTCCTCGTCGAGAACGTCCCCGATATGAAATCATGGGGTCCTGTCCGCGATGGAGAGCCCTCACGAAACGGTGAGATTTTCGAAGCCTGGATAGATAGCCTGCACGCCCTCGGGTACAGTGTTGACTGGAAAATTCTCAATTCGGCGAACTACGGAGATGCGACATCGCGGAAGCGACTCTTCGTGGTTGGACGAAAAGAGAAACGAGCCCAGTTTCCGGAGCCGACCCACTCTCCGGATGGACACAACGGGACAGAGCCCTATCGATCGGCTGCTGAGATCATTGATTGGGACGATTGTGGTGAGTCGATCTGGAGTCGATCGAGGCCGCTCGTCCAGAACACGATGCAGCGCATCGCCGAGGGGCTCCGACGGTACACCCACGATGCTCTTGAACCGTTTGCTGATGCCGTTGAGGAGCTCGGCAAGCCGGAGGTTTCGAAGTTGCAAGAGAATATTGTCGAGGCCGAGCATGTTCCACGAGTCGCTGCTGAAGTCGATGAACCATTTCTCGCATGTGCTCCGACTGTTGGACTCGCTGCTGATGGTGGTGAGATCGAGGACGTGTGTGGATCATTCGTGTTAGGGCAACACGGTGGAGCAGTCGCGAGAGATCTCGGCTGCCCCCTTCCGACCATCGCGACGAAGGGAGCGATCGGTCTCTACCATCCCGAGGCGTTCATTTTGCCAAGAAACGGCTATCATGGGGGCCTGCACAGTAACCCTGCGTACAGGCCAGAAGAGCGTCCTCTTCATACCGTCACTGCGAGCAATCACGACGGCCACTTTGTGGTTCCCTATCTCGTTGAGTACTACGGCAACGGGAGTGCCCAGTCTATCGATGACCCCCTCCCGACTGTGACGACGAAGGATCGGTTCGCACTCGTCGTTCCGGAGTGTTACCCGTGGGGGCTGGACATCCGGTTTCGGATGCTTCAGCCTCGCGAACTCGCCGCTGCGATGGGCTTTCCGGACGACTACCAGTTTTCCGGTAACAAGACGGAAACGACGAAACAGATCGGGAACGCGGTCCCGGTGAACTTGGCGAAAGCCCTCTGCAAGACACTGCTCACGGGTGAGCAGCCGTCGCTTCAGACGTTCGCCGACCAAGAGGTGCCCTGTGATGATTGAACTGCGAGAAGTCTCCCGGCCGTGTTCTCGGTCACCGTTCTGTGGCAATTCCGCCGGCTACGTTGTCCCTGCACCGAACGGGCGGCTCTATCCCATCTGTGAGGAGTGCTATCAGTCTCCCTGTGGGCGTTGTCGTGGCAATATCGACAAAGACGGCAACGTTGCGAAGGGGCTGTGTCAGTCCTGTCGCGATGGAATCCGATCGCGGGAGACCGGCCCTGAAAAGAGAGATCCAGGGCAGACGACGCTTTCGGACTTGATGTGTTGACGCACGTGGTTGGCTTCGCGGAGGTTCGATTCCTCCGGCGTGTTTGGGGCGTTAGCCCCGAGATTCCCGATGTACGTACACGAAAAAACGGACGACGTCTGCGACAAGTGTGGCGAACAGATAATAGAAGTCTATCCAGCTCGGCCAGTGCAAGACCATCCACTCATCAATAGGATGTGCGGCTGCTGAGGGTTAGGTAGGGGTGAGCGTTTTCGTGGAAGTTCCCATTTTTCGCCAATCGCAATACTGCGTTGGCCTTGTACAACACCATCCGGTGATTTCCACCATCCAATGTTGTACAAGGGATAGAGCCGGTTGGTTTTCCCACGCACGTCGCGTACACCCCAGTATGATACGATCTACTCTCGCGGTCGTCCTCGCCGCCGTTGTTGTCCTGGCGGGCTGCGTGTCTCCGATCGACACAAACGGCACATCGTCATCGTCCCTTCCACCGCCTGATGGGGCCGAAGAGCGTCAAGCGACTGTTGCCGAGATCATCGACGGGGACACACTGGAGGTGGAGTTTGAGAACGGCGAAGTCGATACTATCCGGCTGCTGGGGGTCGATACCCCAGAGACACAATCTCGATATGAAGATCCTCCAGAGTTCGATGTTCCCGACACAGCCGCCGGACGTGACTGGCTGCTGAACTGGGGTGGGGAGGCTAAGTCGTTTGCAAAGAACGAACTCGAAGGGAAACAGGTTCAGATCGTCACCGACCCAGAAGCTGACCGTCGCGGGTCGTTCGGCAGGTTGTTGGCCTACATCTACTACGATGACGGTTCGAATTTCAATCGTCGACTGCTGGAGAAGGGCTTAGCACGCCGTTACGATGATTCGACCTTTTCGTACCGGAAGGAATTCGGAGCGATCGAAACAGAGGCCCGGGACGCAAAGCGTGGTCTGTGGGACTTCGACCAGGACGCGCCGATGACTCCAACCACGGAGACGAGCACGATCGACGACCGGGACTGTAGCGACTTCGAGAGCCAGGAGGAAGCCCAGAAGTTCTTTGAGAATCACAGCCCCCAAGAAGACCCGCACCAGCTGGACGGGGATGGCAACGGGAAGGCGTGCGAATCTTTACCATGAGTTTCGCGTTTGTTTAATAACGTGCAACCACAACACCACTGATTCTCTCTAACGGCCGAATTCGGTGCTTTCAGCGAGACGGGTGACGCGTGCGGAGTAACTAAGTTGCATGAAATTCATAATAGAAGCGTGCAATAATGAGAACCGAACGGAACAAAGACGGCTCGTTCAACGTCTGGATGAGCCGCGACGAGTACCAGCACCTCCCACGAGCTGCATCGTCGTGGGATCGGGAGATTGCCATCCGGTTGATGGGAGACTGTGGACTGCGGGTCGCTGAAGTCCTTGACGTGTGCCCGGCCCACGTCTCCAGGATGAGCGATGGTACGCATCACTCACTGGAGGTCGTCGGTGGGAAGGACACCTCCGGTGAGTACCAGGAGGGAAAACACCGGGAGACCTGGGTCCCGGTCGAGTTGGAGCGTACCATTAACCGGTACATGCAGCATGAGGGTATCACTCACGACGAGCCAATCATTGATCGGTCGAAACGTACGCTCCAGTACTGGGTCGAGCAGGCGGCTGAACAGGCTGCCGAGGACACCGGCGACGATGATTACCTCCGTGTGTCGACGCACGACCTCCGGCGCTGCTGGGCGAATCATCTATTGGTGGAGGAAGGAATCAGTCCCCGTATCGTGATGGCGCTTGGTGGGTGGAGTTCCTACGACGCGATCGAGCCGTATCTTGCTGCCCCGACTGAGGAGAACATCATCCAATCGATGACGAAAGTCGCACTATGACACTTGATGAAAGAATGGGGGACCTGATGGATTCAGACGATTACACGAAGATTGTGTGACTTACAGATCTCCAAGCGCGTTTGTCGATTGCTCAATCGGAGGGTCCGTCCTCTGAAATTGGCCAGGTTATCGAAACCAACAACGCTCCACCCGGGGGGTACGCACAATTGTGAAGCGAACCGCTGAGCGAGTACCTGACGAAACTAGTGATCCCGATTACCAGCATGTCTCTTCGCCCGATCTCGACGACGATTTTCTCAGCGATCGACAGATGACCACTCAAGTCGTCATGCAGGTCGGTGGCCGGGGTTCATTCCAAGCCATCGACTCCTAAATGCCAAAACGCCAGGGGTCGTGAACAAGACCTTCAAAGAATCAGGGTTCGTGCAAATCCTAGTAAGGAGTGAACGCTGAGGGGGGACACAGCAGGAACCCAGGCCGGAGTGCCACTGCCTTCTATGACATCTTCACATATTCAGAGTTCAGAATACATCCACTACTATATATTTCCAGAACTCAACCATGGCCGAGTGTATGGCTGAGAAGAATACAGACATCCCCGAGAATCGGTGTGGGTATGTGCTTGAATTCGGCGAGATGAATTTCATTGGCGATCGCAGCGCGTGGATTGAAAGAACTAATCCAGTTTGTTGTTGGCGATCAGTCTGGAAATCTCATGATGAGACAGAACGATGTATCTGGCATGCCGACGTAGATGAAAAGCCGCTTACAGAGCTCATCACCAGACGAGGAAACGACGCTGAACGGCTTGATGGAGCTATTCTCCGCAATCTCCCAAAAAAGGGTGAAATGTTGTCGCTTGGGGGATGCACACTTCTTGGAGCCAGACTTAGCAATTCGGAGTTTCAAAATGTCGATTTCTCTAATACTGATCTAAGTGGAGCTGACTTCACCGACGCTAACCTCCAATACACCGATTTCACCGACGCTGAGCTTGAAGGGACCGGATTCCGCAGAGCTACCATCACACAGGCAAACTTCACTGGCGCTACCATCACTAGGAGCGGTTTTATTGAAGCCGATCTCCATGGAGCTAACTTTACTGATTCTGATCTCTCAGGAGCTGACTTCACTGACGCTGACCTCCGATGGGGCGATCTTACCGACTCTTTTCTCCGAACGGCTGACTTCACCGACGCCGATCTACAAGACGCTGATTTGTCAGATGCCGACGCTAGATATGCGAAATTTCGACATGCAACGCTTCAAGATGCTGTATTCACGCGTACGGATTGTCGTGATGTGACGTTTACGAGCACACTCCTCTACGATACCGTCTTTTCAGATACACGTATCAACTCCAAAACGATATTTTTCAACCCAAAAACTACCTTCTACGACTCAATTATGTCTCGTCCGAGTTGTATCTACGAAGAAAATCCACACATAGCCGAGCAACTTCCTAAGAATATACACCCTCTTGAAGCAGCCAAG
Source organism: Halocatena halophila (assembly GCA_027563145.1). Lineage (GTDB taxonomy): Archaea > Halobacteriota > Halobacteria > Halobacteriales > Haloarculaceae > Halocatena > Halocatena halophila. The sequence goes on along the minus strand of CP071310.1, from coordinate 36,610 downwards.
TGGGTGTATCGGCGGCTTGAAATCCTTCATGAAGAGAACGCTCTCTCTGAAGAGGCTCGTGAATTCCATATTAGCAAGGAGGAGGTCGAGCGAGCGCTCTACTGGAAGCGTGGAAAATACGGCCCGTGGGGGGTCAAAACGCTGATGTGGCATCTTACCCGACACGGTGAGAGCGTCAAGCGGGTTCTCACTTGGTGGGGTGGCGTTATCCTCTCCTCAGGACTCCTGTTTGCAGGGCTCGGTGGGGTAAGGGACTCTACTAATACCGAATACGCTATCACCTCACTCAGTCAATTGTGGACGATTGCTGGCTGGCAAGAGGTGCTGATGAATATTTATTTCAGCATCACCACATTCTCGACAATTATGGATGGCGGACTCGCTCCTGCCGGTAATGGTATGAGGGTCATCGTTGCCATCGAATCTATCATTGGTGCGTTGCTTGTCGCCCTCCTCGTGTTCGTCCTTGGACGACGGACTGCACGGTAACAGCCTTCATCACACGTACGAACACATTGCTACGTCTGCTCCGCGAGCGAATCGGCGACGGTCTCAATATACTTCTCGCCACCTCTTTGCACAGATAAAGACACCTCCACTTTTCACCAGACTGGCGAGAGACTATACCTTTAGACTATGAGAACACCTGACGGTATTGGGGCAGTTTTATATGTCACCGCACGGACATATTCTACTTATTACCACTTCCAATTTCCGGAAGCATGTTTCATGCCTGGCACTCGGGAGCTGGAGTTACTACGACGCCATCAGCGTCGCCAAAATACGGTGTTGAGATAGCCACCAGGCAACAATCTTTTACTATTCCCTTGTAAGTATACTGTATGAATCGTTTTCATCTCTACCATGGCACGTACTTACTTTTCGGCGTAGTAGTTGTTGTAAATGCCCTATCATCTGGAGTTGGCAGTGGACTTGGTGCAAGTGAAATACTGATGGCTCTTGGTGGCGTGGGAATAAGCCTCAGCTCGGTCTATACTCTTCTCACCGCGGATCTGGATGATGTCAGTATTAGCCGAGTCTGTCTTGGAGCCATCGGTGTAGGTACACTACTTTTCATCATCGGGACCACACTACACTTCCTTGCCTAAGAACAGTGCCAAGCTTTGGGAACTCGACGACACTGAACAACCAGAGCTAATCGCTCAAGAGGGAAGAGATGGACAGGGGTCAAAGCAGGACATTTGAGTAATACAGTTATTACCCACTTCACAGCCTATTGACACACCTACGGATCCCACTAGTGTTCCAATGCAAGCTAAACATACTGGTTGAGGGATTGTACAACTTGCACAGGTACCCGCTGCTGTAATGTATGCTCCAGCGATCTGTAGAATACAGTCCCAATTATAAGAATCACAGTCTATACTACGCTGCCAACATCCTGTGCAGCCACCACCACCACCAGGCCCCATATTATCCCTAGTCCCTATTCCTCCACTACCTATTGATAGTGTATCACTATTCGATTTTACCCCATTCCCATCAGCAACCTTTCTTATTACTTCAACATCACCTTCGCTCTTTTCACCAATTTCATATGCAAATGCATTATATCCCTCATCATCAATGTCTAATTCAGATAGATCAATATCAAACCAGGTGATATATTTCCGGGGTGCGTTAATTTTATGATGTTCTAGAACACCAACAACGTGATTATAGGACGTCGATTCTGCATTAACTTTTATCGCACTGCCATTTTTCTTATCCAGCCTATAGCCTTCCTTTTTATAGTGTTTCAATAACTTTTTAAATTCGAAATCTTTCTTAGCCCTTTGAATCACCTTCTCCTTGCCCTTCCCGACATATTCATTAGTATCTATTTTATTGACTGATTTTTCTATTGTTGATGCACTTACTCCTATCTGCGAGGCGCCTAAACCTACACCAATTCCGCCAATTGTCTTTAGAACGTTTCGACGATTTATTGATGACCATCTGTCAGCCATATACGACCCATATTTTCACACCACATTATATGTTCCGCCGACCATTCCCACCGACAAGTATAAATTTATAACCAATAGAATGGGGAAAGATATTAATTAGAACATCTACTCGCTGTTTGGTGCGGACATCCCCCGGAACAGACGTTCTAACTAAGCCGCTTTGTGAAGTACTGATAGTGATTCTGATGAGCACCCCCTTACATCGTGCAGTACAGACATTACGTATTCCACAGGTGTATCTCTCGGAGCCAGTCCTCCACGGAGACTTAACGTGTTTCACAACAGCATGAGGGTTGCAACCATCTGTCGTTAGCTATAACCTCCGACAATCATTTCGATGATGAAAATCGAACCGGTCTCATCATGACTGGGCCAGCGACAGGAAGTGAAGCTACTCTCGCTGCTATTCACTATCTTTCTCGCTTGGACAATTGGTTTCGGCTGGTAAAGGTGCTGTGCACTTCGTCCTATACCAGAGATGAACTCCAAGAAAATCTCGATAGGCATCGGACGACACTTCAGAGGAATCTCCACGATTGATAGAGAGAAACTGGGTGAGAGACGATGTACAGTGGCAACGAGCTCGGTTATTGCCCGATACTTGCCCGCTCCACCTGGGCCAAGAACCAGCAAACTCTGGACATCACGGTTGTTTCCAATACGAGTCTAGAAACAAACTCGAACGCTTGGGGATCCATCATCTGACTCACTTTTCGACGACCGGGTCCATCCCCAAGGGAATGACAGAGCCGGTGCATCTCTGTTAAGCGATCCTGGAGCTCATCGATGTTTGCTTCGGCGACGAACTGCTGATCCAGTCCGACGTCAACGGGGCACTCACTGAACGAACCAACGGATTCTTCGTAGGCTTCGGTAACGGCACGCTTGAGAGCCTGTTCCAGCTGGGGATTTGTCGCCAGATCGTACCCATAGACGGCATTTATTTCCTGAGCCACTCGAGGGACTGCCTCCTGTCCGCTCCAAAACACCATGCAATAGGTCTCATCGTCCGCAGCAGCCAAGAGATAGAGACGCTCAATGACCGTTCTACAGTTATCACCTATGTCTGTGAGGTCGTCTAGCTCGTGTTCTGTGACGGACTCCCCATTCGCGGTACGAAGACTCTTGTGAAACACCACATTTCGACACATTGCCTTGAATTGCTGATACCGTTTCTTACCCTGATTCAGCAGCCCTGCTGCAAGCAGGTTCGTCCCCAACCGGTCGGGATGAGGCCTATATATGAATACTAAGACAATACCGCCACGGTGACTTATGATTTCACACAGAACACGTGGGAGTAGACTAAAAGAGGGGTGTGACTGATCCCGTCAGGAGAACCACAGTACCTGAGTTGCTTCGGATATGCGAGAAAAGACGACAATTCCAGCAGTAATTCAGTGAGAGAGCTCGAAAACAGCCGAGGGGAGCAGTCGGGCGGACCCAATCCGCCAATTAATGTCGGCAAATCCGGTCTTCTACGACATTCGCCACCACTTTTTCCGAGCCTTCGCGCGTGTGCGTGCGTGAAAGCGTGGAAACCCACCGGCACTTCTTCTGCTCACCACCGGTTCCAGTGCTTCCATCCGATCTGCGCAAAGACCTTGGCAGGAGCTGTGGACAATCACTCCATGGGTGGGTACACCTGCGATCGATGCGACACCGGCGGCTGGCAACTGGGCGAAGTGACGATCAAGAACGCAAAGGGCGATGGCCACGAGATCACCTGCCCAGATTGTCGCATCATCGACTATCTCTTCATCCATTGACCGACTATCCTCAGAAATCCGCCGCACAGAATCCATTTCATCTCAACCTCGGACCCAGTCATCACGTGAAAATAAAATCGCTTGAGAACCAAATGAAAGCCCCTCAGGACACCCCGCTGAGATGCCCGTTTTTCACCCCTTTCAGGACTTGATGGCACGTATCACAGACGAGCTTTTCAGTACCCTCAAGAAGCATCTAAACCCTCAAACATTAAACGGCAATTAACGTTCATTTTCGATTGCCGAGGAACCCGCATGCGGAGGCCTCCCCCCTAGGGTGGAAGTGATTTGTGGGAGGCCCCCCATGCGATGAAGAGATCTGACCCCAGTCCAGATGCACCAGGGGGACAGCCAAGCTGAGCGACGACAAATGAATAACAGGTGGGGCGACGAATACCGATATCTGGGCTGAGCAACGAAAGCCGGACAGGTGACCGCAACAACCGTGGGACACCCAGGCCTGCAAACGACCGCCTGGGAACCCCTCTTACGACGTATACTACACAGTCCAAGGGCGTTGCGGAGCGAGCCTCTGAAAGGAGGCGAGCGGTCTTCGGGTGGTACAACGAATATTCCAGAGCATAGAGCGCGAAGAATAATCACAGTAGGACAAAGAGAGTGCTTGAAATGGAACATTGGGAATATCCCACCTATCAGCTGGGGCGTCACCCAGCGTAAACAGCTATAGCATTCTCTATAGCGAATCCTATAGCCAGACGAGAATAATCTGCGCCGAGAGAAACAGCAACTGGACGACACCACTATACGTACAGCGCGTGTACGACATATGTATGTCAGACGCGTCATCACCTGGGGGAGATCCCAGCGACACTCGTGTCCAGCTGAATGTGCGTGTGACCCAGCGGTTCCTCGACCGTATCGACGAGATCTGGCAGGGGAGAGGCTTCAATTCCCGATCGGAATACATCCGATACGTACTCCATGATGCGGCTGACCACCAGACGTTTGATCGGGACGAACTGCTTGCACTCGCACAGGCAGAACGGCAACTGCGGGAGGGAACGACCCATTCATTCGAGGACGTGCTCGAACAGTCGGAGCGCGATGCAGACGAATGACAGCGGACGGTGATGAGTGGTCGATTCGCTTCACAGACACTGGCAAAGCAGATTTCCTTGCGCTTGAGGCCGACGACCAAGACCAACTCCAGAACAAACTCACAGACATCGTGGAGTCTCCCTGGCGCGATCCGCCCGACTATGGGGAACCGCTCCAAAACAGCCCCTACAAGAAGGTCCGTATTGGCCAGTATCGACTCTCGGTTACGTTCGATCGCACCGACAACGAGATGGTTATCGCCAGAATCAAACATCGAAGCGGAGCGTATACTGCTGACGACTGATTCAAGAACCTCTCCTACAACTGATCTAAGGCTATAGGATTTTCTATAGGGAATGCTATAGCAAACGGAGTGACGCTATTCAGCCTGGTTCCATGGCGTGGCAGGATCGAACAGCCGTCCATCAGTCGCTTGCTCATATGGCATTGATTCGGGTGTTTCGAGCAGTTCAAGCATCAGCCCCCAGTCAGTCCGGCAGAACACGTACGTGAGCCCGGCCGTCGGGCCGTCGTCGTTGGTCTGTGGTTCGTCGAGCACCTCGACGTCATCGCGGTCGGACAGTGCCGCTAGCGCCCGATCGATCGACCCGACCTGGATTCCGAGATGTGTCGCGCCGGTGTCGGCCAGCGTCAGGGGAGTCTCGTCCTGATCGGGGGCGTCCCACTCGAACAGCTCCAGATTCATCGTTGGGCCACAGCGCACCATTGCAAGTTCGGCGACTGCATCGGGATGGACACCGAGTCGCCGTTCCATCGAATCACCATCAGGATCACCAAACGGGCCCTTCCGATACAGTTCCTCACAGCCCAGCACCTCGACGAAAAAGTCAACCGCTTCGTCGATATCGGGAACAGTAAGCGCCGTATGATGGACGAACTCTGCGGTGGGAAGCGGATCGGAATCAGTCATGGAGCAGATCTCAGACCGGCCGGAGTGTAAGGGTTCGCACCAAGAGCATCACTTGCCGAGAAGAACGACGCTTTCGCCGAACGCATTCACTGGCTCAGAAAGGACGACCTCGAAGCCCACATCCGTAGCCGCGGTCTCAAGCCAATCACGTGTGATGAGGTACTCTTCATCCCGAGTTCGCACGTTCTCACCGGCTTCGAGTTCGTGATCGCGTGCGAATTCTCCCACGTCCTGTGCGTGTTCAATTGCGTCTCCTTCAACACCCTCCAATGCAGACCAGAACGTCGAGGCATAGGCTTCGAGACCACGATTTACCCACCTTGTCCTGACCCGCCGAGTTGCAGCCTCGGACTGTGGCTCCATCTGGATGAACGTTTCTGCTATACACACGTGTCCACCTGTAGACAGCGCACGATAACAGTCCTCAAGAAACGAGATTTTTCTCTCATTTGGGTCTGGAATGTGATGGAACGAGTAGAGCATCACAGCGAGTTCCGGGAGGGAATCGGCCTCACTGACGTACTCAATCATATCTGCCGTCTCGAAACGGCAATTTTCAGCCCCCATTTTCTGAGCGTTCGAACGAGAAATCTCTGTGACTGATGATCGGTTATCGATCCCCACGATCTGTGCATTTGGCAGCTCTTCGGCCAATGCGAGCGTTGTGTTACCCGTTCCTGAGCCAAATTCAATGATCGAATTAGGCATTAGCTCACTGGCGAGAGCTGTCACAGCTCTCTGTAGTCCCCTGTAATAGGAGGTCTGTCCGAGGTACTTTTCGAAGGCTTCTTCGCTGGTGTAGAAGCTGGGCGTGCCGTCGAAATCACTCATCGTAATCACACTACTGGACCGGATTGTAATAAATCCGGTACGAGGGCGAATCGGGATTGGTGATGGTGTATAAATAACCCCGATATCCCTCACCATGAACCGATGCAAGATCGACTCGCTCCTCTGCTTCAAAATGAACTGGAGTAGCTGAAATCTTTTCCCAGGGGCTGTTTTTCTCTTCTACAAGCCCACGACAGTCGATACCAGCATGATTCACCAAATCAACAACACCGAATTGCAACTCGGCTACACCACGCATATACCTGGTGAGAGAGATGCTCTGAGTCAGTTCTCCTTCGTCTGAAGGTGAATAGTATGATAGCTCGTTTGGCCATCGAATACGATAACAAACCGTTATTGATTCACCTGGCGGCAATGGCTCCGGGAAAAGGACTTTCACTTTTTGTTCAAAAGATGGCTGTTGATCTACGAGATCACGTGTAGCAAGCCTCCGACCACCAATCTCATCTAAATATGCTTCTAACGCAAGATCATCAAATTCGATTTTATTCTCACCACTTTCTTTGTGAGTCAATGCTGTTGTCGGATCGGAAGTCACATTTTCAACAGTTAACCACCGAATACTCGACCACTCGTTATTGGGCGTATCAAGCACATCAATCCGTTTCAAGAGATGATAATAATGAGAATCATCAATTAATCGAGAGTCTGCGTTTTCGATGCTCCAAGCTGTCGCAATGCGCTCGCGACGAAGTTGATTTACAATGCTATCCATTCCATCCCAGGAATCATCGCTATCAGCACTCTTGCTGGTCTTGCCATGATCTACCCGACGATCAATGAGCTTTGCTAGCTGGCCCATTAAATGAGCATGGGAGATACCTTTCTCTTCCAGATATATCCTGTCACCACTACATGCTAGAACGCCTTCTTCCTCAAACCGATCCAGAATCTGGCCAATTTGTTTTTTAGACGTGGGGGTATCTTGCTCTTGCATTCTATTCACCACATCAGATACAACTCTATCGAATGGGACCGGATCTGGGTTCCCTCCGAGAGTAACAATCCCACTTCGATTGCCAAGAGCATCCAGAATGAAGAAGGGTGCTTCGCTGCGTGAGGCACAGAGCGGCGAGAGAAAATCATCAACCTGTTTCCTGTATCTTTGGGAAGTCCAATCGATATCATCAAATCCCTGCTGTTCAAGAGCACCGGTTATGAGATCGATGACCCCTTCCCCAATCTGAGACACCACATATCGATTTTTTGACTTCGTGACGAGGGATACGGGAGCAGGCTTTAACGATAACGAATGGTAATACGAGGAAACAGTCGATTGTGACCGATCTAATTCATCTGCAATCTCTGATTGCGTGATCTCAGGGGTTTCTTGTACCAGTGCAAGTGTAGCGAGGGTGTTTGAGGAGAGGCACCGTAAAATACTCGCCGTTATTCCAAGAGTAGCTGTGGACCAATTTTTCTGTCCCCGTCGAGTCATAATATTCGTATCAGTATCGATGCTATATGAAAGTACGTGGCTGGAATCGATGATATATCCCACTATCAACATACAATGGTAATATACAAAACATTTAACCCATAGACTGGGGGTTGTTCTCACACGGTGATGAACTCATCCGTCCATGGGGGCAAGGGACTCAAGCTCGGCCTTATCAACCCTACCCTCCACGTATCTGCGTCCCAGAGAGGTTATCCGATAACTGGTGTTCTGCTGTTCAAGCATCCCAGCTTCGGTGAGAGTTCGGACGCGATTGCGGGCATGGGTTTCATGGATCGAGATGTTCTCCGCTACTGGGGTGGGCGGGCAAAGGAACGGGCCATCAATATGTCCACCGTAGAAATAAAGCAGAGATTTATCCGCTTCATGGAACCACGACGCAGTCGGGAGTTCGTCACGATCGGCGCGGGGCATGTGTGTGAAATAGAGGGTGGGGACAATACAAATGTGCCACCCACCATTCTACGCATACGTAGAATAGATTTATTACCCGCCGGATAGAATAGACATTCAAGCGCTGATCTTCACCGTCAGAAGATCACCCAGGGGAGGCCTGACAGGAACCCCCTGGGCAATCGGTGCTACGCTGAACCGCTCAGCGCGTGGTTGAACGCACGTGCCCTTCCACATAAGGTGTTACCCCACCTTGGGCTTCGGGACTGGTAATCCCGGTGCGTTCGGGCGCTCGCTGATTGTCGCATCCTGTCTTGCAGCGAAAGATGACGACCAAACGTGATTTCCATGTCACAGCGAGCAATTCAAACTACGGTCGCGCAGTTTCTTGACTGTGACGACCACCGACCCGACGAACCGACAATCAACCACCAAGAAGAGCAGACGGGAGATGAAAGCCTCAAATACCGGAATCCAGCCGATCTGGAGGCTACAGTCTTCCTCGGAACGGAGTGCTATCACTCAAGCCGTGGCCCCGGAATCCCTGGGTGCCCCCACGCACGCTACAATCTCACAGAGGGGACGATCGAGGACGCGATCGATGAGGAACTCACACCCTGCAAGAGCTGCCACCCGCCGGATTATCGCGTTCAGCCAACGCACCCACTCGCCGGCGATGAGGACGCTATCCCTCTTCCTGACGAGCGACCTGATACACCGTCGGATCTCGACCCGATAGTCAGCTCAGCACGGGGAAATACGTCGCAAACAGCGCACATTCCGGCCTGTCGGGGAGATGAACCTCAATCGCTCTGTAGCGCTACCGGCCGATACCAGGGGGGTGGCGAACAGCTTTGTAAGCCCGCATCGGTTTGGGCCGATCCCGACGACTGGTTGTCGATCTGCGGTCACTGCCAGGCTGAATTTGACAGGCTGGAGCCGCAGGGGTGACTGTCAATGAGTTATCGGTTTGATACCAGGAGGTCACCCGGTTTTATAAGGCTGGGCGTGGGATGCACAGGAAAAGAAGCAAAGACGACTCTCAACGCGTCAAGAAACCGCAGGAATCCATCGGGGTTCGAGGGGTGTCCCACCACCCAATGCCCCCGATGGCAACTTTCCGTTACTTGCGTTTTCTTGCCCAGCAGTCTTAATCGTTTGGGTCCACGAGCGGATGCTCTCTGCAGCGATCGTGCTGACCCCGGAAGACAGCTGAGCGGTCCTGGAACCGGATCGACGCACCAGCGCGGTGCATGATGACACACAGCAAAGGCAGTTTCACGACGACTCAAGTATCGGACGATAAGGAAACCACAGACGGTGTACGAGGTGGTCGGCCGTGATCGACGACATCTCCTCGAACGCTTGGCAGTCACTCGTCGACGAGCTCGAACCGGCCACGTACGGTGAATTGATTAGCGCGATCGCTGATCGGCTGGAAGTCTCCACCGATGACGCGACGCAGGCGATCGACCAGGCGATCGATGAGGGAACACTCGTCGAAGAAGGCAGTGATGCCGCGTTTCCGACCTGGACCGTTGCAGAAGATCCCACTGAACACACCTCAGACAGCACCGAGGAGTCGAGTGACGAGTCCGAAGCCACTGACGACCGCACACAGGGCCGTAAGAGCGAGCCAGAAAATCTGGGCCCAAGAGACTTCACGAATCCAGAGAGCGGCGTCTGGGCACCTGAGCTGCTCAATCGCGAGCAGTGGATGGGCCACGTCGAGAAAAAGCCGTTCGCACCCTGGGCTGATCGCGATCACCCCGACGCTGACCCCGATGAAGACGCCCGCTGGAAGTGGGGCATCACCGACAACTACACCGACGGCGAGACCATCGCAATCGCGGAAGACGATCCACGACTCGACGGACGGGCATTTCTCCAGCAGGAGAATGATCCGTACGCGTACGTCGACGGCGACGATGTCCGCTGTTCAGAAACGGGAGACGTCCATCCAGCGTTCGTTGAGGTGCTCGATCAGCTCGGCGCTACGTACACCGATATCTCGCAGTCCGGCGCTGGCGTTCACGCAAACTATCGGGGCGAACTCCCCGAGGGCGTCAAGCAGGCTACGTGGGATCTCGATGACGAACCGTGGGGAGATAATGACGAACTCCCAAGCATCGAGATCTACGCCGGTAAACGGGTCTGTGTCGCAACTGGTGAGCACGTTCCAGGCACGCCGGTCAAGATCCGTGACTGGAATGACCAGGAGCTGCACGATCTGCTCGACGAGCACGACCAGCTCCCTCTCGAACGCGACATCAACGACGAGCGCGAGGCGTTCGATCCGGGCGAGCACGAACCAGAAGCGACGGACAGCAGTGAAACGACCACTGATATCCGCGATCAGTTCGCTGCGATCAACCGCATCGATGCACGGCGGGTCGCAGCCGATACGATCGTCCATGCTTGGAACGACGACGCTGCGACGACGGAAGATAACCAGGCGTTCGTCCCAACATGGGGAAAAAGCGCAAACGGAACGGCGAACATCGTTGGTCGAGACATCTGGCAAGACACTGGTGGCGGTGGATACGGTGGACCGGTCGTCATGGCGCTCATCGATTTGGGCGAACTCCGCCCTGACACCGCCAGTCCACGCAAAACACGCGGTGAGCTGTGGTTCAAAGGTGTTGAACGGCTTCGCGAGTTGGGCTACCAGATCCCACAGTACGAGCCAGAAAAAACGCATGATGACGAAAGCGTTGATCCGATCGACGCAGAGGTGGTCATCGATCCTGAGCGAGCGTGGCAGGCCGCCAAAGCCGCCACTCCGGACGATCTTGACGACGAACACGCACGCGGGGACGAGGCGAAAGACTTCGAACTCGACATCACTGACAATGGCTGGGCCTGCCCAGAGTGCCAAGAAACGATTGACGTAGTACGTGCCGTGGCAATCGAGCGCCGACATTGCCAGAGCTGTCAGGAGCCTCTCGACGATGCGCTCTATTCCGATGCCTATCAACGCGCGCGGAACGAGTTCGGCGCTCCACTCCCAGAGTACGTCGATCAACGGCTTGCTACCGAGCGATGGGATCTCGTCCAGGGGGCCTTAGAGCAACTCACTCACTGGCATCTGGACTCAATCCGGTCGGAGGTCGTTGCTGGCGGGAAGGGGCGCGATGTCCTCTGCACCATCGATCCAAGCTGGGCGGAATCAGCATCTGGCGAGCGGATCGTCGCATTCCGATCTGGCCAGTTCTACTGTCGCGAGCACGGCCGCGTGCTTGATCCGGTACGGTTCGTCGCCCTCGAGGAGGAGATCATCGACGAGTGCAATGCCGAGCTCGCTGGCGAAGCCTTTCGTGACGCCTACCAGTGTGTGCGTGAACGCGGTGCGCCACTGCCGCGCTGGGTCTGCGGCACGCCAGATCACGACGCCATCTTGCCGCCGGCAGAGGAGCTTGTCGGTGACTTCGAGACTGAAGAAAACGCACTCCAAGAGGCTCGCGACAAGGTCGAGGCTGGGTATCGAGCCTGCGCTCAGGATGCCGAGACAATGCACGTCCGGACAGACGATCCAGCACTCGGAAAGACGACGTCCACTGTCAAGACGGCTAAGGACGTTCCCACTCTCTACCTCGCGCCACGGAAGGAACTCCAGCAGGAAGTAGCTGAGAAGGCCGAACAGTACGGTGTGACACATATGACCCTGCCAGTGTTCGGTACTGGTGGTGCTGATCGACTCGTCACCGAAGCGACGGCAATTGTCCGCGAAGAGGGCCAGCAACTTCTCACTGATCCAGAGGCGCTGCACCAGCGCGTCAGCCAAGCCGACGAAGAAGAGGACGGCAACAACGGCAATGAACCCCAGCTCGCTGAGAGCCAGCACACGGACGCTGAGGACGACGAGGAAGTTGACCTGGATCGTGCAACCTGTCCGACCGCGACCGGACACCACGGCGACGCCTGGCGAGTGGCGGTCGCTGTTGCTCGACAGCTTGGTTTCTCACCGGCCGAAATCCACCAGCACGCTGAGGCGCTGTTCGAGGAGAACCTACCGTGCCAGCACGAGGATGACCACGAACACGACGATCTCTCAGCTGCACAATGTCCCTACACACGCGCTTGGGGGCATGTTTCGGATCCAGAGCGGCCCATCGATCTGTTGATCGGAAGTCGCGGCCACGCACACGTGGCCAGCGCACGGACCTACTACGAGCGACGGGACGAGAGCACACACGTTGAGCCGCGAACCGTCACGATCGATGAGTTCCCTGGCGAAGCATTCAGTCGCAGCTTTGGCGAGGAGGCCCTGGATCACGCCGTCTGGTTGGCAGGAGCGCTCGACACCGGGGATATCGAAACGCGGACAGACCTGCTCACCACCGATCTCTGGAAGAATGACTGGGTTCGCAGCTGGCTGCGGGGTGACGGAACCGAGCATCCACGGACACAGCAGGCTATCAAACACCTGGACGCGGCGGAGGCGTGGGTTGATGTGCAGGACACCGTCGAACGGGCGAGCCACGCCGGCGCATTTGCCGACACAGACATCCTCGACACATTTGAGACCGCTGACCCACGCGACGACACCGATGCCATCAGAGACGCGTACGACGCCGTGAGAGACGCATGGGCCGGACCACGAGACCGCATCGGTCAACAGCTCATCGATGACCTTCGAATGTTCTTCAGCGCTCTCAACATGTTAGAGACAGACCTCGGAGCGATTGAACACTCGTTCGCCGGACCGATCGGAGCGTTGCTCGACCGGGCCATGCGGGCCTGCCAGGACAACACGATCGGCCGAGGCGTTATCATGACCACTCGAAAAGCGCTCGATGGCGGTGAAGATGGCTGTCGAGCGCTGGCGGTCGAAAGTGATGATCCGCACGCGCATCCCGATGCGTACCTGCTGCTCTTCGCGACGGTTTCCGATGAGACAGAGCGTATCACCACACAGTCGTTCTCGTGGGATATCAAAGAGGGCACAACGCTTGCTCGAACCAAGTTTGATGGGTCAACAATCCTGTTCGATGAGGATCACAAAGGCGCTCATGTCCACGCTCCACCGGACTTCATCGCTCGGGACGGCCGACCGAATCCAGTCGTGGGGCTGGATGCAACCGGGCGAGAAGAGCTATGGGCACTATCACTCGGCGGATCGGTTGAGACCGTGAATATCCACGGGTCTACCGCAGAACGACGCGAGTTCCTTCGCGAGATATTCAACATCCAGGTCGTCCAGACCACGCCACACATGAAGACATACGAGGGGCCAACCGGAAGTAAGAACTTCAGTGGCGATATCGAGCTTGTCCGTGAAGTTGCCCGTGAATACGGCGATCAACGGATTCGATCGGATCGACTCGAATCCACTGGCAAGCCTGGCGTCCTGACAACCAAATGCGTCCGTGAGGAGATCGAGCCACAGCTTGAGGGCGATATCAGTGTGATCGACAACTACGGGAACGTAACTGGATCGAACGCTTTTGCCGGCTGTCGGTTGGGCGTTGTCCTGGGGACCCAGCATTACGGTCATGCAGTCGCCGAGAAGTGGGCTGCCCTGGGCGGTGAAGAAGCGGCCGTGACCGGCCGTGGTACCGACCTTGACTACAGCTGTGAGATCGGGAACGCGTTCCTCAAGCATATGAACGAGGATCAGACCATGCAGGCGATTCTTCGATTCGGCCGTGACGAGGGCGGGGCGTTGGTGTTCGCGCACACGGCAGCACTGCGTGATGAACTGCCTGTGACGGCCGATGGAGCCGTCGTCACATCGCACTCAGCGACCGCTCGTGACGTTCGCGAGGCCATGCGGCCATACCTACGGAGCGGGCAGTCCTTCACCGTCAGCGATATCCTGGAGGACGACGCGGTGGGGTCCTCGCGACGGAGTGTCCAGCGTGTGCTTTCGGAGTTCACCGACCTCGGGTACCTGGACCGCCATGATCCAGGAGTTGGGAAAGCCAACGCGTTCTCGACGATCGAGGATCCTGGGCTCGGCCAGGCTTCATTACCGACGGTGGAGGCACCTGGGGAAACCGCTGAGGACCCCGACGAAACACACACTATAGAATACTATACGGGATCTGTCGGGGTTCGTGGTGACGATAGGACTGCAAGCCGCCCCACGCCAGAGAAAGGATCGGTCTTACCGGCTCCAGAGGCGCAGGTAACTGGTCCTCCACCAACATAACCTGGAAACAACACGGTTGACAGCCCTCGTTCGGCAGCCGTGGCTCTCTGCTAAGACCTTCACATGATGCTATAGGGAATTCTATAGTGATTCCTATAGCCACATTGGCCAGTCAAAAATTTACTAGCAATTGCTAGCAATGAGTTACTGAGACTGTTGATCGCGAGTGCTGTGTATTATAAAAATACGCAGAAATTGCTAGCAATCAGACCGGGACCACTATCTACACCCCCGGATTCCCATGCAGTCGTAGGATGCCTGCATGTCCACCGGGGTTCCGGGGGTGAAGGATGTCGCGGAGTGCTCGATGTCGGCCTCGCGGTGCTCGGCCGCATCTGCGCGTCCATCGGCTGCGCCGATCGCTGTATTTGGAATCTGATATTCGACGCTCCTGGGGGGTCGAGCTAGCATATGCTTGACTCGGGGGTCCACCATCGTCGACGACCTGGGCCGGGCTTGCATACGCCCGGCCTGGGTCTCCACCTGCGGTGCAGCGCGGAGCGAGCGCTACGGGCGAGCGGCGGTGGTCGCCAGGAGCTGCGTGGTTCTTGACTTCCAGCGGCTCTCTCGGGTGCTCACATGGCTATAGGATATCCTATAGTGGGGGCTATAGCCGGTCAAAGTTTTTAGTTGTGATATTTTGTAATACCACTATGCTGCACGAGGTTCTCGTTGGTGTCCGATATCAAATTGATCCCGCCTCTACACTCCAGGTTGGTGTCTCGGAAGCTGGGCAGGTACTCTGTCATGGTAGCGCTCCGCTAGTTCGGCTCACCACACTGTTCTTCGGTCTTGCACTAGTCGTCTATGTCCTCAAATTTCTCCTCAGAGCAATGATCGGTCTCGATAAGGCTGGGGAAGTCCCTGCTGGACGCAGTGCGCGGGTGAACAGGATGAAGAAAAACCGGTACAAGATTCTTCAAACACGTGACGCACTCTATTCTTTGTTAGCAGGGATCTCTATGACGGTCGCACTCATGGCAATCTTCCCTGTTATGGGAATTAGCATTATCGAATGCTTGGCGTGATAGTGCTCTCAGCCTTTCTATCGTAATATTTCTGGCCTTTGGAGATTCCTATAGCTATCGCTATAGCCTGATTTTCCTGCTATCAATATAATATTCGAGTGTACATTTGGTGCAGTCACTTAGACTATAGATATCCCTATAGTAAATGCTATAGGGTGAATTTCGCTGTGATAAGGACCTATAATCGGGATTTGGCAGAATCGATCACGAACACCTTCCAACCGATAACTTCGGTTCCTGTTGGTGTTCCTGAAGCAACGGCAGTTCTATGTAATGGAGGGGCGGTACGAGTCCTTGCTTTGGGCTTCGCAATCGTTTCAGTCGTCTTTGTTGGAAAGGCGGTGCTTCGAGCTGCGACAGCTTCATTCTCGGATGCGATGTACTCACTGGGAGCTGCACTGCTTCCGGGAGTGTATCTTATCTGGTTAGGTTCATCCGCCCAATCCACATGCATTTCGCGGCAAATTGGTACGGTACTCCAGAGCTTTTGGGCTATAGGCTTCACTATAGTAAATGCTATAGGCTGAAATTCATGAGCAAGACACTACGTGCGGCGTCATTCCTGGACAAAGGGGGCGTCGGCAAAACAACAAGCACAGCACATCTCGCAACCGCTCTTAACGAGCAGGGATCTGAGGTATTGGTCATAGATCTAGCGGGCAAACAGGGAGATCTCGCGAAGCACTTCGGGGTGTGGTCGGAGTACCAGGAGGAGATCGAGGAGGATGACGCCTGGCCGAACATCAGCACGGTGTTCGATGATTCGTGGAGTACGATCACAAAGAAGCTCGGTGAAGCAGCCACGACGGGGCTAATTCACGAAACAGGCGAAGGTCCAGATCTTATCCCAGCACATCCTGGACTAGACACACTCGATGCTGAACTGGGTAATATCGACGACGCTGAAGAGCGCTACAGTAGGTTAGAAGATTTCTTGGATACCCATGTCGATCCGTTGGGGTACGACGTTGTCTTGATCGACCTCCCAGGCTTGAGTAACAACATCTGTTACAACGGTCTTTGGGCGGCTAGGAACGTCGTTGTCCCAGTTGAGCCCGGGACGTTCGAGGATGAACAGGCGGATGCTCTCCGGGAGGATTTGGAAAAGATCGGTAACAATTTCGGGATCGAAATCTCGCTCGCGTTGGTCCTTCCGAATAAAGTCGATACACGCCGGACGCTTGATCGCGAGTATCTGGAGACCTTTGATGAAAAATTCCGTAATGCAATAGCCCCTGAACCTGTCCCGTACAGTCAGGACATCCGCTATGCGGCGGAAAGCGGACGGACAGCATTCGAAATTGAGGAACCATCGACAACAGCAGATCGAGCACGGTCAGCGTACTTGAGCGCGAGTTCAGCACTATTAGACCGGCTGGGAGATGGTCATGAGTGAGGAAGATATCGACATAGAGGAGTTGAAGCGACAGACTTCACATGGTGATCGGCTTGATTCACAGGCCGATAATCAACAGCAGCAGAGCCTCAAGAATGAAATTCTTGAAGAGCTCGAACGGATCGATGCCGGAGATGAACAGAAGACGATCAGTGTCTGGGATGGACCGACAGCGGCATTCATCCGAGCACTCGATGAGCATCCTGAACAGCGGGCTGAGATTGGATCAGCGCTTCGTCGGCAGCTTGACATCGATGATGATGGATCAATCAATCGCCCGGAATTGGTCCGCTATGCACTTCGACTAGGCTTCCAGCAGGCAGATCCTGACAAGTTCAAGACGCTCCGAAAGAGCGTTCAGGAGCACGCCACACAAGATCTATAGCGAATCCTATAGAGGAAGCTATAGCCTGTTATTCTTGGTATTGAGTGGTTGTATTGTGGCTATAGTGTTTCCTATAGTGAATTCTATAGCCGTGTTTTGGCGCAATCCCTTATGTGGCAACTGTTGTACTGATTGGTATGAAACGGGTATTAGACACGTTACGCTCCCGAATGGGGCGTTTGGCGATTCGAACAGCACTGTTCGCGGGATTGATCGGAGCAGTGACGGTCATCGAGCCGGTCGCAGCACAGCAGACGGGGATCGGCCTGCTCAGGGATGGCGTGTGTGGGTCGAAAGCTGCCCCACTGATCACAGCAGCATGGGCAGCCGGGGTGATGTGGTTTGGGGGGAAAGGGTTGATCCGGCTTTCTTCCGGGCTATCGGACATTCGCGGTGTGGATTCGTCGAAGGTCGCAGCGGGTCGGCAGAAGTTGGTCGGGTCCTTCCCGGCGTTCGGTGCTTCGCTAGTCTTACTGAGTGCCGAGCGTTTGCTCGCGTACATCGGCATCCCATTGTTTGACTGCATCCGCCTGTCGTTCGGTGGGTGAGTTCAATGGGAGCACTTCGGGAGAAGCGCCGGGGGCTAGGAGTTTTCGGACACATCGTGTTGGCCGTGTTCATCCTCTTAGCCATCGTGATTCAGGCGATCTGGCTGGTCGGGAAGGGGTCCTGGTGCTTGCTCCGATTTAGCTTCGGAGGCCCACGGCGCCGTCGAATCTCGCTCGCAGTCATAGCTGGATTCGCGGTATTGGGATGGGTCGTCGTCACCTGGTCGGTCACGGACGCACTCGCCCGGTTGTTGGATCTCATATTCGGAATACCAGCGCCCGGCCAGCCACTGTCGCCGGGTAGTTGGATGGCTCCCTCGAATGGGGTATGGCCGGATCTGATCGCACTCTCGCGTCTGTGCGTGGGCGTAGGCGCGCTGTGCATGCTCGGGCTTGGTGCTCGCGCTCTCGCGATCAGCGATGAATCCCTCCGTCGACAGGAGCTCAAGAAAGCGGGCAAGGCTGGAGTGTTCGTGGGGGCGACGTACACGATCCTCCCGTTCGTGCTTCACCTCACGGACCAGGTCGCGATGGCCTTGGCTCCGAGCCCGGAGCAGCTCCTGTCGGCCCTCGAACTAACGACTACAGCTGGAGGTGTGTTGGCTATCGCGGCGAAAATCCAACCCCTAACCGTTGCAGTAGGAGCGCTCGCTGCGGTGATCCTACGCGGCGTGATCTTGTTCGGATTTGTGGCCTGGCCGCTAGCCTGGCCGCTCCGGACAATTGATAATCGGCTTGCAGACCATCTCGGCCGATCAATCACAGCCGTATTCACGGTCGCGATAGTGACGAAACTCCTCCAGAGCGCGTTTGCGTTTCTGTTGGTGTTTCTCCTCGGAGCGCTGAACTCGCTAGTGCTTCGGTTGGTGGTGTTCGTGATTGGCGTGTTGCTCGTGTTCGTCGTATTCCCAGCTATGATGCTCCGATACGCTGAGCGAGTGCTACTGCTCCCGATACGGTTTCTCCCCCGTCAACACCGTATGCAGGAGTTTGTGGAGGAATCGTCCGACCGCGTTGGGCAGGTGCACAAGCAAGTGGAGACCGGGAGGGAGCGTTTCGACGAGTGGCGTGCGCCACCTGAGCCCGAACAAACGTCGATCCACGACTGGACATTGGATGGCCCTAACGCGACTCCTCGCCGTCGATGGGTCCAGGTCATCCCACGATTCCACACCTCAGCAGCCTGGAAACAGGGGAGAGACGATGAACAGACGCTATCGGACGGTCACGGCCCAACATCAGAAACGCCGGATGAGAGACAGACGGCACAGAAAGCGACCGATGAACGTGAACAGCAGCGGTTGAACAACCGCTGAGTATCGGCATTTGATCATGCGATTTTCAGAGAGACAACAATGACTGACAATCAAGACGCGGTAGACGCACAGCTTTCGACAGACGAGACGCCAGCGCAGGTGATCCTGCCAGAAACGGACGCAGGAATGCGGATCAACGGAATTCCGGTCGACCGGATCACGCCACTGATCCCCGGAGCGGGGGCAATCATCGGTGGAAGTTACATCGCCTCGCATGGCCTCACATCCATTGGTGGCGCAATCGCGGGTGTTGGAGCACTTTCAGCGGGTGTAGGCGCGTATCTCACACGTACAACGCCGGCGTACACGACATCCTTCGGCCGCATCCGTGGATGGCTATCGATGCGGTTACGAGCTGGGTCACTCCCGCTCGACCGATCAGGAGCTGCCAGCCTGCATGGTGTTGAGCAGATCCTTGGCGACGGCTCGATCGAGATGGTAGACGGCCGTGTGGTGCGGTTTGCACGGCTCAACGGCCGGAACACCGATTTCCAGACTGATGGCGAGACTCAAACGATGGTCAACACGCTTCGCCGATCGATCGATGGCTCCCAGCGGCTGTCGGAGATCGACTTTTCGATCTATTCGATGGCAGTATCGCCAGACCCAGCCGCTATCACCGAGAAGTATCGGGATGTGTGGCTATCGGAGCGATGGGGGCGAGAGACGAACGGCGACATCCTTGGGTACCTCCGAACGATCATTGAGGGCGAGCCCGACGATAGCGAGAGCTGGAAGGCGACCGAGTGGGAGCAGTATCTAGTCGTCCAGGTCGGCCCGGATGACATCGAAACGCCGGATGCGAATCGGATCAGCGGGGAGACGATACGTCAACAGCAACAGATCGAGGCCGAGCGGCGGCTCAAGGCACTCCGTGAAGCGTTCAGCGCAGTGCCTGGAGTGACAGCTCAGCCGGTTTCGGGCACCGAGCACGCACGCGTGGTGGCACGACACTGGGCAGGGACACGCTCGCCAAACGATTTCTCGACAGTCACAGACGGTGGTGTGACGATGGCGACCGACCTGGAGCAGTCGCCTCAAGAATCGGATCGGGAAGAGGATCTCCCGCCCCTGGACCCATCGATGTCCGATCGACTCATTGCGCGGGTAAACGCCGTGCTCGATCGCATGGGCTCAACGTTCTCCCGGAACAACGCTTCAGGCCCCTCTCCCGATGAGCGGCATGTAGAGCGACTGAAAGAGCTGATCAGCGCAGCGCGGTGGGACGAACGGCCGGGTGATGACATGGTGGTTGCCGGCGATCAGTTCTGTCGGACGTTCTGGATCGCCGACTGGCCGGTGCGAGCCCGAGCCCTGTTCCTCAAGGAGTTACACACGATGCGTGGGATAGATCTGTCAATCCATCACCGGTTCCAGTCCAGGGATTCAGAGGCGGTGAAAGAAGAGCTGAAAACGGATGCTGGCTCGATCGACGCATCGATCGTCGAGCGCAAAGACGGGAACAATCCGCTGGATGCGGACGTGCTGGCCGACGAGATGGACGCCTACGTTGCGTTTTTCAAACTGCTGCATCACACGGATGTTCAGCCGTGGGAGGTCAGCACCTACGTTACCGTCCGTGCTGGCACTCGGACGGCAATGGAGCGTGCAGAGTCCCTGATAGACCGTGGATATGACGCTGATGAGGTGAGCCTGGATCTTGCCAAACGCCGTGCACTCGAAGACGCGTGTGATGATGTCGAAGAGGTGCTCTCCGGTGCGGGCATGACACCGATCACTGACGCCAACCGGCAGCGAGACCTCTTCCAGTCGGGCGCACCGACAGGCCGTGATCGGTACGCATCGCCGGCAAGAAAGCGAATCTGTGGGACAGGGGCAGTCGCGGCGACGTTTCCCCCGGCCTCGACGACGATCGATCACGAGGATGGCGTCGAGCTGGGTCGCAACCCGACCAACGGACGCGCCATTTCGATCGATCCGTTTGCAACGCCGCCAGCCCATCGCCTAACACTAGGGATGAGCGGTTCGGGGAAGACCTGGACCACACTGAAGCAGGTCGCTCGCTGGTATCTCAGTGATCCGGATGACCGAACACTGGTGTTCGTCGACAACGAGGGCGACTTTGCAGGCGTGACGGAGTTGTTGAACGGTTCGACAATCACGATCGGCGGCAGAACGACGCTAAACCCGCTACGAATGGAGTCGCTCGATCCAGAGGCAGCCGCTCAGGATCGCCTCGACCCGTTCCGTACGAAACAGCGGTTTGTGACAGGCTTGATTCTGGATCTCATCTGCGAGACGGATGACGCCCGCGATCGGCTCCGGCCCCTCATTCGAGATGGAGTGGAGTCCAGCATGGTCGACGCCGGCCTCGATCCGGATGATCCCTCGACGCACACGCCTGAGAACTCGCCGACGCTGTCGGACGTGTACGATGCGGTTGAGGAGATCGGCCAGAACCCCAGCCTGCATGTGCGATCCCAGCTCGAAGAAGAAGAGATCGAGGCCAACGTCGGCGCGTTGTTGCGAAAGCTGGGTGGGTTTTCCGAAGATGGCGTTTTCGGCTTTCTCACGGGGCCGTCGGATGCTACTGTTTCGCCAGGAGGCGTAACGTACCTTGATTTGCAGCAAATCGAGGGAATGGGCGAGACTGATCACCGGACAACGATGCTATCAGTGGCGCTGGGTGAGGTGTACGAAGCGGTGAAAACCGCACCTGGTGAGACACTGTTCGTCATCGATGAGGCGCACCACCTGCTCAAATCGCCGCGGATTCTTTCGTGGCTTGAGGAGTCTTCGCGTCACTGGCGGCACAATGATGCGGGGCTGTGGTTTGTTTCACAGCACCCGGGCGACTTCGCGACGGCAGAAGATGCTGATGAAGCGCAGCACAAGAACGTGATTCGCGACCAGACACAAACCACGGAGCTGTTCCACACGACTGATCGTGATGCGTTGGCTGACTTCGGCCTGAACGAGCCACAGATCGAGTTCGTTGCTGAAAAGGCGTCCAAAGCGGGTGATGAAGGCGTCAACCATGCCGGTTGTTTGGTTGACCATCCCGACGCCGAAGGCTGGTTAGAGGCGTGGGTGACGCTCTCGGCTGGTGAACATTCAATCTTCAGTTACGATCCCGATGAACACGGATCGTACGGCCGCTATATTGACGCGAACTGGTCAAAGCAAGATCCGATGGCGGCCGACGGAGGTGAGCACTGATGGGGCTGTTCAGTCGTTCGGAGAGAGAACAATCAACGGTCCAGTTCGACACTCCCCACACACAGCAGGCATACGATGCCCCTGGCCAACTGCTCCAGATCACTCCATTCAAAGAGAGCACCGGACTGGCAGCAGCCAGGCGTTTTTGGCGAACGCTGCACGATGCTCAGACCTCGGCATTCCGGTCGAAGAATATCAGTGATCGCCGCGCCTTTGAGCTATGGTTCACCGATGGAACAATCAAGTTCTATTTGTGGGCAGTCGACGATTCCACCGCACGATCGTATATCAAACGGGTAGAAGCCTGTTTTGAGAATGCAGAAGTTCATGCGGTTGAAGGTCTGGGCTTCCCCCCGATCGAGCCAGGGAATCACGTGGCCGCAGCGGAACTGGACTTCGAGAAGCATCATTTCTACCCGATCCGAGACGGGTTTGAGTACGATCCTTACGGTGATATCACCAGTGAGATGCTATCAACGCCTGATACACACGTCATCATCCAGATTGTAGCCCGACCTGTTTCTCCTTCATGGACCAATGACGCAGGTGATGGTGGCCTCTTCCGCAGCGGGACGAGCGTAACGGCGATGGCAGACTATCTACGGGAAGGACGGGTGAAAGGGTGGTTAAACCCTCAGCCCGTCGATCCGAGTAAAAAAGACCGTGAGCAGGCAAAGTGTCTAGAAGATCAGGATGGCAAACGCGCCTATGATACGTCTCTACGTGTAGTCGCCATTGCTCCCGATGAGCGGGAAGCCGTTGAGCGATGCCAGGCCACTGGTGAGATGTTCGCACGTCAGTATCGGTCAGCAGTCTCAGAGCAGCAATTCACGGTATCTCCAGTGGCAGAGTCGAGCGTTGCGCCGGTGGTTGACGCGTGTCATCAACGGGAGTTGATGGATTCAGATGTGGTGTTGACGATCGACGAATTGGCTGCAGTGGCTCATTTGCCGAGTGGAGAGATCACCACTCCTAATATAGGCTGGAAAAACACGCAGCGAGGGACTCAGATTCCAGCTGCTGTCAGCCAACCGGAGGTGGACAACGATGGTGTTTGATCGGTTTCGTAGCGACAAGGAGGACACAGCGTGCTCTACACAATCCCCGGAGGAAGCTGAGACGTCGATCGCCGGTGATACATACGAGATAGAAGCAATGGATATAGTCCGGGAGCAGGGGGTGGAGATTGGGGTCGAAGCGCCTAGTGATGACCCTGAGCGCGATGTCGACCGCTATGCCAGCCCCCGAATCCGACGGATTATTGAAGACGGCTACGACGATCCGACGAGTTCCATTTGGGTTGGGTATGATATCACAGCTCGACAGGGATTTACGGCAACTGGGATTCCGTTCGAAGACCTATTTCAGCACCAACTCATCGTCGGAACGACCGGAACGGGCAAAACGAATCAGATGCTCACGCAAATGCTGCAGTTAGCGTACGCGGGGTGGGGATTCATCTACTTTGATCCCAAGGCAGAGGATTCTCGCGAGTTGCTCAAACGGTTGCCAGAGCATCGCTTGGAGGATGTGGTTTGGATTGAGCCGGGTGACGCCACGTTCGAGCGGAGTGTTCAGATCAATTTCCTTGATGTGCCTGAATGCGAGAACGAAACTGAGCTCGCCAGTGTGATTGAGGACCGACTCCAGGTGATCAAGTCGATTTTCGATAACGATGACTACTGGGGTCCCCGAATGAACGCGATTGTCGAGACGATGAGCCGTGCAATGATGCACCATAACCACGCTGTCGACGATCCAGCTGAGAAATACTCAATCATCGATTTCTATTTTATCTTGCTGAAGGAGGAGCGTCGCGAGGCATTTGCTAAGGAGATTGATGATCCGTTTCTGCAGGAATTTCTCCGTCAAATCGCTGAGATGAACGATGACGAGCTCCGCCCAGTGATGACACGAGTGAAGTCTTGGGTGGAAAACGGGGTGATGCGAAAGATCATCGCCGCCCGAGAATCATCCATCAGTTTCCCTTCTCTCCCGCGTGAGAACAAAATCGTCATCGTCCGAACGCCAGTAGCAAGCGACGACGCAAAGCAGATGGTAACACTGGGGACATTCCGCCCAACGTGGACAGCGATCCAGACGAATTCCTTCGAAGGCGAGCGCGAGCCGTTCTTTGGATACATGGATGAGGCGGACACGGTGTTAAGCGACAATCTGCAGCTAGACGACATCCTAGCCCGGGCTCGGTCCATGAAATTCGGGATGACATTGGCATGTCAGCACCCCCACCAGCTCAAAGAATCAGGCGTTTTGAAGTCGGTACTGAATAACTGCAACAACCTGCTGGCTTTCCGGGTCTTGGAAGACGACGATGCCCGCCCACTGATGGATCGATTCCGTGGGTACGGTACTGAGGACCTGCTGAACACTGAAAATTATCACATCTGGACGAAGCTACCAATCCCTAGTGGCGGATATTCTGAGCCACTGAAGTTGAAGACGTTTGCTCCGTACCCGCCTCTGCGCTCGGATGGAGATGTTGATGAGGTGATCCGTGAGAGCTTGAACCGCTACGGGGCTGAGCCACTGACCGATGCTGAAATACAACAAAGCCTCCACTTCGGCGAGCTCACAGAGGCACTTGATGAGCCAGCCTCCCTCGATATGAGTGAAGACCACAGCCGGAATCAGGCGCTGAAAGCCATTTACGACGAGTCGATCCGAAACGGCGATCCAGGGGGCTTTGTTGCTGTCGAGACGGTCCTCGATCGCCTGCAGACGTACCTGCCCGGCGGCGAGTCGATCACAGATACGGGCAAAGCGTGGCGGTCGGTTTTGCAAAAGATCCCAGATGACTATCTGGGTGATCGAACAAATAGCGACGATGAACGCGAGGTAAAAGCGCTAGATACTGGCTTCATGAATATCGGGGAGACGCAAAACGACGGTGGCGCTGGCCACGGCGAGCTGTTGGCTGACGCCTATACGCCGCTTACACAACTGGGCTTTAGGATGACCGTCCCAGAGCAAACAGGCGATGCCATGCCGGATGGGCTTGCGGCAGTCGATGACGCGCTCGATCTCGGTGGCGTGAGCGATCCCGATGAGATAGCGGCACGGGTCGCTGAGTACCGGGAAGAACAGCCGTTACTGTCCCGGCTGGCGGGTGCGAAGGACGCATACATCGAGGCGGAGTGCTCAACAGCAAGAGAGCAACCCTCGCAGACGATCATCAATCTCGTTCAGGCCCATGCCGAGGGTCATCGGTGTCTGTTTATCGCTCGCGCCACGGCTGCCGAGCGTGTGTACAACACCGTTGGACGGGAACCACTTTGCTGTCGGAGCGGCCATTCAGTAGACGGTGAACGGCGGTTCTATACAGGAACAGGCTCTCTGACGATCGCTGGAGAAAAAATGACACGCCCAGGCAAGAGTGATAACGTGTGGGTGCACGACGAAGCGAGTGGGCAGTACATTCTCCGTGACACAGACGGCGTTGAGTACGCGCGTTTCGACAGGCCAGAGGAGATCTACACCGACGCAAGCAAGTACCCATCGGATGGCGAGCGGAACATCAAACCGCCCGTGATTCCGGAGTTCGAGATCGGGGATCCGGAGGATGCTGAATGGGATATCATCGTTGTTCCAGTGGCTCCGAGAGACGACGATGGAAAGAAAGAGCTGCTTGCTCCCGAGGAATTAACGCTGTACCGCGACGGAGCCTCGAACGTTCCGCTCCCTGATATCGTCGATACGGATCCAGCCACCTCCGATCCAGAAAAGGACGATCTTCGAGGTGGTGTCCAGCAGCTGTACGCCGAGGATTAGTCACCGAACACTCGACGATACCGCGTGAATCCCATTGCGTCCCGCGCTTCTTCTTTGGAGAGAGTACCGGTGTTCACAGCGATCTGCATGACGACATCCCGCAGCTGATCGACCTCATTTTCCAGTGAATCCAAGCGACTCATCTCCTCGTCAACCTCCGAAACCTCTCCTTCCAGTTCTACGAGCCGGTTTTGGAGGGCGGTGACCTCTTCTGGCGCGGGAAAGGTCCGTAACTCATCGAGATGCGACGCACAGAACTCCCGTCCGCGGTCTGTGAGCTGCCAGACTTTGGCCTTTGATCCTCCGCCAACGTAGGCACGTCCCACACACTCAATCAGCTTCCACCGTTCCAGTTTCTGCATATGGTTGGTCATGGAGCCGGCCGGCACACCCGCAGTTCTCCGGAGATCCGACGTGTTGATAGTACGGCTTTCATCTGAATTATCAACAGCTCGAAGTACCGCCAGGATGTCTTTGCGCCGGCGGTCAAGGTGCTCATCCATCTCATCGAAATCGGGGATGAACTGCTCTTTACTCTCAGAATCTTGATGTTCAATCATGTAGTGTTATCAGGTTTCTAGGGGGTTAACTATAACGCCATAAAAGGCCTCCAGCGCACAGCGAAACCAATGCCATGAGACATCCCCACCACGTAGTGCTATGGAACTTGGGGTGAGGGTCAGGAAGTAGTCTGATTTTTGAGAGTGTAGAACGACGGCACCCAGGCCGAGCGTATGCAGGTGTGAAAGCCAGGAGTTGCAGCCGCGATGTGGCACCCCAAGCTATCACATAGCTGATGTGGGTGTGGAGTGAGCACTTAGATTGATTTAGAAGACCAAGAATATTATAAGACGATATAATTATACTCAGCTCTCCCGATGGGAAGAAGGCGAAAAACACCCGCCCGGTGACTTAGAGAGATGCAAACCAGCGAGCAGCCAGCTGGCTGACAGTCAGGCCGAGCAGCGACTGCCCGACAGTCCCAGGTAGTGACGAAATTTGAAAGGGTGAAATTTAGGCGTATGAAGCGCTGTATCTGCCGAGAACACTTGAAAAATGGAGGGGGTGTCCGCACTAAAAGCCACTGAACACATGAAACATATGAAGTGGTGGTGTCCCGTTGGACAGTCAAAACTAGCGACGTAGTGCCTGAAACCGTCTTTCACGACGAATACCGACAGTCCGACGGGCATATGCAGAGCCTGGGTGCCAACACAGTACGACAGCCGTCTGGGTGCCAGATCCAGCGCATGCAGGCCCGGGTGCCGGAGTCTACACACCACTTTTCCTGAGAAAACCGCATGACACCGTGGGTGTCCCACGTGCGACAACGCCCGAGTTCCAACTGATTACACTCCGTGTGGGTGCCGAATTGAGCGACGATCTCCGTGAAGAGCAGAGACAGGCGAACTGTGGGGTGCCGGCCAGCTGCACTCCCGTGCAAACATGGGAGCCAAGGGAGGGGGGTGCGTCCGGCAAGTGATGGTGTCTGGTTCCATCTAACCGATCCACCCAGCTCCGCTGGGTGGTGGGCCTACGGCCCGTGACTGTCCAGGTACGACAACCGTGGGACTGTCAGGCTCAGGTTCCAAACCCCGACTGTCCTGTGTTTTCATCCATCTGTCCAGTGGAAGCAAAGGGCCTACTTCACAGGCCCAGACACTACACTCTGACTGTCCCACCCCGCTACTGTATGGTGGTTTCTGGCTGGTATGCCCGTGGGGCACCCAGCTGTCATGCACCACTTCTCCTCGACCACAGTGACGATGGCACCCCTGCGGGGTGCAATGCTGATACTGGACTGTTCCGTTGGACACCCACAGTAAGCGCAATCCGCCTGCCGTCTGGTGATTTTGCGTGTAGGCACCCAAGTCCAGTGCACCTCTCTGATTGACTAGTTGCGACGACTGTGGGCACCCCAGGCAAAGCGTATGCAGGCTGCACCCCCCACTGCGTGCGGTGCCCGTCCGAAGGACGGGCTGCCCTCCCCGCAGGGGAGGGCATTCGCCACGGCGCAGCGCTGTATTGGATATATGGTCAGAAGTAGTCCCTTAGTGGGAGCGAAGTCTAAAGAAATTATGGATGAGAATTGGCCAAACGGAGCGATACCGTTGATAGAACCACAACCATCGCATCGTGCCTTCGTCAATGCCGTCATCCCAGACCATGCGCTGGTGAAGATCACGACCGCGAGACAGCTGCTAAAACGCGG
The DNA here is from genome assembly GCA_027563145.1 of Halocatena halophila. Lineage (GTDB taxonomy): Archaea > Halobacteriota > Halobacteria > Halobacteriales > Haloarculaceae > Halocatena > Halocatena halophila. The sequence continues at coordinate 8,169 of CP071310.1, read as the reverse complement.
AGAAACAGCCGCTTCATGGTTTCCTGCAGGAACTGACGTGATCACGACATCGACCGTGGCCGATCGGAAACTCGCGCAAATCTCCTGGGAGGACGAATTGGAGGTTATTCGCCGGTTTGAGGGCAATTTCCACGTTCCTACTGACTACTCAACGTACGAACGCCAGAACGCAGCCGATCGCCGCGCAAACGTCGAACGAAATCTCGAAGGAACGTTTTGGATGACACGCAAGATTGAGACTCTTGATCTCGATATTGGCGTAATCCCACTGATCAAGGGTTGTACTGCCGCTGAATGGGCTATTGGATTTGAAACGTTGGATCGCTGTCCGTTCGAATACTCGATGACTGCGTTCTTCGCGACGCAGTATTTCACTGGCGGCGCAGGTATTCGAATCAACGAGCTCGTCGAGGACGTGCGTACGATCGCTGCGAGACAACCCAGGCCCGTCATGTTGATCGGCCTGCTGTCTGCGCACTATCTCAAGCGCATGCCTCGTACCGTTCGCGCTGCCACTGGTCTCAATCAGTGGCGAGATCCCATCTCCCCGGAGGCTCAGACCCATGAGACAATGCGAGGAATCTGGGCCGATGTGAGCGATGGTGTCCGAGAAGCGCTTGACGTGTCGGCTGGCGATCGATACGCTGTAGATGCGAAGGAGGTGGCCTGAGATGGGTGGTCGGTACGGGGGTACAACCGATGGAAGCAGTGGAGCTCCAAGCCGTCGCCCTGAGGGCTCAAGCGGCGACTCCGATCAACAGACGATCGCTGAAGCGGTTCGAAGCGTTCGCCAGCGCCAGTCGAAGAGTGGTCAAAGGGATGGATCGAGCGCTGGGGGCGGCAGTTGGCCTGATCCCTCGACGGCTCAGCCGTCGATCGATTTGACTGCTGCAACGAGCAAAATTATCGGATCAACGCTGTCCGTCGACGAGCGGATTGCTGACGTGGTCGCTAGTTCCATCGTGGATCAGATCAAGAACGCCGATGAAGATGTTCTCGAGGACGACAGCGAGTGGTGGCTGTAGTCACAAAAAGCCGGTAATAGCCGCGATAGAGGCACCAAATGCTAAAAAACCGAGAATGAGCAGTCCGTAATTCGCGTATGTGCTGTCGGCAGGGATTCGCGCGATTCTGTACGACCGTTTTGAAAATGGAAGGAACGGTTTCAGTCCCCACGGTGTGATGATATCCCCGAGTAAGTGAGATGCAATCCCGCCAGCGCCGACAGCAAAGCCGATGAACGTCATTGTCTGTGCATCGTATGTTGCAAGTCGAGTACCCCACCAGGAGGCTGGCGTCCCCGCAGACGACATAGTGGCGAGTCCGCTAGCGATCGGCGGGAAGAAGAACGTTCCAACGGCCCACCCAACTCCAGCGCAGATAATGCCCAGGAAGACAATAGAGAGGAATGAATGGCTGACGCCACGGTGTTCGAGGAATGAGATCCCCTGATCTTTGTCCGGCAGTTCCTGGATGAACATGAATCCTGAAAGTAAAGCCGCCAAAATCGGCCGTTCGGGGAGAAGAGCGTAGCAAATCGCTGCGAGGATTATTAGTCCGATTCCGCGGTGTCCCTCTTTGTGCATAGCGATTACACCCCCAGGTTTGTGGGCTTCTCTCGCGGAGCCCCACAGTTCAAGCATTCGAATGTCCGCATAATCGTCACATCGTACTGGATCGTGTGATCATGGACGATATGCTGGGTTGCACCGCAGTCGCACCGTCCACCGAGGTATCGGGCTGTTTCCACCGCTCTTTGGTGTTCACAACTCGCAGCAAGCCGATTCCTCCAAGCTTGCCCAAATGGGGTCCCTCGATCAGTTTTGGAGTCGTCACGTTCATGATTGCAGCTGCATCGATCACCGTGGATCTGGACTTTGTCACCGACAGCGGTGACTCCCTCGTAAATTGTTTCGCCGTCGTGCTGTCCAACGTTCGCCACACCGGCAGCGCAGCTCTCTGCTGTCGGTGATAGAATAAGGTGGTCTCTGCTCTCCCATTGCTCGATCTGGCTTGCAACACTGCTATCCATTGTCCTCTGCCTCATCATCAGCCGGCCACCATAACGTGACGCGGCCTTTCTTTCGACCTTTGATGCGGCCCTCCTTTTCCAGTGCGAGGAGTTTTTGTCGCGCAGTCTCGCGGCCACACTCCAGTTCGTCCACGACATCTGCGGTGATTATCGCGGGGCCTTCGACCGCATCGAACACATCCATCACAACTGTTAGCGGATATTCTTCGACAAAGTGTCCCGCCTCGTTATGCTCTCTATCGTCTCCTGATCCCATATTACAAGACAGTCACTATTTGGTAATAAGCCTTTGGTCATTGCCACCGTTGTATACCACTGTGGATATGCCCAAAGGTTTATTATCATGGCCATCCCACATGTAATTGGGAAGAGCCAGGCTGGTTGTTACATGAAGGAATGTGGTGGGGTGCTGGAGACACCCCACGAGAACGGCTTTCTCAGGTTCGAAACCAATGCGAATCGAGAAAACCAGCTGCGAATTGGCGAGGTATAGCAAAGAAACCATCGCTCGCGCCGTTGCGGGGGAGCGATAATGTACGAAGACACCCCTTTCTGGTTGAACGCTGTCGCGGCGTTCGTCGCGATCGTCAAGGTCGCATACGATGTTAAACGGGGTGAGTTCTTCTGATGCCGTCATCAGAGTGCCAAGGTACCATTACACGGCGGCAGCTCGCATCAGCTGCCGGCCCCCTCGGAGAGATGGAGCGTATCCGTGCGCGGATCAATCACGGATGGCTCGAACTCGGGGCACACTTCCACTCGAACGCGTGCGGCGTCGGGATGCGTATCCCAGTGGGGCAAGAGCTCCATAGCGACACGGCGTACAATCTCCCGTACGGCGACTTTCTCGTCGATCTCATCGGCGAGGAGGATGGAGAGATTGCTCTCGACGACGGGGGTCTGGAAATCTCCACCGAGCAAGGGATAGCGCGTTTCACGAAGTCGGTCGGCGATTTTCCATCGGAAGTGACGCGCTACGCGGATGACGAGCAGTCGACGCTCATGCTTGGTCGACACGAGGATATCGAGCAGCTGTTCACACTGCCTGCAGGCGATCACTATTCGATCGTTGCGGAGGGCGGGGCGGTGAGCGTTGCCTCACGGCTGGAAGGAAACGTGGAGGGAATGCACACGTTCGAAGCCGATCACACTCCGTCGTGCGAGACAGCTGTTTTCAGCCAAGCGGCGATCCATGACGCGGTGGAGGCGATCCCAGAAACGGACGGCTATCGGCTCTACGTGTGTGACTCACGCCCGTTGGCGATTGGGTGGGTCGATGGCAGCGTGTTCGGTCAGCACCTGATCGCTCCTCTCATCGCAGGGGGTGAGGAGTGATGTTGCGATGTGAGTGCGGTGGTGCAGTTGAGCTCACAAAGGCAATTGAGAGTGGCGAGAGCGTGACAGAGACGTACTCGTGTGTCCGCTGTGGTGGGTCAGGCTGGTATCAGATGGACATGCAGACTGACATCAGCACAACGGGTGGATGCTTGGAGGCTGCCGTTGACCAAGGAGGTGTGTTCTAATGCGCGAGAACGCTCCCACGGCGTGTGTGGAGTTCGAGGGGACAATTGATGATCTCGACACGCTGTCGGTTGTGATATCGCTTGGCATCGAAAAGTGGAACGAAGAGGGCCGGTACGCCGAACTCGGCACCGACCGGTTCGGTGACTTTTGCGGGGAGTTGATCGATGCACTCCACGAGTTGGACAATAATCCTATCGAGGGTGATCAGTGAATGTGCGATCACCGATATCACGAGGGCTTCGACGCAGACACTGGCGTTGGTATCGCGAAATGCCTGAATTGCGGTGTTGAGCTTCCATCGCTGTGGGTGATCCAGCAATGATCATCGGCGATCCCCAGGTTGTCGATGGCGAGGTCGTCGACCAGGAAGGGAACGAGCTGGTCTGCCGGAGAAAACCACATCAGCGCAACCGGATCTGCCACCCGATCGATGCTGAAGCCTTCGGACAGGAGAAGATCCGACCACAGTGCTTCACACCCATCCAGAAGGAGGGCGAGCGGTGGCACATCAGCCGGCGGTCTGACCTCAAGCCGTTTTGGTCCATCTGCGAGCGCTGCACTGGCGAATATAGCCAGTCGGAACAGGGGACCGTCACGGGCCCGCGGCTGTGCCATATCCTGGAGGAGATGAGTGTCGAGGAGTTCGATCGTCGGGCAGGCCTCGACGATTCATGGGTCTCTGATGGGGTGTCAGGATGACAGTTAGCTCCAGTGGTGACCGTCACTGCACGAACTGTGGCGGTGAACGCCATCTCCGCTACGTTGAACTAACGGAGCATGGTGGAGGTCAGCAGCTCATCTGTTTGGCCTGCCTGCCCTCATTCGATGATGCGCGTATAGTCGGTGAGGAAGTCTCTGACGAACATGTCGACTGGCGGCGTATAGCCGGTCACTGGGTGTTGATGGGTGGTTCCCTTGACCGCTGGATCATCAGCGATATTCGGATGGAGATCCGCCAATGATGGTCGAACAACTGGGCGACGGCGAACCCGAACTCGCTGTTGTCGGGGGGATCCACGGCGACGAGCCGTGCGGTGTCCGTGCGATCGAGCGTGTGCTCGCTGATCCTCCATCGGTAACACGGCCGGTGAAGCTCATCATCGCAAACGAGCGCGCCCTCGCGCAAGGAGTCCGGTACACGGAGACCGATTTGAACCGCGTGTTCCCAGGCGATCCCGGGTCTGACGCCTACGAAACACGGCTGGCACACGAGCTACTGACTGAGATCAACGACTGCACCACCTTGTCGATGCATTCGACGCAGTCGTACGGTCGCCCGTTTGCGATCGTCGACGAGACGGGACCGAACGCTCGTGAGATCTGTCCACAGCTCACGGTAGACGCTCTGGTAGAAGTCGGATCGATCGTTGGTGATGCGCTGGCGAGTTTCGTCGACGTGATCGAAGTCGAGTGTGGGTACCAAGGCAGTGCTGAGGCAGTTGAGTACGCCCACACCCTCGTGATGGACTTTCTGCGAGCAACGGGGTCGGTGGCCGGTGAGTCATGCGAACCACGAGAGACGCCGATGTTCGAACTCCGGGAACCGATTCCGAAACGGGACGGCTCTGACTGTTCGGTATTGGTCGAGAATTTTGAACGAGTTGGCGCAGGCACGGCGTACGCCATGATCGACGGCATCACTCAGACGGCGGAGACGCCGTTCTACCCGGTGTTGATGTCCGCAAATGGCTACGAGCGCCAGCTGGGCTACGCAGCTGACAAGATAGGCCAGATTGCTCCTACACCTTCACTCGCGCAATGACTGATACTGAGTGACGAATCGTTTGCAACTAACGCGCACGCGTGGTGGCGATACGGAGGTTCGATCCCTCCGGTGCGTTTGGGTGGCGTCCTCAACCGCCGTGAAAGTCCAATGGAAGACCTAACACAACAGGCGAAATCAGTGCATGCTCAGTTCGACGAGCATCTCGATCTCGATGTGGACGCGATTGAGTCGCGTCTTGAGACACTTGTCTCAAAGTATCGAATTCCTCCAGAAGAGGCGCAGCGCTCGCTTATCGAGAACTATCGCGAGGAGGCTGATCTCAACCATGACGACCTCGATCCCCGTTCGAACAATCACGTCGATGTCGCGACGATCGACGAGGACGAACAGTGGATCGACGTGCGCGTGAAAGTCGTCGAGTTGTGGGAGCCCCGCAGTGACGCTATCGCGCAGGTCGGGTTGCTCGGCGACGAATCCGGTCGAATCAAGTTCGTCTCGTTTGCGACGAGCGACCTCGCCGAGCTCGAGGAGGACTCGGTGTACGAGCTCTCGAATGTCGTCACGGATGAGTACGAGGGGCGATATTCGATCAAACTCAACCGCACGACGTCGATCACCGAGATCGAGGAGGACATCGAGCCTGGCAACGATCACGACGATCAGACAGGCGCACTGGTGGACATCCAGCGCGGCAGTGGACTGGTCAAGCGCTGTCCCACGGACGATTGTACGCGCGTGTTGCAGAACGGGCGCTGTTCGGAACACGGCGAGGTCGACGGTGAGTTCGATCTCCGCATCAAGGGCGTGCTCGACGACGGCACCACCGTTCAGGAGGTGATCTTCGACTGTGAGCAGACGGAGGAGCTGACCGATATCACGCTCGACCGTGCAAAGGAAATCGCCCGAGACAAGCTGGACACCGGCGCTGTCCTCGAACGGATGGAGCCGGACATTGTCGGACGGTATTTCGAGGTGACGGGTCCCAAATTCGGGCGGTATCTTCTCGTCGACGAGTTCGAACAGCTCGGTGCACTGTCCGCGGATGAAGCTCTTGAGCAACTGGAGGTGACTGCCTGATGTCTCAGAGCCAGCCCTCACGATCGGTCGCACGCCGGGTATTCGCCACGGAGTTCAACGACATCACGTACACATTCAAGGAGTCAGACGAAGAGCGCGCGCCCGTCTACGGGCTGTTGCCCACCGGCGAGCGAGCGAACAGGGTGTTCATTGCGGGGACGCTCACCGAGACCCAGGACGTGGGGGGCGACAGCGAATACTGGCAGGGCCGCGTGGTAGATCCCACAGACACGTTCTTCGTGTACGCCGGACAGTACCAGCCCGAGGCTGCGGCGATGTTGCGCGAGGCTGAGCCGCCCGTCTACGTCTCAATCGTGGGTAAGCCCAGAACGTATGAGACGGATGACGGCGAGATGAACGTCTCGATCCGCCCGGAATCGATCTCAATCATCGACGATGACACGCGCGATCGGTGGGTCGTCGAAACGGCACTGCAGACGGTCGAGCGGGCTGAGAAAGCGGACGAGCACCCGACCGAGTACGCGACGATGGCTGACGAGCAGTACGCGATCACCCCATCAGCGTATAGTGAATCAGCGCTGGACGTCCTCGAAGAGATGGAGGAGAGCCATGACTGAGCCATGTTCCTACTGCGGCGAAGAGCTGTGTGGTGAGAGCATCACTTGGGACATCCGTGTCCAGGAGCCTGGAGAGGCCCCCGAGCCGTTCTTCGCCCGATATCACTTCTGCGGCGAGGACTGCAAACACGACGCGAAGCGGGACGGCGACTGGTTGTCTGGCGAAGAGGAACACGGCTCGGGTGAGCGAATCCACGAGGAAGAAGCATGATCCACGATGATCCATTCTTCAGCGTGCTTGTGTTCGTGGTAGTGATTGTGACATTCCCCGATTTTGAATGGATGTCGTCATGGCAAGAATACGCGTTGATCCTCCTGTTGACTGCTGCGGTGGTTCGGGGGTTGAACGATGACTGACGGCTTCAGCACGGTGGTTCAGCAGATCGATGAGCTGGAACGTCACTACCGCGAAAAGCAACATGAAGCCGCTGGAGAAGGGGATGATGTCGGAGGGGCGTATTTCGCCGGCCACGTGTCTGCGCTGATCCGTGTACGGAAGCTGATCGGTGATACCGATGACTGAGGGGATGGGGGTGTGATTCTTCAATGGTGTTGAGTGCCTTCCCGTACCCCGGCGGTAAGACCTATTATGTGAACCAGATCCTCCGTTTCTTCCCCCACCATCGTCGGTACGTCGAGCCATTTGGAGGAAGCGCAGCGGTACTTCTGAACAAACCTGAAAGCTACGTTGAGGTGTTCAACGATCTCGACGATGATGTGGTTCACTTCTTCAGGACGGTTCGCGAGCAGCGTGAGGCTCTGCAGGAGTGGCTGCGGATGGTTCCCTACTCCGAGAGCGTGCACAACGACTGGCAGGACGATTTTTTCGCTGGAAAGCGCCCAGATGATGACATCGAACGCGCAGGCCGCTGGTTCTACCTTCGATACACAACCTACGGCGGATCGGCAGGTCGGCGAGCAGGGTTCAAACGTCCCGGTAAGCGCAACGAAGCCCGGTCACTGCGAGGGAGCATCGACTCGCTGGATGCGGTTGTAGAGCGCTTCCAGGAGGTCACCATCGCGAAGGAAGACTACCAAACAGTCCTCGATCGGTATGATCACGACGAGACGCTGTTCTATCTTGATCCACCGTACTTGAACCCAGGAGAGCAGTACTATCCTGCGGCAGACGATTTCGATCAGTCGGAGTTCGTCGACGCACTTCGCGATCGCGACGGCTACTGGATCGTGTCAGCAGGGGATCTTCCGGCAGGATTGAGGGACGTTTCGAC
>CP071309.1 GCA_027563145.1 Halocatena halophila | reverse complement strand
ACGCAACAGCCCGTTTGAGTTCGGCAGTGTTGACCTTGATCCCTTCCTCATGCAGACGGTTCGCGAGATTAGCAGCGAACTGTACGGCTAGTCGTCGTGGAAGATTTTGTTCATCGGCACGTCCAGACTGTGATCCACACTCGTCGCAGAACGTCCGAGGCTCGAAGATCTTCCGATAGCCATATTCGTCCAGCTCCTCGGTTTTGTAGCCTTTGACGCCTATGTATGCGCGACGGAGCCGTTCTGTAGGAGCATAATCCGAGACACCACCGTCGGTATCCGGACGGTACGTGTCATGTCTTCGGATTAGGCAAAAGCATCGCGAACACACTGTTGGTTCGTGAAATACAATTTCATCGAACGCATTCTCTGGATCGATACCCAATTCGAACCCGTCGCTGTTGCTAGCTGTCGTAGACATAGGAGTTGAGGATGCGGAGCGCTGAGCGGCTCACCCTGCGCGTCATCGTGCCCTCGACACAGGATGATTGCGGTGCTCAGTTGTTGTGTCGTTGTCTGATATTCGGCCCAAGGGGTTAAAAAATGAGTGTCGTTAAAGCCTAGGTCACGATCCGAAGCTCCCCATCCTGTGGCTCGTATACATCCCCTTGGTTTCGCAGCCTTTCGATAGTGTGCTCAACTTTCGACTGGGCTACGCCAGCGTCTGACGCCCGATTAATCACGTCCTCGATCGGCGCACCAACCTGACCGGAGCCCTCTTCAGTCAACTCCTTGATCAGCGTTTTGACGGAGACAATTCGATCTTTCTGTGTTTGAGACGCCCCAGTCTCGACGACGTCGGCATCGAATTCCCCGGTCTCCGGATCGACGCCCACCTGGCGCATTGACTCACCCACGAGCTCGCACGCTCGTCGGACGTCCTCCATCTCAACCGTCTCCGAGAGTCGAACGCGAGCACTGGCTTCGGCCAACCGCTGGATCGCCTCGATCTTCCGGAAGGTGACTGGCACGGGGCCGTCGTCATCGTTGGCTTGGCGCAGTTCGTTGAATGCCGTGACAAGCCGCTCCCGAACACCGTCGTCGGGCATGCGAGGTTGCTTCGACCGTTTCGCGTGTGCGACCCACGCCCGGATCACTTCTTTTTCAACCGGTGCCTCGTATTCATCATCGACATCTTCACCGTGGGCGTTCGACGCGATCCCTTGCTGATGGTAGTCGATGATATGGTTCCCAATTACCCGATCCTCCTCTTCGTCTGGCTCATCGCGGACGAAAAAGATGAGATCAAACCGTGAAATGAGCGTTGGTGAGATATCAACCTGCTCTGCCATCGACTTGTATTCATCGAAGCGGCCGTACTTCGGATTTCCAGCGGCTAAGACAGACGTCTGTGCTGGGAGTGTCGTGTTGATCCCCGCCTTGTTGACGATGATTCGTTGCGATTCAAGGGCGTCGTGGAGCGACGAGACTGCCTCCTCGTTGACTTTGTCGATCTCGTCGAGACACGCCACACCCTTGTGGGCTTTCGCCATCGCGCCTGCTTCAAGCGACCACTGATTATCGCCGAAGTCGTCCGAGACTGCTGCTGCCGTGAGGCCTGCTGCCGTCGCTCCTTTTCCCGAAGCGTACGCCGATCTCGGAGCAAGGTTCTCCACCGCCTGCAAGAGTTGGCTTTTCGAGGTGCCGGGATCGCCAAGGAACAGGATGTGAGAATCGCCACGATCCACGGCTCCACCAGCATGCTCGACCCGAACACCACCGAATAGTTGGAGCAAAACCGCTAATTTGAGCGACGAGTGCCCGTGTATCTTCGGGGCAAGGGACTCAATCAGCAGTTGGTACGGATCACCTTCTTCTCCCGCGGCTAACGCCTCAATCCGATCACGGTGCTCTGCGATGTCAATGTCCTCATAGTCCGTCTGCTCAACGCGAGCCGCCTGGCCGCTAAAGTGCGTATCAACCACGACGTCGCCATCGTCGAATTGGCCAAGTTCGACGGTGCCCGAGACAGTCACCCGATCCCCTGCCTGGAGGTCTTCGACGATGTCCTCTCCCTCAACATGAACGTCGATGTATCGCCCCTGCCCGCCCTGGACTTCCTCCGGAGGCTGTTGCAGTCGGAGTAACTGATGATCGACAAACGTGCTTTGTCCCTCTACGAGTCGAAACGGACCCTGTCGATCACACCCCTGGCACTCATTCGGTGTCGCAATCTCATTGTCCATCGCCGGGATGGTCGTGTGCATCCCGCACCGCTGACACTCAAAGACCGCCTTCACGATCTTTGGGTTCACCTGCGATGTTTTCGAGATCTGACCACGGAGGGCCAGATACTTTCCGCAGTGCTTTGCACGGGTTTCCCCCACACTGAAGGTCGACGTTTCATCGGATGGCGCGTGAACACGAACAGTCGCTTCCGAGAGATTCACATCGACGGGCAAGTCGAGTGAAGAGAGCGCCTCGTCGAGTAACTCACCATGTTCGTCTGGATCAACACGGAACGCCGCAGCTAGGTCCGAATTGAACGTGAATAGATCGTTGTAATCGACCTCAAGCGATTGCTGCTCGCTAGGGTAATGTTCCACGAGCTTCCCGATCTCCTCGCGATAGTAGCGACTGAGGAACCTACGGTACTGCTCGATCTGTTCGAAGCTATCCTGGGTGTCGTTGAATGACATCGTTGTGTTTGTAGTCTGTCGGTTATCGTTTCACGGCGTGAATAAACGATTTCTCCCGGTTCACGGCTTCTCAACGGTAGCTGAGCGTGCGTTGAGCGAGCGTAGATGCGGCTAATCAAATTCAATTTACACAACCGCACTTGTGGAGATTATCTCTAGCTAAACGGAGGTGGTACTGGCGGGTACAAAATATCACCCATTTTCACGCCCCTCCGTCTTCTCGGTTATTCACGGCGTGAAGCACCGTCTCATCGGTCACAGCGTTCAGATCGACACAAAGCCGATCATTCTTGCCACGCTCCCGTTTTTCATACGTGAAGCCAGCGAGTTCACCAGCCAACTTCAGTAGCTTGTACGCATAGCCGGTCGATGGATGATGACCAAGCAGCGTCATCACGTCGTTGTAGTCGATCGCTGCTCGGCCACCGTTCTTAGACGCCTTTCGTACACATGAGGTCCGGACCCTGTGAACGCGTTCATCCCGAGTCAATTCGTCGTAATCCTTCGTTGCTGGATCGGGAGTGACCCGACCCTTGAGCATCGCGACCTGCTCCTGGAGCGCTTCGTTCTGTTCGCGAAGCTCCTCGATCGCACCGGACTGTTTGTCCACTAGTTCGATCGCTCGCTTCGCCACATCATCCGCCTGGAGTGTGCGCAGACGGAGCTCTTCCATCTGCCGTGCCAGTTCGGGATTGCGTGCTGAAACGATCCGCTCGTCTGAATCGGCACCATTTTGCTGTTGTGAGTCGTTTTCTTGCATGGTACGTTCGGTTTTTGCAGTCTCAATTTCGGAGCGACTTCTTCACGTCAGGCATCAGTTGGTCCCAGTCCGCCAGTCGATGGGACTCGCAATGCTTACTCGTGAGTCGTGAAACGACGATGCTCCGAGCCTTCGTTCTGTCCAAGACCCAACTGTTGAGGGCCGCACCACCGGACCGGGTGAATCGATAGGCGTTGTCATTGATCTGGACAACGTAGTTGGCACCCTGGTGTGGGGCAGGGACAGTGGTCCACATGACGAGGACCCGCTCGTGACTGATCGCATCGAATACTTCAGTCGCCCACGAGCTCGGCCTAGTCATCGACCAACTGTTCTCTCCTGGGGATTTTCGAAGAGCAGCTCACGCAACCTTTTCGAGTGGGATCTACCAACGGGCCAACCCATCTGGTAGAGAACGTCTGTCCATGTGCTTGCTCCGTCGAAATGGATTTCAATCTTCATGGAGTGAAGCGGAGCCTTGGCCCAGTTGTCCCACTCTTTTGCGGTGGGGACTCGCTCCAAATGCTCAGCTAACTCGTCCAGTCGATCAATGATGATATCGGCGTCAATCTCCTCACTGTCGAGATCGGAATGGGAACCCTGTGGTTGGCCTTCGCTGATCTGAGGCTCCGGATCGTCCTTTGGACCTTCATCAATCTCGTAGAATTCAGCCAGACACTCGTCGCACCACTCATCAACTCCAGCTGAATACACACTGACTGGTTTGGAGGTCCAGTTGCCATCATCGTGAACATTAGCGTACTTGCACACTGGCAGGGTTCGACTCCCATCTCGAGGAACATGGAGGTCCATCCCGCTGCTGCCATTAACTCTGACAACAACTGTGTCGAACCGTTCACGTGGGGCAATAGAGGCAGTCTCCATCACAGATCCACCTCGTTGGCACAATCATGACACCAGTCACGCCATCCGATCGGGTAGACCGCCAGTTTCCGATTTATCCAACGGTTGCAGGGGCTCGTGCTCCCACAGATGGGTTTCGACCCATCGGACCGTCTAACATGTAATTTTTGGCGCGAATCCGGTCGCGATCGAACTATAATCCATCCATTGTCGCGATCCTTGACATGGTCTCGCATGGCTTCCCGCCAATCTCTGTCCTGTTCAACGCTCACAGCAGACCACCCACAGCGCCGTTGAACCGATCCTGTCTTCTCCTGCATTCCATGCACGCGTGAGCGTTGCTGTCATTGTCCCCGAGGACACGAGCGTACCGTTGGGACACGTGGCTGCCGCAGCCACTGCATTCAGGCATCAGTAATCCACCTCCGTAGCCGGCAGCTCAACGGCAGGGCCATGAATCCACTCGTTCTCAGATATTCCGTCAATCCTCACACTTTCGACGCGATCGTATCCACAGAACTGCTCAGAGTCTCCGAAGATGTCTTCGATCTGCCCCTGTACGTGGAGGCGTCTTGAACGGTCTATTTGTGATCGATGATGGTCACTGGCAATGATAAATAACCACATCAGTCCGGGGAAGCGCATCAGCGATCACCATCATATGAACGCATGGACTTTCGGAATGTGCTCGTAACGCGGCCATTCTCAGATTTTGTTTTCCATGTCATGGCATTTCACCTCGATAATATTTCACATTCGTCAGATCGATACCACACTGCTGATCGGGACAACGGTAACAGCTCGCTGAGAGATTACCACACCCTGGACAGAGTTTGTACGGTGCCCCGCCCTCGCCATTGACAGTCAGACTGTCGTCTTTATCGCTGTCCGAGTCCTCGTTACCCCCGCAACAGTCGTCGGACATCTCGATGAATTCAACATTGATATCTCCGGCGTCGGGCGTGGGTTTCCCTACCTTCTGGAGCTTGATACTTGGGTCGAGATCTTTGAGGATATCCCGTTCGTTCTGGGCCTCCTTTTCGTCGTCAAACCGATTCTGTTCGGTGTCATCACCGTCGACGATCGCCCAGGTCATTCGGCACCCCCGTTCTTCTGGAGCCACATCTCTGTGGCTGCGCTTCCTTCGATTTCGGCCAATTTGTCGAACTCCTTGGGCGAGAGATCGGTAAGCGTACTGTATGCGGACTTGGATCCGCCATCCGACAAGTCAGCCTTCCCCGAACAGGAGTGGCAAATCGACCGATGGGAGTTGATTTGGTCACGCTTCGCGGAATGCCAACCCCCATTGTGCCTCCTGGCAGTACATTTCGGTTTTATCTTCCCAGTCTCAAGCGATTCCGGGTTGATCAGATGAAACCGGGGTGGGTTTCGACCCCGGGGACTGTAACAGACATTTTGATCCCCATCCTGATCGACGATAACGCCGTCGTCCAGTTGCAACTCGGAAGGGGAGGTCACAATTCGTCCCTCCACTTTTCGCCAGCAATTTCAGTGTGTGTTTGATATTTGTTCATGGTCCTTGGCGGGACCTTCTGAGAGAAGTGCTCTGATGAGAGGCTTCTCCAGAAGGACATTAATTCTCAGTCTCCACAGCTTCTGTATTCTCGCGCAGGATTCTACGCACCAATTCGGACATTGGGATACCCTGCTTGGCGGCTTTGACCCTTACGTTCCGCTTCAGTTCCGGTGAACACCGAAGTTGGAGATCATCACTTAGCGCATTGTCCTCCATGTCATCTATGTCTTACCCGTCAGACAATATAAAGGCATTGCTAAGTTATAGCCGAGAATGTTGAACAATTAAATCATATATAGGTAATGAAACTGCAAAAGCTTATCCGTCATGAATGCCAAGACAAGCATGACATGTCTGACGTTAATGATGGTAAGCGTATCACATTTCGGCTTTCGGGGAACCTTGCAAATAAGTTGGAAGAAGAGCGGGAAAGACGATCTGGACCGTACAAGGTGCCACGATCAGAAGTGATTCGTACCGCACTCGAGCAGTATCTCACCGACGAGGATGATAGGGACCATATCATTTTGAAGATCCCTAGTGATCTTGCAGAGAAGTTAGAAACAGCGCGAGGGAGGGAACCTGACCAGGTTTCACGATCGAAAGTGGTCCGTACTGCACTTGAGCAGTATCTTACCGACGAGGACTAGTTACGTTGATTCAGATTTGATTTCTTCCCCATCAGTAGTTACATATCGGGGTGTAACCGGTAGCAGGTCAAACAGATTATCTGTAATGTCTGTTTGGAGCCCATCTGCCTGCTGTTTTTCACACCTTGCCTCAGCTTTCTTGTAAACTGATTCCGGTACAGTGACAAACACGTCAATCGTGCCTGATTCATCCAGGGCGTCTATATGAATTTTAGTCATGGTTAATTTATTTTGTGTGTGTGTTGTTTCACTGCTTTTTACTACACACATTATTTACAGTTACTATAATAAAGTCTTTTTGCCTGTCGTAAATATTATTTCTGATAACAAATATATGTGTATTATTTGTGGGTAAACCTAGTATTAATTTCGTACCAATTGAATGTATGGTCGTTCGGAGTTTGAGATGGGTCTCGAAACTGATACAGCTGTACTAACAGCCTATACGCAATCACAGGAGAGCGACGAGTTTACCGAGTAGGACAACGACTATAAGGTATCCAATTGCACACATATTATGGGTGTCTTCGAACTGAAAGCGCTCCTGTTTGATGACAATAGCAAAAGAATCGAAACCATCGATGGATCGATCATCGATGATGAACGGCTCTTCTATGTAGAAGCCAAAAATGAATTGACGGCTGAACAGTGGTTGCTGAACAGTCGGAACGTACGAAACATCTCCCGAGTGAGGGAGGTCAATCCCAGCTCGATCCCGGAGGAGATGGAAATCGAAACGGCGGACGGACTGAAGCTATAAACGGTATTCTACTATACAGATACTAGGCGTCGACACTATTATCACTCACCAACTGGTATGATGGATGCCAGCAAGGAGGGACGCTCATGAATCTAGAGCACCTCTAATTTTCTGTAAGATCCAATGCTCTTTCCACCTAGGTTGTGCCTTCCTATATTGTAGAATATCGATCCTCTCGATGGCATCATCCAAAAATAACATCTCCCCTCTCCCAATTGGCTCAAAATCCTTTTTAGCTTCATTATATCGTTCAGGTGCAAAAATTCGGACCTCCCGGGGTCGGCCTGCACGGCTCCACTCTTTCACACCTCCATAAAATAATTCACCTTCAGTAGTTTTGATAAATATTGAATTAGCATCCTCCATGAAATTTTCCCATGGTTGGTTCGGATTATATTTAGTAGATAATTTTGATTGTATAATGTTTCGTAATATCTCCGGCAGATCCACCAAAATAATAATAGAGTATAAAACACCAACAAATATAGAAAATATAAATATTAAACCGATGAGGTCAGTTCTGAAGTGAGGTGTGAAAAAGAAATTAGTTAAATCGCTAAAATTAGAAAATGGTTCGTAAATCCATTGATACACACCAAATACAGTAGTATCGATAATCACGCTCGAAACCATACTCCAAACCAAGATCACGAACTCCGATTTCTCATCTTCTATAGCAGCTAGGCTAATAGCTGCCATCACAGACACAAAACCTGGAGCAATCAATACAGCATACAATAATACGTTTTTAGGCAATGGCATATATGAAAAGCTACAAAAATTTTGTGTTTTATTCGTCCGATCCGTCAGATCCGCCATCACTTACTTGATTTGAAGGAGCATCTGGATCAACAGCTTCTGAAATACTGATATCCTCTGCAGAGGGGGAAATAATATCTCGTGGTTCCTTCTCACCAGATTTTTCCACCCTACCGGAGTCGTTAACTACCTCATTACGACCTGAATTTGCTCTAACGGCACTACCTGCCAAGTCAGCACGTTCGCCAGAGAATGCATCCGCTCCGGCCGACTGTTCATCATTCGATCCCTGATCGGAATCTTCGGACATGACAATTTTTGGACTGCCACCCATATATATTTCACGATCGTGCATTAAAACTGTATAAAATTTCTTCTTCAATAATATAATTCAATGATTTTGATTATTTAATTTCCAGACGGCTTCGCCATACCTGTTCCTTACTCTCGTCAATACCCTTCCGTGTGACGGAAACGTTGTTCTCCCAGTCGTTGATGAGCATCTGTTTACACTGAGCTTTGTGGACTGGCTTGCGATTAGGCTGGTCCTCGAACCGCTCTTTGAACCGATCAATCTTATCGGTCGGCGTCGTCTCCAAGAGATAGTCCCGATATTCCTTCCACGAATCGAAGGCCTCCGGAAGCTTGTCGGCAGATAGAGCATTCTCTCGATTGACGTATATTGATGCGAAGTGAACCCCACCCAGACGCTCAGTGAGCTTGTTGAAAGTTTCAGGTTCGTATTTCCGCAGATTTCGAATCGCCTGAAACGACTTCTCGTGGATCAGGTTCGAGACCCGCATTTTCCGCTTATTGATGCCGTCATCCGCATACATGTAGTCATAGATCTTGTTATACTGTAGATTTTTATCGGAGATGAACTTCCACACATCCCCGAACCGCCAATCGAATATAGGATACACTCGGTAGGTCTCCTCTCCTGTGGTTTCAGTCGTCCAGGGGATGTCCTGATAACCGCTGTTCTTCGTTACTGACCGGAAGCGGTTCATCGACTCTTTCGAGCGCAACCCCACCATCATCGCCGTGTTCGGCGGCATCTGCTGCTCAAACCACTCCATGAACGGGTAGAACCGTTCAGGATAATCGTCGTCGACGGAGTGGATCGCGAGATCGTCCTTCTTTCGCATCCAGTCTTCTCCCTCTCCCCAAGCACGGAGATGGTACTCGTCGAACGACGTTGCATTCGTCATGTCATAGGGGACTTGATACCAGTACGGTTCGACTCCATCCATAGACATCAGGTGCTGGATCTGATCGATTGTCGCTTGGTATTCGGCCTCCTGGTCGAGAAAGAACGCACCGAGCTCGCGATCGCGACGGACCGCCTCCTCATAGCATAGATGAAAGAGAACGGTGCTGTCCTTGCCGCCGGAGATCGAGACGACGACGTTTTCGAATTCATCGAAAATCAAGCTGACCCGGTCACGAGCCGCCTCAAGGACATTCTGGTCCTTATACTCGACTCTATTCGTCATAGAACACCTCCGCAATACTATCCGTGAGATCCACGAGCTCCTGGAGGTACGAAGCCTTCCACTGGTCGATCGGGAGGTTCGTGATACTCAATTCCCATTCTGTTTCCCCTCGGAAGAGCTGATAGCGTTTCGGTAGATACCGGTCAGGGTGGATGTCATCGCAGTAGTCTTCCAGCGCTCGACGCACCTGGCCGATTGTGTTTTTCTCCTGAAAGAGATCGTCAAGCAGCTCGGAGTATTCGAACTCCTCCGAAGGATCCGCCTCGTAATCGACACTCACATCGAACGTCCGGAAGTACTGGCTGTACTGTGATTCAATCACGCCGTCGCCCCACTTCTGGATTTCCTCCAACGAGAACGGGTTGTCCTCCGTTTTTCCATTAAAGAACTGTTCGTAATCCGACTCAGCTAGATAGCTGTACGTATAGTCACGGTATTTTGCATTGACGAGCCCGAAGTGGAACCATGAGCGCCACGGATCGGTTTTGAAGAGCAGTCGATCGACGGAAACCGTTGGCATATCCATCTGATTGAACGTAAACTCCCAAACGTCATCCGTTCGGTTCGACGGCGTCATCATCTCCGTTAGGCCGACAAAGACAGCTGTCTCATAGTTCTCCAGGTGGCCTCGTGGATCGGTTGCGAACTCGTCAAGGGGAACGGAGTCACAGCCCACGATCCCCCCCGACTTGTGGATGCACAGCGGTTCGTCCCATCGAGAGGCATCGCAATATCGTGGAGACTGGGTGAGGATAATCTTAGGACTCGTCGTCATCCTGGACACCCCATGACTGGCCGTACTGATCGGCTGCCATCTCATCCGCAGCACCCACGACCTGTTTCAAGCGAATGATCTCCTCTTTCTCCTTCTCGAGTTCCTCAGCGATCTCCTCTGGGGTGAATCCTTCCTCCTCAAGCGATTCGACAAGTGACCCCATCAATTCTGTTTTATGATCGCCCCGGAATGCATTGTGCTCAACAGTGGCCATCATTCGCTCGCCGAGGGGCTTATCGATAACAGAAACCGGGATCCAGTCTTCACCAATCCACTCTGTGAGTACGAGATATCTATGGAAACCATCGACAATCTCGTAGGTCTCGTCGTCACGCTTGAACGTGACTATCGGCATAGTCATGCCATTGGAACGGATCGATTTTTCTAATCCCCTCAGCTCAGGGTCTGGCACCCGATTGGGATTGTAATCGTTTGCTTCGATGTCTTCCTTGTGTACGAGCTGGGGGTCCATGCAGGGGTGGCTCATCCCAGTCTGTTTTTGCGTCATAGCTGGTGCTCCGTCACCTCAAAGTCCTTGCGTTCAAGCCACGTGAGGGTCTTTCCGAGCCGCTTCGGATTGATCTCCGTACCAAAACAGTCCCACTGGTAATACAGCGCCATCCGACTCGTCATGCCCTTCCCCATGCAGGGATCGAACACAGTGGAGCCCGGCTCGACGTCGAGCCCAGCGCACGCACGAATCGTCATTGGTTCACCGTCGAGCCCGGACGGATCAGTGGCGAGCTCCTCTTCGCCGAAGTAGAGAAGCTTGTTCGGTCGCTGACGCGACCGGCTCCCCGGCGAACCATAGTAGACCGTGTACTCGCCCTTGAGCGGGAGCGTCCACGTGCTAGTCCGCTCAACCGCATCGAGCATCAGCTGACGATTGTCGTCGTCATTCGACTGTTCAGAGCAGACAAACCGTGTTCCACGCTCTTCGATGCACTCCCCAATGATCCCACACCAGGCATCTAAGAACCGATCGTAGTCACCGTCGTGCTCGGCGTCGGCGTGAGTCCGCCAGTATTTGCGGTTGCCTGGATCCCATGGTGGATCCGAATAGACAATCTCGACCACGTCAGGGAGCAACTGTCGCACCTGCTCGGCCTGGGCGGGGCGTTCCAGGTCCGCGACGGCCATCGTCTGGGTGGTCTGATTGCCCTCACAGACGTAATAGTAGCCGTCCTCGATACTCTCCAGTTCGCCTTCGTAGTTGTTTTTGAGTGCCATTAATTCTCCTCCCTGACTAGGATGATCTTCTCAAACGATTCGCCGGACTTGTCGCGACCAACCGAAATCCGGCCATTCGAATCGACAGTCCGTTCCTCGTCAAGTAGGACAACGTTCTCAGCGTTAACATCGACTTCGATAAATTCCTTATACCCACTCACATACCACAGTCTGTACCACACCGGCTTAAAAGCTGTGGAATACTATCTAAAAAGATGTGGTACACTACCGACGTTTTTGCAATTTGTTTTTCGTTCTCCACTCAGCAATACCCATCACAGCTCCAGCGAGATCCTCGAACTCTGGGTCATGGAACGTTGTAAACCGCGCTCGTTCGTATGAGCGAGGTCCACCGTTACCGATCACCGTTGCCGCTCGATCGTAGTGGTCAGGATATGGGATCTCCCAATCGACGATAAATGCCCACACGTCGCGAGCTGACCACTCTCGTATCGGAAACGCTGCTGGTTGATCGAGGGATTCACCGAATAGCCCACTCTGCTCAAGCTTCCGAGCTCGTTTGCCGCTCTCCTGCGATCGGAGGCCGAGGATCTGAATCCCAACGTGATCGGCACGGCGTAACGCTCCAGCCTGTCGTGCCAAGCTCCCATCCGAGTCGGAGATGTCATCACCGTGAACGAGGGTATGCCAAAATCCGTCGGCTTGGGGATATCGTACCACTTGGGCATATCCTCGTGACGCCACATACAGCCGGTCGTCTGGAACGAACTGCCGGATATTGTCCACGAGTTGCTGTGCGATCTCTCTTGGAATCAACCGGCTCCCCCAGTCCCAATGGAAGACACGATGATCGCAATCAGCCATGTCGGCAAGCGCTAACAGCGCCATCGAATCCTTGCCACCGGAACAGGAAACCACAGCCGTCGGATCGGATCGATAGACACGTTCGATCTCCGATAGTGTCTCTTGGACTCGGTCGAGCTGCTGATCAGCATGAGACTGAAACGCCCGACGAGTCCGCTCGGGCATCCCATCGACACCATCGCCGAGCTCGATCGGTGACGGGTCCGGATGCTCTACCATCCGGACACCTTCACTCCTGGTGGCGCACACTCGCGCGCCCATCGCCGATAATGATATGGTGTCTTGTACGTGAGCGTCTCTGTATCAGCTGACCAGTCCAACTGCTCGACCGGTATCGGACGCATTGCAACGTCTTCAGTTGGATGTATGACAGAGTAGTCCGCGTCGATCGTTCGGAAGCCCCAGTCCTGAACTCGGCCGAACCCTGCACTGGTTTTCTTCCCAAGATCCGTGAAATGCTTCTCGAAGAGTTGTTCGAGTCGCTCCCGATCACCCCGGAAGTAAAACGTGCAACGACGAGCTGGCTGGTAGATGATATCGATCATTCGAGATTTGAACTGTCCGCCGCCGATCGGGATTTTTGATCGTGGACGATTGCTTCGGACAGAGTGGGCTCGCACCTTATCGTAGCTACTGTACAATGTCGTCTCTACGGTCCGATCCGTATCCAACTGTGAGACGGATGCATGAGCGATCCCATCCGTGTAGTCTAATCCAGTTTCGATGATGCCCTCTTCACGGAGATCGATTGGGCCAGAGTCATCCATCCGAGCAACGTAGTCATCGAACTCTCGGCCGACGGCATCAATCAGCGCCAGCCGTGCGACAATCCCTTCGCCGTTAATCCATCGATAGCCTAGAGCCACTCCCGAACCCAATTCGATGGTCAACTGGAGATTGTCCATTAATCAGCCGCCTCCGTTTGGCCCTGGTGATTCAACGTTTGGAGGAGTCCGACGCTTCGAACGGAGTCTAAGCAGGCAATGCATTATTGATCACTTCTTTGAGAGCGTGTCGAGTGCCTCGATAATCTCATCACCCGATTCTTCAACGTAGTCGACATAGCGATCACTCTGCGATAGATCGGCGTCGTAGTCGATATCTATCCTCCCAAGTCCTGCGGCCGACATTCCTCCAATGATACCGTCATCCTGCCATAGTCGGAGGCCGTGCAGTAAACACGAATAAGCCAACTCCGACG
The DNA here is from genome assembly GCA_027563145.1 of Halocatena halophila. Taxonomy (GTDB): domain Archaea; phylum Halobacteriota; class Halobacteria; order Halobacteriales; family Haloarculaceae; genus Halocatena; species Halocatena halophila. The sequence goes on along the minus strand of CP071309.1, from coordinate 71,400 downwards.
TGAATGACTCAGTGCGAACTGAGTGCTCGAACCGTGCACCTGGCACGATCGTATCGAAATGATAGATCATTTTCTGGCTGCCAGGATCTTCCTGGGAACCATCACCGTCAAAGTTGAACCCGAAGTCAGTGTCTATCCCAGTATCGTCTGGCTCGTCGTGTCTGCGTGTCTGAAACATCTTATCGACAAACTGCCGCCATGAGATGTCAGATTGTTCGTCTGTCCGCCAGTTATTCTCCTCACACACGAGTATCATGTGATGGACGTTCACCGAACCACCAAACATCTGACTTCCCGTCGAGCCGCCGAGAAGGTCGATTACAGGAAATGCATCCCGGACCTCTCGACGCAATTCTACATCGATATTTGAATTCCCGCTTGCCTTCTCCAAGACGCCGCCGGCGCGAAGAAGATGGAATAATCGTTCGTCGCGGACGGTATAGTCGAGTCGATCGAGGAGGTCTTCAGCAAGGAGCCGTCGGAGATGCCCTCGTACCGAATTGCCGGCTATGAACGGCACATCCTCGAACTGATCCTCACTAGGGCGATAGATCTTCTCGGTCCGAAGCAGTTGTCTGTTTCCCGTTTGGTGATCAGCTCCAGAGTGGATCTGTGAGATTGCCGTCGAATTTCCACTCACAGTTTGTACTTCTCCCAACTCATCGAGATTGTCTACCATATGATTAATCCTCCGTGATGAAATCCGTCAGTTTGCTCGTCGTCGGTTCTGGATCTGGATCTGAATCTTTCTTATCCTCGAAGTAGTTCTGAACTGTCTCGTCAGTCTTATTGACAATCCAAACCTCTTCGCGACGGAGGATTCGCATCGATTGATCCTCGTCAGTCACAAGCGGATCAAGGTCTGCCGTCGGTAGTTTAGGAACTGCCTGCCCGAGGCCCTTAGCAAGCTTGTCGAGCGCCTCATGGACTCCACCCGCACGGGTCGCCACTTCAACCCGTTCGCCGAACGTATCGGCGCGTGACTTCTTTTGACCTGAGAATTTGTCCCAATCCGTTTGCAGCCAAAACTCTGCAAGAACCGTTATCCAATGCCGTTCGATCTGTTCTTTCGTAACCATTGTTAGTCGATTAATTGCACTGCAATCCGCCAGTCTTCGCGACCAGCAAGATCATTCGTTAGATGTCGATACTCATCGCGACCGATGTCATAGCGGGAGAGATCACCCGCTGTCGGGCCGTGGATTAGGGAGCGTTTCGATGGGGCATCCTCACGCGACCGTAGATCCCGACCAAACGCGACCATCTCCGCGAACTCCTGCCGATCGATACCGACAGTGTGTTTGTCCACAAGCATCCGGTAGTGCTGTCGTGAAGTGTTGAGACGCTGGGCTACAATCCAGCCGTTTAACACCGTCAGAAAGTCGGACCCGTCTTTGTATTGTACCATCCACGGACCCTCTGGCGGATCGAGGAGCACGTCGATCAGCTCTGGACGCTCTTTGATCACTTCGATACCATCGGATGTTGCGACCCAATGGTAGCGCCGATAATCCATCTGACCAGCCAGATACTCACAACGCCAGCAGACGCCATCGCCAGCGTCCAGCTCTGGATCAGTCGTGAATGAAGCACTGAAAACACCATTCGTACCAGTGATCGGTTTAACTGGTCCACCCAGTCCACAGATCATGCACATCTCATCGACGGGCACGATTGCCGGCTCTGGAACACTATCTGCATCGGCGATCATCCCAGATAGGCAGTCTCTCATCGTTCATCAGGAATGACCGCAACAATCCAATCGTGAGATCCGTCCGTTGCATAGTGGATTGTCGTCCCGTCATCAAGCGACCGAACACGATCCTTATGGCCACCAAACTGGGTCATCGGTCCCTCTGGATGCCGGAGTGTCTTTCCACCGTCTCCGTCGAGGCTTAGATATCCGTCACCTGGATCACGAACGTACAGTCGATCTTTCCCATGCTTCTGCCACCGAGAAAAGATCGACCGATCATACGCAACGTCGTCGTCATCAACCCGTGCTGGGCCGTCACGAAACGCTGTTATTCTATCTTCTATCCCTGACATGCTACACAATAGTGTTATGCAGCAATCCACATAAAGGTTTGTCAAGAGGTGAAGTTCTCTCAAATCTCGAAGCGAGAGGTTCTCAGCAGTGGATTTCACCCCTTGTGTAAACATTAGATTGATAGGGGCCGAATGCTTACACAAGACATGGAGAAACAGACAATTCCCACATATCTCACAGAAGGAATTGACCGGCAAAAGAATCCCCAGCTCGAGGAGATAGCTGAGTTTATCGAACAACTCCTAGAGTGGCACAAGGGAGACATCGCTAACTACCTCACCGAAGGGATCCCAAAACAAGACCCAGAGACGTTGGAGGCAATTCAGGAACAGATATCCGAACAAATGGAGCGAAACCTGGAGATTACCGAAGACGATCTCCCGGACAATGCTGAGCCGGTCGATGACGAACTAGAATCGTTCGACGTCGAGCGGGACGAACTCGATATTGCTTCAGGTTCATCGGTTTATGTCTACTCGCAACGAAGAAACTGCAACAAGCCCCACTGTAGCTGTAACAACGGCAAAGGGCATGGACCATATCTCTATGCGTATTTTCGGGGCCCCGATGGCCGGCTCAAATCAAAGTATCTCAGTAAGCATTGAAACAAGAGATAAACCACTGGTCGAACAACCACGTTTATGCCCGAACAGATGACTCGTGCTGAGGAACTCAACGAGCTCGGAGGGATCCCCGAGAAACGAGCTCAAGTAGTTGCGTTGATTGAGAAAGGGTTTACACATCAGGAGGTTGCTGATGAACTCGGGATGGAACATCGCTCGGAGGTGGGCGTCCATGTTGATCGGTACCGCAACCAGGATCTGCCTGGAGCAAAGTGGCTCGTCGAGAAAGGTCCACGAATTTAATCGGCTTGTGTAATGTTACCCTATCACCGCCCAAGATTTACACAAGGCCTCAACTGGTAACCGGCACTTTGAGATTGATATACTGCGCTTCCCATTCGTTGCGTGCATCGATCTCACGCCACCCCCGTCGAGTTACTTCGTATGAATTTGTCCGACGGTCCTTTTGGCTCTTCTCCACGAGGCCCTTCTCAACTAGAGTATCGAGATTTGGGTACAGCCGGCCGTGGTGGATCTCCTTTTCGTAGTACTCCTCGAGTTCCTCTTTGATCGCGAGCCCGTGCGGTTCATCGCTTCCCGCGATGACGTACAGCAAGTCTCGTTGAAAGCCTGTAAGATCGAACATATCCTATATCTCTAGTATATATGTAAATGCCTTTTGTCTGTTCGAGTCACCGGGACCGCCGTCGCCAGTTACCAAACGATCTCAGGGATCACGGATTCTTTTTGTCTTCTCATCCGATGCGTCCGATGCGTCCGGTGCAAGAATCATTTAAGTGAACACACACCCCGTCACGTCCGATGCAGATATCTAGACCGGGCACCGGTGCGTCCGGTGCGTCCGATGCAATTTTTCTTTAAGTACACACACACCCCACTACGTCCGATGCAATCTAGGATAGAGGGGGGGTGGAATAGAGAAGCGTCTCTAGATAGCAGAAATCTTTATTAGTTAGTGGTACGAAAAGCAACCGTAGAAGATAAAAACGTGTTATTAACAAGGACTAGTTTTGTGAATAATTTGGTTTGCTAGTCCGAACTGTTTTTCGGCAACGGTTGATCTAGTTTGCATCGGACGTAGTAGGGTGTGTGTGTTCACCACCGCGTCAAGATTGTAAATCCGATATTTTTCCGCTTTACACATCATAAGCGACCCGTTTTTGAATAAGTGCTGCTATAGCATCGGATGCTTCGGACGCATCGGACGGAAAGACTGCCTAGTGGACGCATCGGACGCACCGGACGGTAACCTTTATAATGTCCCTGGTTCACAGGGCGAGCATGGGAATGTTTGATCGGTCTTCGTTGGTCTTTGAGGATGCGATGGTCCTTGACGAAGAATACCTCCCCGACGACATCCGTGAACGGGACGAGGAACTTGAAAAGTACCGACGAGCTCTCCAACCGGTAATCGATAACCGACCGTTTTCGAATATCTTCGTCTACGGCAAGACCGGGACGGGAAAGACTGTCGCTACTCGATACATTCTAGATCATTTGCAGAAAGACGCAGCTCGGTACGACGATCTTGACCTTTCTGTTGTTTGGGTCGGCTGCGAGAACCTAAACACATCGTACCAAGTTGCTCTCTCCCTCGTTAATGAACTCCGTTCTGGAGAACGGATCAATCCAGGATACAGTCAACAGGCGGTGTTCGAGATGCTGTACGACGAGCTCGACGCAATCGGTGGGACTGTTATCATAGTTCTGGACGAGATCGACAATATCGGTGCAAATGACGACATACTCTATGGGATCCCACGCGCCCGCGCAAATGGGTATGTAGAGAACTGCCGGCCACTCGTGATCGGGATCTCAAATGATTTCCAGTTTAAAGACAGGCTGTCACCGAAAGTCCGGGATACACTCTGTGAGTCCGAGATCTTGTTTCCGCCCTATGACGCCACAGAGCTCAAGAGTATTCTCAGACCGCGAGCAGAAATGGCGTTTATCGATGGCGTCCTCAAGGAAGGCGTGGTCCCTCTGTGCTCGGCATATGCTGCACAGGATACTGGGAGTGCTCGACAGGCCTTGCGACTTCTCTATCTCGCTGGGAAGAATGCAAGCGACAATGACGATGAGATTATCACAGACTCTCATGTACGGGCAGCCAAAGAGGACCTCGACGAATCTAAGGTCTTCGAGGGGATGGAGAAACTAACGACTCAGGGCCACGCTGTGTTGCTCTCCCTTGTTAGCTTCGCCACAACGGATAACACTCCTGTTCGGACTCGCGATATCCACAGTAGGTATAAAACGATCGCTCAGAAAGTCGGCATCGACACGATCGTGAATCGCCGTGTTCGCGCTCATCTGTCCGATCTATCGATGATTGGACTCATCGAGACGAATCAACAAAACGAAGGGGGAAACTCTGGTCGATACAACGAATATGAGTTAAAGGTACCGCTCCAGAAAACCCTCGAGGTGCTTGGCGATGATCCCCGGTTTGCAGAAATTGTCGAAACCTTTCGAGAGCAAGCGCTGGACAACCAGCAAATGAGTTGACTCTGATGAGTGATATACTACTTTGAAGGAATACCTGTGTTGCCACAGGTGCGCAGTCTAATGGCTCGAAAGCCAATATCCAGTTAGTAGAACAGTACTATAAATGTTATCCTTTATAATGACAAAATTATATTTAGGGATACGATATAGTATCATTTGCCTGGGACTGCTGGACCCTTGATGACATACTGTCAACTAAAAATATGACTGTATTAAGCCCATGCACTTGTTCAGGGAGTATCATTAATGTGTTTTCGAGCGAATCGTCTGAATCGTGACTCGGCAGTTAGTCCTTCGTCCGGTTGTGGAAGGGCTGTCTTCGATATGTCCGGCTCTTCGAGTTTACCAAGCCACCATCCTTCGCGAGATTGAATGAGTGCCTCACCGATATCGAGGCTCATCAGATCCCCCGACACGATCGGCTGCTGGACAGCGATCGACGTGGACACGCGTTGGTCATCTGGGTCAGAGCCAGCAGACAGCGACTGTCGTTTCATTTCGTATCGACCAATCCCGGAGAGCACCAAATCCGCTGTCTCCATATCGCTCAGTCTGAAGGCCGCTCTGTTTGGACAATTTGTCCACAGTGATTTGGCTAGGTCACCGTACCGATCCTCTACTTGATGAAGATCCTGAGCAACGAGCACACCGACGACTCCCGCCGACCGGCCAGCGCTCGCGAGCCCGGGAAGGTTCTCGATCCGCGGCAACTTATCGAACTCGTCCAGGAGAAACTGCTGTTTCCCCTCTGCTCCATAGGACAAGTCGATTGCTGACTGAAGAAATAGCCGCCAGAATGGGGCAGCATGGCGATCACGACGGATGTTATCACAGACGATTACCTTCTCATCTGGTTCGGCAAGATATTCTTTGAGGGAAACTCGAGGGAGATCGTCGTCAACAATATCCGATAGGAAGAGTGGCCGCAACTGGTTCAACATTGTGGTCTGAACAGCTGATCGATCTTCCTCATCCATATCCCTTATTGGACGAGTTATCGACCTGGTTCGATCTTTTGACAGCTCTTCGCAATTTTTCACCAGTCGCATAGGGCCTCGTGTTGCGATATCAGGCAGCGCAGCGAAGTCTTTCTCCTCGATCATCGTAACCACTAGCGCACACATGAGAAGTGTCTGAGCTGGCTGAAACCAACCCGTCTCCTTCGCATCGCGGCTGCGAAACAATCCCCGTGACAGCGTTTCTAAACCCCTCAGTGTCCGCCCAAAATCGAGCAGCGGATCCCAGCGATGTGTTGAGTTTCTTGAAGAGATCTTGACGACGTCCTGGTCGCGGCGATTTTCGAAAAACTCGACAAATTCGTTGTCGGTATCAGCCTCCGACAGGGCATGCGCGATCACGGCACCGTCGAAATCCCATTTGTCTATTCGCTCTTTAACGAAGGTTGATTTCCCATTTCCTGTTTGCCCAATGATCATGGTAGAGACATCGTCGTGCAGCGTTGGAGTTGGCGGCCCGGATGGGTCGCGCTTATCGATTCGTTCGATGGGAACATCGCTATTTGCAAGCCGGGAACGAACGGACTCGCGAACCCCGCTACTCACGTACTGCTCGCGACCGGACTCGACTGTCGTCGTTGTCGTTGTCACTTTCGGAAGCAAAAACCACCCGACTACGCAACCGATGACGAATGTTAACAGCCAGGCAGGAACCGATGCTACCGCGTTGATGAACAAAAATGTATGTGTCATGGGTACCTCGAAAGTTGGGCTATTTCGCTCTGCTGCCCGTGGTTGATGCGCCCAACCTTCCACGAGGAGGAGGGTGTAATTCCCCTCGTGCAATTAGTCCATGAATTGCATATAGTATAAAACTTATGGAAATACAAATTTTATAATAATTTCAGCTATAGCTATAGATATAGGGCTCACTTATTCGTGTGGTTACTCGAGGAGCTGTGCGGCAAGAGCCGGCCGTTGGAGACGCAGCCCGGCCACCGTCAGGTTTTCTAGTCGTCGCTCCTCATTTTGAATCTCATCCTCTATCGAATCGATTGGGAGGCCCAATCTCTGGGCTGGAATCGATTCTTTCGTTTCGCCGTCTTTCACGACCTCCTCCACGATACCGTCCGGAGTCTCCCGAAATTGATACCAGACACTGTCACTGAAGAGGAGTCTCCCAACTTTGTGGCCGTCCTTATCGGTCACAAACGACCGACCCTTTGGCTGGGGCGGACGATCGATGCGGTCGGGTGAGATCGATCTGGAGATCATGTGGCGACACCGACGACAGGATATCTCGGTCGTTTGTGGCCCCCGGCAGCGGATTCTGAGAGCTTCACCCAACTCGAACCGATGTTCACAGTTTGGACAGACCAGTTCGGTGATGGCGACACTCATGGAAGTTCCTCCAGAATATCTCCAACTATTATCTCGAATTTGTCGTGTTGAAACCACTGTTCGTCGCCGTCGTTCGCTCTCAGATGAACACCGACATCTCGCTCCTCGAGCGGATCACGTAGATGTTCGATTTTCAGTCCTGCCGATCCAGCTGGTCCTGGGGTCCGTGGATTAAGGATTGTCCAGCACCGACCCTCCGAATCTCTAAATTGATCTCCGACGGAGTAGTCACCGACGGCCATCAACTCCGCTGATGTCCACAGTTGTGTCCCACAGTGACGACACTCGGTCTCGATTTCGACCGTTGTACCATCGCTCTCAACGACGCTGATCCTCTCGGGTTCATGGTCACAGTCCATCGATGGCCTCCTGGTCGATGATGACGATCCCACGGCACCCGAGACAACGGAAGATGGTGTTTTCAAAATCCACCGGGTCCCCGTGAAGCGGTGTCCGACAGTCGTTATGGGGACAAACGGCAGCGCCGAATACGACGCTCTGGCTGTCGACTATTCGGTGATCTGTTGTGATTGTACGACAGCGATGCGTCTCGCTGAATTCCTTGCTGATGGTATCGTTAGTCATCGTCTGAACTTTCTGGTGGGATTGCTCGGCACGCTCCGCCGCCTATATGCGTAACTGAATATTCGTCGTTCGTCAAGCTATTCTCGTCGAGAATATTACGAAACCATGAATGATACTCCCTGAGGACTGATTGTCCACGTGGAGTAATCTGGTATAGTTTCCATCGCTCGGTGGCTCTTTCAGTGACCAATCCTCTCTCTTCGAGCGATTGAAGTTGGTCGTAAATCCGAGCATAACTGACGACTCCGTCGATTTCTTGTTTAAGATCAGCGCCAATTTCCACCTCTTTCACTGGGTCTCCGTGCGACAGGAGTGTCAGCAGATCTCGCTTCGGAGCATTCAGCTCGATGAATGCTGTATGCTCACCCATCAGCACACCTCCTTGTAGAATTCTTCGAGGATCGGGTAGTGATCCTGAATGACTCGATCGTAGATATCACAGCAGTCACCGACTTCTTTCTGCGTCACCGACGGTCCACCTGTGAGTCTGTCACCCAAGTAAAGTGCAGATGCCGCAATGGTGACGGGACTAGCCCCTGAGCCGAGATACTCATCGGACGCCGAGTCAAGAATTTTTCGGGCTTTCTGGATGGACTTCTCTTGGAGCTCGAGCTCCGATCCGAACCGCTCCAGAAATGTCGATGGCTGACCGGGTTCGAGCGCGAGATTGAATTCGGCATTGATCGCACGCTTCGTTCGTGCGATGGGTGTCCGCTCGACCCGAGCAACGTGGGCGATCTCGTCGAGCGTTCGATGGAGGCTAGCTATTGCGGCCGCAATGTGCAACCCAGCAGCAGCGACTGCCTCGATCGATCGACCAACTACGATTCCAGTTTGGTGTGATTGCCTGAAGATATCGCTCGCCGTCTCACGGACATCTTTTGGAAGGCCCAGCGCTGAACCCATCCGGTCGATCTCTCCCAGCGCCTGTTTACGATACTTTGCCTTTGAGTCGGGTGTTTGTGAGCGGTGATTCCAGGTACGGAGCCGGTGCATCCGCCGGCGTTTCTGAGCCGGCAACACGTTGCCCCTCGCGTCTTTATCGGACCAACTGATGATGGTTGATAGTCCCCCATCGTGAAGCGATCGGTCCGTTGGTGGACCGACACGAGTTTTCTGTTGGCTTTCCTCGAAACTAAACGCTCGCCACTCTGGGCCGTGATCTACAGCGCTTATTTCTTCGATAAGCCCACATTCCTTACAAACCGTTTCTTCTTGTTGATTTTCCAATCTACCATCACACTCGGAACACGTTTTTTCGACTTCCTTTTCGAATTGTCCACTCGCTTCCGTTGTTACCGAGTTCGTTTGAATTGGTGTTGACATACTTGTCCCGCTATCATACACTTGACTGTATACTACAAAAGTATTTCCTAGTAATTCTGAACATTAGACTATATTAGGCGGAGCTATGGATTTTCCGCAATAACTCTTAATATTCAATCTACGCGCAAATTTCTTAGTATAGTTCCTATTATATCCAGACATGGTCACTCATCCGGAGCAGCTGACTCAGGTCGTTATTGAGGCTGGGGAAATTATTCAATCACTCAAACCAAAACGATTAGCCACTTTGTCGTTAGTGGAGGACGATACGGTTGAAACACAGCGAGAGATAGCTACTGTTCTTGGATGTTCTCCACCAACAGTTTCAAATCATCTAAAGATTTTCTCCGAGCTGCCGATTCCGATGGTTGACCGTCCAGGACCGTCAATTACACAGGCAGGACACCAGATATTAGGGCATCTAAATGAATACATGGCAGAACTTGGAACAGACCTTGATGATATCGACTGGAGTCATCCCGATGACATGGATAAAATTGATGAGTGTCTCGATCCCCTTCATACCTCGCGTGGGCCATTGCTATCCCTTGTGATCTACTCGATCGGCGTTAGGAATTCAGCAGGGGAGACGCTTAATCTGCTGCATGCCCCCGAACCTGTGCGAATCTCACCAGTAGTCGCAGACGTTAAAGAGAGACAGCAGAGAAGGGGAGAAACCGTTTCTCGTGACCAGATCCGATGGCGGTTGACGAATTTAGAGAAAGGCGGATGTATTACGATCGATGACAAAACGATCTTAATTACTGAAAAAGGAGAGGCATAGGCTCGGTTCCTAAAACGGCTTGTCGAACTTTTAGAACCAGGTAATGGATCCGAACAGTCATATTCTGAATCCAATTCGAATAAACTAACCTCGTCAAGTGATATCTCGTCCGATGGCGAAATGCCAGTAAATTTCGAAATAAAATCTGATGCAGTATCGTTTGTACCGGAGTATCAACTGGAAGATAATGCGACCTTTGCTCTCAAAAAATCTATGTCAGTAGACGAATTTGTTGAAGTGGCGGCTCAGCTTCGGCAGCAGTATCAGGGAGACGAACAAATGCAATTAAACTGGATTCTACGAGAGCAAGACGATAATTTAGAAAATCATAAACTATTAGAATAAGTCGTTTTTCGTGTCCGGTCGAGCGTCTGATGCCAATTTCTCCGCTTTCCACCGAGTCTGAAGCTTCCACGTTTTCTGAATGATTCGATCTCAGAATCAGTTACGCCCACTGGCTGGAGCCGCCGTTTGAGAGCCACTGCTTTTTGGTAAAGGTCGTCTTCGTTGTAGCAGTGCTTTGGGTCCATCTTAATACTCATAGCCACATAAAGCGCAGTAGGAGAGAACTGTCCCTCCTCCGCAAGGGAACGAATCTCACTAGCGTAATTTGAGAGGTCTGATGCCGCTTCTAGATCTTCTAGCACTTTCTGAGTAGTCTGATCTGTCCTTTCATAGTTTTCAACGATCCGTTCGGCCTCGTACCTGAGATGGTTTGGCTTGTTTTCTATGGCGTGGTTCTCAAGATAATCTAGCACTTCTTGAGTCTCGTCGGCAACCGAGGATGGATCCCATCTCTGTCCGTTTAAACCATGAGTTTTGGTGAGTAAATCAGAGAACTGTGGTATTGCGAGACGACTACCGAGGATATACCAGTCTTGATATTGCACTCCTGTTGTTTCTTGCGCAATTGTTGTTATCTGATCGAGTTTATTATTGAGGTCTGATGCTTTATCTAGGTTTGGCCTTCCTATTTGATCAATAGTATGACTGCCTTCTCTAGTTCTAAGTATATCTTCATTAAATTGGATATCACTTGAATCAATGATAGCACCGATCCCTTCCCGATCTCCCTGTCCAAGAACCCCTACAACATTATAGTCAAGTTGTTGGTCTAATTTGTGTCGAACCTCAAGAGCAGCGATGTATTTCCCGAATACTCGTTCATGCCAGGTTTTAGGATCCCCCAAGCCCCCTTCGAAGCGTTTTTGCTGCTTTCTTATTTTTTGACGTTTTCTCTCATTTAGATCCCAATTACCGAGAGAATTCCTAACTGGCTTTTGATAATCTCCTCGGTTAGTGTTTATGAAAATATCTGCGGATCTACTGACCGACTCTTGAAGTATATGGTCGGGGAGATCGTCAAGAACCTTCTGATATTTTCGGAGATACTGGTTTTGTTTAAGAGAAGGATAGAACTTGGCGTAGTCGACTCCTTTGATAATCCCCTGGCGGAGTAATTGATCACAGATCTCTCCCCGTACCTGAACTTCTTGATTACCTCGTTCTCGAATAACCCGCCCCTGCAATCGCTCCAGATCATATGAATCCATCAAGATGATAGGTGATTGGTTAGTGTTCATTAGGTATGGAAGATAGGAAAACATAGTCGTGAAACTCATACTTGGGGGGGCAAGGTAAGCGGTCTGTGTCATACGTTCGTCCCTCTTATTTATGCATTTATTTGAATTTGTAATAGTATTTTTGTCAGCAGATGAGAAATTAGACACCTCATTGGCTATATTCACCCCCGTAACAGTACCAAGAAGAGATCTTATTAGGTGTCTACGCGTAACTTCCATATACTGATTACACACTAATATCAGATAATTCTGTTGGTCAATAATGCTGCATTATAAATTTGTTCCTAATCAAATATCAGCCCCGTTCTCCACGAGCCACTTTGCGTGTTCCAGATCTTCATCGCGATATCGTTTGACATGAGTCGATACCTCGTCGGGATTCTCCATGCCAAGAATTTCGGCCACCTCTCTGTAGGAATACCCGGCGTCGACAAGGGCAACAACCCGTGCTCGTTTTGGGGGAATATTTCCCCTCTCTTGCAATATTTCCGCTAGCTCCTGAACGTCGTCAACCATCACCTAGAATGTGTGGACGCGTTTCGTATCAACTTGACCGTCGGCGGTGATCTGATAGACAAGGTGGTCTAGGTTGCATTCGAGTGATGCATCATTGCATCGCACTGTTTTCTTGTGAAAACTCACCGCATTGCCAGATTCTTCGGCTTCATCGACCGCATCTTCAACGCGATCAGGATCGAAGTCGATTCCGCTAAGATCTGGATAGGTGTCGATCAACTGTTCTCGTCGACGCTTGTGCCGACGCTGTTCTCGAATAGCATCAATTTCGTCGTTCGATTCGACGATGTCAACGAGCTCGTCAATCGTCAGTCTGGTGTCAACGTCAAACTGATCCAGAGGAGTATCCTCCCCGGCAAAGGCAAAATCGTCCTCCGTCGCTCCGAGCGCCTTTCGGAGACCCTTCCATTGGATCGTTTCCTCATCGCCCATGTGCTTCTCTTTTTTATTGGGTTTAAGAATCGTCTCCGTCTTCTCGTATTTCGTTCGGTGGCCGATCGTTCGTGTTCGTTCAGTTATTCGGAACGAGAGGTCTTTCTCCCGTTCCCTTTTGGCCATTTTCTTGCGTTCGAGCTTCCGCTTTTTCCGCCTATATTTCTTAGCGGCTTTGAGTCCAGCCTTCATCCGGTCGTACGCATCGTTGAGGGCTATCCCGTGCGTTTCTTTGCCGTTGATCGAGACCGGAGAGGAAAACATGAGTGCCTGATGATTATCATTTAATCTAGAACTTTTGCCAGACACCTCGTTATCATCCCAGGTAGCAGTCCACTCTAGGGTCCCCTGATCGGGAACTGATTTAACGACGTGGAGGGTTTCGGTGCCTTTCACGTCTACCGTTTTTTCGAATCGTTCGACATCGGGTTTTTCCACCATGCATAACAATATTGTGTATCACATCATAAAAATATTGCTATTGTTTGCATTGTTGGTATGTTATCAGTAATCGGTGTTCGTGATCAGTACACGTGTTCAGTAACCGTAACCGATAGCCGACGACCAAACGTGCTACACAAGGCCGTTAGCGAGCCCTCTAGGGGCTCGTGTTCCTAGTCTATGTCACACCCAGGGCCGACTTTGACTTGAATGCAGTCGGCTTTGGCCCGGTAAATGTCCATTTCAACCCCGTTTTCGGAGTAGGCCGTGCCCGCCGCTTCGATCAGGCCTGCCCCCTCCAGTTTGCCCACGTGGTAATGGGCGTTCTGGAGCGAGTTCCCGAGCTCGTCCCGCACTTCTGCGGGCGTTTTGGGGGCCTTTTGGATCGATTCGAGGACCTCCCGAGTAGACTCCGATGAGAGAACTTTGATTTTTTCTTGCTCATCGGATTCGATTATGAGCGTTTGGTTGGTTGTCGGTTCGACCTCCGAGCGCATGGGGAGAAGCCCGTCAAGGCCCTCCGAAACGTCGGATTCTTCGATTTGGTCTTCTTTCATAGCTTCGTAGCCTCTGAGAAGATCCCGGCCCCGTCGTCAGCGGGTTTCGCCCGGGCCTCCTCATTCATACCAAATGGTTACCTACTATTAAGTCTTGCCATATTGGTTGGCCAATGCGGCAAGGATCAATGGATGGCTAAAAAAATTATTCGGTTAGCCAGTAGATCCGATCCCGTCCAGGGACCCGAGAGGCGACTTTACCCGCAGTCTCTAAGTCTTCTAAGCGGTCACCAACTGTGTTAATAGAAGTGTCGAATCGTTCAACGACATCTGGTTTCGCGATGAATGGACTCTCCACCTCCTCGAACACGCTGAGGACATCCTCTTCGGTTAACGTCTTTACGAATCTGCCAGCTTCATCTTTCTCACGCATATTCTACTCTTGATTCACCTCCATAAATAAATCTTGCCATATTGGTTAGCCAATGCGGCAAGAGATAACGGCTACTCGCCTCTGTGCTCTCCTGTGCGACGAGCAGTTTGTTTCCAGATGGTCCAATCATCCCAGCCTGTTGCTGACACGCACTCGGGGCAAGGATACCGTGGACCCAGTGGGCCGTCACATATCCGATCATTTTCTGCGGGACAATTCGTGTTGTGAGCCACTTCAAGCGTCCGCGCAACGATCGTGGTCACGTCGTCATCAGAATAGAACGACCACAGAGCTGCGCGAATAATGTGTTTGCACACAACAGAACGGTAACGAAAGTCCGGGCATTCACAGCGTGTTTGTTGAAGATCCACCGTATAATCGGTGCCCTCCCGTGTCACACGATAGAGGCCCGGTGCAAACGGTTCGACGTCCATGGCTTCGAGCACAGCTCGCTCGAAGCGGTCGGGATCTATACTGTCGTAAGGGTTATCAACCCTTTCTGTACTAGCTTTCATTGGCTTCTTAGCCTCTAAGAAGATCCCGGTCGACTGTCGTCAGCAGTCGGCCATTTTGGTGAGCCGAGATCTTCTCAGTTACAACCACACGCCCGTACCTATTAGTTTTTGCCATTGAGTCTTGCCGCATTGGCTAACCAATATGGTAAGGCTTAATAGTAAGTATCTATTTGGTATGAATGAGAAGGCCCGGACGAAATCCGCTGACGACGGAACTGGGATCTTCTCAGAGGCTGCGAAGCTATGAAAGAAGACCAACACAAAAACACAATCTCGGGGACTGGCCCCGAATTCGACGAACTGGCAGTCGCAATATCCGAAGGGGAATTCGAACTTCGGGACGCACTCCCCGAAGAAACCAAAGATCGTATCGATTCCCTGTTCGACGCCCTGATCGATCAGACGCACGCCCTCGGACCGATCGAAGTTGGATCGGTCGAGTTTGAGGCGGTGGCCGAGGGGCACTGGTTCAATGTCCTGGAGGTCGGGGCATTTGAGGCTGACCTGAGCAGAAGAGGGCGAGAGAAAACTCTTGAAGTCCAGGAGCTGTTCATGAATGACTGACTTCAATCTTCTTCGATCCCGCAAGGATGGCCAGATGTTCCTACACATCCACAGAGGGGATGAGATGACACTGCTTGTCCCCATCACAGACGACGAACGAAAAGAACTGATAGACGCTCTGGAGGGAGCCCCCGACCCGGTCAGGTAAGACTGGCTCTTCTGATTTTTCCATTGAGCCTTGCCGCATTGGCTAGCCAATATGGTAAGACTTAATAGCAAGTATCTATTTGGTATGAATGAGAAGGCCTGGACGAAGCCCGCTGACGACGGGACCGGGATCTTCTCAGAGGCTACGAAGCTATGAAAGAAGGAGAAAAAGTCGATCTCTCAAATATCGACGTAATCCAGGAGTATGGACACACAACTAAGCCGGCATGGAGTCTCGTGGTGGCGTCGGCCGGTGACAGTTTCAAAGTGATCCTCTTGAAGGATGACACGGTCCGGGAACTAATCGCAGAGAAACAATCGAAACTCGAAGCCCTCATGACGGCTGATAAGTTCCGGACAAACCACCGAGTAATCCTTGAATAGGTAACTCGGCCAATTTTTTTCTTTTTGCTGCGTTTGGTAGGGGTGTGGTTTGATCCTCGTATGGGTGTTCACTTTTTGAATATTCTAGACGTATCTCACGGATTGATTATTTTTCGTCGTGACGCCGAAACGCCGTCTGATCAAAGTCGACTAGTAAGATTCGCCCAGCTGGGATTCCTTCGTTCAGGTCCACGATCAGTAGGGGAGAGCCCTCGATCGTTCGACACGGGCGGGAGTCAATCTGCTCATCGAAGACTATCATCGATCCATGTAGTTGGACTAAGAGTCATCAATCCATTGATCCTTGCCGCATTGGCTAGCCAATATGATAAGACTTAATAGTGAGTATCTATTTGGTATGAATGAGAAGGCCTGGATGAACCCCGCTGACGACGGGGCCGGGATCTTCTCAGAGGCTACGAAGCTATGAAACCAGTCGAATCCGTTCCCGAACGTATTATCGAACGGGAGGGACACATCGAGAAGGGCGTAGAGTTCGACAAATACGGAATTCCGACGGGTAAGAATTACCTGAAATGCCTGATCTGCGGAGACGAATGCCTTGAAAAACACGGTGGACCCGACCACCTCAGTGGGTGCCCGGAGGCCAAACAATGAACGAGAAGATCAGACAGCTCATGGATGAGCTGGAGGTCGATCGTTCGATCACGTCCGGGTCGATCGTGATCGATCTGGTCAAACGTCAGCCGATGCTCGTTCGCCAGAAGGTGGCGGACGACTTGATCGAATACTACGAAAAAGAGGATTTCAACCTCCTCACGTACAAAATGCACCCATACCTGCCGGTTACTCCGGTAGATGAGGTCTTCGAATGCGTGTACATACCAACGAAGGCCAACCGGGTCCACAACTCAAAGAAAACCTACGACTTCCCGCGCGGACGGCTCGTGAAAGTCCCGGTCCGCGACGCCTGGGAATAACTCTCTTCTTCTTTTTCTGACTTTTTGTTATCAATAGCAGAAAATTCTTAGCAGTACGTTTTGAGAACCAGAGTGATGCAACAGCGATATCTCACAATAACATTGTGTATCCTCCTGCTGTTAGCTGGTTGTTCGGGAAATGATCCGACGGGCACTGAATCGGTGTCCACACCAACACCATCAGGAGGAACCGCACAAGCGCCGACAACAACCGCCGGCACAATCGGGCCGAGCACAACGACGGCGGTGTCAACAGCCACACAGACGCCCACAGCGACGGAGAAACCAAACAGTCCGATCGATGGCGGGACAGCTAGGTCAGCGATAGTAACACGTGTGGTGGACGGCGACACGATTGAGGTTGAATTCGCAGATGGTTCAACCGACGAGATTCGATTACTGGGAGTCGATACACCTGAGACACAATCGCAGCATGAGGACCCCGGTGATTTTGACGTGTCAGACAACGAGCGGGGGCATGATTATCTCCTAGAGTGGGGTGATCGGGCGACGGCCTTCGCGACGGAGCAGCTGGACGGCAAAACGATCACTGTCGTTACGGACCCGAAGAGCGACAAACGCGGCTCCTACGGTCGGTTGCTGGCTCACGTGTTCTACGACGGAACGAATTTCAACAAACAGTTGATTCAGAAGGGCCTCGCCCGCATGTACGACTCATCGTTTACATTGCGTTCTGAATTCGCCAGTCTTGAGGATGACGCCAAGTCGGCTGACCGGCGTGTGTGGGGCTTCGAGCCCAGGGACACCCCAACACCAACCCCAGAACCGGATAGCAAACCCGACCTGCCTCCACCTAGTGGCTCGAACGATCCATACGACTGCTCCGATTTCAGCAGCCAAGATCAAGCGCAATGGGTGCTCGATAACACGCCGGGGGATCCATCGGGCCTTGACGGCGATGATGATGGCGAGGCGTGTGAGTCCCTGGCTTAATCCTCGACGAGCTCCGAAATAGCCAGGATATGCTCGACTATTTCAGACTCCCTGTTGGCCTGGTAGAGCGTCGAATTCCCGATTTTACCAGAAGCTTCGATTACGCCTTTATCGAGCAGATCCTCGTGCACTCGATACCAGGTGGAGCGGCCAACATCCGCCTGGTTACAGATCGTTTTGGGGTTCGCTGCATCGTCTAGTTCGATGATTGTCTCGATTAATCTGAGCTTCGACTCCGGTTTGAACAGTTCGGAAAGTCCTGCCATACAGGTTCATGGACCCACCCACGTATAAGTCTGTCTCATTAGTGGGACAAGTCTGTGCCATCAATGGGACAGACTTAAGTGCATGTAGCTATTTGGTATGTATGTGGCCGGGAGGCCATGGAGGTGACAAAACATGCCAAAATGCGACCATTGTGACTTTGAACGGAGCGAACACGAAGATTACCGGTGGAGGTCCGGTGACTTCGGAAACAACTGGAACACTCTCTGTGAAGAGTGCTACAATAAACTGATTAAATAGGCGGGGGCCACCTCAGGCCCTACCCTGAGGCCCGCTAATCATCAGATAGAACAGCACAGCCAATAATTTTTTGCTACTGATCTGGCGCTTCGACCGTCTTTTCCTCGACATACCGGCGTTCGAACGTCACTTGGTCGACCACGTAGTCGCCCGATTCGAGTAGGAACAGCCGTTTTTTCACGAGGTGGCCGTCATCATTGCGGCCAAGAGAGTGCACGGCACTGGCCTGTGCATCGCCATCAGCGAAGTATCGGGCCTCTATGGTCCATTCATCACCCCATCGTTCTGAGGCTTCCTCTTCTAATCGTTCTATTGTACTTTCTATGTTTTTGTATTTTGATGACATTGTAATTCACTCGTTTAGATATTCAATTCCCCACTCACGCAGTTTCTCAGCGACAAGTTCGGGATTCTCCTGGGCGACGATAATCGCCGCCTCCCGGGCGTCGGACTTCGTGACGTCGCCCCCGACGAGTTTCTGGACCTCATTGATGAAATCATCCTCCTGTCGATCGACGAACGGCCGGACTTTGAGTAGGAGCTGTTTGGTTCTGTCTGCGTTCGTTGCAGCGCCTCTCAGTTGCCGCTCAGCGAGATACGGCAGGTTGTCCAGGTCAACACTAGACGACTCCTGGGCCGTGTTCTCGTCCGGCTCACTGTCTTGATCGTTATCGTCGTCTTGGTCGTTGAGATCTTCTAACGGATTACTGGTTCCTGACTTGAAACCAGTCATGCAACCCCCTCAATTTTAATCTCTGGTGTGTTTGGTGGTGCGACGTCGAACTGGTCAGCGATATCGTCAGCGATATCGAGAATCGTTTCGAGCGTATCGATCTCTCGATCACGGACTCCCCGTTTGCCTGGCTCGCCGTCGAGCCAGCCTTTTTCGACGACTTTGAAGGCGCTCCCTCTTGCATCCCACATTTCATCCATAAGTGACTCACGCTTACCGATCTGCCCAGCGACCCCATACTCGGCGTCGATTTTATCAACATAGCGTTGGTGCGTTGCGGTGTTCGACACACCGGAGAGGATCACTGCGGCCACGCCAATATCGATACCAAGCTCTTCGGACATAGCTGAAAGGAGCCCACTCAGCCCCTTGAGACTCTTCGATCCTTTACCAGCTGGCTTTGCTGGGACAACGATCGTCCTCGTCGCGTAGATCGCGTTCACCAGCATGTTCTCAGCTTGCGCGTTTGGGTCGACGATGATAACATCATAGTCGTCCTGGAGCGAATTCTCTTGCCACAGGACACGATGGAGATGGTCGAACCGATTAAAATCGTCGTTACCCATGTTAGTCTCAAAATCTTCACGCTTGAGAAGGAGTTCTGTGAAATCCTCGATCATGTCGTGCGCGGGCAATACATCAAACCCTTCGTCCGTCGTCTGGATTAGATCTCTCAGATCACCACGTGGCTGCCCCAACATGTGGCGGACGAGATTGTCGGCGTCGCCGTCGTCGCGATCGTCGCCAGCATGCTTCAGATAGGTGCCGTTCGCTTCTTGCTGATCTCCGTCGATATAGAGGGTGTTGAGTCCTTGGCGAGAGTGTGCCTCCGAGAGATTGACTCCAGTAGTTGTCTTGTGCGCCCCTCCTGCCTCGTTGTAAACGGTGTACGACATCGTCATGTGTGTAGTGAATGTGAGGGTCATGCAATAAATCTACGTCAGACATTTACCTCATAGAATTACTTCCTAAATCCATTTAGTCAATCTGCATAGTTAACGAACCTAATCAACCCATGTTATCAATCCACTCAATGGATCTACCTAATCCATTCATCTACCTAATGTAGCCACCTAATGCACACAGATATCCGCAAGAAGACGGAGGGTTCGGGCTACAGTCCAGTCAGCAAAAACCTGTCTACCGCCACACCTCCGTATTCTCATCAGCATAGATTCGTTCGAATCTCTCTGCTCGTTCGAAGGCACCCTCGATGAAGGCCGGCACATCGATATCGTCCGTGACAATGCCCCCGTCCGTGACGGTGTCCTCATAGTCAACGTCCAAATCGTCAAGCGCTGCCCGGATCCATCCGAGAGTCACATTGTTATCGTCTGGATCAAACAGCGTCGATTTTCCTATGAGACTGGCGTAGTGGCTCTCTGCGTCCCGTAGAGCTTCGACCGCTATCTCGCGGTGTTCTGGATTCAGCTGCCGGTTGCCACTCGGGACATACTGCCTTGAAATCTCGTATTCCTCATGCCGATTCAATGCATGTTTCAATCCTGCCGTGCCATCGCGGGATAGTTCGACCGATGCGTCATCGTTTTCGGTGTCATGTTCTTGTTGCCCGCCGTCCGTGAGAATCTTCGAGCCGAATTCGAGCTCAAGTTCACGACGGTAAGCTGCCTGGCATCCCTGACAGAGACATCCATCGCCGAAATCGCTGTTCTCTCGATCAACGACCGTGAGTCCACACTCGTCGCAGATCGGTTCACCGTGGTTGTTTCGCCGGTTCGGTTCGTTCGATTCGTCAGCCTTACTGGGGTTGGATACTGTTTTCGACATGCTTTCACTTGGTTTGGAAGCACCGGTCGGCTGTCTTCAGCAGCCGGCCATTTTACGGAATGGCTCGTTGCTTCCTACTCCATAGTCTATTCTCCAATATTATAAAGATTACGTTGTAGGCCTACAACGAAAGCCTACAACACAATCCTTACATTGGGAGCTTACATAGTAAGCCATGTATGCCTGGAAAAGAACTAGCGCGCATGTTGAATTCCGACGATCTGCGTGACGTGGACCGTACACTACTCGACTACCTTAATGAAGGCCGCGTGACGCCAGTGTACTGTACGAACCGTCTCGTAGAGGAAGGACAGGAATATTCACGGGGGTACGTGCGAGATCGCCTCGCGCGGTTCGTTGATCACGATCACGCGCAGAATCTTATGGATACCGGACTGTACGAGCTCGTGGAGGACCCAAGAGATGAGTGAGGAAGAGATTCCGATTGGGATCACTCGACACGAAGATGGTAGTTCCGCAGTGTCACCGTTAAGCGATCAGGAGTGTCCTGTCTGTGGATACGAGCACTTCTGGAGCACGACGACGTTTTACGGTGAGTGGTCACCCTCAAGCGCTGCTACAGCAGTATGCGATGAGTGCGGTGCAGAGTTCGAACTGCAGGCAAAGGTGAAGGACGATGACTGATATATCCACAAGACGGAGACAACAATGACTGCCTATCTAATCAAGAAGGACGAGGAAGTAGTCGGCTACCTCACCGATCGAGCACTCGCGGACTACCTTGACGGTAAGGAGATCGTCACGGACGGCATGCACGAGAGGCAGGAATTCCAAATCGAGGAGGTGCCGAACGACGATGTCCTCTGACGAATCCGAGGGACAGAAATGAAGGATGACAAGTCAAAGTCCCGGCAGACGACTTTATCCGGTGGGTATCAGGCAACACTCACCGGCGATGTCGTGCAGACGGAACTGGTGAACGTGAGCGAACACGGGCGTGAAGGGGTGCGGATGATCGACCGATCAACACAGTTCGGGAATCCGTTCCGGATGAAAAAAGATGGTGGCGAATATTCGCGTGAGGGCTGCGTCGAGGCGTATCGAGAGTGGTTCAAAGATAAGATTCGTACCGATCCGGAGTTTCAGCAGGCCGTCGAAGAGTTGCGCGGCGAGACGTTAGCCTGCTGGTGTGTGAGTGAGCCGATCACCCAGACCGAGGAACCTTATGACACCTGTCACGGGGAGATATTGCTGGCCTATTTGAACGGAGAAATAGATATTTGAGTTCGATGATCGTACCGACCGCAACGTCTAATAATCACAGAGGTGAATGAATTCATGCCAGTTGAGGAGTGCGTTCACCCCGCGCACTCATTTTGTAGTTTCTGAGCGATACCTAGAGAATACTGTGAGCTGGTAAACCAATACAACTATTAGAATCAGAAAATATCACCTCAATACTAGATGATAATATGTTGCACTAAATTTTTCTATCAATCACTCATACGACCGTATAATGAGTGTAGGAACAGCCAAAGCAGACACATTCGGAGAGGCGTTCGGACAGACACTAGAACGTCAGGCAGAGGATGTCGAGGTGACCATTCGGTCACCGAGTGGTGTTCCCGAGGAGATGGAGATCGCGGAAGTCGGAGGTCTTCACATCGTGATCGAGGGACGCACCTGGGAGGCCGTCATGGCGGCAAAAGAACGGGTCCAGGACGGCCTTAGTGGGATGGGGATTGCCTGGGAAGATCACAGTACACTCGAGCGGCGTGTTCCTTCACCGACTGAATCGTATCGTGTCGCGCTCGCGACTGAAGCCCTCACTGAAAAGCACATCGCGAACACTCCGTGGCAGCTTGTCGACGATC
This sequence comes from Halocatena halophila, assembly GCA_027563145.1. Taxonomy (GTDB): domain Archaea; phylum Halobacteriota; class Halobacteria; order Halobacteriales; family Haloarculaceae; genus Halocatena; species Halocatena halophila. The sequence goes on along the minus strand of CP071309.1, from coordinate 48,918 downwards.
CCCCAGGAATCAATGCGGACCTGGAAGACGAAACTCCTGTATCCACTTCACAACGGCTCTCATTCCCGCTCGAATCGTTGACGACCGAGCAGCGCAGTATCTTTAAACAATTCCTCTCTGAGCGACATGAGGATCTCCTGAATGTGTGTGAACCGTTATGGCTTGCCCTCGTTCTCTCAAAACACCGACCCGCCACTGAAATCTCTGCGTTTTCTTCCAGTTCACTCACCCCAGAGCAGCTCGCTACGGCATTCGATTTACCGTATCAGCAATGGACAGAGAACACCATCACCGTAGCCCGGACTTCGTGGCGGCTCGATCTCCTTCCGCCACGGGATGACTTTTCTGATACCTACCACCGACGTCTTGGCTGTTTCTTCGGTTATCCCAAAGAAGACGTGGAGAAATTTCTGACAGACAGTTCCGACCGTATAATGCCCTGGGAGCACGTCGCTGATGGGGTCTTTTCTGCCGAGGAGGTTGCTTACACGAAGTTCGTCCCCCAGGGACGACCGAGCTCGATCGAGGAGTATGAACGCTTTATCCGGAACGGGAAATACAACTACGAAATCATCGTCGACTATGCAGAGAGATGGGACTTCCCAGCACTCAGTGCATACGCTGATTGGGTTCATCAGGACACGCGTACGAAGGTTCTTGTCCACTCGTAAAAATTGGTCGTCGCCGACCTGTCGTCAATTGTCATCTCACTCTTCGCTGGCAGCCACGGTCGGCTAAGTCGTCATGGGGAGTGATCCCCGCTACAGTGTCATCAGACCGTGTTCGTCAGATTGACGGCTCAGAATTCGAATTTTTCACCACAGTCGTGGCATTTCCCCTTGCCGGGGTATTCGAAGCCGCCGCGTTCCTCCTTAGGTGAGAGGATTTTAGTGTCACTGCTTCCGCAGTTCGTACAGGTTCTACCCATCGATACCTCCGCCGGCGACAGCTTTATTGCTGTCAGATGTGTGATTACACATAGCGATCTAGTTGTGAAACTCTCGTTCGGCGCTGCAACGCCGGATGGGATTTCGTATCCGTGTCACATCCTGATGAACGGAGAGTCTCACAGTCCATTTTATCTCATGATATCATATAATTGTTTCACTAAAATCATATCAAACAGAATGTTCGCGGATAGTATCTGACCAGCACCACCCAGCCACTGACACTCGTCGTCAGTGGCTTCGGAGGTGTGCGAGCTGCCGACTCGTTTTTTACAAAAAACTATATTGTAAAAAACGGGTCGTTTCCCTTTAGTAGTCACTAGAACACCCCACCTCAGCAAGCATCGCGAGCGGATCGTGTTTAGCTTCCTAGATCATTTGGACCCGATTGGGGAGCCGCTGACGAGGGGGACACCCTCAACCGCTGACGACGTTTGTCAGGAAGCTCTCGTCCTTAACTCGCAGACACCGACCAGCGTCCTGGTCCTTGACCCACTCAACGATCCCATTCGAGAGATCCTCGAGCTTCGCACACGCGCGATGAATCTGTTTCCAGCTCAGTGACTCCGACCGAGCTGTGTTCATCAGGTCCAGCAAGTTCGTTTCGGAGGGTGCGATCACCCGTCCACCTACGGATTTCTTCGACCACTGTGGGAAGTAGCCGAGAATGGTTAGCGCCCGGTCGACCGACTTCGTGATCCGGACACCAGACGACTTAGGGTCCTCCAGGAGTCTTTCTATCGGTGTTCGTGGTGAGTGGTGGTCGGGAGCGTCCGTTTCCGTGGTGTCGCTGTTGTCGCCGCTCAGGATGTCCTGTCTAAGATCATCGAGCGTGTCCTGGATGTGCTTGAGCTTCTTGTGGTGGGCCTCGACCTGCTTACCGTTAGCCTTCTCCTCTATCTCCTCTTCGAGGTCCGTAATCCGGTTGGTCTTACTGACGAGATCTTTGATTAGATCGTTATCGGGGACCTGGTCGCGGAGTTCGTCATTCTCCTGCTCTAGATCCTCAACACGCTCGCGAAGTCTCTTGTTCTCTTCTTCGGTGTCTTCGACTCGGCCAACACGCTTCTGAAGATCTTTTACCTCCTCTATCAGCTGGTAGAACTTGTCTTCTGGGACAGTTATGTACGATTCGTCGTTGTCGGTGGAGTTTTTAACTCCGGTGTTGTTATCTTTCATTGTCGGTGGTGTGTGGTCGCGGGGCCGTTATCGGTCACGTGGTCGCGGCGTCGTGGTGTTCGCGGCGTTCGGTTGTCGGCTAGTTCGATTACTCGGCTAGTCCGGTACCGCGCTCCGGCATGCTTTCACCAGCGGGAAACCCTCAGACGTGTTGTCTGCACGTTTGAGAAACCCAATTTTGGGTTTGCTAATCGGGTAGTTGGAAGTCTGTTCTTAGCTCGTAGCACTGCTCCCGGCCATATAAAACATATGGGCGCTACCTGGATGCAATTACCGTAGTAGGATAGGTCTGTTAGAAGTGAATAATGTGGGTATTCATGGGCAACACTTATATTTGTATGGGTATTTGTGGGTAATAGGCAGCAATCAGCTGTCGAAAGAGACAATGAATATAGATATCTCGCCGACGGATATACTCGAAAGAGAAGCCGATGGTCGCGGGAGAATTACTCTGGGGTCAGAGTACGCAGACAGAGATCTCTCGATCGCAATTCTTGGAGATAACAACACACAGGTAGTAGAATACCGGCAGTATCACCTGGACCACCAGCTGACTGCATTCGAGCGTCAAGAGCACCACCGCGAAATGCATGAGGTCGCTCCGGAGCATAGAGGACCGCCGCCTGGCGTTTCCGTCGAGTATCTCACAGGTGTCCGCGAAGTATCGTCTATCTCACCGACTGGCAGGGATGAACCTGGTGTGCGAGCGACGGTCAAGTGTGCAGATGGAAGTTCAATGGAGTTGGAGCACGTCGATATTCTCTCGATCGAGCCAGAAAGAAGCACGATCTCTCAAGAATCGGACGACGAGATCTCGTTAAGCGACGTCGAGCCGAAGAATCCGAAATAGGACAGCCCGCTGAATACATCTACACAACAATGACGACAAAAATCAAAATCGACGGTATAGCGCGGATTCGGCGCGAAAACGGAAGTTCGTTTGATGTCTCGAACGAAGTCGTAGAACTCGGGTCCAACGACGAAATCGTTTCCGACGGTCCGGTGGCTCTCAAACTGGTCAGCAAGTAGTTGCCGAACTATAAAGCAATAATAGAAGGACATTCTTTTTGTGCAGAAGTGGGTTGTATCTTTTATGGCTATGGGGTTCGAAGTGGTAGCATGGATATATTGAAACAGGTGATCCGTTAATGACGTATGTATTACCAACGGAGGTGATACTTCGCCGATTGCAGATTGCTGAGGGTAAATCTGTCAAATTAGAATTCGACCAATCAATTGGTTGGCCGTGTGGTCTTCCAACAGAAGATCATGATAAGAGTGATCAACCCGATATTCGAAGCGTTCGTGCAAACGTGGATTGGGTCGATGGTATTGACGAAGGGGGGCTAGTCAACCATCTTGCGTTTGAGGACGATGAGATTGATCGTCTTGAGCTTCCAGAAGATAAAACAAGGAATTTCTCGGCAGAATTACAAACTGTAGGAGATTTGGTTGGGGGATTTATAGATGGTCGGGTTGAGTGGAAATATCCTCCCAAATTCGCCGTACCGAAACGAATGAAAAGCATGAGTGGACCACCAACAACTGAATATGACAGAATTGCGACTCTGTTGAATATCGAGTGGCCTGATTCATATCACCGTGATTTTGAAGAAGAGGCCAAATCGACGTATGAGGGATTGACTTCTGCCGACGAGAAGGGAGAGGGGATTGAGCTGGAATTTACACGGGGGGTGATTGTTCCACTAGAGGATATGGATCACTCTGGGATGATGGAGGAGCATTCAGTTTTGAAAGGAGAAGTCTCGAATGTGGATAATTCTGGCGACACTTGGTCTGCGGATTTCGACATTTATCCTAACCAGATCGAGGAAGAAAATAGAATTGAATTAGCTGATTATGAAGTGAGGCTGGTCAGCCAGTCAGATCTCATTGGTCCCGATGCAATAATTGAGCTTCCAGAAGAGGATAAAAAGTGCCGGTTGGGGACTGTAGCCCGTGTTGCATCAGACTGAGTGAGCCAGTCAAATCCATATCGTGGCATGTGGTTTATGGATGGTTAATTAGTGTGTACAGCCTTCGAGCCTTCTGAAAACAGCAGAATTAGGGTAATTTGGCAATCACTTCGTTTTACGCCAATAATATACACTGGTTTGGTGCACCAGCCCGCCGTAGGTGAAGCACGAAATATGAATCCGACAGAGACCAGTGCTACCTCCCAAATTTTGGTGAGTAAATAATCAATGGCCCCGTGAGTTGAGATAGAATAACACTATCCTAACTCACGGGACATACCTGGAACTATTACCGATACGCAGCCATAATTTCACAGCAACTATTATATGATATCATGAGGTAAAATGGATTGTGAAACTCTCCGTTCATCAGGATGTGACACAGGCACGAAATCCCATCCGGCGCTGGCACGCCGAACGAGAGTTTCACAACTAGATCGCTATGTGTAACCACACATCTGACAGCAATAAAGCTGTCGCCGGCGGAGGTATCGATGGGACTGTTTAGCAGTCCTGATTGCCCCGATTGTGGGAGCAGCAACACGAAGAAGCACAAATACGACCGAACCACTGGAGGGTTCAAAGAAGTCTCCGAAAAGAAGTGCAGAGATTGCGGATGCGTCTATAGAGTTTAGATGAACACGGTTTGATGAACCAGTAGCGGGGATCACTCCCCACGACGATTTAGTTTCCGTGGCTGGATAGCTGAAATAGTTGGAACTTGACGACGGGTCGGCGACGGCCCATTTTACAAAAGAGTGAGCGTAGTGAGTTCGTCGTAATAAAGCAGATTTGCGTAAGAATCCAATGCTGGGAGATTCCATCGATCAGCACATTCTGCTATTGTTTGTCGGTTCTCTTTCCCCGCTGTGATAGCCCGTCCGATCCCATTGACAGAATCAGCTGGTTGGTATGGAACAAATGTAGTGTAGGCAAGTTCCTTTGTATCGAAGCTGTCCAGCGAGGATGATCCTTCCCAATCACAAGTGACCGTATCGTTCTCTATGAATTTTTCAACATCAGATCGTGGATATCCAAACATGCAACCATACCGTCGGTGAAAGGCGTTATTCGCCTCTATATCAGATGTTGGGAGCATGTCGAGTCGCCACTGTGTTCGTGAAGCGATAATTAAATCGTCTCTGAGTCGCTGGTATTGGAGATCAAACGTCTCAACAAGCTCTGTCGTGGTAACATCCGGTAAATCTGATTTAGGAGGTGTTTCGAGGGTTGAGAGCTGTGTTGCTGGTCGATCTCGTGTGAGGACAAGTGCGAGCCAGATTGGCTGATGAACATTGAACCTATCTTCTCGTCGCACCGTAATGAACCGTTGATAAACGTCTCGTTGACCTTTCGTCATAGTTTCCAGAGGAAATGTGGTGGAGTGATCTATCGGTGGATCAAGACGTTGAGGGTAAGCAGATGACATATTATTAGACAACTACAGCATAGTATAAATCATATGTGCCTCCGACCTGTTCACTCTTCAAGTTGATCCTGGAGCTCGAACAACTTTGATTCTAGTCTCTCGAACCGCCCCACAGCAGCGTAGAACTCCTCAACAAGATCATCCTGTCCGGCCTCTCGAAGGATTTCGATGTCCTCTTCGGTATTCTCTGTCCGCTGTCGGAAATTGTACCGAATGTTTCGCAATTTTTTGATTGTATCCTCGTCGAGCTCGTCAAGCTCGTCTGGATCGAGATTGCGCAAGAATTCTCGATCTTTCTCCGTTAGGAGTCCCCGGTGTCTCATTGTCGGGGTTTCGTATTCGGTCTTCATATACCCCAACTTTGTCGCCGTCAGTGCAAATTTGAATCTGTGTCTGTGTATATAACGATGCCATCGTAATATACACTGAAAATATTTATCTATATGCGGACGTTATCTGGTAATAGATGGGTAGCTCAAGGCTATGCGTCGGGACTAGCGTCCTGCCGCGTGACAAGCCTCATCGGCGTTCGGGGTGACGCCCTCGGTAAAATCGGCGTCGATGATGTGGTAGAGCTGCGGCCAGCCGCCGTGGAGCATCGCAACGTGCGGGTTCAAGTCCCGTCCCATCTATTATGGCAACAGAACAGCGGCCAGACGGCGAGACCGATTGGGACAAAGTTAGTTTTGTTATCCGGTCAGAATACCGGTTGAAAATCTTGGACAGACTTGAAGACCGACCGGCAATTCCGTCTACGATTAGCGAGGATACTGAAATTCAGAGGACTCATGTCTCTCGTGCACTGTCGGAATTGCGGGAGAAGGAGATTATCGATCTTCTGGTGCCCGATGAGCGCAAAAAAGGTCGGATCTACGGCCTTACGGAACAGGGCTCAGAAATTTTCCAAGAAGCTGATGAGATGGTTTGAAGCGTGATATTATGAATGAAGACAAGTCAGACAACAGAATTCCACAAGAGCAGTACGAACACATGCATCGAGCGATGCGCCACCTTGGGCGGATCGATGATCGAGAGATCCCCACAGACGTTACGAAGTTCATTGAGGACGTGTACGGAACACTCGACTCACTCTATTCGAGGGTGGACAATGACAAATAATTCCTCACAGATACTGCATAGGCGAGTCCAGGAGAAACGAGACGAGGTTGACAGGGCATTACCTCCACTCCGTCTTATCGACGATGGTGATATCTATTGGACAACGATAGAGGTCATCCAGTCAAACGTCCCTGACTATTTCTGGCACGCTCCAGCAGCGAGCTCGTACAAGCATCACAATCCGTTCTGTTGTGGCGAGCGCGGTCTCTGGATTCACACGCTGATGGTCGCGACCGCTTACGAGCGTCTCGTTGATTCCTATCTTGAGCAAGGGGCTATCTCATCCTACGAGAGAGATCTTGGTCGAGCAGCTGTATTGCTCCACGATCTCTGCAAGTACGGAGACGCGTACGAGGATGGCGATCGAGCAGCGAAGGATCACGATCTCCAGGCAGCAGCGCTCGTCTATGATAGTGACCTGGATGATTGGGTCGCCGACGCGATCGCGTCGCACATGGGACCCTGGTACGAGGGACCCGAGCCCGAGACATCTCTTGAGGAACTCGTTCACCTCGCCGACATGGCAGCGTCGACGAAAAATGGAACCTTCGGAGTGTATCGAAAACCGATGGAGATCAGCAAACTGTATCCGAACCTCCCAGAGGCTGAACTATGACTGATACGTCCGACAGTGAGGGTCATCAGCGCATCGCCGTCGATTTCGACAAAACACTATCGGCGGCGGACGGTGGGACGTACTTTACGGATAGACCGACACTGCCGAACAAAGATATGATCGAGTGGGTAAATCGACAGTATCGAAGCGGCCACACCATCATCATCTGGACTGCCCGTCCGTGGTCAGAGGCAGGACAGACGGCCGCGAAGCTCACAGAGTGGGGCGTCCGCTGGCATGGAATGATCTGTGAAAAAGGGTCGGCCGATATCTACGTAGACGACAAGGCAACGACCCCTGATCAGGTCGTTGAGGATTCAGAGGAGGTGGCCTGACGATGAGCCAGAGAGCCACAGCGTATGCCTCTCACTGGCACGGTGAAACATGTGCAGACTGTGGTATAGAATGCGTTTGGGATGATGAGGAACGGACCCTTTCGTGCGACTGTAATACGAGAGATGCAATCTCGGTCTATTTGGGGGAGACCCCAACAAGAGAGTGTGATATCGATGACTAATGTGCCAGATTCTATCAACGAGTTTGTGATCGTAGGCGAGTTCGGCTACCTCCGCGTGCCAGGTCCGTGGGAGATTGAGAGGTCCGGTACGACGTGGACTATTATAATGCCATACGAAGATATGGGTCGTGAAGTACCCACAGAATCCGACGAAGGCTATGCAGCCGTCCTTATCGCAGATGGCAATCCGATTGGTGGAGGGATTATAGATACTGTCTATGATCCTCAAGATGAAGGGGAGACTCACGTCCTTGTAGATCAGTACGCGATGGGTGGTGTCGATGACACTGAAGAGAAGGCGATCGACGAGGTCTACGAGGACCGGAACTTGCTGGCGTGTGCGCTAGCTCAAGCGACACACGCCCCGTCCGGCTGGAAACCAGATCCCGACGCTCCAGACGAATGGGCTATCGTCTGGATCGAGACGCCGACTGGACAGGTGTCGTGGCATGTTCCCCGTGACATGGCTGAGGATCTGGCTCCTCCGAAGAAAGACAGTGGGTACGACGACTACGATAGAGAGGTCAAGAACAACAGACTCACACGATGGGCTGAAGGGAGGTGTTGGTGCTGATGGCCGACTTCGATCAGTGTCCACACTGCGAAGATCGATCATCTGAGATGGACGACCACGCTCCATGGTGGGTGTGCGAGAACCCTCGTTGTCCGGTGGTGCATTTCAACAATGGCTGAACCCTCCACGGAAAATCAGCAGTGTGCGTTGTGCGACCGTACAGCAACTCACCAGCACGCCATTACTGGAGAGTTGACTTGCTGTGGTCATGCATCGAACGACATCGACGCGGAGTCAATCGAGGGCCATGAATGCGAACCACAGCGCACGATCGAACGCTACACGCGTGATTTAGAGTGCACGCATCAAGACTATCCCGGCCCGAAAAAAGATCCAATCCCTTGCCAAGATGAGGCAGAATGGGTAATAACGACTGCCTATCCCGGAGATGGTCCGGGTGGAGCGCCCACGAGTACGAGATTCTGCGACGAGCATTTCTTAGCTCGGCTTCGCGAGGTGTTTCGACGATGACGAGTGACGAGCTCGAACAGCTGAAGGAGTTCCTTCGCAGTGAACGCGACGAGTATGAATCGCTATATCAAAAGGCGTGTGAAGAATCTGACAGAGCAGGCTCGAACTACGCTAAGGGACGATATCATTCCTACTGCGACGTTTTAGCGTGGATTCTTGGAGAACTGGAGGATGACAATGACTGACGGTTCCAAATGCGCTATCCGTCGTTTCGAACTCGTTCGACACAAGGACAATACTGGGACATCCGGAACGGGCGTTGTTGCGGTCGGCGTGGAGTATCCCGATGGAGCCGTCCACATGCAGTGGCAAAACGACGGCAACGACGACCTTGCTACGTCATCGAACGGCGTGGCGTTTAAACCGGCTCCAGATGGTATTGAGGCAACTCGTGAGATTCACGGGCATAGCGGCCGAACGGAGGTGCGTTTCATTGACTGACGAATCCGACGAGACATCACGATACATCACAGTCTTCCATCAACTGAAGGAGACAGAGTCAGGCGAACCGGGCGACCGGTTCGTCGTTCACGGCGAGAAACTCGGCGACCGCTGCAAGTTTGACGAGGAACAAGGCGATTTTATTCCGGTGGCCCGGCCCATCGCCGTGATCGACGTGGGCACGAAGATGGCTGATGACGAAACAATCGAGTGGTGTAACAGTCATGCCGGAAAAGCCGTCCTGAACCAATTTTTCCCGGAGATCGAACCGACTGATCCAACTCTTCCGGACGCTGGGGAGTACCTGGAGGATATCGATGACTGACAAGTCCGACACTGAGACGTTGATAATCACAATCAACGGCCAAGACATTGGAGTCCGTGCAGACTTTGGCAGCTCGCCGGAGGAGTTGTTAGAGGCTATCGGATGGAAAGTTGACGGAGTGAAAAGTTGGACCGTGTACCGCGACGAATCGTATGTCTTGACTGACGAACACGAATGCAGCGAGCCGATGGTTGTCTCTGACGGCGACGAGTTCGTTGTCGTGCCGGAGACGACGATAGGGGGTTGATTGTGACTGACAATTCAAACACGATAGAGTGGAGGGGATTCTATCACCGAAAATTTCGAGGACGCGAGTTCGAGGACGCCGTTCCGTGGGACAAACTCATCGACGCGATGGATGAGGAGGAGTCATGACTGACGGCTCACTGTTTGGAATTCGCGGCGAGACGTTCGTCCCGCGCACCGCCGAGTTCGAGATCGGCGACGAGACGTTCGTCCTGCGGGGGGCGCAGATCGATGAACTCTGGGAGCGGCTCGACCCCGAGATGTCGTTCGACGACAAAATCTGCGAGGCAAAGGCTGTTCACAACGAGGTAGACCCATGACTGACGAGTTAATTCACGAGTGTCAGCAGTGTGGCTCAATGTTCGATCTCAATGACGGAGAGACCGACGACGCTATCGACCACATCTTGGAGGACTGCAATGATGAGTGACGATTTCGACAGTGACCAGTTGCCCCCGGTTGACCAGCGGAACGCAGACCCCGATACTGCACTCGTCCCAACCCCCGATGGGAAGGTCCGCTGTTACTTCGACGGAGAGCTGATGTTCTCCATTGGTGCATCTCAGTTCTCGGTATCGTTTGACACCACCCCCGGACAGCCGATGGGGATGGTCTTCGATGCGCCACTCGAGGAGGGCGAGGCAAAACTCTGTACGTTGTGCTCGGAGGAAAATATTCCAATCCGGGAGAAGCAGGCCCCTGCCTCCAACGTCCGGCGGTGGATGCCTCAATCGGGAGTGTCGTGGGAGTTCGAGATCACTCTGGAGATCGAACCGTATGAGGTGGCGGGCGATGACTGACGACACTGAACGCGAGAATCGTCGGTGTTCGTTCTGCGATGGGGAACTGGGAGAGCGTTATCATCGAGATCCACACACAGGAGATCGGTTTTGTTCGAAGTCACACCTTCATGCAGCCGACAGTACGATAGAAGATCAGGAACAGGACGACGAACTCCCAGACGAGCTGATCGAAGCCCTGTCCGGCCTCGAACATCGACAGTGGATGTCCTGGTCACGATACGTTGCGGACCATCACGATATCCCCGAGGAGTTGGAGGACAGATGGGAACAGAACTGGATGGCGTATTCTGAACTCAGTGAAGGAGAAAAAGAGAAAGACCGCAAATGGGCTCGCGAAGTGATTGCTGTTCTCGATGATTATGGAGTTGTCAATGATGAATGATAGCAAAATCAAATCGTACGAGCGGCCAAACAACTGCGTTTCCGTCTTTCCCTATCCTGGAGGGAAAGGGCGAAGATGTGAGTGGATTCTATCAAAACTGCCACCGCACACCTGCTTCGTGGATGTCTTCGGTGGAAGTGGGGCCGTTCTCTACAACAAATCCCAGTCAACTGTTGAGATCTATAACGACATCAACGACGATCTCGTACAGTTCTTTACGGTCCTTCGCGAGCGTGAGGACGAACTTCTTGAGTGGGTTCGATCAGTACCGTACGCTCGGACTGTATACGATGAATGGGTTTCGGACTTCTTCGATGGATACCGTCCAGAGGATGAGATTGAGCGTGCTGGCCGGTTTTTCACTCTTCGGTATATGCAGTTCTCCGGTGAGATTGCCATGCGGAACGGATTCAAAGTCCGCGCGAAGCGCTCACCTGCTCGGACGTTCGATAACGCTCGGGAACGCATCTATGAGCTGTCTGAGCGGTTTCGGCAGGTAATTATCGAGAACCAAGACTACAGGGATATCCTCAAGAAGTACGACGACAGCGACGTCGACGTGGTGTTTTACTGCGACCCGCCATACGTTGGGGGAGAGCACTACTATGGCACGAAGTTCGATCACACGGAGTTCGTCGAGTCACTGACCGATGTCAACGGACGCTGGATGGTCTCGTACTCGGAACTCCCCTCGGGGCTAAATGACTATCACGTGTTGTCCCGAGATCGACACCACCGAATGTGCCGCGAGTCCTCGGAGGCGACCGAGCACCTAGTGTGCAACTTTGATCCAGCAGTGACTCCATCGTTTGTTGATCACGAAACCAAGCAGCGAAAGTTGACGGAGGTTGCATGACGATGAGTAGTACACTCAGAGCAATCGATCTTTTCTGTGGCGGTGGCGGAACGAGCACTGGTCTTGCTCTCGCTGCTGAAGATCTCGACCGTGAGATCGAACTGATCCCGGTCAATCATTGGGATATCGCGATCGAGACTCACCAGCGGAATCATCCGTGGGCCGATCACTACAATGCGAGCGTCGAAGAGCTCCATCCGCCCGATCTCTTCGAGGATGAGCCCAATGTCGATCTGCTCGTTGCTTCTCCCGAATGTACACATTTTTCACGTGCGCGTGGGGGCAAGCCAGTCACCGAGCAGCGGCGGGCATCCCCGTGGCACGTAGTAGATTGGCTTGAGAAGCTCAATGTCGATGCATTTCTCGTAGAGAACGTAACCGAGCTGCAATCGTGGGGACCTGTCCACGAGGGGCAGCCCTCACGGAATGGTGAAATCTTCGAAGCCTGGATAAACAGCCTTCACGCCCTCGGCTATTCCGTTGATTGGCGGGAACTTAACGCGGCTGACTTTGGAGATGCGACGACCCGACGGCGGCTCTTCGTCGCTGGCCGAAAGGGGAAACGAGCTCAATTCCCGGAACCGACCCACTCACCGGAGGGAGGCGACGATACGGAGCCTTATCGGTCGGCTGCTGAGATCATTGATTGGGACGATCGAGGCGAGTCGATCTGGAGTCGATCGAGGCCGCTAGTAAACAACACTATGCAGCGCATCGCCGAGGGCCTCCGACGATACACACACGATACTCTCGAACCTTTTGCTAATGCTGTTGAGGAGCTCGGCAAGCCGGAGGTTTCGAAGCTACAGAAAAATATTGTCAAGGCCGAGCGTGTCCCTCGAGTTGCGGCTGAAATCGATGAACCGTTTCTCGCGCGTGCTCCAGCTGCGGTTGCTACGGACGGCGGGGACGAAGAGGACATGTGTGGGTCATTCGTGCTGGGGCAGCACGGTGGATCAGTCGCGAGAGATCTCGACCGACCGCTTCCAACTATTGCAACGAGGGGGGCCATCGGACTGTATTGCCCCGAGCCGTTCCTAGTGCCGTACCACAGCGAGCGCTCAGGACAGCGCCCGCGGACACACGACATCGAGGACCCCTACCCGACTGTCACCGCTCGTGGATCGGATCCATATCTCGCCAGCCCATATCTTATCGAATATTATGGCAACGGGGGGCCACAATCCGTCGACGAGCCGCTCCCGACAGTAACTACGAAGGACAGGTTTGCACTCGTTGTTCCGGAGTGTTTCCCGTGGGGGCTGGACATTCGGTTTCGAATGCTTGAGCCACGCGAGCTCGCAGCGGCGATGGGCTTCCCAGACGACTACCAGTTTGCCGGTAACAAGACTGAGACCAAGCGACAGATCGGAAACGCTGTCCCGGTAAATTTGGCGAAAGCCCTCTGCATGACACTGCTTACTGGCGAACAGCCATCGCTTCAAACGTTCACTGACCAGGAGGTGCCCTGTGATGACTGAAAATCTCACCCATCCATCTGATCCCCCTGAGTTCAAGTTCGACAGCGGACAGCCATTCAAGCTCGCAGGAGACGATGATCCAGAGGAATTCTGGTACGTTCTTGAGCGGGTCTGGAATTACGACGTTGAAGTTGATAGTTACGGGCCACCAGGATGGTACTTCAAACAATATTTGATTGGTGAGGTCTCAACGCTTGGCGGGAACCCACGTCTCATCAGCGAAAAGGATCTGCTCGAACATTACGAGCCAGTTACGAAAGAAGCCGCACAGGAGGTACTCTGATGACTGACGCATCCGATCGGTGTCCGTACTGTGGCGGATCGTACAACAAGAAAGTCTCCTACTACGACGGGGTTGTTTCGTGCGGGTGTGAGGTACGGGATGACTAAGCCGACAGATAACCCAGCGGATCACTGAATGGGTATCTGTGGAAATAGGCCCACAATCTTTAATAGAAAGTGGGTAGATAGGTGTGTGTGGACAATATGGAAGTATACGTAGAAACAGATCACGAAAATATAAAGAGTGAGATCAAAGCGGATTCGAGAGGACGGATTACTCTCGGGAAGGAATTCGCTGGTGAGACCGTGTCTGTTGCAGTTCTTGAACAGGACGAGTAGGATTATGTTGAATTAGTGAATAGGTAACACAATGGCATCAACAATACTTGGAGCTGGACTGTGGGACGAGGATGAACAGATCATGGACATGTGCAAAGACTGCAAGGACGCTCCCGCAGAGGGAGATATGCGACTTGAGAAAGACGGGGGATTGGTGATCCTCCGTCTCTGCGAAGACTGTATGCGGAAATTCACCGACAACATCGACGATATCGCTATCGATGGTAATCGACCGCTCAGCTGACCTCCATTTTTTCTAATCCCTTGTGTAAAGATTGCTCTGTAGGAGCTATATTTACACAAGAAGTGATAGAAGAGACAAAACTATCGCGACTTTTTGCGAACTTGTATCAGGAATTTATTTGACCCTATTAATTCGGTCCTGCAAAACGTGCCAAGATTTTTCAGATCCCCCAAGCTCGCGAAACTCTTCATGTGCTTTCCCGCCCTCGATCCGATAGACCCCTACCATAGCATCACCCCCAGAGTAGTCTGATGTGCGTGAGAATCGAACAATATGCTCTCCATCGACTTCTTCAGTCACAAGGGTTGTAGCACCCATCTTAATGATCCCCCATCTGCTTGGGAGATCAAGTTTGGGGTGTCCATTTTCAGACATCCTTTAGATCCTCTATACCTAAGGTAACAATTCGTGTTCCATATTTCTATTGAGGGCTAACCTCTGTTTTTCTACCCTTGTGTAAATACAAGCTCTATAGGACAATGTTTACACAAGAGTCAAAAAAGAAGAAGTAGCCCAGATCAACCATTAGTAGCTATCTCGTCGCATCGCTACATCAGCGTCGTAGGGAAGTAGCCATCCTACCAGGATCCCGAACCCGAACGTTAGGTAGATCGCGGCGATTCCCCAGATCAAGCCTGGAATCGGAACAGAAAAATTCTCTCCACCTGCGGCGAAGAGAAAAAGGAGGCCTGCAATTGATCCCAACACCCAGTAAATACCATCGTTGTAGTCGGCATCAATACGAAATGAGAGGAAAATTATAGCAGCAAGGACAGCAAATCCCGCCGCAAATGCCATCCGGAAAAGAAGCAGCTCGGGCGTCCCTAAACCGACTGTGAGCGGACTAATCATTGCTCCCTCCGATGCCGTCCTGACGCCAGCAGCGAGATGAGCAGCGCCCCCACAGCGCCGACAATCCCGTCGTCGGGCTGGTACCCGGACGCGAGCGGGACGAAGTCCAAAGCGACGTAAACGAACAGGAGCACGAAGAGCCCCCAGGCCATCGCTTCTCGTTGGTTACGCTGAGCGAACGAGACAATTCCATTAACGATTGAAGTAACTCGCCTGTAAATTTCATAATCCATCTGTAGTCAAGTGGTGTTGTCATCTACTGGCCCAGCAGCGTCGTAAGGTCCACCGTGTAGTAGCCGTACACCACTGCGAACGATGCGACTGTGTACGGGAGTTCTTTCCTAGCTTGGCGCAGATGTTTTTTGGTGATCTTGATCTTCTCGTACCGTAGTGGGAGTCGTGATCCCGCAGCTCCACCAAGAAGGAACGTCAAGAGGATCCCAACGTCACCCTGATGAGCTGCGATTAATCCCAGGAACCCACCGATTGCAAGAGCGTGGAACTCAACTCGTGTCGATAGAAAGCCTGTGCGCCCTTCTCCGTCAGTATCACTGTCGTCGGGAAGGAGCCACTTGACGAAGTTCCGTACCCGTTGTATGATCTCAGATTTTTCAGAAGACTCTGACTGCTCAAACGTCATGGCCTGTTCGGCGAGTGCGGGGAGTTCGGACCGTTGTGATTGTTCATAATCTCCGTCCGCTCCTTCGCGACCAGGATACAGGCCGTCGTCGTGATCGGGCATGTTCACTCACCTCCCCAGACGATTTTCGCGGATTCCAGTCGTTCGCGAAGCTTTTTGATCATGGACTGCTGCTCATCGAGCTCACGAGAGAAAGCGGGGCCTGTCAATGCCCCAGTAACGTTTTCCTTATCGAGTAGTATCTTCGCAGGTGCTTCCTCAAGAGAAGCCTCAAGCGGGACGGCGTCCTCGTCGATCTCAAACACGTCCTCCCAGGGACCGATCGACCCCTTAATCAAAGTTCGCCCATCATTTCTCTTGTTGATCGATTCCTGCTTGTCAACGGAGTCTGTCGGCTGGACGTCGCCGTCGACGAGGATTCGATAGTTTCCACCGGGACCAAACCCTTGTACTGCTAATTCTCTCATTTTTTTGTCTGAATCGTCCGATTGATTCGCTCGGGGTGCGCCGTACTTGCGAAGCTTGTCTTTGGATTGTTCTGGTCCGAAGATGTTGTCGTGAGGGTTGAGACTGGTCCAGCTGTTTCCATCTGCCCCCTCTCGATACGCATCTCCCTGTTCGCCACATGGTTCTGGCTCTTCCTCGTGCCAGAAGTGACTGCGTGTGATCTCATCACCCGGAATGTCGAGATCTCCTTTGTTCTCGTGGAATGCCCGCCCAGCGAGAGACTGTCCTCGTTGTGTGATCGCTTCCTGTTTGTAGTCTGCAATGTCGCCAGTGATCATGAAGGTGGACCGCTTCACAGTGAAGAACTTCCCACCCATATTCGGAGTATCCGTATTGCTTAGGTTTGCTCCGAGATCGTGGAAATCGATCGCGTGACCTGCACCGAGACCGTCGCCGACGAGCGACTCTATGAGCCGATAGGACAATGTGGGGTAACCGAACGCTGAGATCCCGTGTCGGTTCCGATCGAAATAGCAGCGCGAGAAATCTGTGTGACCGTTGTACAACTCAGCACCGTACCCAGCGGTTTCCATGAGATTATTGTGGAATGAACAGCGCCGGATTTCGGCCTGCGTTTCCCGTTCTCTCGATCCGAGCTCGAGCCCGGCAAGAGACCAGCCCATAAACTCGCACCCGATCGCACGAAACGTCCCGGCGTCCTTGGCGGTGTGACAGAACAGGCCACCAGCGTACCAGTCCGACGGCGATAGCTCTCCGCCATGGGTTCGCTCCTCGGTGCGCGGATCGAAATAGATGTTTTGCGGCTCGGGGTAGTCGTCGCGATCGTTCCAGTCCGCTGCGAGCATCGGCCCCTGGAACGAAATTCCCCAGAGTGTCGGGGGCTCGTTTCCGTACCCGATCTTGAAAGTGTGCCGAGCATAGTAGGGCTGATGGAGGATGGCTCCTCGACCGTCGATGTCGGGATCGCAATACTGCGCAACCAACTCGACGCCAGAGCCGAGAGTAACGTCTTCCATCCCCTTGAGCGATATCACGCCCGCCGACTGGTCAAGGTAGATCGATACATCATCCTTCACGATGTGCTTTTCAAGCTGATCGCTGTTCGATACGACGTAATCGCAATCATCCCGCTGTGGCATTTCGGCAGGACGTGAAACGTCCTTATCCGGTTCTGCAAATCCGCCAATTGACGGATGGTAGCCTTGAAGCGGTTTCTCATGTTTCAGTGGCATTGGTTTGTATTGATGTTTCTATATCATTTCGTGGATCACACGATCGGTCCTGACTCTACTCCTCCCGAAAAACGTCACAAAACGACACGGGCAACAGATACACTCTCGTTACGGGGGGAGCGTACGACAGGTGTCGATTACTCCTCCAAAATAACCGTTTGATTCCCACTGAATCCCGCCACTAACGTACTCGTCGTCATCGAATGTTAGTGGCGTTCCGTCCGCGGGTGCAACGATATCGCCGCTCATATCATAAGCAGCGACTGCTAACAGATTCCCCGACGACGCCCAGTCAACGAGAATTCGGTAGGTCTGATCGAGGCGGCAGCCAGCACCATCCGCAGGTGCGCGGATGATGACGTTGTCTCCATACTTTCGCTTCTCAAAGGATAGATCCGAACCCGGCGTCGGATTGCTTTCCCACTCGATGCGATAGAGATTGTTCGTTCCGTAGCCCTGGCAACCGAAATTCATTCTGAAAAACGCCGGTGTGTTGTAGAAGTCAGTCGGCCGGATGTAGAACTCGAAGATATCACCCCGTTGGGGATAATATGGTAAACCGTCTCCAGGCATCGAACGGAGATCCTGATCACCATCCATGAGCAACGCATGGTCAGAGTTTGATGTTAGCAGATAGTCGGGATCTGATGTGATCGACGCCGAACCGGAACTGCTTGGCGAGTAGTACTCTGAGAGATCGCTGTCCTCGAAGTCATCGATCATCAAATTCACCGAATGGGAAGAGCCGTAGAGCTCGTCGTTGATTTTGCAGCAGACGGCTGGTTTGTCCCGTTTCGAATACGGAACGAGATTGATCCAGCCGATCTGTCCACCGACATCGACGGGCATCGCGGGCTCCTGGACATCCTCGGCCTCGAAGATGGGTATCCCGTACTTGCTGAATGTGCCGATCTGAGCCATCTCACACCTCGATCCATGTCGCTCCGCTGGGCGGGTTGTTCGGTGCGCCCGATCGAACGGGTAGCACTACGAATTCAGTTCCAGAGTAGTCCACCGAGGCTGGGTCACGATCGGTACGCCAAATCTCGGTCCCGTCGGGATATTCCACTTTGAGCGAGTTCGGACTCGTTCGATAGAGTAGATTTAGGCCCTTGCCCTCATCATCGCCGAATTCGATCGTGTGAGGGCCTGTGTTGTTCCCTCCCATTCTAATCGTGGATGCGTGCTGTTCGAGGAGCAGCCTCCCGGTAGGGATTCCCACGTCGCCGTAGAGTCCGAGCTCCATCGTCGGATCTCCTGTGAGTGCCGACCGAAATCGAAGATCCCGATCGTTGTAGTTGATGTCCATTGGGTTGTTGTTCGAATTTCCCGACCCATCTGTGATCGAGAGCGCCGAGTCGCCGGATGGCTTGAGCCCGGCGCTCGCGATCGACGTGATCGCGTTACCTCCAGCATTGAGATCAGCACCGAGCTCGCCACCTGCTGGGAGCCCGAGTCCGTCCTCGGTCGCATCTAGGACTCGCGTCCAGCTCGGTGGACTCCCGGCATCACCTGCTGTACCAGAGTAAACATCCACCTCGACCGACCCGCCGTTCATTGCGAGCCATGCCGCCCCTTCATTCTCGACGAGAACGTTCTGCGTGTTCGGTTCAACGTTCCAATAGTGGGCGACTCTCCCGTTCCCGTCTTGGACCGCAGCCCAGTATTCGGACACGAAGCCGCTTGCTCCGAACGCCTCACCGTCGCCGTTCGTTGTGTCGATTGTTAGCGCCCCGGTCATTGTGTCACCGCTACGATCGACGAATTGATCGTCAATCTGCCCTTTCCGGTAGTAGCGATTGTCGTGATGGTGCGAGCCGAAGGAACTCTCGAGGCTGTCGAGATCGCTCTGGAGTGTGGAGACCTGTGATTCGAGCGTGCCGACCCGATCCTGGAGATCACCCACTTCGTAGTTGAGTGCGCCTATGTCCCAGGTCAATCCATAATTGATGTCGTTGTCCCATCCCGCAATCGGTTCTTTCTGGGGCTCGTACGCGGCGTTCGTTGTGTCCGTCGGCTCCGTCCCGGTGTTGGGCCACAGATAACTGTCGAGATCGACAGCGCCGCCGCTCGACTTGCTCCGTGCTGTTTGTTGTGCCATGGTAATCAGAGATTGCCGGATTCGGTGGTGTAGCTGTTGTCGCCCGTGTCAATCGTCCCAGCGATGCCGTTGTTGGTTACAAAGATCTTGCTGACGGGCTCGTTGAAGGACACAGATGTGCTCCCTGTGTCTAGGACAGAGTCTCTTACCCGGAGAGTTCCGAACGTTCCTGAACCGTTGGAGTAGACGGCTGCCTGAGTACAATCAAAGTACGAATCGTGGACGTTGATGTTGTCGAGCACGCCGTCGGTGTTGGTTTCGAGCCGTACCCCTTGCTCGGGGTGATTCTCCAGAGAAACGGAAATATCGACGTTCTCAACGCGATTGCTATTGTTCGCCTCGATTAGGAAGCCTTGATTTGAACTTGAGCCGACGAGATCGTAGTTTCCCCGTATCCGGACGTTTTTCACTGGATTCGATCGACCGTCGACGTAGATCATGTTCTCTCCGGTGAAGTCCATGTCCATGTCGATCTCGACGTTCTGAATAGCCCCACCTGATGCATCGATCCATACGCCCTGATCGAACTGACCGTCGGGGTCACCTAGTCTACAGCCGATGAATGAACAGTCATTTGATTGTACGAGAATGCCTGCATTTCCTTCGGGCGTCCCATCGCTTGGTTCGATTGTGACGTTTGTGGCATGAGTTTCTCCGCTCGCGATAATTCCGTTCGCGCGGGCTACAATCCGAGTCCCATCGATTGACGTCACCGCTGACGATGACATTGATATGCCCTGGCCGTTGTGAGCTGTGTCCTCCTCAGTGGTCTGGCAAACAATCTCGCCTCCTTCAATGTGGAACGTGCCAGCTTCGTCATCCTGGTGAACGCTTATCCCTGCAATGAGACAGCCGTACAGAATGGGATCAACCACAGTCACGTTCCGTGTGCCCCATGCGAAGTCGATTCCCCGGCGACAATCGTAGACTCTCGGTGATTCGATGTACCCATCGGTGCAGCGGTACAAGGATATCGGTTCTCCCTCTCCAGAAAGGGTGCCTTCGGGATCAGTCGCTTGGACATCGCGATATCGTGGCTGCCAACAGTCGAGGGCATAGAGAGAGATCTCTAGATACTCAGAGATCGACACACTGTCGTACACGGGGGCTTTACACCATCGAAACTGTAGATGCCGGGTCCCGCCGCCCTGCGTTGAGAGATTTTTCATCTCCGGTCCTTCGAGGAGATCAACCTGGTAGATGGTCGTCCCCGACACGAATTCTTTGGAGAGAGCGGACATCAGTGTGATTGAGCCGGTTGCCGTCGATTCGACCTCCGCGAATTGAATCTGTGAGTTGACGTTTACTGCCGTATACTCATCCTCGATCAGCAGCACGTAATCCCCAGCTGTGACAACTGTCTCATCATTAACTGACAGCGTTCTTTCGCCCACGTTTCCGATTTCTGTAGTGGTTGTGGACTGGCCCAGCCCTCCACCCTCGAACAGGATGTGAGCGTTGTTGTTGCTGGTATTCGTACAGCGAAGTGTCGAATCAGGCGTCTGGTCGATCGTGAGCGGCTTATTGATAACCGTCTGCTGGGTCAACTCGTAGTCGCTGTGATCAAAGACGATCCGGTCACCCTCCTGGGCGTCCGACACGGCGGTCGCGAACGCTGAATCGACGGTACCTCCATTTGGCGCATAATCCGACATGAACAGCGTAGTTGTCTCTGTTGCATCGATGGTCACCGATCCGTCGCCGTCATCTGAAACGCCGACGTTCGAGCCGAAATTGATGTCTGAAACATCGGGAACGACCTCCGACCCATCATCAGAGACAGTTGTATGAGTGTTTGTGTCCGTATCGGTTGCTGAGACCGACACAGATCCATCACCATCAGCGGAGACCTCGACGTTCGTGCCGAAGTTCACGTCCGATACGTCTGAGAGCACCTGCGTGCCGTCGTTGGAAATGCTCGTGTGTGTATTTGTGTCAGTCGCGTCAATGAGCGGTATCCCACCGTCGTCGGTAACGCTCAAATTCGTTCCAAAATTGACGGCGGTGGAATTCGAGACGACTTCCGTTCCGTCATCGAGGTAGTCCGTCCGCATATTTGCAGCGGTGAGCTGCCCTGAACCGTTGATAAACAGATTTGGCCCTGTAATATCAGTCAGCGCCGGATCGCCCGCGATGATATCCCCCTGAATTTCCGTCGTCGAGAGTGTGTCGAACGACCCGACAGGTCCGCGCGCGAGCTCGGTCGTCGTCTCCGCCGCCGTGTCGATCTCGCCGATCTTTATGTGTGGGTTGGCGGGCTCGCTAACTGCGCTCCCGTATCGATACCGAGCACCGTCTCCGACGGTTGGGTCTATTGCCAGATAGATCTCGTTGACAGCACTGGCGTCGAGTGAGAGGTTCGAGACGGCGGGAACGCTGACCATGAACACGAGGTCCCGATCCCACGACGCGTCGTAACTCGACGACGTGAGCTGTATCGTAGACGACCCTGTGTACCGAACGAAAGCGAGGCCTGCTCCGATGTCCATAGTGTCGTCACTTGGGTTGTAACTGAGTCCGATTCCCGCGTCGACGTATCCGCTTGTCCCACGCGCGCGTGCAATCGACCCAAGATACGCTGCCGACGCCCAGTCACCTTCAGCGATGTCAACTGGCGCACCTGTTCCTTGATCCTCTGGCCAGACGATCGCGTCGGTGATGGTCGTTTCAGTCATCGTTCACTCCCTCAACGATAGCTTCCTCCTGGTCGTTCTCCTCCTCTCGGTTACGGTTGGAATGCTTCGCAATGCCCTCAATAATAGCGACTGTGATCGCAGCTGTTTGTGCGATCTGCTGTGCGCGCTGTTGTTGTTCGATTGCCGTCTCGTAATGTGTCTGTGCAGCCTCTAGTGCCCGCCCTTCGACGGTTTCGTCGTCATCAAGAGACTGCTCCGCCTCTGATAGTATCTGCTGTGCGTTCTGCTGTGCGTCTTCAATTGGATTCATTTTGTTATTGATCACAAAATCCGGCCGGAGTAGCCCGCCTCGCCGTATCCTTTTTCTCCTAGATCTGTTCCAGATTCGAAGTCTTCGACCGATCGATAGGTGAACGATCCAGTTACTGACAGCGTCACATCGACTCCTCCAGCTCGGAATTGTTTGACAAACTCCACAACATCGTCAACTGTGACAGAAGCCTCTTCGACGATCGTACCGTCAATTGTGAGATCGAATCGAGCTGGCTGGTCTGGTGGCTCTGTGAGGTGCACATCCGAAACGTTGCACTCTAGGAGAATCGCAATCGTTTCCCGGACTTGATCGACCGTGGCACCACCAGTAAGCGCCCGTGCAACCGACTTCAACCGGATTCGGTAGTGTGGATCCGTCTCTCCTGTCCGTCGAGGTAACAAAAGCAATGAGCCGATGTTATCGAGCGACGTTCCGTTCGCGAGGTCCACAAATCCAGCAGCCAGCACTTCGTTCTTCGTGTCGTTCGTCTCTTCCGCGATATCGCCGAAGAGATCCACCAGATAGGAAAATTCTCCTCGGTCCTGAACACCTCCAGATTGGCGGGCCGGGAAGTCCGACTCGAAGGGGCGTTTTAGATATCCCTCGACGCGATCGCGTTCAGGGATAGCCCGATCTGGCGATGCAGTTGCGACCAGTTCGGGATAGCGGGCTTCGATTGTTAGGATGGTGTCTGCGACCGCTCCACCACCACTCATCGAGAGATGCCATGTCTGAGAGACACCACTGTCAAGTGCTGTTAGTGAGCCCACTGCACGTCCTTCAAGCGTGGTTGCCATCGTCTGTGGACTCGTCGCGATCGCTGTGAGCCCTCCCGAGCTCGTCCCTGTGATCGTCCCAGAGGTTCCTGTGCCAGCGGTGGCGAGCATCGCCACGCTTCCAGAAGAGGTTGCTTCGATTCGGGCTTCCCCAGTGGCAGCCATCTTACTGGCTCCTAACTGGGCTGTCCCAAACCGTGACTCACCGAACCGCATCTACGGAACGATCAGGGAACCGCTGAAGTCAAAGCTCGTTGCTGACCCAAGGTCAATCCGCATTTGGTTACCTTGAGAATCTAGTAACGGACCGAACGTCAGTAGGTGATCGTTTGCAGAAGATTCCCCTCCAGCTGTGAAGGACACAACCTCGAAATAGGAATCTGCATATCCTGTCGTGTTTGCTACATCGAATGTCTTCTCACTGAAATTAGCCTGCCAGTTCCCGTTTGCGTTGGTGGTTGAGGAGAAGTCTGTTGTTCCGAATGCATACGATAGCCGTGCATAGTTTCCGTCGCTGGGTTCGGTCGTAATATCCCCAACATCAGTCGATTCAGTGATCGTCACGTCTCCTGAATCGACTGTGTACAGGGACGTTGATTCTGTTTGGTTGTCAAATAAGCCAATCGTCGTATTCGTAGGTTTGGTTGCCTCTTCAGTGATCAACACTTTGATGAGAAACTCTGCTCCGACGGTGGTGATGTTTTCTGCCATACTAAAATTACTGTGGTGAACCGCTGCTGGTATTGATCGTTATACTGTTCGGCCGAGTGAGCGCAATCTCGGTTTCTGAGATGCTCACGTTGGAGGTCCCGGTCGGTGGGTCTGCCGTTCCTATCTTGATCGCATCGGACACAGAGCTACCATCGACATCGAGGACGCCCTCGACATCATTGTCCATGATCGCACCGACTATCTGGCTGTAATAGACATCGGGGCCAATTTCACCGTACTCGCCACTGACTCGCGATCCATCAGCCAGATAGCCTCCGACGATCTCAATGACATTCTGTTTGATTCTCTCGACGCCATCTTCTGGGAACGTATCGGTTGTTAGGATGCTCGCCTCTACATATATCTCAACGTCTGTTGTCAGCCTGAAGCCCTCTGCCTGATTATGGGTTGTTCCATCCGATCGTTCTGCCTGGACAGAAACCGGCCCGACCGACTCAATCCCTGCTGCACGACTGTCAAAGATTGCTTGACCAACTGCCTGTCTATTTGCCGGCGTATCGTTTTTCAGGGCAACAATTGGCTCTATTTGCCGCCCAGTATACCCGCCAGATCCGTCGGACGTAATTTCAAGTGTCTCGTCGACACGGACAGCTTCGACAATTGAACCGTCGCCAGCGTTTCTGATTGCAGCCTCAATACTGTCGAGAGTGGCCGAACCTCCCAACGCTTGAGCGCTTTCGTACCGCCGGCGAAAGTCCGCGTCGGATTCTTCATCACGACCAGTTACGAAATCATAGCTGGAATCATCAGCTCGTGTTCCCGATCCGCCGGTCGGTAACGGATTGCTGACGCTCCTGACGCCTTGTACGCTATCGAACAGTGAGTCTAGAGCAGCAGTAGCAACGTTAGTCTCTTCGCCAGTCTGCGTATCTGAGAGATCAAGCGACGTTAGCAGTGGATCCACCCCTCGGACCGGCACTTGAGTTACTTCCGTTGCTCCCTCTGGAATGACGGCTGGCTCTGTCGTCTCGAAGATTTTCCGTTCTTCAGTATTGGTCAAGCTCGTCGTTATCCGTGTTCCAGCGGGGATATCGACTCGTTCTGGAGCTCCATTAGAGCCTGCTGCCGTGAACGTCACCTCGCCAGTTGCCTGTCGTTCTGGTAGACGCTCATAGCCCATCAACGCGAGCAGCCGGTCGAGCTGCTTGCCCTGGGCCGTCCGATAATAGGACGAGTAGTACACCGACTCCATCATCTCGAAGAAGGTGTCAGCCCACAGGACCACCAGTTCGACGTATTGGAGCTCCGATGAAGTTGGTGCTGTTAGAGTCCGACCGAACTTTTGTTCGGCCTCGCGAACAGCAACTTCCCAGATTTCATCTATGTGGGGCCGTTTGAACCCCTCCGACGAAACTCCATGATCCAGAAACAGCTGCTCGATTGCTTCAGACGGTGCCGAGCTCATCCAGCAACACCCAACAGTGCCCGGAAATCAGCAGAGAATTCCAGCGGCGTACCATCGACCAGGGTTAGTCGGACCGTGACCGATGCATCTCGGCTTCCGTCCGGCGACGTGACCGTGATATCTCCGTGTCCGAGCTCGCCGACTCGTGGATCAGCGTCCGGACCGATCGCATCGATCAACGCAGCCTTCGTTCGATACTCAGAGTTCCCAAGAAATTCCTTTTTGTCGAGACCGAAGTCAGGCCGGAATGGATCATCTCCAATCGGTGTCTGAAGGGTGCGAACTAATTCCTGAGCAACCATCGGGGGCCCCTCAATAAGCTGGATATTGCCTGAGTCTGAACGGACAAAATCCCCTGTCGATTGATCGAAGCCATGCGCTTCACCGTACGTTTCCCCGTTGAAGCGCCGAAACGCATCCCTTGGGGAGCGATCGCTGTTACTCGTGCTCATGGGCGATCTCGGTCAACTGTTCAGCCAGGTCAAGAGCATCATCAGGCACCAGCTCCACGGTCGAAAAGGCTGACTCATCATCACAATAATCAATTCCCACGGCCAAAACCACACGATCCCCGTCGGAGCGGACTGTTATCTCTCGATTACCAATGGAGTCGTTCGACAGCATGTTTGACTGTGAAACAGAGCCAATAATTCCAATGTTCGCTTCTTCTGGGATAATTTCGTCATTCGTGTTCATAGTGTTGTGATTGTGATTGGCGTCGTCCCATCCATCCCGATCATGCGCAACTCACCCGCCGTTGTTTCAATATACTGGTATCCAACGGGAAGTTTCGACGCTGAACGCATCGAATCCGGCAGCTCGATGTACGCGGGATCGGTCGGGTCGTTGATTGCTGGATCAGGATCGACTTCCCGGCGCTCAACGACTGCACGGCGGTGCTCGAATAGGCCGTGATCGATCGCGCCTGTAGCCTCGACCGTCGACGGGTTATCGTATGCCGTCTCGGCGTCATCGGTGGGGTCTGCGATTGGCTCGGCGGGCTCGTTCACCTCTTCGTAGGTCCGGGGATCGTCCGGATCGGTGGTTTCCGTGGTCCGGTCCTCGCGATGAGCGTCCGCGTCGCCGACCGACACGATCCCATCGATATGGGCACGCCCGGACTCAGTTGCGCGGATTTGGGTTCGTGGATCGGTCGCATGGTCGTTGAACTTATCAGGAGCATCGATCCCGATCACCGATTCAGACACCGTTATCGATGTGTTGTCCCCATCCGACCGGCTGAATGTTACCGAAACGTTCCCCGAAGAGATATCGACCTCATGGCCGGATGGATGCGTGAACTGCATGTCTCCGTCGGGGGAGATGTACTGTTCAGCCCCGGATTTGTGCCGGTAGTGATAGGCGTCGATCGGGGTGTCGAGCCCCTGTTCGAAGTTGTGGAATCGAGGTCCCGGAATAAAATGCCCGTCTTGAAATGAATAGTGCCTGCTGTGTGAGATCTCTTCAACGATGCCCTGTTGGCTCATCACGTCAGGTGTGGGGTATTTGCAACAAAGCATGAATCCCTCCTCCGGCGGATGGAGAGCATGCTTCTCACCGTACCCATCGCCGGAATAGAGACTGAAGATTGGGACTTTGTCGGCCATGACATCCTTGTCGTCTTTCTTCACGACCGTGCCCAGCCCCTGCTCGTCTACATCCTCAAGTATGGCAGGAACGTAGATGTACAAGTTCCGTAGCTGCCGCTCGACACCGTTCTCAAGTGCGTGTTTGAGATTCATCGTTAGAATCCACTACTGTTCACAGGCCGGTTCGGCGGAACGTGTGGTGGCGCTCCCGAAACAATTCGATACTTCGACCCGGTCGAGGCTAGTTTTCCTGACAGCCGGTGTTTGCCGGTGTCAGTGCTCGATTTTAACTCGTATTCCGTAATCCTGAACGTACCACTGTAGTTCTCGGTTGCGATCGACGCCAACCCGTTCTTTTTGACGCGGGGGTCAAGAAGGGCTTCAAACTCAAGCCCTCCAGAATCGTCTGATTGCTTGTCTTTTCCCTGCTGTTCATCGAGTTTGATCACATTCCCCTTCGGACCATCTTCGAGCCGAAGAGCCTGTTGACTGGGCTGTTCTTTCGGAGTGAAATGTAATTTCCCTGATTCAGCATGGAATTCATGCTGTTTGCCAGACTGAGAGTCAGCCTCCTTTTTGAGCTCCTTGAGCCAGTGATAGAGGTTGTGCTCCTTACTCATTGGCCACCGCTGTTCGATGGATCCCCCCGATGTGTCGATGATTCCTGGTGAGAGTCCTGCAAAGCCAGCGATGTCGTGCACAATCTCGTCAAGGGTAGGCTTATTCCAGGTGTGGCTTTGATATGTCCCCCGGAGAGCAGCTCCGCTCTTATCTCGACCTTTGATTTTATACTTAACGTCAGCCCCCTCTCTTTCCGGTGGAAGTTTTTCTTGAATTGAGCCCAGGATGCAGACTGAGTAAGGGCCATTGAGATACCCGAGGGAGATACGAAAGGGATCTCCCTTTTTTACTGATTTCCAGGTATCGCGAGCGACGTTGTAGATCGTGGCTTCGGCTTGCAGGCCATCTTTGTCACACGTGATCTTCACATCCTGATGGAGATCCTGCTCAGCTCCCTCTGCCACTGCCTGGATCGATCCAGCGACTACCTCCCGCTTTTGCTGGAATGCTGCTGAGACGCTCATGATTGGATCACGTTCGTTTCCCACTCGTTGAGGAGCGACTCCCGTTCAGTATCATCGGGCCGCTGCCGGTCAAGCCAGCCACCGAATCCCGGTGACCGGATACCAGGGAACGCAATGAGATCGACCGACGAACCGAGAGTTTCCGGGGCGACCGAAGAAGTAGCTCCCGAGAGATCTAGGAAAGTAAACCAGATGTAGTCACCAAACCGGTACGTATGTGCGTACTCAGCTGGCTGGCGAGCGATTGCTGTACTGCCATCAATCGTTACTTCCCATGTCCAGTAATTGGCCGCGTTGTTCCAATCCATTAGTACCTCAATGATTCCCTCCGGCCAGGCTGGATGATCTCGCTGTTCGATGTTGATCGGTTCACGCGCACGAGCTGTCTCCTCGGGAAGATCAATTGGATCGATCTCTACAATCATACTAAGCCAGTAATATCGTCCCAAAGTCCAGATATGTAATTTCCAGTTGCGCTGCCACCTCCTCCCCCTCCGCCATTTTTGCTTTTCGAGCCCGCTAACGAGTTTGACGATGCATTCGAAGATCCCTGGGACTTCTTGCCATCCCCTGTTTGTGCCGTGATCGACACGGTGCCGACCTCAGCGATGAAGACTTGTCGCCATTTAACGGTGATGTCGAATTTCTCTAGATGCCCTCCCTCTCGAGTCCGAGTAACCTTTTCAACGACACAGTTGGAGATCGTTCCCTCCGGGGTTGTGATTGTCACTGGCTCACGGCGCCGTGACAACGACGACAGAGCCGACAGCTCAGACGCCCTAACGACGCCGGTGATCGTACCAGATTCCGGTGTTAAGACATTCCGTTGAGTAACTTCGTGTCCCTGTTCTATCGATCGCGTCGGTGCGTCGACGCCGGACTCTTGCTCCGATTGGGTTGTTATAATCTCAACACCGCCGACGATAACTGGTGAACCTGCCCAGTGTGGATTTTCAACCAGCTTCATTGTCCGTTCTGGTACTGATAGAGCTCTGTTTCGAGCTGTTTCCGAAGTTCGTTCGATGACTCGTCATGACCCTGCTGGAGTGCTGATTGAAGGCCATCCATAACAACGGACATATTGAAATTTGGTGAGTTGACGGCAGACACTTGATTTTGAGTCTGACCCTGTTGCTGCTGTTGGGAATCCCCTGGCTCTCCTCGTGGAGAATCCGGCAAGGGATTTGCCCAATCCCCTAGCGATTGGCCTTTACTGGCTGGATTGAGCCAGTCCATGAATTCTTTCCCTGCCTCAATCGCCTTCTGGAAGGCGTCACCGATCGATTCGATGTTATTAACTACCTCAAGTAGCCAGAAGACCAGCCCCATTCCCGGAATCGATTTCAGCGCCGTTTTGAACGCATCAGTATCGCCGAGTAGAATTCCGAGCGCGCGACCGAGAGCTTCTGCCGAGCTGTTGGAGTTGGAGAAGAAATCAAGAAGTGTCTGTCCTGTATCGACGATGGAACTGATACCATATCCGAAAGCCCTAATCAGATCTACAAGGATTTTGATCGAGAGTACAAACGGGAAAAAGGAAACTTTCAACAGAACGCCGGCAAACTTCAGTAGCCAGCCAACAGCACCACCAGTCGCGTCACCGACACCTCCGAGTACATCTGCCAGGCCTCCTACAGCCCACGAGATCCCGGAAATAACTGCATCAACCTCTGGGCCGAGACCAATGAAGTCCAACAGCCCAGACTTCCACGCTGCGAACAACCCGATGATGCCTAGGATCACCCAACCGATCGGCCCGAGGGCCGTCCAGAACCCATAGAGTGCTCCGGTGGCCGTTCCGACCGCACCTGTGAGGGTCGCGTAGGCTCCAGAAAGTGTCCATGTTGACGCCGAGGAGGCCCATTGTGCAGCCTGGGATGTGGCGAGCGCCGTTCGAACATCGGCTAGGGACGCAGTCATTAGCCAGACTGCTCCCGAAGCAGCTTTCGATGCCGCTGCCAGACCCCATTGAGCGGCTGAGTAGGTTTGTGTCGATGCAGCTGCGGCCATAAAGCTGCTCTCTGCAATAAGCACCTCTGCATACATCGCGCCGATCGCGACAGCTGCCACGCTAGCTGCTCCAGCGGCTCCTACAAGCGCCACTCCGAGGATATTTGCTGCTGTGCGATTTCCAGCGAGTAGATCTGCCAGCGGGTTCAAAATATCGAACAGTAGGGAGAGTGGACCAGTGGCCCCTGAGTAGACCCGGTAAAAGAACGTGTCCATAGCCCCTGTGAACTGCTCGACTTGTCCACGGAACGTCTGCATAGAGGCCTCAGCCTTCTGTTGGGCTGTAGAAACGCTCTCGATTCCGTTCACAAGCTTGCCCATATCGGTGCCACCAAGGAGATCCCCTGAGAGGAGTCGAGCCGCATCCTCGTTTACGTTGAGTCCCAACTGGATCTGGGTGGCGAGCTCTTGCTGGTTGAGTCCTTCTTTCTGAGCCATCGATCGGAACTGTTCGAGGACATCGCGTGTCGAACCAGGTTGGAGATTGAAACCTACAGCTTGCTGTCGCTCGTCAAGATCGTCCTGGCTGAGATCTCCGAGTTGAGAGATCCCGCCAGCGACCTGTGCTCGCGATGTATCCGCAAGCAACTCATTGTATTTTTCCATATTGTCGATCGCTGGACCGATTGCTCGAGCACCACGAGTGCCGAAGGCCTCTGCGAGCATCGCCTGGCGCTGCACCTGACTCATCTCCGATGTCCGCTTGTTAAGTAAGTTGAGTATATCGGACATCTCTTTGAGCTCTCCATTTTTGTTCGTAAAGTCATCCATAGAGATTCCTGCCGAAGCGAGCGCTTCACGGGCTTTATCAGTCGGATCAATAATCGACAGGAGGGCACGATTAATCGACGTACCAGCAATCGATCCCTGCATACCAACGTCGGAAAGTACACCGACAAGGGCTGAGAGCTCTTGCGAGGAGACCCCGAGCTGAGAGGCCGAGGAACTCGCGTACCTAAACGCTTCTCCCATCTCGGTGATTTCTGTTGACGCTGAAGCTGCCGTTACAGCGAGGGTATTGGCCACTGCCCCTGCTTTATCAGCATCAAGTCCCCATGCATTGAGTGCATTTGCAGAGATCTCTGCGGCCCGTGCCATCTCTAACTGGCCGGCGATCGCTAAATAAGTCGTTCCAGACAGTGCTTCAGTTGCCTCTTCCGCCTCAAAACCAGCTTTAGTCAGCTCACGCAACGTATCTGCCGAATCTCGTAATGTTGTGGGAAGCTCAGCGCCGACCTGAAGCGCCTCAGCTCGCATTGCTTCCATCTGCTCTGCGCTCGCCTGGGTGTTTTCTTGGATCTGAGCAAATGTCTGATCGACTTGACCATACCGCCGAGTCATAAGTCCGAGGCTGACTGCGAGCCCAGCAGCGGCTGCTCCCGCAACTAAAAATGCGCCCTCCAGGGCGTGTATCTGTGATCGGAGTCCACTGCTGGTACTCTCAACCCGATCCATTGTCTGATCAGCCCGTTCCATATCCCGGTCGAAATCAGAGGTGTCTCCCTCTATCTCGACGTAGAGCCCTCCTACCTTCTGTCCTGATGAAACCATAGTATTCTTTAATTAATTACCGAAACGTTGACAACGCATGATGAGAATCTATCACCCATGTTCGATAGCCTGAAACAAAGTGATGATAATGAGGAAGATAATTTATCGGAGTACTACTACGAGCCCGATGATAGCGATCAACCACGACGATATGAATACAAGGCTGTCGATATCGATTTAGACGGTGATAATCTTGGACACTTCCTCAACAAGCAATCCGAGAATGGTTGGAGATACATTAGAGATATTGATGGCGAAGATATTGGCAATCTAGGCGAATCTACTAAGGGGGTTTCGCACTTCTTTATTTTCGAGCGTCCCGTCAGGGAGCATTCCGACTAAGGAATTCTCTTCTGAACTGAGACGAAATCACTTACGCGCACCCACGCGAAAGTATGGTCGTAGAGAAGGTTCCGCTCTCGACCTGTTAACTTACTGTTCCACACTTCTTCGGTGAGTGTCGGCTCGCGAACGATCGCGGCGCACAGCTCGAACCGATCTCCGTCAAGCACGGCCTTAATGATTCGATATGTGTTTTCGATATCCGGCTCTTCAAGGAGGAACAGCTTATCCTGGCCGTCCAGCGACGGGATACGTAGCTCTACCGTCGTTGACTCACCGATCCACGTCTCAGTCGCCGATTCGTAATCGATCGCGTTGTCTGGATCGTCCAGCAAATCGTCTGGCGTCTCACCGCCTGGAGATATATCCACTATCTCGTCCGTTTCGGGATCCGTAAACTCAACGTCGTCATCCACGTTTCTGTGCCTCCAGATGTCGTTGCACTGCTTCCTTGCTCATGTACCCATTCCCGCTCGCGATGTCTGCCTTCATTGAATTCGGCACTGCATCCCACTCTTCTTGTGACCAGTCCTCCGGCTTTTGCGGTTCGTCATCGGACCCGTTCCGGGCTTTCTCTGATTGTTCGCGTTTCCAGCGACCAACTGCGTTCATTCGCATCATGTAATAATTCACCCGCTCGCGGGGCCAACGATCGACCTCCTCGTACAGCAGGTTGAATTCCTCTGCGATGAGTGCACGATCGCGACCGTCGGGAGAATTAGCATATCGTCTAACTAACTCGCGGTCGAAACTGGCTCTCGCCGAGCACGTCCTCCCCGAGCTTCATGCCCAGTTTAAATCGGTCGAACCACGTCATTGAATCCCAGAGCAGCGTGGCTGACGAATGGCTCGCTAGTCCTTTCGATCCATCCACATCCGGTACGACGTGGTGAGTCTCGTTGTGGGTCACTCGATAGACGTGCTCAAGCTCGTGGCCATCCACTGTGAGACACTGATCGGCTAACTTCCGAGAATAGCGGTCAGCGATCGACCGCTTTTTGGCTCGATCATCCTGTTCGCGAGCACCAGCCAACTGATCGAAATTCCGTTCAAACTTCGCCCTGTCCTCGGGCTCGTGAATCTCGAACAGTACACCTTTGTATTCGAACCGTTCGATGACGCCACTTTCGCCGACTGTCGTGGTACCAAGCGATTCGCCTTCCCAGGGAAAGTTGCCATCGTCATCTAGAAGTCCAGTCTCGTCGAGTGTTGCTGGCTCTTCGGGCTCAGAATCCCCTGACTCATTGTCGGGCTGTGGCTCCGTGACGGGCTTCTCGGTGTCGATCTCCTCATTGTCTGCGCTGAGAAGATTGAGAATCTGATCACGGGCGTCTTCATCAAGGCCTGCAAGATCGCCCGCCGTGACCTCTTCTGGATCTTTCTCTGCGAGCGCTGGATCGACACCACTGACCTTCGGCTCCGCTACTTGTGCTTCAATCCTCGATTCTTGATCGCTATTTTTTCGAGACATTATCCGATATAGTCGGCTTCCCAGTCTGCGGTGATGGTGTATCCGTCACTAGAGAGATCCTCCTGTGAAACGTTCGAATACCGAACCCCCTTCAGCGAGATGCCTCCTCGAGTATCGTCAGAAGGGAATGACAGCCGAGCGCCCCCGATATACCGGGCTTGAACGAGGGCGAAGAATCGGCCAGCACTGGGCGACGTCGGGTAGACGGCACATGACCCGCTGGGGTTAATCAGCTGATCGAAGTGGACTGTGTGCCCATCTGTCGTTCGCTCTCGGGCCGAGGGATCTTCAACCTCGATTGAGAACGTGTCGAACTTCACCAGCGGAACCCCCGCTATAGTGGCTGTGGCTTCCTCGACGGCGATACGCTCAGTTTCTCCAAGCGGACTTGGTTTCGTACTCATGAATTCACACCTCGATTACAAGGGTCACATCGGCACGATGTGCATACCCGGAGATCGTGATTTCGACCATAATTCCAGTCCAAAGACGGTTCGACCGATCAGCCGACGGAATGTCTTCGGGCGCAGGGACCGTGATACTGAAATCACGAAGGGGCTGGTTTCGATTACCAGTGATCGGATTGAGTTCCTCTTCGATCGCTGCCTGGATCGATGTCCGACCACTCGCATTATATCGGATATCGTTATCGCGGAAGAGATTCCCAACAGCTACCCGAATTCGCTCGGTGACGAAGGCTTCTAGCCGGGCAATATCCAGATATCGATAATCGGATTGAAGGCCGGCGAGCGACAGCGAGTTCGACAGGATCGTCCCGCCGTCGCTAAGCAGGACGTTCGATGCTCCAGCACCATCAGCAGCAGTTCCCCCTTCGAAGGTTCCCTGTAACTCTGGTGATCCAACATACCGGTCGTATCGAGTCGGCGTCGGAACAGACAGAGGAAGCGTTTTCAGGAAAATGTTGTACCATGCTTCCTCAACTGCATATCGGCCCACGACCCGACCAGCAACGTTATCTGAAGATTCCGATGCGATTGGAAGACCGAACTTGCTCGTCAGATACGAGCCGACCTCGTGGGCTTCATCCATCCCGGTAATTGGATCACTGTAATCCGATCCATTCGGATAGACGACTGGCACAGCTGCGGCCTCGCCATCAGCCCAGGTCAGAAGTTCGTCGTAGTCGCCAATGGATTCTTCTCCAGCGCGCTGCGTCAGTGCGACTAGGTCTGGACTGATACCTGAGAGTTCATCGAGTGCTGCCGTCCATGACAACGTTGTGTAAGTCACCTCGATGCCCCCCGATCCGCCACCGCTCGACGATGTCCCGACCTCGATCTCTCCTGTGTCGGGGTTGTAGGCCGCTTCATCGGTAGGAGGGGAGGGAGGAGGAGATTCGGTTGTTGCCGTCACTGGATCAGCTGCGTCGCCATCAACCGTGATCGCGACTGGTGAGGCTCCACTGATCGGAAACGTCGAGACGATCCCGCTCGACACCGAGTTTGTATCGGAATCTGCTATCACCTCTGTCGTTTCTGTCTCTTCCAAGACGATGGCCCAGAGTGCCCCAACTCCCTCAGCAAACACCTCCTTTGCCTGATTGTGGATGGCAGTCCCGTCTCCGAATCCCGACGCAACCGACTCTGCGTCCAAGTGTCGGGTCGCGTTATTGAATCCGTCAGGGGGTTCTGTTGCTGCGCTGCCGATCAGCGCGACTGTGCTAAACTGGTCACGCGGAGCTGCACCGATGTCCGCATCAACCGTAATATCGACTAAGCTGTCTGGATGTGGCATTGTATCACACTAACATTGTTTCACTGATTCAACAATTCACTAATTCAGCTATTCACTGTATCAATCGAGATATCTGCTGACTCCGGAATGAATTCGTAATCAATCACCGAATCCACGTAGTGGAGTTCAACCTGCGCGTTGTACTGTGCCCCCGATTCGATAGATTCCGTCATGTTGACTGGCCCTGATCCGGGAATCGGATCAACACGGACAGGTGGCGTTAGCTCATCAGCATACTGCTCGTCTCGATCCGCGATCGTGTTACCGTCCTGATCGAAGCGATCTAGCGGACGTGTCTGCCAGTCGTGCCGGAACCAGCGATAAATCGCGCGAAGGAGCGCGTATGCGCGTTCATCTTCGGTTAGCGTCAGTCCCTCCCGGGTTTCACTCCCAACGCAATGTGCCCCGATCGACAAGACATCGTAGACGAATTGTCCTTGTTCGACGAGGGCGTCAGCATCAATCGAATCATCTGAGAGTATCTCCTCACCGATGTAGCGATCGAGCGGCTGATTTGATTCGATCACACCGCCAGTTGGGATGGACAATGACACGTGATCGTACGGTTCGTTCGAATTCTCGAAGTCTTCATACGCCCACCGAATTTCAGGCGTCAGTTTCCACTCCGATGCATCCGGGGCATCTGGGAAGACTTCGC
The DNA here is from genome assembly GCA_027563145.1 of Halocatena halophila. GTDB lineage: Archaea > Halobacteriota > Halobacteria > Halobacteriales > Haloarculaceae > Halocatena > Halocatena halophila. Next base: position 13,075 of record CP071309.1, on the reverse strand, counting down.
CAACCTCGAACCACAATGATTCAGGAATAGCGTCTCGAATCGCGTCCTTCGCTGGTTTTGGAAGCACTACCGAACACCCCCATCAGAACTGCTGTCGTCGTTTACGGGTTCACCGCGACTATCCTCGATCAGACGGTATCGAGCGAACTGTTCACCATCGAAGTCAACCGCCTCAACCTCAACAGCTCGATACGCTGTCTCTCCAAAACCGTCATCCCAGAGGATACGGTCGTCTTCGCCGAGCCCAGAATCAATCATCGCGTACGCCAGGTAATCAGTATCGTCAACCTGGCCATCTTGGACTATCTCGAACGATTCAGGGTCTGGAGAAACGATCAACAGCTCCATCGATTCTGGTGCTGACAGCTCGAATTCGACGCGACCGTCGTCATTGCTGTCTGCGGACTGATCGTGCCGGACAGTCACGTCGGATGTGAAGTCCGGATCTTCGATGACCGACCGAAGTGAGAGGTTCATTTCACGTTCACGCTTGGAAGGCTCTTGATCGACTCCTCTACTGATTCGGCGACTGTGTGCTCAAGTCGATCATGTTTGAGATCGAGACGCATCGGACCGACGATTGGGCGCGGGGGGATGTCCTCCGTGCCGAACTCGTGGATCGACACCTTCCAATCACTGAATCCGACCCGAACGGAATCTGATCTCTCTTCCACGAAGCCACTATCGCGCATATCCCCTTCCTCGACGAGGATCGTATCATGGCCTTTACGCGCGATTGTCACCGGCGACAGTGGTTTCCAAGGAGTGCCGAGTACAGTCTCCTCGCGATCGTAAGCCTCCTCGGCGGCATCGAGTTCATCTCTAGCCGCCTGTTTTACACCATCATCAACCCCATCCTCGATCGCCTCGACAACTCTGTCGAAGATGTTCCACGAGCGAGTGTTAACAGCCATTGGTGGCTAGTCAGAGGAATTCGGATGAAGCGGATCAGTCTCGGCCAGACGAACACTGTTCGTTGGTGATTCGAGCGTTCGCTTCAAACGCATCGAATACTGGATCGTGTGAGTTCCCGGCTCTTCGAAGAATTCACCAGCAACACCACGTGATTCACTGATTCGGATTTTCACTGTTTCAGGTGCATCAACACTGTACGGTGACGGGAGTGATACACCCACAATACCCTGCCTTGTCGCTCCACCTCCATTCGAGGGAATCATCGATCTATCAGGCGACTCCTGGTCTTCTGTTGGATTCGGGTTAACCGGCCCCTCGGTTGGCCCCGCCGTCAAAGCATCCAGCTCTTCATCGATCGCTTCAATAGCTGTTGAGCGGTTTTCTGTCTCACTCTCAGCCGACCGAATCGATCGCAACTCTTCAATCGTGAAATCTCCCTGTTCGATTCGTCGTTCAATTTCATCGACAGTGTGCGCTGCCGGATCGAGTACTTCGTTCGTTGTCATATTGTACACGTTTCTACTGACTCAGTGTATGTGAGAAGAAATCTCTCGTAATTGCGTCGAGCGCCTTATCAGACTGCTCTTTAAGCGCTGCCTGACGAGACTCAACATCGACCCGTTTGGACACGCCGAGAGCCTCTTTCTGTGTCTCCGTCGGTACGCTCGCGAACGTTTTGAAGGCCGCCAGCGCTATCTTCGCCTCCTCGATGGTCTCCGTGTCTACGTTGGGATCGATGTCAAGCGTCGCGACGTACGCTTCCGCCGCTCCGATGGCCCGCTGAATGGTCGCCTCAGCGATCGCCTTTTCTTCAGTGTCATCGAGCGTTGCCCGGACAGTAGCAACAGAGAGGGTCGATGCCTCGTAATCAGGATTCGAAGACATTACTCTTCGACCTGTTCGATGATCCCAGTAGCCAGCTTGTTGCTGATCCCATCGATCGTCGTAAGATCGTCGGGGGATGCATCTGCAAGCTCTTCGAACGTGTTGAAGCCAGCCTCTCGCAAGGCGGTGGCTGTTGATTCACCGACGCCTGACAGCTCTGAGAAATCCGCCTCAGTGTTGTTTGCTTCGTCAGTGTCGTCTTCAGTTGTGTTCCCCGTCTCAACGATCGACCAGTCGTCGCCGAACAACCGATGCTCGCTGTAGGCTGCTACCTGCTCCTCAGACACCGTGTGTGTCGTCCCAGGCAATGCTCTGAAGTTGCGGTTATGATCGGTGAAGACAGTGTCTCCCGACCATCTCAGCGTTGGCATTGGAACCTCACACTCCAGACAGCAGACCCCAGTTCTCGCCACGCATAATGTGGAATCCGAGTTCCTGTTCAGCCTGCACGTAGGTGTTTCGCGTCGGTGGATCCTTGTAGACGTACGTCAGGAAACCATTCTGTTCGTCGACGTCCATCTCACCGGGTACATCACCGGGGCCCACATCCTCAGTTAGTCGGTCAAGGAACCATGGGAAGAACGCCGATCCAGCACCTGGGCGACCGATAACGACGTTTCGCCGTACGACATCACCGCTCGGATCGTATGGCTCAAGGATATTGTCGAGTGCAGCATCGTCGGCGTCATCAACGATGTTTCCTGCTTCGTCAAGGAACTCGCCGTTTGCGTTAGTTCGAGGGTAATAGACCATCACCGTGTAGATATTGGCGATCTCCTCGCTCAGGATGGTCTGGAGTGCATCCCGAGTAACGCGATTGAACTGCGTGTTAGGCAGTCGGCCTTTCATATCGTCCGTCTGCTTAAGATCACGAAGCGTGGTCGGCCCCATCCAGATATTCGGGGTAACTTGTTGGCTTGTCATATAGCCATTGTTCACAATCTCGAACGACAGATCCTCGATGTCCTGATACGGCGTTGCTGTGGACGGCTGACTCCACGCATTTGAAACGGCTTTCGCGTGGTCAGATGGGATATCTGGATGTTTCGTGTTACCCCACTGGCCGATCAGTCCATCGACTGCACTGTCCCCCCTCCAGGCGATCAGCTCACGGGTGAGCCAAATCTTCGTGTTGAGTTTCGTAACACCCCGGCGGTAAGTTGAGAACGGGATGTTTGAGCTGTGCGTTTCAGCTCCTCGTTTCGGATTGAACGCCTCCTTGTAGCTATCGACAGTGATCGACTCCTTGGATGGGAGGTCGAGTGACATCAGTGGGGCCTCGGCATCGTGGCCGACAGGCTGCATCGCGTCAGTCACACCGTCGTACGTGTAGTACGCTTCCTTGGGATCATCGAGGTTGACCAGCGGGAACGTTGACATCGCTGACGCGAACCCCTCCTGGGATCCCATCTCGATGCGCTCCATCTGATCAACGGTCTCGAGCATCTGGTTGCGGACAACTTCAGGCCGCAGAAGATCCAGATTCTGCGTCGTAGCTGCTGTTCGTGGCATTGTTATATCGGATTAAATTGAGTGTCTTGCTTAGCAAGCGGTGCGTCGATCACTGCCGACGGATGACGGCGGCTTTCCCGTCAGTTCCCTCTGCGCGGTTTACTGTCGTCCAGACACGACCAAACACCATGTCTGCCGTGTGTCCACCGGCGGTATCGTAGAGTGAGACTGTCCCGTCAGCATCTGCGACAACGAGATCGTTCACACTCGCTGAGTATCCGCCAGTTGGGAACCAATCGATCGCGTGCCGGAGTTTGATCATCCCGCTGCCGATGACCTCGTTGGCCGAGAAGGAACTACTGAGATCAACGTCGACCGGTGGACCAACGAGGTGTCCAACCGCTTCCCCAGCAGCTGCTGGGTAGGACACGTGAGTTCCTCTGTCGGACTCTCCCACGATACCGACCAGTTCGCCGTACTGTGGGACGTTACCCGAACCATCCGCCTCAAGCACGACCGGCACCTGGTCTCCATCGTCGAACAGCGTCACATCCCCGGGCATCAGGCATCACCTCCTTTGCGCTTGAACGCATTGCGTAGGGCCTGTCGCGAACTGTAGTCGGCAGGATCAATATCCTTGTACTGGCGTACGTATTCGCGAGGCGACATCTGATCGAAATCGCTATTCATGATGTCATTGCCGCTAATCAGCTCATATGCCCGATCGTTTGCCGCCGAGAGCTGTTCTTCGTCCAATCCATCGGCACCCGCCGTCGTATCATCGTCATTAGAGGTTTCTCCTCGGAGCGCTGGAGCAGCCGCAAGCTGTTCAGAGACCAGCTCAACAGCTGACTTCTCATCACCATCTTCAACGGCGTCACGGAGATTGTCGTTCTCGACAATCGAATCGGCAAGCTCTTCGTTCGTGAGGTTGCTGTCAGCGACTTGCTCCGGCGACAGTGCTGCCCCGTCAGCAACTCGCTCGGAGAGCATCTGCCGGAGGGGTTTGTTCTCGGATTCGAGCGTGTCGATGCGCTCGTCCTTTTCTTCAACAGTCTCCTTAACCTCAGTCAGATCACTCTCAAGTTCAGATTTCGACTCTTCGAGTTGCTGAATCTGCTCTTCATGGTTTTCGATCGCTTCCTCCTTCTGCTCAAGCTCTGCCTTTGCAGCTGCGAGCTGTTCCTGTAGTTCTTCCTTGTTCGTCATGTCTTGCTCAGAATTGTCGGTGTCGCGCCCGGATTCCGCCGGCTCGGCTGATTCTGATTCATCCTCCCACTCGGTGAACCCGAGTGCCTCGGCACGTGCGGGCTCGATCACGGTACGATTGCCGGCACCACGATCGACGAGCGTCAGGTATGGAACGCTCGTGAGCTGGTCAACTCGGTAGGCCTCAAGGTCCTCATCATAATCCCCGAGTTCCCGCCACATGTCCGGTGAGACTTCGATCAGACCATGCTCGATGAGCTTCGCCATGTGCTCGTCGAGGACTGGCCCTTCACCGACAGGGCCGACCCCATCCTCGTAGCGCCAGGAGTCTACCGAGCCAATAATCGAGTCTGGATCAGCCAGACTCAGCATGTCCTTGTGACCGTCGCCGCTGGACCCCTTCAGGATCTTTGCTCCATCGAAAGCGCCCTGTTCGACGGCTTTCTTCAGGGTGTCTCGATCCCAATACGTCTCCTTTCCGCTCAGTCCGACCGTCGTATCCCCTTCACCGACGGGAACAATCCGAGTCGGGTAGGCGTCATCCGATGAGGAGTTAGTGTCTGATCCAGCAACACCAGCCGCTAGTCTATCGTGGTGCGCTGGATTGAATCGATTCACCGTATTTGTAGAGTCGTCACTATCGTCGTTTGTCATAAGTTCGTGGCATAGTTGTCGCGTCTCTAATGTCTGGGACCAGCCGGCATCGGCACCGATAATGCGTGTCCCGAACAGGTAGAGGGGCCTTCCCCGCCCGTATCTCACTGATCGGCCAAGTGCGGCCTTGTAGCGCTCTGCATTCAGGACACACCTTAAGGTCGCCAGCAGTCAACCAACGGACAATTTTCTCACGTTTCGATTCCCGACTGCTGGAGGTTGTGTCTTCGGGAGAAAGACGACTGGGGTCGCTCACCTCCAGTTCTATCTCGGCACCTACCCGCTGAACGCCTGACGCTTCGTATCGATCGAGAAGCCCCTCGTTGTACGTTCGAACGACAGCCGAGTGGGCGTGTGTTGATGCTCGTGTCTTGCCGATCTTTTTGATGCGATCAGTAAGCCGGCGAAGGAGCAGATACGCTGCGACGCCAGCAATCAGCGCCTCGTTGAGTTCTTTCGAGGTTTCAGTCTCAACAGCTCCAATGACGCCCTCCAGGTTAGTATAGTGGCGAGCAGTTGCCTCATCGATCGTCTGGTTTCGACGGCTGGACGGAACATCAGCAGGCTCGACTCCGAGTTGCCGGAGATCTGTCCCAGCCTGCGTTACACCCCGATTGTAGGCCTCAACCAACCAGGAATTGTACTGGCGAGAGATCGGACCGAGAACGCCACGTCTCTGCTGTCGATGCAGCCAAGTGATAAACGCCTCAACCTGCCTGGAGAGACGAGTGTCGCCACTTACTGCGAGCGGTTCGGGGTCGAAATTCCCACCTGCGTTCGGTGGGTTTGTGGGTACAGCGAGTTGTTCGTTTCCGTTCTCATCCAATCCGAAGACATCTCGCTCGCTAATGTCTTTCCGGAGTTGAGCGTTAATTGCTCCGTAGCCGCCACGGAGCCGGGATGAATACCGTTCCCTGAGTGTCTGTGTTCTGGTCGGATCAATCGATGTTGTGGAGGAATCCGCCGAGGAACTCATGCTTCAGCACTCTCGGAACCCGCACTTTCTTCGTCTTCGCCAGGAGCGAGTTCATCAATCTCTTCGGTCGTAAACTGCTCAGGCTCGAACCCGTATTCCTCCTGAATCTCCTCCAGATTCGTTCCAAGCAGCTCACCCAGATATCCTGGCGGGAAGTCACTCGCTGCACCCGAACTATAGTAATCACGGAAGAAGGACCCCAACGCTTCAAGATTCTCGCGGGGGAACGACTCGCGCTGGAGAATGTTGTCCTCCTTATCTGGCTCGATCCGGAAGCTCACCTCGCCATCATACTCACCGCCGGCGAGCTCGTCTGCTTTCTCTTCGAAGATCGGCCCGAACTTGGATTCAAGATACCGACGTTCGTCGTCAACGCGTTGATCGTCATCATCCTGCTGTGGCTCAATTACGAATTGGTTGATGTTCTCCTCGTATGCGATCTTGAAGCGACTCACCGGCATGACTGAGAAGATCGCTCGGATATCATCGAGAACGGCGTCCTCAATGTCGGCAACACTCCCGTGCTCGGTCGTTATCTCCATGTCTCCGCCGCCAATGAAGTCTACGCGGCCGGCGAACGTTCCACGATCTTCATCATCAGCCCAGACAGAGATGTCTCCTTCCCGGTGAGCTGTCGCATACTCTCCAGCTTCGCTGTGTGTCCACTCGGGGGAATAATAGATCCGGTGCGGATGACCGGTCGTGTGAATCGCTGTGTCCCGGTCCTCCCATTTCTGTTTCAAAGCATCGATGCGATCGTCACAGGCCTCAAAGATCGATGAGCCCCAGCATTCTCCAACATCGGCGTCGTATACGAATTTGACAATGTCGTCCTGCGAGAAGGCTATTGGTTCGATGTCGTCGTAGCCAGTGATATCGTCATCGTACTGGACGTAGGCTGCTGCTGCGCCTTCTGGGTGATTCTCCGTTGGTGGCGTGCGTGGGTGATCCGGCTCGACGTCGTCGTCGGGCTGAATTAAGACATTCTGATTCTCCCGACGATAAATCTTGAATGTGGATGGGTCATGGTAGACTAAGGCTCGAAGTGCATTCGGATCCCCCTCTGTACCAACTTTTTCCAAAAGTGCAGTCCCTCGCCCTCGACGCTGTGATGGATTTTCACGGAGTAACACTGAGAGGTCCTGATTGATTTCTCCTGCATGGATAGCACAGTTTGAAGCCCATTTCCGAAGCGCTTCGGACATCTCATCGTCAGTTACCCGCTCACCATCCCGTTCAACCGTCGCACGGATCTGGTAGCCGGGTTCTGCAACTGACCGGGAGAAATTCTGAAGGGCTGCACGAGTGAACGGGAACCCTTTGTAATAATTGTTCCAGTGCCGATCCATCGTCGTCGGTGGATCGGTACGTTCGCTCTCGACGGTGGCCGAGCTGGCGACCGACGAATCACGGTTGAACAGGTACGTGAAAACCGAAGCTGTTCCAGTATCCCGAGACTCTCCTCGTGGAGCTGGGTCATCTGGAGCAAGCTGTTCGGCACTGTCGTTGGATGAATCCTCTGAGCTGGACCGACGGAATCTGTCTAAGAAACTCATGATTACGTACTGTACGAATGAATTTGTGGTTGACCGTTCATCGAGAGATTGCGCAGTCCGATCTCGATCGCATCGAGTCGATCATCATGGTTGCCGCTGGGGAACCCCGCCCACTCACTTTCAAACGACTCCCATTTCTGCGGTGTGTTGCCGACAACGAGTTTGACCTTTCCAGATTCGAATCGACCAGACATCGCGATGATTCGATCCTCCTTCGTGCCGCTTGATGGCGAACCCTCCAGAGGGAGTCCTTCATCTTTCGCTGACTGAACCAACCACCGTTGGGCCTGAACATTCTCGACGAGCCCAGAGCGAACGTCCCCTGGGAGAACGTTGGAGAGCCATTGAATTCCTTGATCGATAGTCAAGCCCCGACGGCGGTGAAGATCCGTCACGTATGTCGTCTCGCGTTTACGATCGTGGGCGAGCACGGCAGCAGCCCAGTAGTCTGTGTCGTTGGTGGCCGCCTTCTCCGGGTCGTCCTCGATTGCAGGATCGACACCAGCATACCAACTGTAGTATGAGCGCTGGTTTGGGAGCTCGTCGACGTAGTAGAGCATGTCCGCCGACAGGATCTGGCCCTGGAGTGCACTCGCATCGTTCTGGTTCTCACGCTGCCAGACGAGGGTTCCCTGCTCACTCCCAAAGCCGGACACCATGTCCAGGAGGAGTTTATCAAGCGGCCATCGATCCTTCCAGAGTACGCCGACATCGCGATGGGGATCAACTTTGACAACCGTCTCCTCTTCGGGGATCGTACCGATCTCGCCAGCGCCGTAGCGATTGTTCGCGTCAGTGACGAGCGTATACGCACCCTCCTCGACGATCGACCAGTCTGAGATTGCCCGTTCGACCCGAGTATCCCAGGCAGGACCATCGATCAGCCGCTGGTAGAGGTCGTTCGGATGTTTGCGGGTGCCAAGGACAAGGAAAATCGTTTCGCCCTCGCTGCCGAGATTCAGATAGTCCTGAAACTGCTCCCAGGTTTTCTCCCGACGTTGTTCAGTCCGTTGAGACTCCCACGAAATCAGATCATCAAAAACGATCAGATCGTAGTGTCCGCCAGTAACTCCAGTGTTGAATCCAGCTGCCTTAATTGTCGGAACGTCCCAGTTCGCGTCGCGCTCAAGGGTGAGCTCTGTCTTGTTGTTCTCGACAATCTCAGCACCGTACTTCGGGCCCAGCCGCTCGATGGTATCGGAGCACTCGCGTAATTTTCCTTTCGCCTGTCCCTCCGTCTCCATCATGATCAGGATCCGGGCGTTCGGATTCCGAAGGGCCAGCCATGACGGGATTATGTGTGATCCAGATTCGGATTTTGCGTGTTCACGGGGTTGGAGACGGACGATATTCTTCGGAGCCAACGAGTAGTTGTCATCGAACGCCTGAAACACCGAGTGATAAATCTCGCCCAGGTGTGGGGGAAGTTCGTATTGAAAGTCGAATTCTTCGCGAGCAAAGATGCCAGGATGGCACAGCGGTTGCTGTTTGAGCTGCTGATAGTGCTCGTGGGGATCTGGGGCACCCGTTGCACTCATCGATCGTATTCAAACATCGAGTCTAAGAACTCGCGATCAGTGTCGCTCAATTCACCAGTGTGTTCAACAGCGATCGGGTCGCCCTCCGGGCCGCTGACTTCCTGTTTATCTGGCTCTTTCTCCTTTTCGCCAATTTCGAACAACCAGTTGTAGTAGTCGAGTTGGGTTTGCGCTGCATCCCGCCAACTCTCATCCTCTAACAGTCCACGAACGGCACGCTGGAGAACAAAGTTAGTCGTGGCGTCAGCATCACGGCCGACCCGCTCAGCTTCATATTCTCGAAGCCGCTCAATGTCCTTCGAAATTTGTCGCTGAGATACACCATACCGTTGTCCAAGCTCCTTCTGGGAGCGTTCTAAATTTCGAGGGTGACCGGCCTCCTCTATCAGGTCGTATAGCTCCGATCTCCGCTCGCCGTACGTGTATTCCGTCGGCAGTTTATCATCCGGGATCGGGAGCGTGGCGTAGTCGATATCAGAACTCATCAGAACCAACTTTTATCCGCAATTGCAGCCAGATTATTCTGTCAGACGAGACACTCTTCGCGAATTCGGCGTGCGATATGGAACATCATCAGCGGAGGGACACTGTTCCCGATGCGGGCCCATTTCTCCCTAAACGATCCAAGCAGTTCGTATTCGGTCGGGAACGATTGCAAAACCTGCAACTCTTCAATCGCCAGCGATCGAGGCTCCTTCCAATGCATCTTCGTACATTTCGAATAGCCAGAGGATTTGGTTATCGTAGAGATCGGTCCATTCGGATCTGGTTTGGCCTGACTATATCCTGATCCAGAAGCTGAAAAGTCCGTCTCGTAGTCGCTTAGATTGTGACCCGGATAGCAAACCTTCCAAACTTTGTGTCTCCATTCTCCTGGTTTGTACTCACAGTACTCGCTGGGCGAGACACCAGCAAGCGCCTCTCGGATTGATATCGGCTCAGTCTGTGGTTCCGGATGGACAGGAGAGTACGGAAGATCATCACGAACACCTACGAAGATCAATCGAGGGCGGTTTTGGGGTACCTCGAGATATTTTGCGTTCAGTACTTTTGCGGAGACGGAATAGCCACACGACCGCAGCTCACGGAGCATATCGGCGAACACTGCTTTCATTGAGCCCCGAACCATGCCCTTGACATTCTCAGCGACGAATGTTTTGGGCTGAAGTTCTCGAAGCAGCCGGGAATATTCGAGATACAGTTCATTCCGCTCATCATCGACTTCTTCCTTGCCAAGAGCACTAAACCCCTGACACGGGGGCGAGCCATCGAACAGATCGAGTTCGCCCGGTTCTATACCCGCACGCTTGCAGACATCATCCGCACGCAGGTCAGCGATATCGCCGTGATAAACAGGGATATCGAAATTGTGTTTAAGATTCGCGACTGCGTTATCATCCCATTCAACCGCGAGCAGTTCATTGAACCCGGCCATCTCATAGCCGAGGGTCGAACCACCAGCTCCGGAAAATGTCGAAATGACGGTTGGGCCATCGTCGTCGGACCGCTGTTCCCAAAGCTCCGAAAGGCGGTCGATATACCTACTCGATGAATTCATGGCCACACTCCGGACACTGGGTATACTCGATGTCCGCTTCCACGCTCTCATCGAACTCCTGCCACTCTGCATCAGGACCCGACGGATCTGAGGCCGCTTGATCTAACTCCTCCAGCGTTTCGTTTACAGAATCGTCAGTTGTTTCGAGGAGCTCAACGAGATCGTCACTGTATGAGCTCTCAAGGAGCTTCTCGAATTCGTGTTCATCACGAGCCGGATCATGCTCGCCACGGATCTTATTGAGTTCCTGTCTCCAAAACCGACGCTGGGCGTCATCGAGATCGTACTGTTTTACGGGGACAGCATCGAGCCCGAGTTCCAGAGCTGCTCGCCACCGGTGCTCACCATCAGCAATCAGTCCGTCTGTGTCAGTAACAATCGCATTCCCGACCCAGCCTTTCCGCTGGATATTCTCACAAAGGAGATCGAACTGACCTGGGTTGAGCTCGTTTGGATTATCTCCGTCGACGTCGAGGTCTTGTGGTGAAACGGTGCCTTGCCACTCGGGCTGTGGAAGATCGTCTAAGGATAGGTTATCGGTCATTGTAGTTAATCTTCTGCTCCGAAAACCGAGTCTAAGAAGTCTCTATCGGAGTCTGAGAGTGTCGTACTGTGCTCCTGCTCGACCGGGATGGAATCTCCACCGGGGCCGCTATGCTCACGCTTCTCTGTCGTTGCATAGTCGAAGCTCGAGGCCAGCAGGAACTTCGCAAATGAGCTATCAACATCCGGGTCGTGGAGACCACCACGAATCAGTCTACTCTCACCTTTCGCGCGTGCGCGCGTGTAGGCTCGGAAAAAGTCCTCGCGGTCGGAAAGCCAATTGCGAATCGTACCTTCATCAACGCCTGCTGCCCGAGCACATCCTGATCTGGATTTACCTTCGCGAGCCGCTTCGATCGCCGCCCGGGCACGTTCGTCATTATACTTCGATGGACGTCCACCCGGATCGGGATCGATACAGTCAGTGTGAACCCCGCACTTCCCATCCGGATATTTCGCCGAATAGGTGCAGGGCTCACCATCGTTTTTCGTCGCGGTACAGTTGTCTTCAGACATCATTCTAGTATACGTATTTACCAATTCACGTCGGATTTATTGCACCCGGCTCCTTACAGTCCAACAATGTCTGATGATATGGACACTATGGACCACATAGAAACCGCCAAGAAAGCTGCCGAAGAAGCGATAGAGCAATTCAACGGGTACGATGAATTTGCGGATGCCATCGATGCACTTGCTAGTGAACAAATTAAGGGAAGTGATGAAGTGCATAATAGGGCCACCGCAAAGAGACGAGGGCTTGCCGATGACCCCCATGAGTATGAGAAAGCAGTTCTCGAAGCTGATGTACGTCAAGAGATTGGCCAGACTCTCTTCGGACTTCTTGAGGAGTATGATTTCCAATCTCGCCAAAGCTACGGTGCAGACGCTAACGCCCGAGAGAAGTAACATAGTCTGTGCTGGAGTCGAACCAGCAACACGTCATCCACTAGGGCCAAGGACACACTGAAAATAAGTTTGTGACGTGTTCCGCCGGGACAGACTGCAAATGAAAATCGAATGGGACAGTTTAGCCGTTAATCACCGTGAATTGACGTTATATTCTCTTTCGGGAATATAACCCCATTATCATTCCGATCAACGCCTTCCACCCATCCATCAGATCGGAGGGTGGCAGATTTTAGGTACCACTCATATTCTCCACTACCAGTCAGGACATTCACTACTACCCGTTCGTAGTCCGGGAACAATTCTTCTTCGAAAATGTTGATATTGTAACTCATTATCGTATCCGTAGTACTGTTTGTTTGTGAAATCGCTCGGACTTGCACCGACGCCCTTGAGATGGCCTGCATCATTTCAGAAGCGGTGTTTATTTGCGACGTTAAGACGGCCGATCAGTGGTACAAACGAAGTGTGGGATTGATGGCAGGCAGCTATGCGCTTCGGACCGACCGTGTGAAATGACAGGATCCCCTCTCTCAGATCGTTTTTCAGAGGTCATCGGGGATCGTATCCTTCTCGCTGATAGTGTGGCTTGAATCGATCTGCGATTTGATAGCCCGTAAATGGATAGACGTCGTCAGGGACCTTGAAAAGACAATCTCGGGAACAAACAGGACCATGGCCGACATCATCCAACGATTCATTGACATCGTAGATAACGAGTTCACCCACGATGATTGAGTTACGATCAAACTCCTCTTCGGGTACATCGCAGATTGCACAGGTTGTCATCGTCGCCGCCGAGCTCTCTGAATCGCGATTTTTGTGGCGCGTTCGAAGATCTCAGTATCGTACCCTGTCAGCTCCTCTTTGGATTTTAGCA
>CP071308.1 GCA_027563145.1 Halocatena halophila | reverse complement strand
ATGGCCTACACGTTCGACTTTCTGGACGACGGTCGTGTGGTAGAGTGGGAACTCACAGCTGATAGTGCCGACTATACAGTCCAAACCGGCTACACTCCACGGTTTTTCGTCGGCTCGCGCTCTCCGGACACTGGGGTCGATCTCGACCCTCTCCATACGCTCTACGCCAACCATCCAGATGTCGTGGCTGTCGAACGTGTCGATCGCCGGCCAGGCTTTCGTCGCGAGCACGAGCCCGTGCTGGCCGTCGACGCAACGCATATCGATGCTATCCCCTCGCTCGCCGAGCAGGCCCGTCAGCTTCCAACGATTCCGATCGGCGATGTCACAACGTTCAACGTGGATATTTCCAGGGAGTTCCGCTACTGTCTGGAAACAGATCGCGATCCAACACCGGCACGTACCCCTAGGGCACTTACACTCGACGTTCCGATAGCCGAAACTGCTGGAGAGCAGTATGGCGAGCTCGCGATCGACGGCGACACAGTAACCGGACGACCGCCAGCTATTCTCGATGCCGTTCAGACGGCGATCGACGAGCGCGATCCCGACGTGCTGGTCTGTTCAACCGCCGAGATCGTACCGACGCTGTACTCGATGGCCGACGAGTGCGAGCTCAATTGGTTTTCACTGAGTCGCTGGCCCGATATCGACTATCAACAGCTGGCCACCCGATCGACGTACGCCAGCTACGGGCAGATCGGTCACTCACCGGCACGGTACAATGTTCCCGGTCGAGTGATACTCGATCGATCGAGCTCGTTTTTCTACAGCAAGTCGAATCTCGACGGCATTCTCGATCTAGTGTTCCGGTCACGAAAGCCACTCCAGGAAGCTGCCTGGGCGTCGATCGGGAACATCCTGACGGCGATCCAGATCTGTGAAGCCCACGACCGTGGCGTGCTGGTCCCGAATCGCTCCTGGCGACACGAGCAGTTCAAGTCGATGACGACACTGCACCATGCAGATAGAGGTGGCTTCATCTTCACCCCAAAGGTCGGCTTGCATGAGGCGGTTCACGAACTCGATTTCGCCAGTCTCTATCCCAACATCATCTGCACGCGTAACGTCTCGCCCGATGTGATCCGGTGTGACTGTCACGCCGATCGCAGTGACGTCCCCGAGCTCGGCTACTCGATCTGCGATGAACAGGGCTACCTCACCGATGTGCTCCAGCCGCTGATTGACGATCGCCAAGTGATCAAAGCTAAAATCCGAAAAGAACGAGAGTGTGCTGATCCCGACCAGGACAAGATTGATTCGCTATCCGGTCGATCGGATGCCCTGAAGTGGATACTCGTCGCCTGTTTCGGCTACCAGGGATTCAACAACGCGAAGTTCGGACGCATCGAGTGCCACGAAGCGATCAACGCGTTCGCTCGAGAGATCCTCCTCACCGCCAAAGACCACCTCGAGGCCGGTGGCTGGCGGGTCGTTCACGGTATCGTCGATTCGATCTGGGTGAAACCAGATTCTGATGCTGACGACCAGCAATCGCTTGAAGAGATCGCTGCGGCGGTCACTGAGGCCGTGGGCATCGAACTGGAGTATGAGGGCGAATTTGACTGGGTAGCGTTCGTACCACAGCGCCACGCTGCGGCCGGTGCGCTAACCAAATATTTCGGCAAACACGCCAACAGAGACGAGTTCAAAATCCGGGGGATCGAGGCCCGACAGCGCTCGACCCCGCCGTTCATCGAGGCATTTCAAAACGAGTGTCTGGACTGTCTCGACAGGACCCGCTCTCCCGAAGCTGTGATCGGACTGCTCAACCGTGCAATTGGTCGGCTTCGACGTGGCAACGTCGATCCCGCCGAACTCGTCGTTCGTAACCGTGTCTCAAAACCAGTCGATGCTTACACGCAGTACACCACCAACGTCGCTGCGCTTGAACGAGCTCGCAACCAGGGACTGTCGATCCATCCCGGACAGGACGTCCGATACATAGTCGTGGATGATGACAAACAATCGCGCGACCGCGTGGCGCTCGCTCACGAAACGCTGGATCGATACGACGCCGAGTACTACGTCACCGAACTCGTGCGAGCCACAGAGAGCATTCTCTCACCGTTGGAGTGGAAACGAGACCGAATCCAAGCAGAGTTAGAAGGGACCGAGGAAGTAGACCTCAGGAGCTTTTGACCCTACGAGGATACGTCTGGAAACAGGCACAACCCTCACGACAACATCTTTGGACCAGCTTCGACCCCTAGGGTGCATTTGTAACTCGGCTTGTCTCGCGAAGAGTTCAAAGCCTTGGTGGCTTCGACCCCACTAGGGTGCATTTGTAACCATTGCCCATTTCGGGGTTACAAGCACTGTTGTGGAGGTTGCGGGTCGGTCGTTTCCGTCGACCCTCAGTACTGCGTCACCCCCCGGGGGTCGATGGAACAGTATTGTATGATCCCCCACGTCGGATATGGATTGGAAATATTCTTTTTCCACTTTCACGGAGGATTGGAGTATCCCCCTCGGTATGTGGCGGGGTGCCTACTCTTGGCCTGAAGGGTTCGCATCCCCCACACCGTGTGGGTATAGGTCTGTAATTTTCGGGACCTCGTCGAGCACCTGCTCTGTGTCCCAACCGCCGCTACTTCCGCGAGCCGGATGCTGTCTATGCATCTCTTTTCCCCTCGTCCAGCGGACGCTGGGTGAGCTGTACGTCCTATGATTCCCTACAGCCGCCAGCTGCCCGAGGCTGGACCTTACGGGCAAGGGAGCTTGGTGACTCCGGGTAGGCTCGATGCCGATACTATCAATCGACATCGCGCGGCGAAGCTACCGCGTCCCGCCGACTGACATATAGCCAGCAACGGTCACAGAAACCTTCGCTCGTATACCTCATTAGATTTCTTGCCACTTGCTACCAATGAACATTATACTGGGCCAGGCCGACTAGCTCCCATGGAAACAGTAGAGAAGAAGGTGAATCGGACGTTCATCTGTAAGTTAGCATCCTCGAAGCGCAAAGACGATCTTGTTTGGAATACGATCGATGCCTGGCAGGAGATGGCAGACTGGTTTTCGGACCAGGCGATGTCATTCCAACCATCTCAGTGGAGTAATTCACGTTCGAATCTCGTTACAAAGACTCTCAAACGAGGATTTCCAGACGATAACGGGATAATGGCGGCCCATGCCCTACAGGCCGGATTCAAGGTTATGGAGGCCTACGATTCCTGGAACAGTAACGGGGGACCGTCAGATTCCCACCCGAGTGGCCAGTTTGGCGACGCTTCCTATATGCGGTTTCGCGGGGATCATTACGAGCTTACTGCCAACGAATCCGGGTACGGTGTGAAGCTAAAGCTCAGACCGTACAATCACGAGTGGTTTCGGATCGATGGCGGTGAGCACCAGAACGAGTATCTAGCGCGAATTCTCGACGAGGATGACCCAATGGCCTATGGTTCAGCTGAACTGCACCGACAAGCAGACGGCTCGCTGTTTCTGCATATCTCGACGAAAGAAAAGGTGCCAATTGTCACTCCAGAGCTGGATGAGATCGAACACGTCGTTGGTGTGGATCTGGGTGAACGGACAATCTACGCCGCTGGCGCAATTTCGCCCCTTGATGGAGGTTGGAGCGAGGTCTCGAAAGAACAACCCGCTATCGAACCGGGCCGAGAGTTTCGGCACCATCGCGATCGATTGACAGACAAACGATCACAGCTGCAAGCCGCTGGCGATCTCCAAGGGGTGAAAGCGTGTGAAGACGAACATGCTCGATATACGGATCAAGTGACGCACCAGGCTTCGCGCGCGGTCATCGAATACGCCGAGCAGTTTACTCCATGCGTGATTGTACTCGAAGATCTCACCGACTACCGCGAGACGGCTCGTGATCCGGTTCACGAGTGGCCATTTCACCAACTCAAAGAAAACATCCGCTATAAGGCGAATGAACGGGGGATTCCCGTCGCTGGTATTGATCCAGCAGGAACGAGCACCACATGCCACCAATGCGGAACAATAGACAAGGCGTTCCGGGACCGAAATGACTTCGAGTGTGAGAACTGCGGGCTCGAATATCACGCCGATGCGAATGCAGCCTTCAATATCGCCAAATTGTGGGTGCTGCGGTCACAGCACGATGATGTTTCGGGGATCAACGATTGTTCCATGTGGATCTGACTCTGTAGACCGCTTGTGTGGCTGAGATGAAAGGTTGAAGGATAGAACTGTATAGCTGATGCTAACCCAGTTTCAAAAGTCTATCTTCCTCGCATTCACCATAGAGGCGTTCAACAGCTAGAAGCGCCCCTCCTTGCTGGGATTTATTATTTGAATTTGCGGGATAACAATCGTTGTCCTGTCCGTACCGGCTGATGACATATATCTCTGTTTTTGTTGAAATTATACACTCATAGCTTTCAACCTGCTTTCGTCACGCGGATCTCTCTCTTTGAACACTCCGAAGACATCGATATGGTCCACATCAGGAATCCTCATAGAATATTCCAATCTACTAATTAATATCCTGAAGTTATATTATATGTGAATAGTATAAAAGCATATGCCGGTATTAGATGACCTATCTGGGCTCGAATTCGAGGCTATCATGGTAGATGTGTTTAGCAACTATGGATACGAGAATGTCGAGCAAACACCCCAGACGGGAGATGAGGGTCGCGATATTCTAATGGAAGAGACGGTGAATGGGCAACGGCGCGAAATCGTCGTTGAGTGCAAGCATATGGATCAGGTCGGTCGGGAAATCGTCCAGAAACTCCACTCTGCTGCGCTTACTCATGACAACTCCGCACCGGTTCGAGGGATGGTCGTGACAACTGGAATCTTCACGGATCAGGCCAAGGAGCATGTCGACAAAATCAGAGCCGGGGGGGATGGAATGGAAATCGAACTCGTCGATGGAAACAGACTTCGTGAGATCTCGGAAGAAGCTGGGCTAGATCTCCAGAACGGCAAAGTTGAGCTTGTGTGTCGCCACACGCTTCCACCAGGAGATATTGAAAAGCCAGTTTTAGAGCAATTCGATTCCGTCAACAATATCGAACCCAGCGAGATTGGGTCGATTGAATCAAGCGTTCAGTTCTATCCAGTCGTTTCGATTGAAGCCCGTACGGACGCGAAGTTCGAAACGTCAGTGGGAGTAATTCACAGGGTCAACGAGTGTGACACGTTTCATCTTCGGGGGAACAGTTCACAGCCGAAGCCGATCGATGATTCACTCCAACAATTTCTTGATGATGACTCTCACCAGTTCGTCGAACTGAATGATCCGACCGTCCAGGAGGGATTCGATAGCATCACGATCGAACGGTTCCGGCACGCAGAAAGTGATTTCAAAGAGTGGGCAGCGGACCAAGTCAAAGCTGAGCATACTGAGACGGTAGAGTATACGGGGAAGAATAACGTCGATTACGACAAAGAATGCGTCCCCTCTGATTCAGACATCTCTATTACCAATCTCACTCCGATGTATGTCCCTCGGATTCGATCGAAGACTCGATTACTGGAGCATGGGTATTCACTGGAATACGATGCTGCTGGTGAAAACCATCGCATAATTGAGAATGGGATCTTCCGATGCAACCATTGTGGCTGGTCCTGGATCTCTCTGACCTACTGTGAAAATTGTGGGAGTATCAATTGTTGGCGGCATATTCGAACCGAGCGGGTTGAGGGAACACCCGTTTGTACAGAATGTGCTGTGACTGGCCGTTTTGCTCTGCGAAAACGGTTCTTCTACGATAAAGAGAATATGGAGCAATTCCGTGAGGAGTTCGAGCAATATTCTCCTCATAAGATGATTCTAGAAAATAGGCCGGCGATTATAGGATTCGTTCTGGTCGTTTTAGTTGCGCTAATCTATCTGTTGTGAGTCCCGTGGGGCTACACAATATTCAAATCTCCAAATCCCCTAAAAAATTCGTCAAGTCCTGATTGCTCAGAATCTATGGATTCGATAACCTGAGGATCGTCGTTCTGAGGATTGTTGACTCGAGTGGTGATCGGATCTGCTGCGAGATCTTCATCGGGATATGGCCGACACATTTCTTTCCGATGCTCTGATCCAGTTGAAAGCCACACATCTTCAGCATCTTTTGGCAGAACAACCGGCATACGGTCGTGGATCGGTTTCATTAGGTCGTTCGGTTCTGTTGTCAGAATTGACATACACGAGATAGACGCACTATCACCCTCCCACTGGTCCCAAATACCTGCCATAGCAAATGCTGGATCATCTTCCCGAAAGATTCGGTAGGGTTGTTTCGATCCCCCCTTTGATTGCCATTCGTAGAATCCGGTCGAAAGAACGAGGCAGGGGTGCGATTCCCAGGATTGTTCGAAGACCCGTTTTTCGTCAACCGTCTCCGACCGAGCGTTGATGATCCCTTCTTCAGGCTCATCGGCCCAGAACGGAATCAACCCCCAATGAAACCGCTTGATTTCGTCTGGAGAATTATTCGTGATGATCTCCATACGCCCACCAGGAGCAATGTTATATCGAGTTTCGTAGGCTTCTTCGGACTCTACTTTTGCTTCGAAACGTTGCTCTAAGTCCTCCAGATCGATGAAGAGTGAATTACGCCCACACATAGATTAGACTTTTTCGCCAGTTCAATCAAGATATGGCTAGCAAATCAGGAGATCCCCCATGCCAAAAATAATAGCAAATAATACTATAGCATTCTATTAGAAATTATTAAAATAATAGATTGGGAAAGATGTATTGATGCGCTTTGGTACTGTGATCGGAATTGTAGCATTAGTTCTCGTTAGCGTAGCTATGCCAGCAACAGCGCCAACGACGACAAATACGCTCTCAGCAACCATTACAGACGTTGTTGATGGTGATACGGTTAATATTCAGTACGAAAACGGTACGGAAGATACTGTCCGGCTGCTCGGAGTTGACACACCAGAGGTGTACGGAGAGAATGACCCCACAGAATACGAAGGAGTCCCAGATACAGAGGCTGGAAAGCAATGTTTAGAAGATGCGGGTGACGCTGCGAGCTCGCATGTGAAGTCTGAACTCTCCATCGGTGAGCAGATCACGCTCGAGTTGGATTCGGAAAGTGACGGACGTGGATACTATGGTCGACTTTTAGCGTACATTCAAGATGACGGCCAAAATCTCAACTATAACCTCGTCGACAGCGGCCATGCGCGCGTATACGACAGTCAATTCAGCCTTAGCGATAGCTTCTATTCTGCCGAATCAGCTGCTCAGGCAGCTGAGCGGGGGCTTTGGCAGTGTCGCAATGTCGGGAGCGAAGACGGTAGTGGAAGTCTGTCAATCGCTGAGATTCACGCTGACGCGGCTGGCAATGACAACTATAATCTAAACGATGAATACGTTGTCTTCGAGAATTCTGGCTCGGAGACGCTCGATATGGCTGGATGGACTGTGTCAGATGCAGCTGGACATAGTTACACGTTCCCGAGTGATGCCTCGATCGCGGCGGAAGCAACTGTCACGCTCCATACCGGCAGTGGTTCGGACACTACCAGTGATCGCTACTGGGGCGCTTCGGGGGCTGTTTGGAATAATGGCGGCGATACTGTGACAGTAACAGATAGCTCAGGATCGGTTGTCGCGACGAAATCCTATTGAAGGTAACTTCTACATTCGGGGCTGTCCGAATACCTCGGTGCTTGCTCCAGAGATAGTCATGAATCCAAAAAAGCCAATTAAGTTGAGCATGTGTCCGATTCCACCTGGAGAGTCTTACTGAAAATTCGAGGCGAAAGCCTCGTCCTTCAGGGCGTCACCAGAACTGCAGAGCAGTTCTGGTTGCCCGCCAGACGTAGTCTGGCGACGGGGATGAACCCGACCAACTGTATTCAACCGCTGCCGATGGCACGGCCCGTGCGATTCGAGTGGGACGACCACGATTGGTCTGGGAAACCACACCCTCACGAAAGTCCCAAAGAAGTGCGCACGAACCCGCAAGTTGCCTCCGTGGGTCGGTAGCCGAACCCCCAACGGAGGAATCCTCGCGCTTCGCCAGAACTTCGTTCTGGCTGATCAGCCGAGCTTCGCTCGGCCACTTTAGCGCGCGGAGGATGTCAACGTTTTATAGGATCTACCTTTCCAGAGGCTAGCACAATCCCATTCAGCGCTTCAAAGCTCAGAAAACGACAATCAGCGTTGATGAATTTATCAACATCAACCCCTAACGATCCACCTCGAGGCCGCATTGGAATGCGATCAATATTCACAATTACAGAGTAGAGATCATCATGAGCCGCTGAGTTTCCAAGCTGTTGGCTTAATTCACTCTGACGTTCTTCATCAGCCCGATAGTATGGGTTCAGGCACGTGATGTATTCGATCCCATTACCCTGATTTGGTGGATCGGGTGTGTCAATTTCGTCTACATAGCCCATGAGCCTATGGCCCTTTACCTTATTGAGTGGCCCATCGAGCTGAAGAGATAGTTGGTCGAGCGATTGTCGTCTAACTGCTGAAGGTGAACCTATCGCAGAATGTTGAAGCCGGTCATGTAGCCATTGTGCGGTGAGTGGTCCTTGTCGCCTATATGTCGTCAAGCATAGCCATGTCTCTATGTGCTGTCGCTCTCTGGTCTCTTGATTAATGAGAAATGTTGAGTAAAATTGAAGTATTACATCCCCTACAGTAACGACACCAACACCAGTCACCTCTAACGGTAGGTCTTGACGCTTTTGAGAAACTTTATCCGTCGGTGCTGGAAGTTGTTCGTCCAAGTCTGAATACGTGATGGAAAAATTTCCTAATGCGTCAAAATAGTCATCAATGGTATTGCCACAGATTTGTGCTCGATCACCCGTAACAGCATAGTAGAACTGACGTTCGGAGTCCACCTTGAACTGGTCAACGATCTCTCGAATGGTGCCCTCAAAAGTCTCCGATTCCGCTATCTCTAACGAATAGCGCTGATGACGGAGGAATTCACCGTCAGCACCTATGAGCGGGTCATCATCAACAAACACAAAAGGTGTCCCCGTATCGTTTCGGATGGCAATTCGATCCGTTCGATGAGTAAGAGGAACTCTTTCATTCCCGTTCTGAGAGTTGTTATCGGCCATATCTACTTCAGAAAAAGCAACCATTTCCATGTTAATATACGTAGTGATCAAATCTTACTTTAATGAGGGAGCAAGCTAGTTGAATTTAATATCCAATCTGATAGATCATCAGACAGTTTTACAGACCGGAAATGTGCATAGGTTACGTAAATTCTTCAATAGCTTCGAAAAAGGAGCGTATCTCTCCTATTCCAACATCATCCAGGGAGAACGACGCTGTCACTTTTTTCCTGGTTCCAGAATGATGCTCCTTTTTACCAAGATTGAATGCCCACTCATTCCACGGAGTGGACAATAGACGAAGCCAAAGTGTCAATGGATGGCGTCGCAGCGAGAGCCAGCTAACACCAATCTCTTCCCATTCTCCATCAGTTGAATCGTGGTGAGACATTGTGTCGAGGAGAGTATTGATTTCTGAAAGAATATCTGCATTCTGTGTTGAAACAGGGACAATCACGTATTCGGGTGAATCACCACGAATGCCTTTACTGAGCTTTAGATACCGCACATTAGATGGTGATTCAATATACTGGAGTGCTCGAACTGATTGGTGATAGCTCTCGGACAGCCAGAGATGCTCAATTGGTTTCCAGGAAGTACTGTCTTCAATTGACTCATCTGCTGGCGACTGAGTAATAGCTGGTTGTACGGATTTTTCACCAGTGACTATATCGTACTGCTCTTTTCCTTGTTCGAAAGCCGTGCGTATTTCTTGTTCGTATGTCCTAACCATTTCACCTGGAAATGGAATTTCCACTTCTACTGCCTGATCCGATTCAACTAGGTCAATTGGCCAAGATAGACAGTCACTCATTGACTTCAGATTGGGCATCGACTTTGGCCATACAGAATTGGTATTGTCAAGATCTACATCAAAACCAGTATAGTCATCCTTCGTCAGCCAAAGCACACTGTATCCGAAGTCATAATAATGTCGATCGGTCTGAAATAGCTTTTTAGACTTGTTGCGGTGTTGGACTTCGACTGCTATACCGTGCCCAAGCGGATACCGGGATTCGGGAAATGACACCAGAATATCGGCTCGTCGGTTGTCCACCTCGGCTTCAAGTTCTACAGACGCATTGGGATATTCATTACGTAATTTAGAAAAGGCTATGAGTTTCATCCGCAGATGGAGATCAGATTCACCTCCACAATCTTCATTCTTATGACGGAAATGACGAGCTACGAATGTCCCATCCCGTAGATGGGCAGTAACAACAGAAAGTGAATCACCGCAATTGCGACAGCTTAGGGAATCTCCGGGTGATGTAGCATGGGGCAGCACTGGTTCTCCATCCCGAAGAGCTATGAACGTCATTCACCACTCAACTCCATACCATTTGGAACTAACGCGCCCATAAAATGCAATACTATAGTGATTATATTTATACTATGCTAAGCCAATAGAATTAGCGGCTTCTATGAGCTTTTGTCGCCAGTATCCAACAACATCGATAAATTTTGAAGTTCGGACGTATTATAAATACGGATTATGTAAAATATAATTTCCATCTTCTTTGTCAAATGTTCTATTATTTAAGTATAATAGTTACATATAGTGTAGTAATGCCATCAGTACCATCGAACATATCAAAATCAGATCGAGACCTAATCAATGAGCTCCTTGACCAGAAACCAGCTGAATTCACAGATCTCACCGTCACACAGTACGAAGCACTCGAGGAAGGAGTTCTAGCCGAAGGCAATCACATCCTAATCGCAGAAACAGGCAACGGGAAGACGTTTGTAGCCGAAACAGTCACTAAGAACGCACTCCAGCAGGGAGACAATGTTGCATACTTGGTTCCATCTGTAGCCCTCGTTAGCGAGAAACATGCTACAATCTCTGCATGGACTCCAGAAAGTATCACCGTGTCACAGGGCCATGGATACACGGAAGCAAATGTCATTGTCGCCACGTTCGAATCGTTCTTTGAGGCTGTAATTCGTGGCTATGCTGACCGATTTGATACGGTGATTTTGGATGATTTTCACGAGATCTATAGTTCGCATCGAGGACCAAACATAGAGAAGGGCATCAGTGCTGCTCTAGACCGAAACGCGGAAATTCTGGCGATATCGGCAACTGTGGGAAATCCTCATACTATCGCACGGTGGCTAAATGCCGATCTCACCATCAGCAGTGAAAAGCGAGCTGTCCCGATTGCCGAACATCCGGTCGAAAAAACTCGAGAAGACTATGCGGAGCAGATCGATGCGATCATTCGTTCGAACCGTGAGAAAGGTCCTTTCCTCGTATTTAACGATACGACAAGTCATGCTGAGGCACGAGCTCGCGGTGTTGCTAAAAATATCGCATTTCAAACGGAGAAAGATATAGACTTTCACGAACTGGTCGAAGAAGCAATCTCCACCGAGTTAACTGACAAACACCGTGAACTCATTAGACTGCTCAATAACGGTATCGCTTACCACCATGCCCAGATGGAAGATGAGCTCAAAGACCTAATCGAGGCGTACACTGACAAAGGGATTATTAAGTGTGTATTTTGCACCACCACACTTAGTTATGGATTCGACTCACCCGTTCAGTCTGTGATTGTTGCGGATCTCAAACGGTGGGATGGGTTCAGACAGTTTATTGGTGTCTATGAATACGTACAGTGGATTGGACGAGCCGGTCGCGACTCTGAGATCTATGATCAGGCCTACGCCTTTGTTTTATATGATGACGAAGATGCTGCGGACACGTTCCAATTTGATATCCCTGTTGAGAAAAAGGACTTAGAGGATGTTACATCGCATCTCTCTGGACAAGTTGCACTTCGGTGGCTAGTCTTAGAGCTCATAAATCACGGCTGGGATAACGATACGGATGTTCTTGACTTCGTACAATCAACACTGTTCTGGTCAGAGAACGTTGATCAAGCTCCACACCACGTACAAGAAGATATTGGTGAGCAACCGGGGCACGACATTGCAGATGAGGTCAGAGAAACCCTGACCTGGTTAACCAATCATGGATTAGTGACGAAGCCAATTGGACAACCACAAGAAGATAAAACTCGATATAAATCGACCGACCTAGGGTCTGCTCTCGTTGAATATGAGCACAGTAATTGGTTCGACGATAGAGTTCGAAACGTTCTAGAACTCACTGATTGGCTGAAAGAAGAAGGTAGTGAACTAACTCCGGAACGGTTGGTAGAGCGGCTTGCTGATGCATACTATGCTTGTGATGAGGGCTATTGGATTGAAGACGAAGGACCAGTATATAAAAAGATGGAACTACACAACCTCTCTGGGAAATCAGGAACGACTTCTGCGATAATATGTTGGTTCTGGTGTGCTGGAGCTTCGATCACGGATATCGAAGATATGCTGTTAGCTGATGATCTTTCGGGGCTCGCCAATACCACATCTAATCTAAGTACAGCCCTGAAAAGCGTTCAGTTGTTATATTCTCCGTTCGACATGCCTGACGAGCCAGAATGGTTGCAGATATTCGCTGACCAAGTTGATGCTGGAGTTCCCGGGCCAGATATGTACCTTATTAAAAACGTGGAACATTTTGGTCGGGTTCTGTACAACAACTTAAAGACTCATCTAAATAATTTGGGTAGGGAAGCAGACTGGGATCCAGGGGGAGACCACTTCATGATCGAGCGACTCTCTAAACTACTTGCAGATCGGGATGAACGGTTGTTTATAGATTTGGTGAAAGAAACAGATAGAATCGGAACGACAATTGGTGAAAATATCCTCAACTGCGTAAAGGAATGGGATCCAGAATCAAATGAAATGGTAGAGGTTCCTTTCTCCGACTCGATTACTGATCGACGAGAAATCGACCAGCTAACGAAGTATCACGAATCAGAACGAAAATCAAAAGATGGGGCGGATACTGATGAGGGCGAAGGGACATCAACCACTAATCTAAAATCAACAACCCTAGACGATTTCCGGTAAACGGTAAACCTGACTTTGTATAGAATATCTGAGAGCGCGAAATGAAAGAATTCGATTTTGAGTTTTTCTACGTTGTAAACCGAAATGTCGATACACTCTTAAGTGTTAAGACAATATAGTTTACAAAGATGTTCACGAAGTCAGGGCTCGCAATTCTAGATGTACTGAGTTCAGGTGACACCGTAACTATCCAAGAGCTGGCTTCAGAGACAGGCTATTGTCGCAAACAGGTTTACCGCGTTGTAGACGATTTCCGTGACGCAGAATTGCTGGATGAGTATCGGTCACACCACAATCAACGTGTTGTGAGGACAACTGACAACCCGGTTGTCGAAGCATACCGACACCTGAGAATGAACCTCAGTCACGTCGACTGGGAATCACTCCTCTCACCTGCCACGATCCAGAGCTGTTGGTATCTTAATCAACCACGTCGAATCAGTACGATCGCGAAACGATTAGGTATCACCCGGCAGGCTGTCCACAAAGCCATCTCCCCATTGAAGAACCGAGCAATGCTCGATCCCACAGGACCAGAGTATGCCCTTGCCGACGATCTCCACCCCTTGCTTGAATTCACTCGCACCCTCGTAACCCACGAACATCGCAAGCGTATCCACAAAGTTGCACCAAGTGCCACGATTGCGTGGTGTGACCCAAAACGCGCGCTCAGTCAAGTCGCTGACAACGAAGAAACTACCAACCTCCAAGCAACCAGCGAATGGAATGTGACTGGGTTAGCGAGATTCCAAGAGTATGGGTTGCGGTTCTACCTCGCAGGAGAGCCCGCGTTCTGGTATGCATCAGACGATCTCACTCCAGAGGAGGTGATTTGCCACACGCTGAGTCTCACTACGGACTCACGGAGAGTGGGCTATTCGATGTTACTCATAGAACAGGAAGAAATCACACAGAACGACCTCATGGAAACTGCAGCCTGGTATGGACTGGAATCGATAGTCGAGCAAATGTATCGACTCATCAATGGAGATCACGATACAACCGAAGAGATGAGTAGGCCCATGCCGAGTGGCCAAGAATATGCGGATCTGAAAAAACAGTATGGAGTCGTATAAATGACGGTATTCCGTGGCGAGGACGCTATTAGGGAGTTTCTTAGCGAATTCGACAAGTGGCTTTCTGAGGCAATTGATGTGTACCTTCTTGGCGGGTCTGCGATGACGGTTCAGGGCCTGAAAGACCAGACCGAAGATATCGACCTAGCGCTCGGCGTGACTACTGAGTTTGAACATGTCTACACCGTTCTTCGAGAGCAAGGTTTCGAGGTAACAGGTGAGCCAACTGCGCCATTCGATGAAGTCGGAAAAACTGTTGAACTACACCATTACGATCGAGGATTTCGAATTGACTTGTTCGAGCGGCAGGTCGTTGGAAAGGTGTGGATCACAGATCGAATGCATGATCGAGCGCACGAATTCTGGACCGGCACATTTGCCACAGCTTTCGTACTTGCTGATGAAGATATGTTCTTATTGAAGGCTGTATCCGGAGGAGATCTCGGGTCGGCAAGAAGACGCGATATAGAGGATATGCGGATATACGCACAGCGTGGGCTAACATATGAGTCGATTATAGACGAAATTTCACATCAGCGGCCATTCAACACCGGGGCAACTGAGGCAACACAGATCCATGACCGGTCTCACCCCTTGTTTACCATCGAAATTGCAGTACAATCGCTCACCGGTCTTCCCCAATCGTTTGTGGACTCTGTGTCGGAATTTGCAACTGAGTTCGAGATTGAGTATGTGATCTTGGGAGCAGTTGCCGATGGACTTCAGACACCAAACTCCATTGAAAATCGTGTTCTCTCGACTGTCCAATCACTCTCAGCCGACCATACTGGGGCTGTCTCAAGGGCGATTGACCGGCTTGTTGATAAACAGGTGCTAGAACGGGATAGTGGTACAGTCCGCCTCTCTCATCAATTGCGCTAACGGATTGGAGGCGAGAAAATTCTCATGCGAGAAATAGACCAAACTATATTCGAAACATATTCGAGTAACATCATTTCCCGCTATATATTTATCCAATAGTTTCCTATTGGTGACTATTGGCCGAACCACGATTGAGGTTGACGAAGACATTCGCGACCGTCTACGAACCTTCAAAGACAGTAACGGAATGACATATGATGGAGCGATCAAACGATTATCTGGAGATAGGACCTAAGACCCCTTCCTCAACGAATGAACGGAGTGAGTGAGTCGGGAGGGGATACAGTTCCGCATAGTTGCCTGACACGTACGACGCTCGGCCCCCATAATCGAAGTATTTAATACATATTCCATTCGGTACATACATATAGTGAAGCGGAAGCCAATCAACATCAGCGGTGACCAGGATGAGTGGATTTAGGTGAATCGTCTGCATCTCTTTTCATTCAACCGCGATTAATTTGACGAACTCATAGATGAACTACAACTACCGGTACAGGCTCGACCCGTCCGACACTCACCGAGAGACGTTGGACCGGCATCGGGATCTGTATCGGCAAGTGTATAACCACTTTCTCTATCGTCTTAATCACAATGACGGGACGACGAAATACGGTGAGATCAATCAGCTCCCGTCGATAAAGCAGTGGTGGGACAACCTCACTGATCTGTATTCCCGAACGCTACAGAACGTCGTTGAGAGATTATACACCAACCTCTCACGACTCAAAGACGCGAAGGATAATGGTCGTGCGGTTGGCCTACTCAAATGGAAAGCGCCGACCGAGTACCGATCGTTCACGTATAGACAGTCTGGGTTCGATCTCAAGAACACGAGTGGTCAGACAGTCCTACGGCTTTCAAAGATCGGTGAAATACCTGTTCATCTCCACCGAGAGATCCCCGAGAACGCGACTATCAAACAGGTTACGGTGAAAAAGGAACCAACGGGCGAGTGGTTCGCCGCATTCGGCGTCGAAACGCCCGAAGCTCCACCAGAAAAACCCGAAAACCCCGAAAAGTGCGTCGGTATCGACGTGGGGATTCTCAAGTATGCTCACGATACGGACGGTACGGCGGTCAAGTCGCTCGATCTCTCAGACGAGCGCGAACGGTTGGAACGCGAACAACGGAAACTTTCACGCAAGCAACACGGCTCCAACAACTGGGAGAAACAGCGGAAGGTCGTTGCTGAGCGTCACGCGATGCTCAAGCGAAAGCGCCGCGATTTCATCCACAAACTATCGAGTTACTATGCCAGTGAATACGATCTCGTCGCTGTTGAAGACTTAAACGTCGCCGGAATGATGCAGTTAGATTCAAACTCACGAAACCGAGCATCCGCCGCATGGAGTACTTTTCTCAGGTTGCTCGAATACAAGTGCGAACGCGAAGGAACGCACTACATTCCGGTTGAGCCAAAAGATACCACCAAAGAGTGTGCGGCGTGCGGTGTTAAAACCAACAAACCGTTGTCGGTCCGCGAACACTTCTGTCCATCATGTGGCTTCACGGCGGACAGAGACGCGAATGCTGCCTGGAACATTCTTTCAAGCGGCCTCGAGAACATAGGAGTGGGATACTCCGAATCAATGCCTGTGGAGACTGCGCTCCCTACGGGGACCACTTCGGTTCCTGCAAAGCGCGTCATTGAAACAGGAAGCCCCGTCCTCAAGGAACGAGCCGTGTCTGCGGCGAGTGAGTAGGGCGGGGTAATTCACCCAGAGGGTGAAGAATATGATTACAAAGTAAAGCAGTTGACCCTCCACAGCCACTGTGATCTAACTCAGGGATTTGGGTTCACCAACGTCAGCTGTCGAGCACGAACGCTCTTCGAGACTGGATGTTCGTAGCAGTGTGCTTTCTCGGCTGAGAAATTTACAGGGGACTTGACCTCCAAGTCAAACCCATTCACAATGGGTGAAACACCCGACGCGACTCGACAAGCAATATACGAAGAGGGATACGAGAACCTTCTCGGTCAGTGGACCACTTCAGCTGTACTGCCGGAGGAAACTGATGACCCAAAATCCAACAGTGTGAATCTGACCTATGTTATTCCGGTAACCATTGGGACACGGACAGCTTCCCACCTTGAGAACTATATTAGCGAGGCGCAGACACTTCGACGTCTTACCGCAAACGTTCTGTGGGCATACGAACGTGATCAGTGGAAAACTCGATGTGATGTGAATGGCTTCCTTAAAACTCTCCCGTATTGGACTCAAAACAGTCTCAAGGCCGGCAATAAGCAATCGAACGTGAATAAAGTCGCTGAGGCGTTTAACTCATGGGATTCGAACGATCGAACGGCAGAAAACTCAGCACTTCCGACATTTGGCTCGAACGACTTTCTGTGCATTCGCAATACCTATGTCGATGTCTGGGATGATGCGAACGGGGTCACCCTAAATATTGGGGGGCTTCAAGGAGATGCCCCTGACCCCGGTCGTGATGAATTATTCGATCTCGTCTGTCACGGTGGGGAGTACCAGCAGCGGGCGCTCGATGCTGTGTCGGATGGAGTCGTAGAGGCTGGCCGTTCAGAGATCCACAAACGGAATGGAGAGTGGTTTTTCCATCTGACGATTTCGTACGACAGACCACAGTATAACGACAACACCCTAGATCGATGGATCGGGATTGACCTGGGGACGGTCAACTTGTACACTGCAGCTGTTGTCGAGCGCACGGAGTCGTCGCCCAAAAGGAACGGAGTTGATGTTGTGTCAAAACCACAGTACGGACCTGGAACAGGGCTGATGGAGACGCGTCGGCAGCAACTCCAGGAACACACACGACTCCAGAAGCAGTACGGGAGAGAAACAGCTCATGAGGAGCTTGGAAAACAACTCTCAGAACAGAGCCAGCATCTTGAACACGAGTATGCGAATGATATTATCCGATACGCGCTCGAACATGCTCCCTGTGGAATCGTCTTTGAGAACCTCAAAGGGGTGAAAGGACTGGGGTGGTCGCATCTCTGGGCGTATTTCCGGTTTAAAGAGACAATCAGTTACAAAGCCGAAAAGCACGGCATACCGATAGTCACACTCGACAAATCCCAAACACAATACACCAGTCTGGATTGTTCGGCGTGTGGCCAACGGACGGGAGACGGGGATCACTACGGGCGAATCACTCGTGATCAATTTCACTGCGATGAGTGTGGATATGGGCCAATGAATGCCGATAAGAACGCTGCCATCAATATTGCCATCAGACATCTTGGAGAACTTTTTTCCTTGTGACCGTCGATGCTGAATATAGCGCCCAATCGGCCACTGCGCCTGTTGGGAGACGGGGCAGCTCCGCCCCGCTCACTGGATTGATGCTATCCAGTGTGTGGTCATATCCGTTAGATCACCGTATCGCCAAGGTAGCCAATCCCTGTGATCGGTGAGTAGGATCTGAAATACAAACCTAGACCAATGAGCTAGGGACAAGTAGTCCATCGTGGACGAACGCCCGATAAGCTGCACGTGGACCGGCCACCGCTGTAGAGCTGAAGACTGATCACCCTACACCAGATATCTGTCCGCTTGGACAGAGCCCAGAGGGCACGTCGCTGACGTGGTGTATGATGCACTGACAGCTGTGTCGCTCGAGACTGGAAAAAGTACCTTTGATTCATACCGTTCCGTCGACCCCCCGGGGGGTCACACAGAATTAGGGGTCGACGGAAACATCTGACTCGTACCCGGCACAACAGGGCTTGGAACCCCGAATAGTAGCATGGTTACAGAAGGACCCTAGTGGGGTCGGAGCCCTGATTGGTGGGACCCCCAGGCGGACGGGGATTACGTTACAGAAGGACCCTAGTGGGGTCGGAGCGAAGCGACGTGCCACAGAAAGGGGCCGTACGATGCCACGCACGACCGTTCAATGAGGTACCCTTGTGGGATAAGAAGACGATATACCACATTTCGCTATCATCACCCAGCCCAATTTGTGGCGCCGCATAATTTGCATTGTGTATAGTATTGAAATAATGTACAGAGCCCGCCAGCAGTCACCTACTGCAGCCAGCTGTATACAACTACAGTACTTTATATATTCAGGCCACAATCAATTATTCCATTAAGAGGGATGGACTCGAAGGAGCAGAACAATCGTGTGTTACGCAACTTAAAAGATGGATTCGATAGCGAGCAACGTCAGTCCGTGATCGATAAAGGGGAGCCGTATGGTGAAACAGCTGTAGATACCGTAATTTGCGATCGGCCAATCCGAGTATCCGAAGATCTCTCGTCAGAACAGCTCAATTTGGTCAGACGTGTAATTCAAGATACAAATCCCATCATTAAGCACTGTTTCCGGAACTCGCTGGAAGTATCGAACCTGTATCCTGAGTTTAGTTACGTAGAGGGATTCGCGATGATGGACGACGTTGAGATAGTGTTCGAGCACGCGTGGCTCTCCCTTGATGGAATACTCGTCGATCTTACTATCGACGGATTCGATGATTACTACGGCATCCAGTTCTCCGACCCAGAATTACTCTCGACGTACTACGAAATCGGCGTCGAAGCCGATACCTGGAGAATTCTCGGAAACCACCAGCAACGGTACGAAGACATCACGTAATCGTCTCTGTGACCGAGGTTTCGGCTAATGGACCAAAACACCACAACGGTCCATGCTCCGAAATACGCTCCTCCCAGAACCTCTAATATCTCCGCATTTGAAGAAGAAAGCAATGCTTGGACAAAAAGCGGTTGAGACCCAATTGGAAGAACTCCGCGACAAATATGGTGAGCTTGCTGTTGAGACCACCGAAAAAGAGGTCTCTTCGTCGGCTATCGAGACAGGACGACGTGATGTTCGGGAGGGGAACACCGTCGATGTTCGTGTTTGGACGACCCGTGGTAATGAGGAAGTTCTTCTCGTTCGGGAACATGACGCTCCCGAGTATTGGATCGAACCAGGAGGGACTGTAGAGCCAGGTGAACCGATCGATGCGGCAGCTCACCGAGAGGTAGCGGAAGAAACCGGTATCGACTGTCGGATTGCCCAACCGCGAGCGGTGCGGCAGATTGTGCTTCGAGATGAGACTGATCCAGATCAATCCGCTCAGTTCCTCCAGGTGTTCTTCAACGCAATATACAACTCTGGAAATCTGTCCATTAATGATGATGAGATATTAGATGCACAGTGGATGACGACGCTTCCAGACGGATTCTATTCACATGTCGGCACGCCATCAGAGTGGACAGATCAGTGAGGAGAAGGGCTGTCAAAGGCTTCTCCGAACCCTCGTTCAAGATGCTGTCGTTGTGTCTCATGGTTCCTCACCGTGAGACTGGAAAGCCGCTGTCGGATTCGCTGGCAACCGGTCACCTCGAAGAATTCTTCTACAGTTTGATCATCGCCTCGGATCACCGATTCGTCGGTCGTCGCTTCGAATCGAGGGAAATCACAATGCAGCAGGGACATCCGTTCACTTTCGTAGAGCGGCCACACTGCGTCCGTTTTATTGGAGAGAAGTGGTTTGGCTAGCTCTTCGACTTTGCAGCCGAACGGAAGGCCCGATCGGAGATACGCTGGCGTTGTGAGGAGTGTGAGAATCTTGGCATACGAAGTCGTTGAGCGAAAGAGAACACGGATATCGATTCCTTCGAAGCACGAAAGCGGAGGACTGCCAGCCCGCTCGCCTTGCTGCCGTAGGAACTGAAACATCTCATCGAATCCGCCGATAATGTCCTCGATGTACTCGTCAGCAGAGACTACGGACTCATTCAATTTAGGGAGATTGTCTCCCTCGATGGCTTTGCCCTGCTGATACGTGAGGTCCATCACATCAGTATTGATGTTTTGAAACTCACGGCACTCTGCTTCCGGCGAGAATGCCTGATTGCTGCCGAATCCACTGGTTCCATGAACATCCTCAGTCGGCAACTCGAAAGGGACAAGTCCCGTCCGTAACACCGAAGCAAGGAGTGTCTGCCTAGTGTTCCCGGAAACGGGAAGCATATCATCAGCTGCATCTGGTTGAGCAAGCGTCTCTAAATCGATGAGAACGGGTTGATCGCCTGCTGCGATGACGTTTTCTAAATTTCCATCTGAGAAGTTGAGGCCGTAAAGGAGTGCAATGAGCATCCCGGCTCGACGAAAGTACGCCCGTGCATCATCGCTGGTGGCACACACTTCTGTGGAAATCCATTCCATCCAGCCGTGGGTATCTCTGGAAAGGTAGGTGGGAGTTCGGAAAGAAGGAAACTCAGACGTCCGATTGACCCATGACAGAAACTCATTAAACGCCTCTTCGACAGCAAGTGAGCGCGGTTTGTAGGCAATACTTTGGCCAGACTCCAAGACAAGACGAAAAACATAACGACCTCCGTGATGTGGCTCTCCCAGTGGGTCGAGTGCCGTTACTGCTCCGAGAGGGTGACCCTTGCCGAACGTCGCTACAAGCTGATCATAGTCGGAATCAAGCCGCTCGCTGAATTCAGCGACCATACTCTGCCAGTCGACGATGATTGACCCGACCAACCGACCAAGAAACGCGTATTCGGTGAAAAAGGCTTTCAGTCCACCATCCCGCAACTCTTCGACGAACTGCTCGTAGTATTGCTGTGGTGGATCACGGGCGTCTTCTATGTCGTTAAAAGCGAGTGACGGGTCTCTCTTGGCGATAAACGTCTTGAACTCAATAAAGAGCGGATGGGCACAATACGATTCCAGCCGGGAAGCAAGCACCTCTCGTAAATCGTCTCGGGCAGAAGCAGAGAGATGAGACGAGAAAGTATGCTGATCGAGATGCGTTTCGGCATAGGAGACGGAAGACGAAAGTAGCGGAGCAAACGGCCGATCGGCAGCCCCCTCTCGATCATTCGGTGGAGAATCGTGCTGAGCGACGAACTGGATCAGCTCGTCGAGTCGGTCGATCCAATCAGGAAGTGGCTTCTCCGTTGGCCATCCATGCCGACGAATACGAACTCGAATTTCATCTTGGGATAATCCAAGCCGTTCTAGACGCTTGCTGAAGCGGGCTGGATCACCATCGGCCACACGATCACTCCACTCCTCGATCCACTTCTTCGGCTCTTCAACCACATCGCCGGACGGAGCAGGGTGAGCTACGCGCTCCTGAAGCGTCCGGGCCTTACCTGCAATCGACACTTTTTCTTCTTGAGTAAAGTTCATAAAGGTAATAGCAAGAAGCGGAAAAGCAGACAACCTTTCCCCTTCGTTTTGGATACTACACACAGCGGAACGACGCTTAATCGCAGTCGGGATGGCCCTTAACAGACCCACCAGATGAGCTACCCATCTCGTGAATCCGAATCTGATAATCATTCCGGCTGTATTTCGCTTCTATCTGCTCTTTCACCGAAGTCATGTCTAGTTCAGACATTACATATACCTATATATACAATATACTTTAATCCTTTTTATTTTTATTTAACTAGATTATATTGTAATATTCGGTAAGGATTTCGGCGTTGTACCTGTCCGACTGAACTTCGGGAAGACTGCGAAAAGCTTCGCTTTTCGCGTTGCCAAGGAGCGATTGCTTTTGCTGAGAAGAATGGACGCACTGAGGAACGGGACCAATTTCAGGATCGACTGGCAGAGCTAGAATCTCCAGTCGAGTAATGATCTTCAAGAACGGACTGGTGACACTGCGGGCTCGAGGGACTGTATATTGTATATCGCTATACAAATTCGAGATTTGTGCGCCACAGAAATTTCACACTATAATAATCGGAAATTAACCACTAGGGGCCTGTCAGTAGGGAGATGACTGCTGACAGTCTGTCAGTAACCACTGTTCTTTATATAGCTGGCACCCGGTCAGTAAGTCGTACTCAGATGGCTCACTATGCTACCTACATTCGTGCCTCGACCGACGACCAAGAGACCACCCATCAACGATCAGCGATCGATGACTGGCTCGACGAGCGCGAAGTCGACGCTGGAGAGGTCGATCACTACGCCGACCTCGGTCACTCCGGGTCCGATCCTGGTCGCGAACAGTTCCGAGAGCTAATCGACGCGATCGAGACCGCCCAGTACGAGTATGTGGTGGTGTGGGAGATCTCCCGGCTGGCTCGCCTCGGGAGCATCTACCAGCGGTTCTTCGAGACGTGTGAGGACGCAGGGACGACCGTGGCGATTACCGATGGCTGGGTCGAGGAAGTTCGTCCTGATGGGACCGGTAAGCTGATCGCAGATATCTCGGCGGCGGTGGCCGAAGAGGAACGACGACGGCTCATCAAACGGGTCGAAGCTGGAGTAGCCAGTGCCCAAGATCAGGGCAAGTGGCTCGGTGCTGTTCCACTCGGATTTGAGCGAGATGATGATGGCTACCTCCAGGTGCTCCTGGATCCCGATCGGGACGCAGGGGAAGTCGGCTATCTCGATGTTCGTCGAGCGATTGAAAGAGTGGACCAGGGAGACTCCTATCGCAGTGTTGCTCGCGACGTACCCAACCTCGCGCGTACAACCCTCATGAGCATTCACAAAGACGACGATCGACGCCAGTGGTATCTTGGGAGGACTGCCGACGATGAGCGGGTCAACGCCGCCCTTGATCCAGTAAAAAACTGACACGATAAGACAAAATAGACACTAGACAGCAATAGCGGGAAAGACCGCTCGCGGAACACATCCGCATCTTCAGCACTGCTGGGCCATCTACTTGCTCGCCGCCATCGTCTACCTCCTTGACCGGCGGCGCTCTGTGAGGGCACCGTAGCATTGCTCATCCGAACGAACGGTAGTATAGTTCCGGGGGATGTGTTGAGGAGTACGGTGGCGATCGTTCCTCCGTGGGTTACTGCCCCACACCCGAGATCGTGAACGAAGCCTTCAAAAAAGCCAGCGATGTGATCACGGACAGCTGGGAAACCCGACAACAAATACCATAAGATGTGGTTTCTCGTTGTCCACTGCTCCCGGTATTCTACCTGAATCGACTACATCGACAACAGTTTCCAGAGGTATCGTATGTATCCCGATAATCAATTCACCCTCTCATCTCTAAACTGTTCATCGACTCGGCGAGAGAGGACAGTCTGGTTGACCATCTGAATCGAATCCGTTGGGCCATCAAGCAACTCAATGTAGGCCAGTACCGTTTGAGCGAGCGTTTTCCGAACGGCATCTAGAAATTCTCGTGGTTCATCCGGTCCGGGATGGTTTATTAGAACCGATTGAGAAAGCGTCACGTCGTTATGGGCGACTTTATTCCGAACCTGCCGGATGCCGTCGAAGAAGGCCCGCGTTTCCGCGATATGGCTGTCACTGGGGTCGGTCAGGAGAACGGTTCCTCGCTCCGAAAGGACATTTTCTGGATCACCACGAATGAGAGTGGTCTCGAAGCCAAGATACGCATCGAGAAGCTGATCCTCGTACGCAGAGCGCTCGTACATCCGGTTAAACCGGGAGAGACACTGCTTGAGCGTCGTTTCCGCTTGACTGTCTTGCGCACAATACGATCCGATATTCACCCAATGCTCGCAGAACCCATCTTCGTCTGGTTCTTCCAGTGTGACTGAACTCCGCTGGAACTGGACACTGCGCTGCCCAAACTTCGGCTGAAGGACTCGGTCAACATCAGCGCTGATCTCCCGATACGTCTTCCACGAATCTCGAAGCAGATACCCCGGACCCAATCCCGCGTACTCTGTCGGCTCCCACAATCGAAGTGCGGTTACGAGTTGCTTCGCAATATTTCCAGCAATGTGGAGGGCACGATTCCCAGTCCAACCAAGATCTAAGCCAACTGCATCAGGGTTATGCTTCGTAGGTCGGTGTGTGACCTCAAGTTCGACTTCGAGTTTTGTTGTCCAGCCGAGACGTTTCTGAGCCTGGTCCTGTTTCGTAATCATCCCTGGCGTTCCATGCGTCTGCATAGCTGTCATCTCCTCATCGAGAATTTTCGAGAGCCGGAGGTCTTCAGTGACCGTCGCGACGTATTGCCCGGAGTCGACATACCCCTGTCGGGGCGGGAGTGTTACGGAGAAAGAGGTTCGTGGGGATTCCGACCGAAGAATTACTTGAGGGAGCGGAAAGATAACGCGGTGCGTATGAGTACTCTGGTAGAGGGATGAGAAGTGCATGGCGTATGCGCTCTCGAAGGCGTCAGTGTCGAATTCGAAAGCACCAGCGTAGTCAAGCGTGAGCTTTGCAAACTCGAACAACCGCTTCCGGAGAAGGGTCTCTTCTACGTCGGGCCGTTGCGGACAGAACGAGAGGCCCTTGTCAAGGAGCGATTGAGTGAGATCCGCGAAGTAGGAGCGGTTGAAGCGGTTTGTATCACGGACGATATTAGACGGCTGTGATACCGAGAACTCATATTTACGGTTACGGAACGTATTTGAGGTGAAGATCGTAGTCGTTGGAGTGTAATCATAGCCGGCCTCTGCGTATGCTTGGACATCGCCGACGAAGCGTTCGATCTCGTCTCGCACAAGGGGTTTCGCACGTTCTGCGAGCGTAGGCATTGATTGGAATCTCTTTTATAGTTACTTTATTTGATTGATGATCCAATCATCGATGTGGAGATATTGAGCAACAGGTGTCAGGAGAACAAGCATGAGAGAAATAAATGTGAGAATTATACACCAATTAAAATATGAAAATTTTGGATTGTTCTTCCCCTTGTTACTACCTGTAGTGGCCTCATAATCAAGTAGGAGTTGCTC
This sequence comes from Halocatena halophila, assembly GCA_027563145.1. Lineage (GTDB taxonomy): Archaea > Halobacteriota > Halobacteria > Halobacteriales > Haloarculaceae > Halocatena > Halocatena halophila. The sequence continues at coordinate 74,112 of CP071308.1, read as the reverse complement.
TCTTTGGATGTCCTCATTGTCGAATGTCGAGTAATCGTGAAAATCACGAATGTGTTTTCCAGGACGCTTGTAGTCACGGGAACGTATTGCATAGAGTCCAAGCCCGGCGGAAGCGAGTGCTGGTCCCAGTACCACTACTATGAGAAGCGGATGGAATTCTTTGCCGAAGAGAGCGCCGAAGGAGATGAGGAGTGCATCGACGGTGACGACGATCCCAATTTTGTTTTCGACGGCATCTCGCCGCCGTTCTTCATCATCGTACTGCCTCCGGGCCTCTTCCAACGTCAGTTTCAAGGTTGGAAAATCCTCGGGGGAAATAATCTTCTGCTTGTTCTGCTCTAAGTCCTCTACTGACCCACCTGAATCGTCGTCCGCTTCACTATCCTGAATCTCTTCAACAGATGCTTCATGTTCACACCCCTCTATATTGGTCATCTACGTAATTGGCTTCCCGCACCGGCTACAGGTCTTGGGCTTTTTATCATCGTTACGATTCGCAGCCAAACTGTACTCTGCTTCATCTTGACATTCTGAACAGAGGGGCATCAGTTGAGTATCTTACCGCATCGGCTACATTCGTTCGGTTCTGGGTCCTTGGCAAGAGCGGCATTCGTCGATTCCGCCTCCTCAAGACAGTTTCTACAGAGAGCCATCGCTAGAACTCTCTCCCACAGCGACTACATGTCTGCTTACCTTTCTGGACCGTTGATGAGTCAGAGTTACTCCGACATTTAGGACACAAGGGCATAAGTGATGGTACTATCTGGTTATGTGTAAATTTGGTGAAAGTGGAGTGAAAGTGACTGTACGAATTAAAGGTTAATTTGAACTACATAGACGAATTGCCAATAGGAATGTAGGAGAAATCACCTTCCTACGACCTCATATGTCAATACTTCTATCATTTACGACATTCGGCAAGCGGTTTTCCGAGTTCGCGTGCGCAACGAATCTGAACCACCAATATCCCCAACCCTGTGAAACTATTGATACTATCATGACTATCGAATCAGTCAGATGCGCTATTTGTGATAATCAGAGGTCGGCTAGGTGGATTGTTCATGCATAGCCACCTTCGAAATTTAGACTGCCGATATCGGTTTCGAGATCAGTCGTGCATGAACAATCCATCTGCCTGACTTCAGCTGGAATGAACGCCCAGTCTGTGCATTCAGCGACCACCTAGCCGACTTCAGGTTTCATTATTTCAGCGGTCACGAGATTGTAGCGCTCCAGCTTGTCAAGAAAATTCCAGATCGTATCAATGTCGACGAGTTGGCGGACGAACCGACCGTGCCAATCGGCTAGTTGACGGGATCGATACCGTTCTCACTTAATTCCTCGACGAATCCTGCAAGATCGGTAAACGACCAGCAAAGTCGATTAAGCTCATGAGTAACGACAACATCGTACTCCGTAACGTGCTCGCGCAGGTGTTGGTATTCTGTACGTGAGGTTGTGGCTCCGTCCCCATCGAGGTCGCATATCACTTGATCTTGGTGTCTTGCTCAGACCCACCGTACTTATCCCGGATTGCGCATGTCTGCCTCAATACACTAAATCTCTCATATAGATAAATAAAATAAACTATAAATATTTTGAGATCTGGAATATCATAAGACTTATTGCAGATATCACACACATGCGAGCATGCAACGCAGGCGATTCCTCACGTTGGTTGGCGCAACAGCGATAGCAGGATGTCTCGGAGAACAGAACAGTGAAAACGATGGGACAACAATGACAACGACAGAACCGATGGGGACAGGGACACCAACTCCAACGAAAACACCGTCAGGCGAGCCCGATGCAGAGATCCAGAGCTCCCAACTCGTCGATGAGCAAACCAGCTACGGCTCGACTAACTATTACATGACTGGAACGGTCGAGAACACGGGAAGTATACGGTTGCGTCTTCCGTCGGTCTCCATCAAGTTTTTTGACGATTCGGGGTCGGTCTTCGAATCGACAGAACGCGAAATATTCTCGCTCAAACCGGGGCAAAAATGGGATCTTCGCGTGCCGTTCACAGAAACGGATTCGAGGCCTGCTGAAGTGGAGGCGGAGCGCGGAAATCTCGAAGTCGGTTTCGTGGATTATTCGCATCCATCGGAGTTGAATCTTTCCGACATCGGGATAGAGGAGGGGGAAGATCCATCAATCACGGGGTTGATCGAGAACACTACTCAACACTCTATTGATACATATGCATTTGGTCAATTCCTTACAAAGGATAACATCGTGCTTGAGACGGGGACTGATAGTATCTCAGATCTTGATGCGGGAGAATCGTGGTCATTTGATATCGGAGCCCTTTTTGTTGACGAGCAGCGCGCGCAAACAGCAAAGAAGTATGAGATCTATCTTTCTACTGAATGAAATTCTTCTCGTTCGAATGATTCGGATTGTGCGACCGGTTGAGTCAAATACACTTTCGTGCAATTCACCACTTACCACCACGCTCAACCCTCAGATTTCGACTAGTTCACGAAAATAATTTGCCATCTGCCATCAAAAAATCACATGGTACTCTTAAGAAAAACGTGCAAGCTAGGGACGATGTCTCTTGCCACGAATCAGCCCGTCTTCATCGCCGTGATAGTGATGTCCCCTCCGCTGATGGGCACGGGGACGACATGTATCTGCGTAGCGTCGGACTGATTTCTGACCTTCTTCTCCAATCCCTCCAGACGCTCGTGCGGGAAGCGGTTTTTCTGAATTCCCTTCACCTTCCCACCGTTCTCATCCACCCCAATGACTACCATCCCAGCACCGTTGTTCAACTCCTTGGTCAGCTTGTTGGCAAGTTCGTAGTCCTTCCCGCCGTAGAACCACTCGGGCGACTTCAGTTCCACCGACGCCGGGCCGCCCTCGCGGAGGGTAACGCGCGTCCCCTCCGAGATGGTGTCTTTGTGGCTCCGCAGGTACTCGTCCGCCAGCTCACCGAAGAAGTGGCAGATCGGTGCGTTGGCCTCACGCCGGAGTAAGTCGAAGGTTACGTGCTTCATGAGCGACCCCATGTTCGACGTGCCGAGGTCACGGGCGGTGCGCACGAAGTCGTGGAGATCGTCCACAACGCCCTCATCCAGTCCGATTGTATTGTAGATTCGGAGCGCACCGATTCGTACCGGCTCTTCGGCGATGCTGTTCCCGGGATGGTGAATCGAGACGCGTTGGTCGTTAGCGAGCGCCTTCGAGGCGAGTGCCTGTCGCCAGCCAGCCTCAAGGTCGATGAATTCGTTGACGAGTACGATCTCGAAGTCGTCGTGGGTCTTCCTCACCCTGACCTCTTGCTTACTTCCAGACTCGATGGTCAGCCTCTCCTCCCTGTCGATCGCAGTCTTTGTGGCCACGCCTAGGTCGCCCTTTGCCAGCTCATCGAACTTGTCCTCGTAGTACGAGAGTTCATAGTGGTGGGTGAGAGCCTCTTGCTTGAACTCCTCCGCCGACTCGTAGGTCGAGTTGCCCCACCGGATTTGCTTGATGCGGTAGTCACGCTCCGTATCTGGAGTCTCGAGGAGGTTGCCCTGCAGGTTAAACTCGTCCGTATTGATAATCTTCTCCACGATGTCGTCGCGGGTGAACCGGAAGGTCGCCTGTATGTCGTCGGCGATGACCGAGTATATCTTCACGTCGCCCTTGATGTCGTACACCACCTGATCCACCGGGATGCCGAGCCACTCGACGAACGACTTAGTGTCGTACTTGTCGAAGTGGTTGATGACGATTTCGTCTTCTTCCCGTGTGAATTCGGCGTACTTGTCGATATTGTCGGCACTCAGCAGCTCCTCGATGATCTCCATCTCGGTGGTGAGAGCTCGCTGACCGGTGTAGGAGTGGCAGGTGATGAGCCGACCCTCGCCGAGGATGATTACGACGTACTTTCCCGCGGCGCGGGCGCGGGTCTGCATGTCATCCGAGAAGTCCTCGGCTATGGCTTCAAGGTCTCCCTCTGCGCGGTTGTCGAAGGCCTCGCCGGGTTCGATTGCCTCGGATGCGTCGAGACTGCCTTCAATCCACCGCTCGAAGTACCGAGTCGTGTCAAGCTCTTCGAGCGTGTGATCGCCGCTCGCGTTGGTGAAGATATCGTCGAGGAGCATCTCCACGGCTTCCGCATCGTCACCGATGAACCGCTCCTCGGTCAGCTTCGTGGAGTCAGACCGAATTTCTCGATAGAAGATGTAATAGTATTCGCCGAGGGCATCCTCCCTGAGTATCTCCTGACTCATCTTTCTCTGCCGCTGATTTGTATCGCGGACTTAATGTAACTGACTGTTGACGCCAGTTGCGGATGGATCTAGCGGGACGCGCTCCTAGGGGTGTCTCAGAACCCCACTTTCCGAGATAGTTCTACTCGGCTATGTATCGCTCGCGGTTGTCCGCGATCTTCCGCACCGTCGAGCGTGCGATCCCGGGTGAGCGCGCCAGTGATCGTTTGCTGGTTCCCTTGTCGACTTCGTCGAGGGCGACGACCGCTTTCTCAAAGTCGTCATTCGGCGTGAGATAGCCCTCGGCACCAACGTCAAACCCGAATGGTGGCCGACCGTGCAACTTGCCCTGGTCGCGAGCGGCCGCAATGCCTTCCCGGACGTTCTCGAGTTTGATCTCGGCCTCCAGCTCGGCGAACGTCGCAGTTAGAAACGCGCGCGTGTAGGGATCGGAGTCGTTGGGGGCAAGGGCGATCTCCATATCGAAGATATGCAGTCCAACATCGTTCTCGTCGACGATACGCTCGACGGTCGCAGAGAAATCCCGTACTGATCGTGAGATCCGCGACACCTCCGACGCGACCACCTAGTCGATCTTTCCCCACGGGCTCGACGACGCCGGGGACGGAACGCGGGTATTCGTCACCATCGAGTCGATCACTGGCGCGCTGCTTAGCGCTCTCCTCGACTTCGTTCTCGGTCGGCACGGTGAAGCTGGCAGACTACATGAAGAGACATTCAAGAACTCTCGGGGTCCAGTGCTGCGAGCTCGCAGCGTTATATATCGTATGTCGCTATATTATTTCGGAGAGTAGTTTCCTCCCTTACTTCGGAGTGTGGTTTTCTGTAAATGCATTCTTCTCACGAAAACGCGGTTGGAATTTGGAAGGTAGTGGCACGAGAGACTCTCTATCGGTATGCTATTGGTTTTACGAAACTGGTACAAATGTTCTGAGAGTGCCTGTGGAGTAAGCGATGTGAGATCTATTCATAATAGAAAATCACGATCGTTGAATGCAGAAAACAATAGTTTTCAGCCAGACAGGCGAGAAGGTGGGTAGCTTACCGTCGTTGGCGGGTTGGTGCAAATGTCACGTTTTGCCTTTTCCCAAGCACTGTGTGGCACTCACAACGCGACCTTGGTCATCGAGTTGATGATGTTCTCCTCGGTCGGGGCAGCGAGATACGGCTCGATCGCGTCGTAGCTCGACCAGCCACCGAGCGCCATCACAATCCGCGGTGAGATGCCCTCTTCAACGAGCAGGTGATTCGCCCAGCACCGGCGGAGGTCGTGCGTTGACACACGGAGGTAATCATCGTCGCCGGTGTCCTCGGCAGCCTGTTCAGCCGCCTGCTCGACCCAGTACTGGAGCGTACGTTTCGACCGATCAATGATTGGCTCGTCGTGAGTGATACCCTCATGCTGCATGTACCGGTTAATGGTACGCTCCAACTCGACCGGGACCCAGGTCTCCCGGTGTTTTCCCTCCTGGTACTCACCGGAGGTGTCCTTCCCACCGACGACCTCCAGTGAGTGATGCGTACCATCGCTCATCCTGGAGACGTGGGCCGGGCACACGTCAAGGACTTCAGCGACCCGCAGTCCACAGTCTCCCATCAACCGGATGGCAATCTCCCGATCCCACGACGATGCAGCTCGTGGGAGGTGCTGGTACTCGTCGCGGCTCATCCAGACGTTGAACGAGCCGTCTTTGTTCCGTTCGGTTCTCATTATTGCACGCTTCTATTATGGATTTTATGCAACTTAGTTACTCCGCACGCGTCACCCGTCTCGCTGAAAGTACCGAATTCGGCCGTTAGAGAGAATCAGTGGTGTTGTGGTTGCACGTTATTGTATTAACGTGCAATCCGGGTGCTGATGACCTATAACCGGGGGGTTAGTGGTCTCTGTCGGTGCAGAACCGTCCCAGTGCGATGAGTCGGTGTCGCTGGGGAGTATCTGGGAGCGATTCCAGAGCGGTCAACGCCTCTGTGGCAAGCGAATCCATCCGCTGGCGAGCGTATTCGAAAGAGTTCGTCTCTTCGAAAATCTTCTGTACCGTTTCGATCTCCTCGTCAGTCGTTTCGGCAGCCGGTTTGTCGAGGATGTCGTAGACGCGATCGTCATCGGCGTGGATGGCCATGAGCGTGCGTTTGCCCGCCCGCACGTCATTGCCGATCTCTGCCCGGCCCTTCCCGGCCTCGAAATCGAGCAGATCGTCCCGGATCTGAAAGGCTGGCCATAGTGCGTTGTAGCCGTCAATCCCGAGGTCGGTGTCAGTCAGGATTTGTGGTAACGACAGACAGAGTTCTAGCAGCGCGCCCGTCTTGTACTTGACCATCTCCATGTACTCCGCTTCGGTGACGTCTCGGCGGTCGGACAACTCGAAATCTAACTGTTGTCCGACTGCCATCCCGTGAACAGCCTCAAGAGCTACTGATTTTCCCCCCTCAGGAACCAGCGAGAGCGCATAGACCAGTAACAGATCGCCGATGTTGACCGCATCATCCGTCCCGTATTCGACCCAGAACGCGGGCTCCTCCCGGCGTACTCGGTCGCCATCGACGAGGTCATCGTGAATCAGCGAAAAAGTGTGTAACAACTCGATGGCCGCCGCGCTGTCGAGCTTCGGGGACTGACCAAGCCCACACAGGTCGCTGATAAGCAGCACAAGCCCAGGACGGAGTCGTTTTCCGCCCGTCTCCACTTGATACCACAGTCGGTCATGGTAGCGGTGGGACTGGACCGAGCGCTCGATATACCCATCGACAGCTGGCCGAACCTCCTGGGTCAGCCACGTGCCGACTTCGTCCGCTGGAGCCGTTGGCGGTGTCATAGTGGTTACTCGGGGGCTCAATACCGCTCCGTCTCCTTAGACCATGCCAAACCGCCACCTGTGATCCGCTCCATTCCCATGATGTACGCCTGCAGATCGTCCTCTGTGTCAGACACAGCAGTGACCCGGTCAGAAAGCGCTTCGAAGCGGCGGGTTTCAGCCTCGATCAACTCACAGGTCCTGGTCACAGCTTCTTGCAGTGAACAGCCCTGTTCCTCCCGGATAACGACGACGAGATTGTTGATCTCACTATCTGCCAATTCCTTCTGAAGGGAGTAGACATCGTTGATCCAGGCGTTAACGTTGATTGCCGCTTCACGGAGGCTTCTGACGGCCTTTTGCTGATAAACCTCTGTGGGAAGGGGAGAACTATCCATCGCCATGAGATCAAAGGTGATCTTTGCTCCGCTGGTATACTGTCGATTCTGAATATAGGCGTGATAATCCGGAATGGTGGTGGTCTCGCGGTTGCGTGCCTCCCACCGGAAGCCAGCAAACAGCTCACGATGATGCTCGGCGAACCGCTCGGACCAGGTCGGAGGCATCCGGGCCGCAGCTCGGTAATGGATGTCGGCCAACGCTCGGTCGAGGGGCTTTTGGTGTGGCCCGGAGGCTTCCCCATCGAGGATTGCAAGCAACGGTTGCTGGGCGTGTTGCATCTGGTCCGGACCCAAAGGATCGGTCGCATCATCAAGCAAGAACCCCCAGCAATTCCAGTCGTTGCACAGACGGAGTGCCTCTGGCTGAAACTGCGGGTACATCCGACCCACAAGGTAGGACAAGATGGCAATCTTCGATGACGGCTCATTTATTAGCCCCATCTCCTGGGCCCATTCTTGGGTGTGAGCTGTGGCGTCTTCCAGATGTGGGTTGATCTCGGCGGAAAACGGACAATACACCTCTGGAATCGTAACGTTCGTGGCCATACTGGCCGGTGGTGAGGGCTGTTCACAAAGCGTTTTGAGGTTCTCTAGTACTGCTGAAAGGGTATCGGGAAGCTTCTCGTGAAACTCGGCGATCAACTCATATGCCTCCCAGTCAACTGGTGGATCGGCAACGCTGACGCGAGGAATGGTTGCTGCGGCACTCACGTGCGTGCTTTCGTCCGTCTCCTCAAGCAGCCACTGAATCGTCCCCTCCAAATCACCCTCAAATCTCATAGAAACTGCTGTCGGCGCTGAGTCAGCGCTGACTTGGGGTTCGACGGCGAGGGAAATCTCTGGAAGCTTCTCAGGGAGAGCTGGCGTATATGTCATCATCGGGGCTTCATCGGTCTCGGAAAGCGTCATGCCAGGCCAGTATTCCGGAATCGCCTGAGAAGTCGAAAGAACCGCATGGATATCGGCTTGTGGCGCGTCGATTGATACCGTCCGTTCGATTCTCGTCGGGGAGTCACTCTGCGTGGTCATTGGCTGATGGGGGATTGAGAACTGGGATCTTTAGACCGTCCGTGCAAGCACTGTTGTACGAGTTTTTCGACGAGCAGGTGTCGTGTCGTGGGTATTCGAACATTACATCCAGGCATTTGGTACATAATATCATAAGTTTTTTCTAGAAGATCCTTATATGAAATAAATAGAAAGGGACAGAAATGGTTTGGTATGGAAACACAATAGAGAAAATGTCATTACTACTTATGTGAGTGAAATAGTCAATTACCTCACCTACGAACCAGTTGCGCCACCCAGTAATCAAATCGGGTGGCGTTGGGGGCTCGCCCGGTCGTGGGCTAGTGAAGCGTTGCACGTTATTACACTAACACGAAACTCAGACGGGCGCGTCGACCGGCGTGATCGGGGCGGTTCTGGGGCGTGTGGTAGTGGTCGAAAGTTGTCGACGTATTCTATTACTCGGCAGGATCGAGAGGAGGACCTTTCGTCCCGTCGACCCAGCACACGGGGAGCGTCTGGACACTGCACTGTCCGTTCGATCTGCTTGCCTGGCAGCGGAGAGCTAGACACTGACTGTTGTCCTTTACCGACCTTATATATTTCTTCTAGGGATAATATCTTATATTACATTCTAGTAAACCCTTTTACAAGTTCAATACTAAATGAAGTATAGTCTATAATGGAACAATCAGACAGCATCCATCGACAGGGCGGGAGTAGTGTAGAACGTAAGCGACCCGCGTGTGGAGGCTCGCCATGACGGCGGATGCCCCCACAGGCCCCCTCGAACAGAGCGTTTCCATCGATGCAGCCCCGGCCGACGTGTTCGCTGTGCTCACAGCGGTCGAGTCGGTGCTAGAAGCGTGCTCTGGTCTCACCGTGAGGACTGCTGAAGAGGGCGTGACGGTCACCGATGTTGGACCAGAGGGTACGTCTCCGAGCGTGTTCACTGGCCAGGTGCGCGTGACCGACAGTGAGGAGCCAACCCGCCTCACCATGACCTTCGATGGGGCACCTGAAAGTACAGTGGCGTGGACGCTCCAGCCGGAGGGGACCAGCACACTGGTGACGGCGACCGTCACCGCCCCCGATCGTGATAGGCTCACTGGTGGAGGGAACGCCGAAGCGACTGGCGGCGAATCTTCTGCTAGCGACACGCAGCTCACGGCTCCCCTCGATAACATGCTGGGGTCCCTCCAGACGCTCTGTGAACAGCCGTCACCGCCGGCCTGTATGTTCAGCAGTGAGTTTCCAGAAATAGATATATTTCTCACATCTAAAATGAATTCTCATTTGGATGCGGTTACGGCTCACACGCGTGGATGGGCACAGCAAATGGGAATGTTTCAAGAGGAGGAGGAACCGGAGTGGTTTCGTGGAGTAGCATATGGCACTTGCCGGGTACATCCCCAAGCGACGCTTGAAGCGGTCAATCTCTGTAACGACTGGAATAGTTGGGGCTTTGTATACGATGATCAACTCGATGACACCGAACTTGGGACGCAGCCAGCTGCTATAAAAGCGTTCCAGCAACCGCTCCTTGCGGTCTTTGAGGGAGACACTGGTCAGATCAACGACCCATTAGTGCGAGGACTTGCCGATATCTGGAACCGAGCAGCGACTCGGATGTCTTCTACGGGGCAAGAGCGCTTCATTCAGCATCATATCGATTTCTTTGCTGGCCAACGATGGGAAGCGCGCAATCGAGCCAAAGCCCAAGTCCCTCCTCTCGATGTCTATATGGAGCACCGAAGGGATTCAGTTGGTTCAGGTATTGTATTTGCACTATGTGAAATCGCAAGAGATCTTGGCTTATCTTCTTCTGTATACAACGATGAAGATGTCACCATCCTTCGAGAGACGGCGGCCAACATCTTTGCGTGGACAAACGATATCTACTCTCTTCCTAAAGAGTTAGCTCATGACGAGGTGAACAACCTCGTTGTCGTTATACGGAATGAACAGGACTGTTCGCTCCAGGACGCCGTTGAGGAGGCTAAAAAGATGCTTACTGCTGAAATTCAGCGATTCGAAAGTCGTTCTCAGCGCCTTCCTACCGATTCTGATACGGATACTTCCCTCCCTAGCTATCAGACGGTGCTTGAACAGTGGATACAGGGATACCTGACGTGGTGTCAGGAAACATCTCGATACCAATCTTGGACTAGCCCCTCATGACACTAGCTTTCTCTCCCAACAACGTTCCCGTTTGGTCGAGGAGAAACGACATGTCCTTTGCCTGGTCGAACTCTGCCAGCACTTCGAAAATCGCCCTGGCGGCTGCGACCGGTTCGAAGCCGTCGTTCAGACGCTCCACGACGATGACGTGGCGGTTCGACCTTGCTGCCTACTACGAGGTATTTGGACGATGTCTTGCAGGGAATTTGGCGTGGTCGAAAGAAACGGTCCGATATCGCCATGCGGAGTGAGATCGATGCCACCGACACAGTCCCAGCCCGATGAGATCTCCACGTGGCTGGCCGAGGAGGTCCGGCCAATGATCGATGCGAGCATCGAGCGCTCGTTGTGGAACCAGCGGTACCGAGAGCGGCTGCAGTATCAGGTCGAGACGGGCGGCAAGCGGCTGCGGCCCGGTCTCGTACTGCTTGCCGGCGAGCTATGTGGACTCGATCAGCAGCCACTCGATGATTGCGCGGCAGCAGTCGAATTGCTGCACACGTTTTCGCTCATCCACGATGATCTGGTTGATGGTGACCAGGTGCGCCGCGAGGAGCCCACGTTCTGGGCCGAATACGGGGAGGCTGAGGCGGTGAACATCGGCGATATGTTGTTGGCCCACGCGGTGGCGCTCATCCCAGAGCGTGGAACGACGCTGGCCGCCGAGGCCGTCCGCGAAATGACCGTTGGACAACAACTGGATTTCGCACTGGCTGATCGTCGTGACGTCACCGAGGGAGAGTATCTTGATATGGTCGAGCACAAGACGGGTGCACTGTTCGAGCTCTGTTTGGAGCTCCCGCAACGATTGACCGACACCGACCTTGGTATCGATGGGTACAGCGCACTGTGGCCAGCGTTCCAGATCCGGGATGATCTGCTGGATTTCGAGGCAGGAAAAGGGCGAGACACGATCGGCACCGATGTGCGGACAGGCAAACGCACGCTGATGGCGATCTACGCCGATGACGAGCGCGTCTACGAGATCCTCGACACACCAGCCGAGGAGACGACGACTGAAGATATCGAGACCGTCCAGGCCATCTTCGAAGAGACTGGCAGTTTCGAATACGCTCGCCGCCGGATGCATACCCTCGCCACTGAGGCGGTGACGGCCCTTGAGACGCTGCCTGATACGCCCCAGCGCCAGCGGTTGATCGCGCTGGGACAGTACTGCACCGACAGGGACCGCTAGTCCCCTCATCGCTGGCTGCCAGCAGTGGGACCCCAGTGGCTCATCCATGAACGTGACGGAATAGTGTGTCTCAGAGGGGTGGTTATAGCTGAGTTGCGTGAATATACAGAAACACGCAACTAAGGAGGAGTTCGGGTACGTCCCGATCGGCACGGAGCACAGGTGGATTTCTGACTTCTATAATAAACCGGCAGGATTGAGGACAGAGTCTTAGTCAACAAGATGCCCTCTATCGTCCACCGATTGTTGACTAAGGCCAAAGTCCCTACTCTCCTCGTCGACGGCGAACATCTCACCCAGCCCTAACTTCGGAGTGTAAACGTGAATAGCTCCTCAGCAACTTTTGTTCTCTTATCTATCGTAGAGATAAAGCAGCCCAGATGGACGTATCAGGAATGGCGTTGGTCCACGATTTGTCTCCGGTGTCAGTCGTTCATATTGGGGTGGTTGGAGAGAGCTGTCACTCTATCCACCGCTTTCCCGACTGGCAGAGCAGTCGTCAACTCCCGTGAGACTGTCGCTTTCAGCATCACATCCGTGAGCCGCCAGACGTTGTACATGAGGATACCGAACACGAAGTAGTAGAATCGCAGGGTATGATCTTTGGAGGATGTTCGTGCGAGAAACTCCTGTTTGATTGATTGATACTCAGCTTCAATCCACCACCGATTGGCGTAGTGATTCACCCACGCTGCTGCGTGCTCGGCAATGATCCGTTTGTTCGTGATGAATGGTTGTGTGTCACTATTCCGACCCGAGACGAACAGTACTCGACACTCATGGCTCCCATGTCTGGCTCTGACCATCGCCTGTTCGACGGCCACATCTTGTCCTTCCTGTTCCATCTCGTCAATGTACGTTTTCTCGGGTGATCGTTCGACCTTGGGAAAGAGATAGGTGACATCCAGGTTATCGAGAGTTTGATAGACCTGGAACGATTCAAATCCTCGGTCTGCGAGAACGAGGTCAATCGAGACGAACTCCTGGGCTCGTTGCACCAGCCGTCGGACCGTTCGATGGTACTGATGTGTGAAATTATCGTCCCACGCTGAACTCTCGATCACTGGCTCAACGGCGAAGACAATCGGCATGCTCTTGCCGACTAACGAGAGGGTCGCGAATTTGTAGGCCATCTCTCCCGAGTCATCGATCCCGCTGACATCGCTGGGTAAGTCGTCCTCAGTATGGTAGGGCAACGTCGTGATATCAATGGCAACGGTGACGGGTGGTTGGAGGATCTGGAGGTGATTCACGGCATCGAGGAGATTCTCGATCGACTGCTCGAAGCCCGCTTGAATCTGCGCCTGTGAATAGTTCTTGATCGTCCGGAGGTGGGTATCGCCGTGGGGGGGTGTAGTCCTCGCCGAAGAAATTCTCCATTCGTGATTGGCCCTGCGGCGTGCCACAGCCACCCAGCACCATCAGTGCTTGGAGTTCGTCAAACCGGCTGTCGGGATACGTCGCGTTCGCTGCCCGTCCAGAGTCGAACGCTCCGAAGACCGTCTCCCGCGCGTGTCGAACGTGTGTTCGAATCTGCTCATTCGAGAATTCGCCAACATGACGGCCACGAAGATCAGACTCGGACTCGTCGACGTGCCGTGGTGGCCGGAGATCGAGTGCAGCATCGTTCTGATAGGCGGCAGCGACGAAGCGCTCGCTCAACGAGAGAATAGCACGCTTGATCTCATCTGAGAGGCCCACATCCCACGCAGTCGTGAGCGTTTGGCGCGTCGGGGCCGTGTTGTACGTCCCGAATTTCGCGGGATCGAAGCCCAGGCGGACGGCTCGCTCGTCGGTCGAGAGGTACTCATAGAGCCCGTTCCACGAGAGGCCGGCGAGCTCACGGCAGAACAGTGCCCGAACGAGTGGTGTTGCGTCGTATGTTCGTGTCTCAAACTCCGTGTCGTCTGCGTTTTGGAGGAGCAGTGTTGGATGTAGCTGTCGAACGAACGTGACGAGTGATGATGCTGTTTCGAGCCGTTTCTGTGCGTTGTTAAGTCCCATTTCAAGTGAGGCCACTGCATTCATTGCAGCACCTCTTTGGGCGTTCGACCCATATCCAGTTCGAGGTGAGCGTCATGGTGACCTACTCAGGCTCACAATTGAGCGTGTCGTCGACTGGCTGACTGAGGCTGTCGCCACGCAGACTGAAGCCATTGCCGTCTCCTCGCCAGGACGCCCGCCTAGGCACTGTCGGTTCGGAGACGCGTGGTGCTCGGATCATGCGTCATGATGAATGGATGCGGAGATCGACTATTGACCGAAGCATCGATTTTAGTCGGTTTCAGGTATCGGTAAGCCCGAGCTTGACCGTCTCGGTCCGATCTGCGGCGACTGTGAGAGCGATGTACGCATCTCGACCCACAGTTCAGTCACCCAGACAGCATCGTATCCGAGTGCTTTTGCACGTTTAGTGAATGTTGCGATGTCGTCGTGATCCTCCGGAATGAGGATACCGATGCCATAGCAGAGCCAACGGAGTGTGGAAAAATAATATCTGCAACTCTAATAGATAATAACGTCAATTTTGCAGGCGGTTCAAGCGTCGGCCACCGATGAACGAGCCGTCAGCTGGACGACGACCGCCGCCAGTGGTATCTCGGGGCTAACGCCGAGATGAGCGGGTACCGCTGCGCTCGATCCGATTGAACACTACGGCGTCAATCAGGGTACAGCACCTGAAAGCGGTCAGATGACGATCACAGTAATATAGATGGCGAAGCCACTCGTGCCACTCGACAGTGTGTTGACGGTGCAGGGGCTGCCTTAGTCGACAATCGGTGGACGATTGAGGGCATCTTGTTGGCTAAGGCTCTGAGCAACCCACCAAGGCAAGGAGTTGGCAAAAGGAACACCGAACCCCAGCCTCGCCGATCATGCCGAAACACGTATGCGCTGGAACTGCCGACCTCACCCCTTCTCGGATTGAGTGCTTATCCGTATTCATACCATTTTGGGAGAGCTGATCCTGCTGGAGGATTGTAGTCCTGCTCACCAGAGGCCTGTCCTCACGCGGGGCTGGATAAAGCCACCAATGACGAACTGGGCTAGCTTCCTTCAGAAGTATTGTTATGATAACTACTAAATAAATATAATTAAGTTGTTGTAATATAAATGTTTGTTATGGCGAATAGATCTGAGCAAACAGTGCGTTCGAAGAGATCCCCTCCGCTGCCTAGTGAACCGGTATTGCGCGCGACCGATGTCGGAACCAGCACCACACCACGGCTGCCCGCTGTCCAGATATCTGGGCAATTTAACTAAGCAATGTCAGGAACAACAGGGTCCGATCTCCAGCTCGCGATCGTCGGTTCAGGGATTGCGGGATGTGCAGCTGCGGACTTCGCCCGTCAACAATTCACTAACATCGAGATCGATGTATTCGAGCAACAGTCTCGGATCGGCGGACGGATCCGCGAAACGGCGTTTGCCTCGGACACCTTCGAAACAGGAGCGACGGCGTTCCACGACGAGAGCCGCTACATGATGAAGTACGTCGATCGTTTTAACCTTGAGCTGGCCAACCCAGTAAAACCCCGTCAAAAACCAACGAATGCACCGATGATGGGGCTCTCCTTCGGGATCTGGGACGGACAGCGTTTCTTGGCAAAAATGTCGGGCGCACTCCGAGACAGACTGACGATACTCAGGAAGTATGGGCTGTCGTTTCCCCGGTTGTGGTGGCAGTCTCGGCGCGTCTTCAAGCAGTTCAATTCCCTGTATGACGTATTGGAGGCTGGTGGATCCTTCAAGTCGCCTGACGAGATGCTTGCCAGGGTTGACCTCTACGATACTGCTCAACAGTCAGCGATGGAGCATCTGCGCGAGCATGCCGTTTCACAAGCATGTATCCATCAGGTGCTCGATCCGATCTCGCGGACGCTGTACGGGCAGGACGCACGGATGAGTGCGGTTGTCGATCTTTACATGTTTAAGGCAATAGCATCCAACAGTTGGTATTCGATACGTGAACGGAACAGCCTACTCCTCGACCATCTCCTTGATGCTGCATCTGCTACGATCCACATGGAGACCAAAATCACGGCGATCGACGCCAACACAGGATCGTACACGCTCACAGCCGCTGAGCCGCCGACGGAGTACGGTCCCTACGACGCCGTCATTATCGCCACCCCGCTCGAAAAGACTGACATTGAACTCAACGGTGGCGCTCCCCCCGTCAGCTCCGACCGTGAGTATCAATCAATGTACATCAACTTAGTGAATGGTGTTCTTGATCCTACCTACTTTGAACTCGGGGCTCAGGATGACCTTCCGGACGCCATCAGCACGACCACCGATGTAGACGAATCCTTCACTTCCATCGTAACACTTGTTCGAGAAAACGGTGGGACAAATATTTATCACGTCACCGCAACCAGTATCGTTCCCAACGATCTGTTCTTGGAGGTGTTTTCGTCAATTGAAGACATAGAACGGTTCTCATGGGAGGCATATCCCGTCTATGAGCCGCCGTTGTTATGGCCGCCGTTCCAACTGGATCATGGCATTTATTATACCAACGCAATGGAATCAGCCATCTCGTCAATGGAAACAGAAGTCATGGGCAGCCGTAACGTTGTCAATCTCCTCAGTCGCCGTTTGAGAGAAGGATGATGCGTATTACTGGTTCCTGCTGGTGCAGTACGCCCTAAGAGCACGCAGCCGCTGGCGCTGTGGGGAGTCGGCAGCGGTTCGAGCGCGGCCTCTGCCTCGGTGGCCAGGGCGTGGATCAACAGCATGTCGCCGACGTTCACCGCGTTATCCTATCCGTATTCGACCCAGAAGGTGGGTCGTCCCGGCGCAGTCGGTCGCTATCCGCGAGGTCGTCGTGGATGAGCGGGTACGTGTGGAGCAGCTCCCCCCAGACCGCGCTATCGATGTGCGGAAGGAAACACATCATGGGTGTATCGCTTGCCGGTGGAAGGGGAGAAAGAGCGATTGTTCTCGATTCCAGAAGAGGTCTGTTGTGGGCTGTGAACCCAGTTTCTGGGCTGATCTACTACCGTGTGGATGATACCACACTCCGCTGGCGAAATCCAACTACCGATGAATATGGCGACTTCCCCCAGTTTCCTGGGCTTGATACACAGATCGCAGCCACGTGTGCCGTTAGTCCAGACGGGAAACTCGTTGCCTACTCGTCCAATCCACCGCAGACCAACACAGCTGAAACCACGTTTGTGAGCGGCCTCACAACCTATATTGCACGATCGGACGGAAGTGATCCTGTCCGTATAGACATGTCAGACCACGGCAAAAGACTCACCCCTGTACAGTGGCATCCACACGAGCACAAACTGCTCGTCGAGCGCGACGACGGGCGTCAGAAATTCTACGAGATGAGCCGGTCAGAAGCCGTTGAGATGGTCGGGCTCGCCGATGAGTGTATCCGACAGAATATCGAGAGTATCCTTGGCTGTGACATTGTGACGCAGTCTGGCGAGGACACGGACAAACACTGACAAGCATGAGTAGCCCTCGATGCTGACTGCCGCCTGGGTGGTGGCTCAGTCGCCTGTTACCTGCCATTCGAACTCCTCGGAGGTACAGTGGGACGAAGTAGATTCACAGGCATGATCGGAGTTATCGATGCAACTGTCATCAGTGGTGGTATTCCCACGGCACTGTTCGCTAGTGGATGCCAACAGAGCAAGTGGTGCCAAACGACTGTGGACGAATATTCGGTCTATAGTCCCAAACATAGATGGCTGGAGCCGACTGCGACTATGCTTGAAAGCCATCGCTAGGTCGACACTGAAGAGATACGATCCCTCTACTGGCTTGCTTCCCACGATGATGAGATGGCCAGTGTTGATCGGTTCTCTTCCTCAAATCGGTCCTTCAGAAACCCTCGAAATGTCACAGGAAATGATGTGAACCCTCTTGAGCCAGTGGTCGACGACGTTCACGATCGACTAGAAACAGCACCGACGCTTGTAGATCTCGTTCGACATATGAATGTTGGCCAGATGGTGAACGACGAAGACATCAAACGTTTTGAGGGGTTGGAATACGACATTGAACCACTCATTCGTGCGTTATTCTGCCGTGACCTTGCTGGACTCTCCTGGAATGGCCTCTATGAGTTCCTTTCAACAGAGAACCGGGCTACTCGGCTCGGATTCGATCCGGCAAAATTCGGGAAGTACAACACAGCACCCACACGACAAACGGTGGCATCTGTTTGGGATCATAGTCTTTCGGAGGAGACCAAACGAACCATTCTTGCGGTGAGTGAGCAACTCGTGGAGGAAGCGTACGAAAGCGACGTTGCACTCAACGTACGACCCCCACGGCACGTCGGTGTATCGGATTCAGATCTTCGTGAGCGTGACACGCCTGAGTTTACGGAGGGCCAGATTCGAACTCACGTCCGGCACGCTCGAGAAACAGTGTTCGGAGCGTTCGATACTGGTCGGGCTGGCAATGCGGTATACCCCGACAGTCGCTTCGACGAGCTTCAGGCACTGATGGCACTTGGCGGCTCTGGAACACCGCAGGGGCAATCACGGATGGAGAATTTCTTCGGCAAGGACTACACTCCTCACGGCGATACCCATCTCCGAACAATCAAACAATACACCCCCGAGACGATTCAAGCAGGCTTCGATCGGTCGATCGAGAATCTCCTTGATGCAGTGAACCACCTCCAGATTCTTCAACCCCCCGTCACAGTTGCGATTGACATTACGACGTGGGAGTACCACGCTGACGGTAAGCTTCCTTCTGAAGTTAGCGGAATCGATGACTCAGGCGAGAAGGCCTACAAGTTCGCGACACTGTCGCTGGTGGGCAAGAGCATGCCGATCGTCCTCGCTGTTGAACCGGTGATCGAGAGCTCAGGGTGGGACGAGAATTTTCCACATCAGTACCATCGTACGGTTCGACGGCTTGTGCGACGAGCCCAGGAATTCGTCTCGATTGATCTCGTCCTCGCCGATAGAGGATTTGAATCGTTCCAGGTCTACCAAACACTGGCTAATCTTGGCGTCACCTATCTCTTTCCAAAGATCGAACGGAATCCTGAAGCCACGTATATCGAAGGAATGGAAGAAGATGGCCACGATCTGGCTGTCGAAGAGGCAACGGTCACCGCCAGAAATGGAAGTCACGACTGTCGAGTGCTGTTCGTGACGAGTCGTACTGGCGACGACACACAGGTGTTCATCACGAACAAGCAGGTAAAGCCCGAACACGCAGAGAAGTGGGTACACCGCTATGCCAATCGGTGGTGGATCGAGGCCGAGTATCGATCTATCAAACAGCACTTCCTTGCACGAACGTCCTCAAAGGATCACACGCTGCGGTTCTACTACTTCGTGTTTGGCGTCCTCATGTACAACGTCTGGCGGCTTACGGATGTGCTGCTGAAGGCCACGGTCTCCCGAGAATTGACGGTAGGACCGCCGGTGCTTACTGCTGGAGAGCTCGCTGACTGGATCGCAATCCATCTCCAGCTCGATCCTGGCTAGAAAGGCTCTCTACTACCGTGTGAGACGAGATATTGAGCGGTAGCTCTCTGCAAATTCGACCCAGATCGATCGTTCTCACAGTATACTTCTTGAATACCAATTACAATCCTAAATCGTACAGCACGAGAGCATATTTCGACTGAATATTCACAGAATCAAAACTCCAGGCCAACTATGCGCGTTTACACTCCGAAGTTAGGACTTCGGAGTGTGGTCTTCTGTAAATGGGTTCTATTCAGGTAGGTGGTGTCGGAAATTGGGAATTCTTCGCACGAGAAGGCCTCTATCGGTGTGCTTTCTCCACTAGCTATTTCTCTTAGGAGCCGAGGGGTTTGACTTTGAGCGTATCGATATACTCGACATTACCCATTAAAAAGTAACATATCTTAAATGGTTAATTCGCCGGGTTTTAGTTGCAGTTCCTATACACATAATTTCTATGGACTACACTGTACCGCGGTCGGTGTAGGTCCATCGTCTCGTTATTAAATAATCATCATTGAATTGATGGATATCAGCGAATCCAAACGATACTGGTGTTCCATCTAATGTCCCATCAAAGTAACCTTGGACAATAGCAGTATCCCCGTCAATGTAGAGGGTATCAACAGTGTGGTGACTCTCTCCAATCGGCCGATGTTCAAGGTAGAACGTTTGAAATTCCTCCTTTCCCTCTAATGGTTTCCTACCAGGACGAGTATAAACGATATCGTCAGTAAATAAAGAAAACATATTTTTGTAGTCTCCCTCATCAACGAATTTATAGTATGATTGTATTGTTTTCTCAATCCCCATATAATTAATTACTGTCCTATTCACTTATGCCTTATTACTAGATTAGGAGTATTCCAATCAGAATTTTGGTAACATTACATTTCTTGTATCATCTTTATAAATCTCAGACTCCAGCAATTTTATATACACTGCTGTATCATATCTGTTCCTATATTCTTATGTTCACCAAACCTTAGAGGAATAGGCGCTAAATTTCTGGTTTTATTGATGTAGTGGATGTCAAGCCAGTAGCGGCAACGGTCGCCGAGCTGGAGGCCGTGATCAAGTGAGAGTATGTTTAGGAAGGAATAGCGTTCGCTCGCAAATAGGACTAGGCCAGGTCGGCCACCATCGAATTCGATGCTGGTACTTCGGACAACCTCGTTCCGAACGATGACTCCGAAGATGGCAGTCGTCGCTCTCAATGAACTCGATACAAAGTTAGTAACCGATTGTTGACACAGTTGCTGGGTTGGTTGACCGGTATCGAGGTCTGTTCTGAGAAACGTTCGACCCTGTGGTTGGAGGAGCGTGTCTTCAAAGGTGTCCAAGCCAGTCAACCCGCCATCCACTCATGGCTGCAGGAATTTTTCTGTGCGATGGGGCTGCTCTTCCTGGACATCGACGAATACGATATGGACGAGGGCACAGAGAGTGACAACCACCTGGTGAGCACCGATGTCGACCGATTACAGTATCCCGACCTGTGGGATACTATCGATGCTGACTGCCGCCGAGGTAGTGGCTCAGTCGCCTGGTACCTGGCGTTCGAACTCCTCGGCGGTACAGTAGGACGAGGTGGATTCACAGTCATGATTGAAGGTATCGATGCAACTGTCATCGATGGTGGTGGTATTCCCACGTCACTGCTCGCTAGTGGATGCCAACAGTGCAAGTGGTGCCAAACGACTGAGGACGAATATTCGGTCTATAGTCCCACGCATAGGTGGTTGGAGCCGACTGCGACAATGCTTGAACAGACCATCACGAGACGACACCGAAGAGATACGATCCCTCTACAGGCTTGCCTCCCATGATGATGAGATGGCCAGTGTTGATCGGTTCTCTCCTTCAAAACGGCCCTTCAGAAACCTTCGAAATGCCACAGGAAATAATGTGAGCTCTCTTGAGCCAGTGGTCGACGACGTTCACGAACGACTAGAAACAGCACCGACGATTGGAGATCTCGTTCGACATATTAATGTTGACCAGATGGTGGACGACGATGACATCAAACGTTTTGAGGGGTTGGAATACGACATTGAACCACTCATTCGTGCGTTATTCTACCGTGACATTGCTGGATTCTCCTGGAATGGCCTCTATGAGTACCTTTCAACAGAGAACCGAGCTACTCGCCTCGGCTTCGACCCGGTAAAATTCGGCAAGTACAACACAGCACCCACGCGGCAAACGTTGGCATCTGTTTGGGATCATCGTCTTTCGGAGGAGACCAAACGAACTATTCTCGCGGTGAGTGAGCAATTCGTAGAAGAAGCGTACGAAAGCGACGTTGCACTGAACGTACGACCACCACGGCACGTCGGTGTATCGGATTCAGATCTTCGTGAGCGTGACACGCCTGAATTTACGGACAAACAGATTCGGACCCATATCCGTACCGCTCGAGAGACGGTTTTCGGAGCGTTCGATTCTGGTCGAGCTGATAATGTAGTGTATCCCGACAGTCGCTTCGACGAGCTCCAGGCACTGATGGCACTTGGCGGCTCTGGAACGCCGCAGGGGCAATCACGAATGGAGAATTTCTTCGGTGAGGACTACACTCCTCACGGCGATACCCATCTCCGAACGGTCAAGAGCTATTCAGAGGAGCAAATTCAGGTTGGGTTCGATCAATCAATCGAGAACCTCCTTGACGCAGTAAACCACCTCCAGATTCTCCAACCGCCGGTCACGGTCGCGATCGACATCACGACGTGGGAGTACCACGCTGACGGCGAGCTTCCTGCCGAAGTCAGCGGAATTGATGACTCGGGCGAGAAGGCCTACAAATTTGCGACACTATCGCTGGTTGGTAAGAGCATGCCGATCGTCCTTGCTGTTGAACCGGTTATAGAGGACTCAGCCTGGGACGAGAATTTTTCACACCAGTACCATCGAACGGTACGGCGACTTGTTCGACGGGCCCAGGAATTCGTCTCGATTGACCTCGTGCTCGCCGATAGAGGATTTGAATCGTTCCAGGTCTACCAAACCCTGGCCAATCTTGGTGTCACCTATCTCTTTCCAAAGATCGAACGGAATCCTGAAGCAACGTATATCGAAGGAATGAAAGAAGATGGCCACGATCTGGCTGTCGAAGAAGCAACGGTTACCGCCAGAAATGGAAGTCACGATTGTCGAATGCTGTTCGTGCCGAGTCGTACTGGCGAAGACACACAAGTATTCATTACGAACAAGCAGGTGAAGCCCGAACACGCAGAGAAGTGGGTACACCGCTACGCCAATCGATGGTGGATCGAAGCCGAGTATCGGTCCATCAAACAGCACTTTCTCGCTCGAACGTCCTCAAAGGATCACACGCTGCGGTTCTACTACTTCGTGTTTGGCGTCCTCATGTACAATGTCTGGCGGCTCACGGATGTGCTGCTGAAAGCAACGGTCTCCCGAGAATTGACCGTAGGACCGCCGGTGCTTACTGCTGGAGAGCTCGCTGACTGGATCGCAATCCATCCCCAGCTCGATCCTGGCTAGAAAGGCTCTACTACCGTGTGAGACAGGTTGCGGAGCGGCAGCTCTCTGCAAATACGACTCAGATCGATCGTTCCCACAGTATACTACTTGAATACCAATTATAATCCTGAAGCGTACAGCACGAGAATATAATTCGACCAAATATTTATAGAATCAAAATCCCAGGCCAACTATGCGCGTTTACACTCCGAGGTTAGGGTTTGGAAATCTAGATGTTATAGATAGTGCCGATTTGTTCTATTAATCGGAAACACAATCACCGACCACCACCTCAAACACCCGAATTACACACGAAATCCCCTCCGCTTCCTGTCCAATCGCCAAGATTATACTGCAACTTGTTATAGTAGTCCACATGCGACTGGAATCGACGGCCAAATCAGACGAATACAACGTGTGGATGACCGACGAAGAACTCGAACAACTCCGGCGAGCTGCTGCCAGTCATCGCGACGATCTCATTCTCCAGCTCGGTGGGTACGTTGGGTTACGGGCGTTCGAGATTCCCCAGGTGTGTCCGAAACACGTGAAACGGACGACCGACGGTGATCACTATCGGCTGCGGGTCCCTCGAGGGAAGGATACCACCGGCTCGGGTGGGAAACCTCGCGATGCCTACCTCCCACCCGACGTCGAGAGTGATATCCATCGGTATACCACTGCCGAGACGATTGCTCCTGACGAGTCGCTCGTCGATCTCTCAACCCGTGGGGTACGGGCTGTGGTGAAGCGAACCGCTGAGCGAGCAGCTGCCGAAACCGGTGATCCCGACTATCGGCATGTCTCTTCGCACGATCTCCGGCGACGCTTCGCTCAGCGACTTCTCGTCGATCGGCAGATGAATCCACGAGTCGTTATGCAGGTCGGCGGCTGGGACTCGTTCCAGGCCATCGAACCCTATCTCAATGCTCCAACGCCCGACGTCGTGAACGAAGCCTTCGAAGAGGCGGGGCTGACGTGAGTACGCCTACTCACCCTGATTCTATGACGACCTCCCATAGCTGTGATCGAGTTCTCCTACACCGCAGAATTAAGGCGATAGCACCCTGAGTAATGGACTCTAATGGTCGAAATTTCCGATGCATTACAGTGTGTGTTTAGTGCGACTATCCGCAGCCGTGATGGCGACTACGTAATTGAGGCCCCATCGACTGAGATCTCGAAAGGAACAATCACTCCACAGAGTACGTATCGAGTCGCTCTACTTGAGACACCAGAAACAAACGAGAGTGACGGAACCAACCACGCCAATGAGAGCTACCAGGGGACTCGAGCAGCAGGGTCCGGTCCACCGATTGCAGAGGGTGAGGTTCGGGACGTGACGATCGAGGCACGAGGTGACAAAGGCGATGGGATCGCCAAAGTCGAAAGGGGATACGTCGTTATCGTTCCAGGTACCCATCCCGGTGACCAACCAACGGTCAAAATTGAGCAGGTCAAACCGAATGTTGCGTTCGCCAGCATCGTCGATCCGGACTCAAGACTGCACTAAGCCTGTCCGAAAATGTGTTCTGATAAAAAGGTCACCGTATCAGCCCAGGAGTGGAGTCGCGAACAGTTCCGAGAGCTGATTGCGGAGCTCTCAGCAGGAGTAGCCGAAGAAGAATGGCGACTGCTCAGCAAACAGGTCGTCTAACACTGTCTGCGTCCATTCCCTTCGAGGATCGTTCCGCTTCAACCTTACAAAAGTTCGTCTGAAACCTCCGCAAACCAGCAATCGTAGCAGAGGGGCCGTCCGTCGCTTCAACCCTACAAAGGTTCGTCTGTAACTGCTATCCTGAACGTAGATAGAGCAGGTAGGATGGCCGCTTCGACCCTACAAGGGTTCGTCTAAAACACTTTGCACATAGCATGAACCCCTCCTCGGGTGGGTGGCTTCGACCCCACAAGGGTTCGTCTGTAATCCGATTCGCGCCGTTTCCCCCCCGAAGAGTTCTGTGCTTCGACCCTACAAGGGTTCGTCTGAAACCATAGCCGATTCGTAGGCTATAGAGGTCGATGTATTCGAAATCACATCAGAATTTCCATCGACCCTCGGTAGCCTCACTTCCCCCGGGGGGTCGATGGATCTAGATACAAGAACTACTGGTCGTCCATCGTCGTTCCTCACAGTTGCTCGCCTGTTGTAGATGCTCCTCCGGATAAGCTTTCCTACGAATGACTGCCGTCGCTCTATCCATCAACCCTAGGGGGAGACTGCCCTACTGACGGTCGATGGAGAGGGGGCGACAAAATAGGTATACACAAAGCCCAGCTTCCACCAGTTGGGCATGGTTACAGCAGAACCCTTGTGGTTGAAGCCGGCAGGGGTCGCAGATCGGGACAGTAATCACCTCGTGTTACAGTAGAACCTTTGTAGGATCGAACGCGATCCCCATGTCGAAGAAAGGCAGTCCGACGTTATTCATCCATGATCCGGTCGACAGTCGCTGAGAAGTTATGTACTGATCGTGAGATCCGCGATTACTCCGGTGCGATTACCTGATCGATCTCCACCATCGCTTCACAGTACCCATCCCGATCGGTGAACTCTATGTCGACGAATATCTCGATGTCCACTGGCTCGGCGTTGACCCGGTGGGGTTTGCGAGGGAAACGGTGACGACTCTATCGGTGCTTACTGCTTGAATAACTCAGAGAGATTTTTATAGGCGAGCGAGACTTTTCCTCCCCGAATTCTAGGTTCTATCTAAGTATCTCACGGAAGGGCTAAGTGAAATGGCGTATATTGCCGTCCAGGGCACTACTGATGAAGTGCAGTATCAAGAAGATGGTCGTGATCTATCGATTAAGGTACTCACAAATCCATCAGTATTGCAGTACATCAATCCAGTAGAGTAACTCGTCTCTGAGGACAGGTAGTCCGAAACCTATATCAGATAGCTAATTTCCAAGTGGAAACCTGTATAGCTGGTTCTAAAATACGATATCGAAATCCAATTTCTTACTATTTAAAAGTTGGGACAATCCTTAAGTCTAAGAACTTACTATCAAAGAATGCCAACTGAGAGTCGCGCTCAGGTGTTATGAGCGCACTCGTATTCTCACCCAGAGTCCCAACGCTACCAATCCAACCTCGATACAAGCTACGCTGAACGATGCGAGACTCACTATCGTGTCTGTCTGCATACTCACGTCTCTCCGTCGTACCGAGCTGCAGAACTCAGTGCCAACTGAGAGTCGCGCCCAGTACGACGTGTCAACTAAGGACGTGCCCCCTGAAAAACCCCTCGCACGCGCGCGAAGCAATTAACGTTGTACCAGTTCTAGACTGAGTAACGGTTCCGATTCTTTGCGATCTTCCGAATGTATCACGAACACTGCTGATTGGCCGTTCTCCCCTGCTCACGCACCGTAGCAATTCCGTATGTGTGTTTGCATTCTCTGCATCCAACTCGGCAAACATCGCGACGTGAGTATTGTGCGCGTATACGGGCAGAGTAGTTCATCCGGGGAGAGGACGGGGGCCCCATAGCTCAAATCAATCCGAGACGATAGCCGACCTCTGCTCGCAACGAATGATTCCCTCGAACCGACCCGCGCTCCGTATCGATCGGGACGGAAAATGGCACCCCTTGATTTCGTATTTCTACTGAAATACGAAATTGAGAGAGTGAGGTTTGCATGGTGGCTTGTGTCAGTTGAAAGCCAAGGACGATGCTGGCTGATTTCACATCCGATCACATCTTGACAGACATATTCGACGGGGAAGAATCGTTCTTGGAGGTATCGTGAATGATATGCTACGGCTGAGTCTCTTCAGAATTAATCTCTATCATTATGCCAGATAAATCTGTTATAGATTTTAATATTTCATCGGGGTCGGTAGTATTAAATACTATTTCAAGATTCTTGCCATCATCTGAAGTATGTGGTTCACTCTTCCATGTTATCGAACAAATCGGCATAGACGCAAAACTAGGATGGTTTGATATCTCTTCTGTGGAAGGTAGAACAGGCGATTTTCCACCCTCAGGAGGAGTGAAGTTGAGATATATAAGGCCATCTCCCTTTGTTCCACCAATATAGGGAAGATACTTCCAAATAACATAGCCCCATCCACTATATTCAGCTATTTGGACTCTTCCTAGTTGGTATCTGTAAAAATTTGTTATATTCTGAGAATCCTTTAACCTATTCCGAACAGCGCTTTCCAACTCATATGGACTCGCTATTGCTGCTTGTTTCCAGGAAAGGTACGCGAATAATGCTGCGAGAAAGGGGATGATAGTCTCACCTAAAGT
The DNA here is from genome assembly GCA_027563145.1 of Halocatena halophila. Taxonomy (GTDB): domain Archaea; phylum Halobacteriota; class Halobacteria; order Halobacteriales; family Haloarculaceae; genus Halocatena; species Halocatena halophila. The sequence continues at coordinate 47,095 of CP071308.1, read as the reverse complement.
CATATTTTATTGCTAGCTAATGTTCTCTCCCCATAAGATTCTTCATCCTAGTTTGACTAATATTCATTGATCAGAAAGACGAAATATCCAGACGGCAACAGCAAAAGGAGACCTAGAGGTACTGAAGGACGATCTTGATGCTGAGGTAATCGCCGAGGTGGGGACCGCTACCGATTCGGACTCTGACGAACGGAGGGCCAGATACGCAGGACGCAAAGATCGAGACACTCAGCATCAGCGACTACTTCGAAGTGACTGTCCGGGCGTCGACACCGCGCCGAAGCCTGCCCCCGAGCCGTTCGAGTACGCGCTCAATCAAATGAGCGTGACTCCCGAACAGGCCATCTATGTGGGCAACTCCCTGGAATACGACGTGGCTAGCGCACACGCAGCGGGAACGACTGCAGTCTGAGTTCGTGACTCTTCTCAATTTGGCCTGAAAATTCTCGCTTTGGTAATACAGTAGATGGGTCAGGTGCCATTCGCTCTTTCCAAGGTGGAGTCCACGTTCGTTAACTGTCGTCTCAACTCCGTATTTCTCCATCCGGCTGGCAACGGCTTTCTCCCCCGTCTATTGATATGCCGCTATTTTTGAATATTGTCACCCACATTCCGCAGGGATCAACTCAGTAGGAGATACGTTTGAGTGACCAATAAAAGACAAAATATTTATAGTTACTAGAGAGAAGATTAATTATGTCCTCCAACAATTCGACGATCAATCCGTTGTTTACCATTGGACCAATTCACGTGGTCAGCACCTCTATCATTCTCCGGCTGTTTGGACTTATACTTGGATTCTTCGGATTTAACATGATCGTCTGGTCTGTCGATCCACATACGGCATTTACTGGAGCCATCATATTTTCTGCCATTGGAGGGTTCCTATTGCTCAGTGGACTATACCTCAACGGGGTTCAGTTCCAGAAGATCAATCTAGAATAATACGTTCCACTACCATTCATTCTACACAACTCTAGTCCCCGCCTTGGGATCGATGTCCTCTACTTGATGAACGTGAAAAGACGAGAGCTTCTCGTTGTATCTCTATAATCATAGAATAGGGCAAGCAACGGGCTGTATAGCGATTCAATCCGACGATCCAGAAACTTCCTTCTGCCAATAGACCCAGTCCCGAGGCACCTGGCGGTGACCATTCGTCATCGGAGTATCGAACGTTCGTTGAGACGGTCCGATAGTACGCTACTCGCGACGACCAAGAGCCCGGCGAGAACGTCCGCCGGGCGAGTACTGATAAATATGCCTGTGACCGCTCCTGAATCGATCGCGACCGGTGTCAATTGGAGTCGGAATAAATGAGCGTCGATAAATGGGGATACCCGACGTTGGCCTATAGAAACGTCGTGTCAACGTCGTGTGCTTCGAGCCATTTCAGCCCCTCTGCCCTGGATGTGAGACGGATGTTATCCCGTTCACCACCTCCGTAGGCTTCGATTGGACTCTCTGGCTCGGTGATCCAATCGCGGATTAGCTCTTCTGCTCGACCTTCGTCGTGGCTGGCGACCCAGCCCTTGGCCGTATCAACAGTTACCTTCCGACTTCCAACTTACCCACCACGGACGAGCTTCCGCATGATTTTGATCGCTATCTCTTCTTCACTTGCCATGTGGGTCTCCCCAAGTACTCATATAAGTTCCACTATATTATGGCTTTCCGTTTGAACGGAGAGTACTATCCAATACTGCGGAAAATATAAGTCGCTGAGTAACTGATTTAGTAATATGAGCCAAGTCGTAGCCGAAGAGGATACCTACGCTGATGGAACGACCCTTGTTAACCTCCTCGGGACACCCGCCCGTGTACGAATCCTTGCTGTCCTCACAAGCGAGACGGACCGTGACCTCAACCCCACACAGATCATGGAGCAAGCTGGTATCGGGAGTACTGCGTTTTACGATCACATTGACGATCTCCGTGCATGGGGCCTTGTCGAGAAGACACGCATGGCCGGAAATTCCCCTATGTTTCGCCTGAACACCGACAGTGAGGCAGCACAGTACCTCGGGAAACTCGAATGGGCACTCATCGAGCACACTGTCGAAAAAGAAGAAGCCGGCGAACTCGACGAAAACAATCAGCCAATCCTTCCCGAGGACGCAAGATAATCAGGACGTTCCGTTGAACACGTCTGCGGCGGCTATCACCGACCTACAGCCTTAGAAACTCCGTCTATATCTCTACCTTATCGCCAGAACTACTTAAACGAAAAGTGAAGATCCAGCTCAGACCTTCACCAAGGTCATCCTCCGTGGGAACGTTAATCCCTCTATGAGCCGCTTTAACCGCAACCCATCGCCAGCGTATCGAGAGTTCGTTGAGACCGTTCGAGAGTTCGCTGCTCGCGACCAGGAGCCTGGCGAGAATGTCCGCCGGGCGATAGCCGAGGGACTTGAAGATCACCTTCGAGAGCGGTTCAAGAACGCCTGGAAAGTGGATGAGCGGGCAGACACTGCGTGCTTCCGGCGGTTAGTAACGGGAGAAGACGAGTGCAATTGTGATCGGTCGTGGATCGATCGGAACGAAGAATCAGGGTTGGTGTCGTTGCTCCAAGACCTGATCCAGCAATCTGCTGTGAAATATGCCAAAGAGTTCAGATAGCTATTTGAGTCCGAATCCGTCGGCTCGCATCAATTCTATGGCGTCATCTGTATTTTCTAATCCAGCTCGGATGAGGTAGTCGCGAACATCGAGATCGTAGACAGTATCATTCTCGAATTCCTCACTGGCTTCTCGTTTGAAATCCTCGAGTTGCCATTTTACTTCATCTGGTATTGAGACTGTGATACGATTTCGACCATCACTTGGTCCACTCCGTCGGAGAACATATGGAAGTTCGTCTGTGTCTATCGACGGAGATTCATCTTCTGCTGCATCAGGGGTCTGTGTCGTCGAATTGGTGTTGGGCGACATTGATTGAGTATCCGAGTCGTCACTATCGAGTCCGTCATCAGTACCTTCGAAATTATAGCGATCGTTTTTACCCATTCCTACATCACCGCTAGTGTTTCATCCTCATAGCCAGGGTTTTCTTTCACGATTGCATCCCACTGCTCCGATACATTGTCTTCAGTATAGTCATCCAAGGGGGTCCATTCCCCCTCGATCAACCGGGCAAGGTGATCGAATTTGAGGAACAGATCTTTCTCATATTCGTACATTGGCCGACATTCGTCGTGAGTAAAGTCGTCTTCATCCATCATTCCATAGGTGAAGAGATCCACCCGTTCTCTCCATGCGTATTTTAGTACATCGCGATTCCTGTACGAAAACGGGGTTAGTAATTTCCCCTCGTCCTTCATTTCGGTCTTGATAGAGTCATAGATATTTGAATCTCCTGTGAGATTCGGGACGATGCTGAGGATATTGAGATTGATATCAAACCCAGCTTTGCCAAGACCTTCTTCCATTTCATCCAGTGTTCGCTCAAGGCCGTCGATGTTGTCTTTGCCTTTTTGACTCAGTTCCACTGGAGCCAAAATATTCCGTGCGGCAAACAGAGCGTTGTCGAGCGGCAATGAGAGTGTTGCTGGAGGGTCGATGATGAAGTAGTCATATTCACTCGATAAGTCCTCAATGTGGCCTCTCAGCAACGACTGTGGCAACTGAATGGAACGGTCCGTGGCACAGATCTGTTCAAGGTTAGCCAGTGATTCGTGACCAGGAATGAAATCGAATCCTGGTCCTTCATAGATACAATCGCGAATGGAAGCATCACCAGTGAGCGCATCAGTGATGTTTGGTGATGCATCTGTTTTCAATGAAAGCCATACTCCGCGACCAATGTGTGACGTGAGTGATCCATTCTGTGGATCGAAGTCGATCGCGAGGACATCATAGCCCCTCCGGGCGAGCGCAGCTGCAATATTTACAGCGAGCATTGTTTTTCCTTCCCCGCCAGATTCCGACGTCATTGTGACCGTTCGGACCATAGTCTAGACGATTATTTGCACCCACATATATCCCCCTGATGTGTGGTACGGACATTGGTTCGCGCGTCGATCGGTGCCCAGACATGCACAGAGAGCCAGACACATACACCATCGCCCGATCAAATACACGTTCTGAGGTACGTACACACGTACATAGACACGTTCCCGTGTATGTTCCCAGATATATTCAGACGTTCGAAGAATAAGGAATATAGAAGACTTAACGGCTGTAGCCCCACAACTCAGACGAAATCACCACAACACTTCTTCTGTCCACCATCGCTTCTTCTGCTTCAGATTTCCACCAATAATATTATAACACTTCTTCTGTCCACCACCACTTCTTCTGCTTCAGACTCCCATCAATAATTCTACAACATTTCTTCTGTCCACCACCACTTCTTCTGCTTCAGTCAACGAAATCTAATTCACTTTCCGAGACGATGCTATTTTGCAATGTCTTACTTATGAGTTTCTCTACAAAAACATCATCAAAGACTCGTGATTCAATACGATAAACTGCCTGGAGAAACGTTTTCATATCGGGTTCTAGTTCAAATGTGTAATACCTTCCCCCATCAATTCCTTCATTCTTATCGTGCTTATGTAGCAGATTTTGGAAAGCCAGTTCATTCAGATGCTCACGCATTTGCCGTGATGTCGTCGGCTCACGACTAATGGATTCACAGATCGCGCAGTATTGTCGATACAGATCCTTAGTCCGAGATGGCGTATCCCCATTACACTCTGCAAACACAACAGAGGCAAGCGATACCTGCTCCTGTGAGGAAATAGCCTTTACAGCACTACTGACCCAGTTTGATTCCAAAAATTCCTCAGCTCGTTCAACATCATCAAGGCTCACTGTTGAAGAGTCACGGCGAACTGCGATTTCTCCTGCTTCAAGCAATAGATCCATAGCAAGTCGAGCATCTCCAGCTTCTTGAGCAACAATAGCAGCAATTCGCTCGATAACCCCCTCATTAATAACGCCCTCATGGAACGCCAGATCCGCACGATGTTCCAGAATAGCAATTAACTCATTCGCATCGTAGGCACTGAAATGGAGTTCAGTCTCACGCAGCGTTGACTTAGCCTTTGGTGAAAGGTCTTCAGTAAATGAATAATCGTTTGAAATCGCGATGATTCCTAATCGAGCATCCTCTACATAATTGTTCTTTTGCGCTCTCGGAATCTGATACAGAATATCATCTGGAGACGAGATATTATCTATTTCATCCATAACGAATAAGATAGTCCCTCCGATTTTGTCGATTTCCGACCACAGTTTATCGAAGATATCTTGTTGACTATATCCAGTGGCCGGAACAGTCGGCTGATCTCGTTGTCTGAGCAATTCATTAAGGAGCTTCACTGCGGCCTGGTACGATGACGACTGGTTATCACAGGTGATTTTGATTACAGAGAGTGGAACATCGAACTGGTCAGCACTGTCTTGGAGATCCTTCAGGAGTCGTTCAGTTACGACGGTTTTACCGACCCCAGTTTTCCCGTACAAGAAGATATTCTTTGGTTTCCAGCCATTGATCACCGGCTGGAGATATTCCTGATACTGCTCGATCTCTTCATCACGCCCTTGAATAGTTTCAGGAGTCCATTCTTCATCCAGCACATCGTGATTATCAAAGATGCTTGTTTCAGGAGTGAAGCGTGGCATGGGGATACTTCTTAATACCACGGTTGCCTCTTAAAACCACCACTTCTTCTGTTTCCAGTGCTAAGATCGTTTTATATACTATTTAAATAACCCTCCCCCTCCACATTTCCAGTGTTACAACTAGATAGCTAGTACTAGCAGCATAAGCGGCTATTTAAAAACGATAATATTAATACTAATTAGACTCAAACCACAACCGTGGTGTAGTGGAACTATGACTAATTGAACTTACTTCAATTAGTCATTGATCTACCCCTACTCTAGAGAGTGGAAGCATTGGAAAAGTGGAGGGGGGTGTTTTATAAGCTAAACTAACACAAGAAGCATTAGAAGCAGAAGAAGTGGTGGTTCATTCGTGATCACTGATTTTATCGAGTGAGTTGTGGATTTAGAACAAACGAAACAGATGAAGGATACCGCCACAGATCTTTCAGCCGTTGAGTTGCATTCTCGTGTCCCCGCGAAAAGTGAGAATCTGCAACTGGTAGATCACTCATTGTGTGGTCACCAGCAAAGATCATGCACATCTCGCGACGAGCCATGCAGTCGTGGTCTCACTGATGCACCCCTCAAGTTGCGTTAGGTCGTCCACTGAAACAGTGAATGAATCTTGGGCTGTGTTCTTCAGCTCGATCGCATGATTGCCTGAATAGCCACAGGGATAGATCTAGATCGACTGTGGCGTCTGTCCTTTGATGTCCTTTACGACGTCTTTTTCATACCGAAATCCCTCGCCAAACACATCGCCGTCGTTAGTCGATACGGGGGCTATCCCGCCCATCGCATCCTCTACGAGAGTGACGGCGATGTCCGGGCGGATTCACTCGGCTGCCCGAACGTCGACGACGTCGACCCGGTGGGCGAGTGCTTTGGCAACTGGATCCTCCGTGGGCCAGGGATCGACCGCTAGGCTACTGAGCTAACCGACCTCGAGACGGTTGGGGAGCTTGCCCTCCAGGAGGACGCGGACAACTACACGCCGTTCTTCGTCGAACTGTCGATCGGCCAGGCCACTCGGAAGGAGACGATCGAGGAAGCAGCGACCCGAATGTGTGAGCTGAAAGAGCTACGGCTGACCGCTCTGCGTCGGCGTTGTTGGCGGCGTTCACTGACAGCGTGTTCCGGACTGCTGAAGCACTCTCGGGACTCGCGACCGCTCGTGATTTCGAGCGGGACATCAGTCTCGACGAGGTTCGCTTTGCGCTGTCAACGCTTGATCCAGAAGAATTGTTTCCGAATCTCGATGTGAATCGAGATGGCAGTGGTCGGAAGAATGCTCGCTCGAAGATGGTCCACGCCTTGTTGACGACGACCGAACCACTCACAACCGGTGAACTGGCTGAACAGGCGGGAATCTCCCGGCAATCGATCCGGAATCATCGCGACGATCTCGCAGCACTGGGCTTGTTGGAGATCTCCGACCAAGGGAAAGGAAAGGCCACTTATTACCGACTCCGGCTGCCGTTCAGCGATGAACGCTACGAGCAGGATGCTCCAAAGCCGCTATACTTGCCGGGCGGAGACGGTGTGGAGTCGATGGCCTCGATCCGTGATGTGGTGTACAATCTGCTGGATGCTCGTGGTTTTCTCGACGAGGTCCACGAGGATCGTGCTATCTCTGACGGACTCGTTGGATGGCCGCCGACCCTAGAGCCGGCTGTCGATCAATGGCCGTGGTTACGTCCCTGGATTGAGGTGGTCTGCTGGTTGTTCGGTACCGAAGGAGGTGGTTCCACCGTTGGACCTGGAGACTGGTTCGATGGGCCGTTTGAAATCGCAACTCGACTGGGAACCGAGCCAACAACGACGCAACAACAGTTGAGTGCCTAAGTGGGCGAAACAGCTACGAACAATACACTGTGATGGTTTACATGGGGAAATCAATGTCAGGTATTACCGAGGAATCAGGCACGGAGTTCGCAATTGGAGATGTCGTACATGATCGTGACCACGACGATCCGAATGATGGAGTTGTCGTTAACCTTCCAAACGAACCTGCTGAGGAGTGGGTTGCCAGAGTAGGATCGTATCAAAAGAAAACAGTCGCCGATGATAATCCGGACTATCCAAGCGATGCAGCTGTTGTTTCCGTTGTTTTTGCAGACGACCTTGAGGAGACATTTCCGGAATGGAAGGGAGAGGAACCACTGTCGCTGAAGGAAATCGATAAATCTGGGATTAAACACTATTCATTTCCTGCACCACGGCTTCAAATCGTCGAGAGCATTGCAAAAGACGAAGATGGATCGAAATCAGAGGAAAATGAAGGCACAGACTCGATCCAGGAACTAGTTGAACACTTAGAAAACCGAGGAATGGATGTTAAAGTCGAAGATGATGAAAGAACAGTCCAAGCATCGAAGCTTGGTGAAACTTATCGAATCAGTGACAACGAGGTAATTGAAGGAGATGGAGCCCTTCGCTCTCGTTTAGAATCTGTAATAACTGAGATTTCGCACAACTAAATTGTAAAATCTATTCATCGATATGTTCGACCTGTTGCTGAATGACTGAGACGCGTTGTGATTGCCGTCGGAACAAATCGAACACATCGATAGGGGTGTGGGGGAAGGGGGAATCGGAATGTAAATAGCGGGAAGAAGATCGTGGTAGGGGTGGAGGTGTAGGATTGACTATTGTGAAGTAAGAAACTCTGACTACCTCTGGCTGCTACTATATTTAGAAACGCTATTCAAGTGCGGCCAGGTGCTCTTTGTCATCCTCTCTCAAGTCTTCACGGATAAGTCGTGTTCCGAGATCAGTTAGAAGGTAGTGTCCCCGCTCATCTCGGTATTGTTCCAAAATATTGGCATCGGTTAGAAATAGGATCCGGCGTTTGATCTGACTATATGATGGAGCATCAAGTTCCGATAGCTCACGCTCTAGATTGATAAACATCATACGTGGAGTGAATACAATATCATGATCTGAAAGGAATTCGATAAGATGGAGATCCACACGGGTCATCCAAGGTAGCTTTTTCACCATACAGTAAGGGGCTTTTGAGAAGCACATAGATAATTTTCACGGGAGTCAATGATCAGAACTAATTAGGTGCATTTGCTCCTAATTAGACGCATATCTTTATTAAAGAGGCCACAGTAGTCAGCTCTAAGCGATGGTTGTCTTCTGAAGAAGATGATCACCCGGATATAATGGTTTGACAGTCCACTCCGGGCAATTTGCGCTGCCACAACAGCGCATGTCGCCACCTGTCGGAACTAACCATGTCAACAGGATCGAAGCAGACGACAGTAAGAAAATTGTGCAGCATTCACCATAGAGATTCCGCCCGAATTGTGAGTTGGGAAAGCAGGATTCCCATAAGAACCATTCGACGGAGTGGAGGGTATCGACACAAGAGAATTACTCGACGTGTGGGTACTACTCGACACAAGGGCCAACATGTTTATGATTATGTGAGCATTGGCACCGAACGTATATTGGAAATAGACGAATTGTCCCCGTAAATATCTGCTAACAAGAGATAACATAACAATGGATCTATTCAATACCGAGACCGAATCAATCTTCAAACGACGAGATACCCTGCAGGATGGGTTTGTACCCGATGATCTGGCAGGAAACACTCGGGATGAAGAAATGCAAATGCTGGCCACGGCCCTCCAGCCAGTGATTCATGGAAACTCTCCTGATAACGTGATTCTCCGTGGTCCGAACGGAAGTGGGAAAACCGCAGCTGTGCGGATTGTTCTGGATATTCTTAGCCATGAGATCAGTCAAATCGAAGAGCGCGAGTTTTCACCCATAATCGTCAATGGATCGCAACATAACACGGGCTATCAGTTAACACGGGACCTCGCGAACAGGCTTCATCGAGATAAGGAATTCAAGCAAGGGCACTCAACTTCGTCCCTGTTAGATGTCGTAGCGGACGGAATCGCTAGCTTACCTGGAATCGTTGTTATCGCGATAGACGAACTCAGCGATATCGACGATATCGACAAATTGCTGTACTTGCTGACAAGGTCGTCATCGCACGAAAAACTAAACTCAACGAAGCTTGGTGTGCTAGCGACGACGACAAACAATTCGTTCAAGGAGGAATTATCGTCCGATGTCGTCTCAACGCTTGGTCAGCGAACGATCTCGTTTGAACCGTACACTGCGGACGACTTGCAGGAAATCCTCTGGCATCGTGTTGAACAGGCCTTTGAAGAGGGAACGGTCGATCAAGCAGCCGTTTCGTTGTGTGCTGCCTTGGCGAGCCGCCAGGGAGGAGACGCTCGATTTGCTCTCGATATTCTGAAGATGGCTGGTGACATCTCCAGCCAAACCGGTCACGAGCAAGTTACCGTCGATCAAATAGAGGCGGCTCGCGATCAGTGGGACGCTGAACGTACGAAGACGCTCGTGACAAGCGTCCCTTTGAAGAAACGGCAGGTGATTTGCGCATTCGCAGAGCTTGCCCACATCGAAGGATGCGAGCAGGCACGAACTAAGCAAATAACTGAACGATACAAACGTGTTGCTGAGCGCTCAAAGTCCGCAGAGTTGGTGAGCGGTCGAATGGTTGATCGATACCTTCGGTCATTTGTTGATACCGGCTTACTCGAAAGCGAGCTCCATCAGCACTCTGAAGGAACGTGGCGCACCTACCGATTCGAATTCAGCGTTGAAAATGTCCTATCTGCCCTGAAAACAGATTTCCACCAACAACGCATTGCCCCACATGACGATCTCGGTGATGGGTGGTAACGGACGGCCCTGAACAAGTTTCGTCCTGAGATTTTCTAGATCACACCTTCCCGGAACGCAATAGGAAAGTAGGCCAATCCATTATCGATCTGTTAATAACAGAAAACACCGAAATGTCGAGTGGGTCGAGTGGCGGGGGTGGCATTTCGAGTGGCTTTAGCAAATAAGGCGGAAATCAACGGACAGCTAGCGATTCTGGCGTATAGACACACACACACCGAGAATGTCGAGTGGCTTGCCTAGATTGGTGCGTTCCTATCGAAAAACGCTCTCTAGACCGGCGGTAGCTTTATTAGGTTTAGTTGTGAATAGTATCCGTAATGGGAACAATTTCACTATTATTCCTAGATAATAATAGTGAAATTATATTAATCGAGCACGCCCACACCGTCATCTAGCTGATCCACTCGACATTTTTGGTGTGTGTGTCCGAGATTGACTGAATCCGGCTTGCGTCATGCGTTTTTGGTGCAATAGAGGGTTAACCATTCGACAAGGGGGTGCCCATTCGACATACCACTCCCCCCACTCGTCCCACTCGACACGTCGGTGTTACGAGTAACGATTAGTAGCATCTTCCGTACTCAACCTGTTCTAACCCGCTACCTAGCAATTAGCAAATTCTCCCGTTTCTCACTCGACGTATGGGTCCCGGCACTCGTCCCATTCGACATGATAGTGCCACTCGACACACCACTTTTCCACTTGGGATTTAACTTACAAGCAGAAGTTAACGAGAATATGTCTGATCCAATTCGCCGAGAGATCGCAGAGGAACTGCATGCGCTGTCTTTTGAGGAGGATATAGCTTGTGACTATCACGATCGTCCGAAAACAATATCCAAGGATGAAGTGTTGATCGAAGCGATTCGTCTGATCGACCACCCACAACTTCGTCTTGAGGAATGGCCCGATGGCTGGATCCTTGATGCTGCTCGGTGTTCTGATTGTGGCGTAGAGACGATTGAAGAGCCAACAAAGGGATTTGAAGAGGCACTGGTCATCCTCCCGGTGAACCGTTCGAATAACGTTGTGAGCGTTGATACTCCGGAGCCGTCGGATGTGAGCGTACTCGCGTACTCGCCGGCCACCGAAGGTTGCCATCCGATGACGATCTCACAAATGCTGATGGATGCAGCAGATCCGGACGACGTGGGAATAGCACGATGGATTCGTATCAAAGGTGCGCTGGATGGTGCGCCTGATCCACTGCGCGCTCATTTAGAGCAGCTGATCAAACAGTCCAACGAGGTTCCTACGTCTTTATAGATGCCGGATCAGGAGTCGTCGTTCAAGTTGAAGCCAGACGTGAGGAAATAGAGTCTGTCTTCCCGATTCGATCCTATTGGTGGGTAGGTTGGCCATAGATTAGCAGGGCCATTCTTTCTTTCCGACAGATGTATACGGCAGTCTCTAGGTGATGGGGTAAATGTATAGAACTTCTCTATACGATCCGAATGTTGACTATCGACGACGAATTGGGTTGTCGTGATGGGAAGATCGCGTCGTCGACTGTTGCGCTCGATCCCAGCGATGGCAGCCGTCGCTAGTACGAGCCTGAGTGGATGCATGTGGCTTATGGGCACACGCCAACAGCAAATTCGTCAGCGGCAGAAGCAACAACAGCAGGCTATCGGCGGTCCCCCTGTCTCGTTCCAATCAGAACGGAAACGCGTGACGAAGCAAGCAGCCAATACAACCGTAACGACGAAAGCTGACTTCATCAAGGCGGTCCAGACACCGAAGACAACGGTCTGGGTTCCAGAGGAGACCACGATCGATCTTACTGGAGAAAGCATACCGGTCGCTCCGGGCGTTACGATTGCAAGCAATCGTAATCTCAGTTCCAATGGGGGAACCGGAGGGCTGATCAAAACGACCCAGTACGACCGGAATGTCCTTGTCGCTAAGGGAGACTGTCGCATAACGGGTATTCGCCTCGAGGGACCACGGATGGATTACCTCGATCCACCATACGAAAATCTCGCAGCCTATGAATCAAACGGTGTTCAGTTCGAGGGTAACAAAGCTGTTGTCGACAATTGCGAGATGTACGGCTGGACGTTCGCTGCCATTGCTGTCGGTACAGACGAGACCCCAACACAAGGATGGATTCATCATAACTCATTTCACCACAACCAGATGAATCACCTCGGGTACCCGATGGAATTGTTCAACGGTCTGTCTCTCGTTGAGTGGAACTATTTCAGTAAATATCGACACGCTATCGCCGGATACGGCTACAAAACTAACGGATACGAAGCCCGATTCAACGTTGTTGGCCCGCCTGGTGGCGCACCAAGCGCGTTCGCGTTCGACATGCACCGTTTAGGCGAACAAGATAATTTTCCGTCAAGTAATATGACTGGGGGGAAATATGTAAATGTACACCATAATGTATTAGAAATAAAAAACCACGCTGCGTTATCGCTTTCGGGCATCCCAACGCAGTACGCTCGCTTCGTCAACAACTGGTGTGCGGAAGAGGGAACTGTCGATGGTGAGAAAGGCGCTGATTTGCGAGTCAAGAAGAATGAGTACGGCCCCCAGGCAGTCAAAAAGGGGCGGCAAAGGCTGCAACAGCTCTCGACGGGGCTCCCGCTCAGCAATGGCAAACCATCGATCTCGAAGTGGACCTCACCTAAACAGCAACAGACGACAAAAAAGAATTAGGACAACCCACGATGAATTCTATTAATGAGATATCAACGTAATCCGAACCGTACCGCTCAGGACAGGACGCACAACATAGGGATCGACATTACCCCACAGTTATCGGGAACCATGGGGGTGGTCTGAGATGCATAGGTCACGTGGGTGGTCGGTGGTAGTCGTGATCCTTCTGATGGGAAGTCTCGGATCGACTTTCTTTCTGTCTGGAGCATCTGCCCAACAGACACCACAGTCAGATGATTGGGGTACCAATGCGCTCGTGATCAAATATGTAGGCGAATCGAACAGCGATTCCGCATCATATGTCGTGGATTTCACTGGGGAAGTTCACTCTGTAGACACTGAACCCGAGGATGGTGTTTATAAAAACCGTAGCGTGATGGGCGAGGTGTCACCGTCCGATTCGACGGATACTATCCGCTACAGTGGTGACATTAAGCGAATCAAGACGGCTGGTGATAAAGAAACAATCCGACTCTATGTGAATAGTAAGGAGATTAATGAGAATAATTATCAACCAGATCCACAGACCACATCGACCCCCATTGCTACCGAGCCACCGAATCACACTCTCGTGATCCAACCAAAGGGAGACAAGCGGGGCAGTTATAACGCGGTGTTTTCGAGCCAACCGACGCTCAAACAAACCGAGGATTCGGATACGAGAAAAGGTACTAAAGTAAATGGAAATGTTGGTGGACTCCCATGGCAAAAAGATAGCACGGATAAGAAGGATGTAATTCAATTTCGTGGACAAGTACAGGATTTCGAAACGTCGGGTAATATCACAGTCAAGCTTGATGGGACGCGTGTTGATCCCACGTCGTTGAGTCAGTCCCCACAACCAACAGCTTCACCACCATCACAGGAGGAGTCAACCCACTCTCCAACATCCACTGTTGAGCTATCCCCTTCGACAATTCAATCCACACAGGGAACAGCCGCAGACTCTGGTGGTTTTCCACTTTTTGAAGTATTGGCCGGAGTGGTAGCCGGTGTGGTAGTTGTCATGATCGGTGGGTTCCTCCTCCAGAAGAAGTCGTAGTCACTCTTCTCCTTTCTCCTCGCATCCGGATTTTTGATGCATTTCGTGACGGGGTGTTAGCTGGTTATCGAGATATGATTGTGCTAGGTGCTGAAATATACCAGATTTCGTATTAAAACAGTTCAGCTCTTCTTCAAGCTGGTCCATCGCCTCTGTCGGGATACGAATTGTGATCCGAGTATCCTCGTCCGTCATCATCTGTTACCATCCCCGAGGATGCTAAAAGGTCTTAGATTGTATGGCATCCTCTACACAGTGAGCGATGTCGCTTTTGTCAGATCAGGGGTGCGCACTAACTGCCGCTGTGGCGAGGACCAGATCTCTTCTAGCACAACCTTCAGAAATCGTGATCCGTTGGTGGTCTGTCCTCCGATCAATACTACGTGTGTGTTCGCTCCGAATTCCTCTACACTGGAGGGGACCGTCGCCATGCGGCAGCTTGATCCGTTTCGAATCGTACCAATGTGACACAATGACTCTTCTATGAGCCCTTTTTCCACGGCTGGCGGACGACCCGCCTCAGCATCGATATTTTCCCCCTTTTCGCTTTCAATTAGTCGCATGTAGAGGGACTGTCCGGAGTGATCGCTTCCTTGGTAGACGATAACCTGTGCTTCCGCGCTGAAGTCTAGATGAGATGGAATAGTAATTGTTCGCGAGTTACCATGCATGTAGATGGTATAATGACCTAGCATGAATTCTATGCCGTTCTGCATAGTAATTGGTAATATCTTCACCATATATAAGTGATCCGGGGATAATTTGACAATTAATATATGTATTACTATAGGTATCTTCATTGGTCTTGTATAGAATCGCTTCATACGATATGAGGCTTTTTAGTATCGGACAATGATCTGTGACTATGGATCAGCGACGTGCCAAACGGCGTAGGGCACAGGTGTGTTTAAAATTGGTCGGGGTTCTCATCGGAATAGACATAGCAGTAATGCCGGTCGCGGCGCAGAACCTGGGCGAATCGCTCTGCGCAGTCAATGGTGTCGGAACACTTGTTGGGATGGTTATGAGCGGATTGGGTCTGATATTACTGTCCCTGTCTGTGATGGATTTCTATAAAGGTGTCAAACAGGGTAAAATGAAATCGTCGGGAAAGCGCGCGCAGAAGGGGAGCTATTACGAAGCTGCTGCAAAGAAATTACTGGGAGCGGTGCTAGTTCCTGGTCTACCAACGGTGTTCAGCCAGATGGGCTTTATGCTTCCGCCGTGCTTTAGCGCAGCGTCAATGTTTGGTATGGTCACCCCCGTGTACCCTGTTCTGTGGGTCTCTCCCTCCTCGATGGGTGTGCTGACTGTTCTCGTGTGATGACCATGACTGCTAGGTCTCTACGGACCCGTGTTGTGGTTGTTGTATTCTGTTGTTGGCTCATAGTTTCGTCCGGAATCGGGGCCGTTGGTGGCGTAGCGGAGTCCTCTCAATATCAATCATCACAGCAAGGCGAAGACTGTGGCTGCGTGACTATCGCTATACAGCAACGAGGGCCGCTCACAGTGTCGAAGGCCGATAAAAACACAATCAAGATAACGTACACTGGCGAAGAGAGGAAGTCATGGAGCCTTCACAACAAATCGATCTGGCGGACGCCAGATCAGGCAGGTTGGTCCGGCGATTTCGACGACCTAACGTTGGATGAAGTGAAGCGGTTACAGAGTGAGATTCAAGGGCTAGAGGACTCAGACGATAAAGGCGTCTATGAGGACGAGATCAAGCCTTATCTAAAATCCAGGGAGACGGACGGGACGCTCCAAATGAAGTCGCACAACAAATCCGTCCCCATGACTGTCACGATGTACAACCGTGATTACTTCACGGTTAGTTATGAGGAGAAGTCGTGGAGAATTCCGTGGAATGAAATCTCGATAGAGTGGGGGCTGTTCGCGGAGCCGGGCGTCCAGAGAGACAAGGGAATCCGTGATCTCCTGCCGAACGAACGCGGACAACTCAGAAAGGAAATACTCCGGACAGAGGAGTACCAGTATCAAATCGAGGACCACATTACCAAAGATGTTGGCGGAGATCTGAGTGAGGTAAATCAAGAGGAGAAGGTGGAGGGGTCTGATAGCGGTATGATGAATGTTCGGGGACCAGTTGAGTCCTTTAAGGACATTCTTGAGTATGTCGGAAACGAATTCGCCAAAGGCGTCGGTGGGTTCGTGGATTCCTTCCACTGGGTAATGTTGACTGTCCCAGCTCCGGGTGATGTGACTGAACCAACTACCTGGTTTCCACAGAACCAGTTGGGTGTTTCGGGCACTAATACTCAAGCAGAAATTCCATCAAATCAGAGTGATGGAAATCAAACGCAGCAGTCTAACGAGACAGCCAATGAATCCTTGAACGTTGGAGCTCGCGACGAACGGCGTCCCCCTGACGAGATGCAGTCTGGATCCTGGTGGCCCGTGGTTTGGGGAATCTATGGGGGATTTACAGGCCTGGTCGGGCTGCCGATCGCTGTATCAGGGATCTATGCCTGGTCGAACACTTCATCCCCCCGCGAGAAGGATAAGCGACTCAAGCGTGTCGGTGTAATGATTGTGATGATCGTTGGGGGAGTTGTGTTCATCCCTTTAATTTTACACCTTGTTAACTCATTAGCGCTCGGTATTGTCCCCAATGGGGGAGAATTCCTGAAGACACCGGGCGATTTCACGAAGCTCGGATTGGGGTTAGTTCTTGGAGTGGCACTAGTACTTTTAGAAGGTGGATTAATAATTATTGGATTAATAGTATTGTTCATTCAATGGGTACTAATGTACTTCGTAGTCGCGGTCTGGCCACTTGCGGCGGTTTGTCTTGGGTCAAATAACCGGTATCTCAAACCATACGGCCATACGATCTTCTCAATCTTCGCCGGGTTATTGATACTGAAACTGATTCAGGCGATCTGGCTCAGGTTTATCTACGAGTTGCCTCTCTCGTTTGGAAATCCGGGCAGCAGTTTGTTGACGTTAGGGACGATCACCGTCGGAGTTCTCCTTGCGTTCATTCATCTCCCCCTTTACTCCGTGAGAAATCTCTTGCCACAGGTTGTCACGACCTTGGGACAGAACTCAGCATCTATGGGCCATCGACGACGGAGGACATGGCACCACCAACCGCAGTATTACGATGATCACCACCAGTCTCTCCACCGTGGAGAATGGCACAACGGCAGTCGAAACTACCGAACTCGCAGCACGCAGGTCATCGACTCGAACGGGTCATGGCGGGACTCCAGCTCACAAGGTGGGCAGCAGACGATTTTAACAGACTATACCATTGACAGCGAGCAGCCGGAGTATCCTCGACGAGTCCGGGCTGTGGAGTGGTTGGGACAGAATGTCAAGAAGGGCATCGAATATCGGCGATCCGCAAAATCCCACTGGGAGGGAGCTAAGTGGTATTGGTCCGGGATGCTTCCTGGTAATCGGTATCGAGGCCGTCTCAAGCCAGTGCGTCCATTGAGAGATCGGATGCGTGGACGCGTTAATCAGGCATCGGACTGGTGGAAAGATTGGAAACAACGATACGAAACCGACAACGAGAAGGATTCCAATGAGTGACAAATCAACCACATCCAGTCAGTCAGAACAAGATGATAGACAAGTTATACTCCCCCGTGTGGATACGTCCCCTGCTATCCGGGGAAAAACGATTCGGGAGTGGAAAGGCTATCTACCTGCGATTATTGGCCTCGTAGCGGCGGGTATTGCGTTTATGCTGGGAATGGTGGTTATTGGTGTGGCGTTGCTCGTGATAAGCGTCACTGCGTTGACCTACCTGGGAGTGAGCATCGAGGCCGAGATGAAGGAATCATGGTATCTCACTCCGAGTGGCTTTGTTGAAGACCACTTGTCATACCGCAGCTTGAAACGGTCACTTCCGTGGGGAATTGATGCTGAACAACGTGCCAAGCTTCACAACGTACGACATATCACCGCAGATGGGAGCTATCATCGACACGATGGAAGCCGTGTGGCCTTACTCCGAATAAAGGGGGTGAACATGGATCGACTACCGATGCAGAAGACTGAGGCCCGAGTCCGACAACTCACTAACGGGATTGACGAGGAGTTGGGGTCTGTCAACCAGTGGTGGGGGTTTTATGCGACGACTCGTCAGGCTACGAGTGACCCCCACACGTTAGAGCGTGAGAGACGTGCGACCGACTACCACACCGACATATCGAAGGAACATCGAGAAGTGCTATCACAGACAGCGGAATGGCTGCGTGAGAAGGATAACACGATCGACGCGAACGAGTGGCGATACTACGCCGTCGTGGAGGTTCATCCTGACGATCCGGAGGTTGAGTTACCTAGTGGCAGCATAGCTGCGCGTGCGCGTAAGCACTGGAATGAATTCAAAGACGCTGTTGGTTCTCACTTCGATGGAAATCAGAACTCGACTGATCACGACGTAAAGCAGTCTCCCGAAGAATCTGATACAGCGGACAAACCACAGAATACTGAGTTCACTGCTGGAGATGACGAAGAGTCGGCTGATACGGTGCTGATTGGTGATGTTCTCGACCGCCGTGTAGATCTCGTCACGAGGGCTATTGAGCGCGTAGAAGGAGTCGATGTAGAGCGAGCGGATGCTGTTGAGCACATCAACGTGTTGCGGTCATACTGGCAAGGTCGAGGTGCAACAATCGGCACAGATTCCGACGGATCACCTGCACACGGCGGCACGGACTCGCTCCTCCAACTCGCCTATCAGCGCAACCTAGACACTGATGGTGTAACCCCTACCGAGCGGATGCTAGCAACTGGCCCCTTCGATGTCGAAGGTGAGACAGTCAAGCTCGCGGGACAGTATTGTAGGATATTTTGGATTGCTAACTGGCCTGTATATCCGGTTGCGATGTTTTTGGACGAGTTGTTCACGTTCGGTGGATTGGATATCGACGTTCGAATTCATTCGAAGCCGTTAGATCAGATGTCGGCTGCTGACAGCGTTGAGGAGGTGGGGTTGGATATCGGTGCAGAGACAATCAACCGTGCGAAGCAATCAGATTTTGGAGCTTTGTCAGTTGCTGGAGTCGATGATGTGTACGAGGATGTCTATCAGCAGTTAGAACGCACCAATACCGATGCATGGTATCTCAACGGTTATGTGTCGATCAGGGCACCCACTGAGGAAGCGTTGGAAGAGGCTTGCAAATCCGTGACCAGACGACTAGAAGGCAATCCAGCAGGCTGTGGGCCGGTCGCACCGGCAACCAACCAGCCAGCAGCGCTCACGAGCTGTTCGCCAGCAGGTCTAGATCGTTACGCCCGTGAGGCGAGTGGCGATCGAGAGCATATTGCCCTTTCAGGGGCATTTGGGGCGATGTTTCCGTTTGGGGCGACCGATCTCTCCGAGCCCGAGGGGATCTACTGGGGACGCGACACTAGGACTGGTAAACCTGTCGTCGTCGATCCGTTTGACCGCGGGCGTGCGCCGCACCTGTTCACGATCGGGATGTCTCGATCGGGGAAAAGTACTTTCGTGCGGGATCGGGCTGGAGATTGGTATCTGGCGGGAGATGATCGGACGCTCATTGTCACGGACATGGAATCTGGCTTCGGTGGGCTGACTCGCCTCTGTGATGGGGAACATATCGTTGTCGATGGCAATGATCCGGTCAATCCGTGGCATATTGAACCGGTCTCCGAAGAACGCCGTCGCCAAACGGATGACAAGCTAGCGCCGCTCGCGGCTCAGATCAATTTCGTAACGGAGTTGACGATGAACGTTATTCGGGCGGGACTGCCCACCGGTAGTGTGTCGATTGATCCGGATACGTATCGCATTGTCCGATATGCGGTTGGTCTCACGTACGATCGTGCGGGGATCACGACTGATCTCGATACACACGCCGAGCCCTCCCCGACGTATGACGACTTCTTCGACTCGCTCGAACTGATTCGGAACAACCCCGGGAAACACACGATCCGAGGAACCGAAGGTGAGCGGGAGGCCCGCAGACAACAGGCCGAGCAACTGCTTGAACGGCTAATCGAGCTGACGGACCGAGGCCAGTACGCCCACCTCCGTGGGACCGGAACGACGAGTCTGCTGGATGATGACGTGTCGATGGCTTACTTGGACATGCCGCAGTTGCAGGGAAGCAGCGATGCAGCGAAGTCAATCGGCCTCCAGATCGCCCTTCAGCAGATCAGCCAGAAGATCAAGCGAACACCGGGCAAGACGATCTTCGCCATCGATGAGGCTCACGTTCTCTATCACAGCGATGAAATGGTCGATTGGCTGGCTGGAGCTGCTCGTCGGTGGGCCCGCTATGATGCGGCGATGTGGTCGATCTCGCAGTCTCCAGAGGAGTTCGTGAAGCAACAAGAAGACTCGTCACGGGAGGCGGAGAACAAGCGTCAGGCAATCTTCGAGCAGGCCTCGACAATGCAGTCGTTCTATGTCGGAAACGCCGACACGGACACGCTCAGACAGTTCGGCATGGCCACACCCCAGATCCAAGCCGTCCAGAACTCCCTCACGCCGGGGAAGTCGGCGGGCTATTCTGAATGTATAGTGAATTTCGATGATCAGGAGGGCTGGATTGAGTGCAAGGTCGAAACATCACCAATCACAAAGAGGATTGAGGAACGTATCAACGGAGACAGCTCTACCGACTCGTCTGCATCCAGCGTAGGGGATGATCTTGATCCGCTATCAGATCTCGACTCCACGCACCGGGCGCAGCTGCGTGATGCGGGGATCGAGTCGCCGGATGATCTGTTGCAGGTTCCGCCGCAAAAGGTAGCAGCGATCTGTAACGCGTCTGGTGAGCGCATTGACCGCTGGTATGATGATGCACTAACAAAAAACGGACACTAAGAAATGCTGGCTGAAGAGGAACTATTCACTAGCGAAGTATTATAGGTGATCTCCACATGGGAATTTTAGATCGGCTCCAATCGACGCAGGATAGCACAACAGCCTACAAACCGCTCAGAATCGATGAGTCGCTGGCAACGGCAGCAACTGAGAAATTGCCTGACGGTGAGTGTGCCCTTGTCGTCCGTCCGTACCGGGATAACGGTGGCATCCCAGCGATGGATGAAGTTCTTACTGCTCTCCATGAGGTGAAATCCAGGCGATCGCGATCGCTGCGGAACCCTCTTCGAGGCAAGCGTGAGAACGTCTCTGCCGCTCACACCGCAGAGATCCGCTATGGACCAACCCAAACCACCACGACTGGGCCCAGTGAACGTGTTATCACACTTCAATATATCCCCGCACAGGAGTACTTCGAGACCTTCAGACGACAGCTTGAGAACAAATACCCGAACTCAGAAATAAAAGCTCGTAATGCAGGATTCCTCGATGTGTCCCCTGGTAAGTATCTTGCAGGGAGTACGCTCGCCCTCCGACGCTATACCCTCTATCCGATCAATAACATCGCATTAGACGGTTTCCGATCAGACCCCATCGGCGCGATCCTCCAGGAGATCGTCGGAACGACTAGCAACGGATCGTCAGCCGAGACAGCACAGAACGCTACAACTGAAACCGATGTCGCGGTGCAGCTCATGTTTCAGCCAGCTGATCGTAGCTGGCTGCAAGGCGTCCCGAACGGTGGTGGAATCGCTGATGGGCATGGCGATCGTGACTGGGATGGTGGGGCTGTCGGGACGCCGATCGAGGGTGTACCGTCAGTTCAGGACCTCACGTACCAGCTCCGCCAAAAGACAATTGAACGTCACAACATCTTCGGTATCCCGTTCGGACCGAAAGAGGTCATCGAGCACCCGCCGTCGAAACGTGACAAGGACGTCGCTCGGATGCTCGAAGAACAGGATGGCAAAGCCTGGCGACTGTTCGTACGAATCTTCGCGATCTCGGACGATCCGGATGAAGCCGCTCATCGCGTCAAACGCGTTGCTGGGATGTTCCGGAACTACTACGAATTCAGATCAGAGCAAACCTTTCTCCCCGAGCCTATCACCGGCTCGAATCTTGCTACGCAATTCGAGCGCGCCTGTGGGCGTGTGTGGGAGGATGCTGGGATCGTGAAAACCCAACCCGAAGCGTCCGGGCTGTTGAACGTCCCTCGAGCGGATGATATCACGACCAATCGACTCCAGTGGTCGCTCTCTCGTCCAGGCGACGGCGTTCCGGTGGGCACGCCACGCTTTGATTTTGACGCCGTTGATCTTCCTGACGACCCGACCAGCGCCGAGAAGCAGGTGGCGATGCTGGACCATTCTGAGCCCGGTGATCCGTTCTGGTTCGGGTTCGGACGCCGAAATGGGACGGAGGTCGGTGTCTATGAAGAATATCTGAATGCTCATATGTTGGTGACAGGAGGTACAAGAAAGGGCAAAACCACCACACTGGGGAACCTCGCGTCACAGGTCTACGATCGAGACTATGGTGCGCTCATTATCGCCAAGGGCAAGCAGGACGATGATGAGCGTTTCATCGAGGAGTGGCCGGAGGACCGCCCCGAGGAGGATTTTGTCTTTATTGATACAGGGGGTGAATTCGATAAACGGGTCCGATTTAACCTCCTGGAAGTGCCTTCGAATGCCGAGCCAGGGACGAACGCCTTCGAATCGGCGGTCCATGCACTGGCTGACGATTGGGGGGCGTCGTTTGCCGAAGCAGGTGGCTCGGACAAATACTGGGGAGCTGTCATGGAGCGCGTTACCAGGACGGTTATTAACGGGCTGGCGAGATCGGGGCTCACGGCCACCCCGCTGGATGTTGCAGGGGCCATCGGTGCAGCTGCTGGCATTGATACGTTTTCAGAGTTGATCAGTGACGAGCGGATGCCTTTTGTCAAAGATGCCGCCGAGCGCATCCGCGAAAAAGAGGATTCGGATCTCGAGCCGCTCGCGGGGCGGACTGATATGCTTACTCAACACGCCGGGATACGGAATTTCCTGTGTGCGCGCAATCCCTCGGCAAGCATCCAGGAGTTGGTTCGAGAAGGCAAGGTCTGTGTCCTGCGGCTAGATCCTCACCTCGGTGAGTCTGAGATCAAATTCATGTTGACTCCCTTGGTCAGACGGTTCTACACGGCGAAGCGAACGCTTCCAGATGCGCCGCGCTTCTATCTGATCTGGGATGAGTTCGATAAAGGAGTCTCACCCCTCACGAATGTTCACGAAATGCTCTCGATCGCTGGCGGACACGATTTCAGGATGATTCTGGCCTGTCAGGCTCCCTCAAATCAGCTCTACGGGAAACTGAAAAACGCCCTCCAGAACCAGGTTGACACAGCGATTTCATTCGGAACGGGAGAGAAGGACGCCGGATATATCCTCTCACATCACTCGCTGGAGAACACGAGTGATCTCACGAATCTGGGACGGTTCAAGTTCTGGCTTCGGACCTACTACCAGACAGACGACGATGAGGATACGACTTATTCGTACAAGGTCGATGCCTTCCCTCCCAGCCGGGAAATCCGTCAAGAAGTCCACGGTGACGATTATGAGGTTGACGTAAAGGCGATGAAGCGCCGGTCGGTCGAACGCTTCGGCGATGTCCCGGAATCTGCTGAGGAACTCAGAGAAGAATCGCGGTTCTACGATGGGGAGGAAACAGATGTAGACGATCCTCAGCAGCTCGATGAGATCGACTTTGGTGAGCCACGTTGGCGAAATCAGGTGCTCAAGGCAATCACTGACGAATCTATTCGCCAGGGATCTCCGCATGACTACGTTGCGGTGCGTGACTGTTTGGACCGTTTGCGACGGTATCTCCCTGGAGGCGGAGCACTCCGGGACGCAAACCAAGTTTGGCGGAAGGTATTGCAGCACGTCCCCGACGCCTACCTCAATTATCGTGAGGAGGACGACGAGATCTTCGTACAAGCTACTGACACTGGGTTTATGAATGTCGGAGGGAGTGAGACTGCTGGCGGTAAGGACCATCAACGACTGATGGAGGATGCGTATGTCCCTTTCACACAACTTGGGTTCCTCTTCGAGATCCTTGACCAAGATGCTGATTCCATGCCAGATGCGCTCGCTACGCTTGATGATCAACTTTATCTCGACGGGGTCGAAGATCCGAAAACTATCGCTGACCGAGTAAATTCGTTCCGCGAGAACCATCCCGAACTCTTCAGACTAGCTGGCGTGGAGGATGTCTATATCGAGGCCGAACACTCGACTGGGGAAACACAGCCATCACAGACGATTATCAATCTCGTTTCCGCTCATAACGCCGACCGGCGGTGTGTATTCTTGTGCCGTCTGGATGCAGCTAAGGCCGTCTGGACCACGCTCTGCGCAGGGGATGAGTACTGCCACAGCAACCACTCAATTGACGAAGAGCGCCGATTCTATACCATGACGAGGAATCTGATGATTGACGGCGAGAAAATGACCCGGCCAGGAGCAGCAGCCAACATTTGGGTCCACGATCGACAGACCGGTCAGTATATCTTGAGGGATACGGACGGTACCGAACACGCGCGCTTCAATACTGCTGCCGAGATCTTTACTGACGCGAGTCAGTATCCTGCTGGCGGCGAGCGGAACATCAAACCGCCCGTAATCCCAGAATACGAGTTTGATGGTAAGCCGTCAACCGCCGAGTGGGATATCATTGTTGTCCCAGAAGCTGAAGTGGACGAGAACGACGAGAGACGGTTGTTGACGCCATTAGATCTCACTCTCTATCGCCATGACCAAGATAACATTCCGCTGTGTGACCTCCCACAGACAGTCGCTGAAGAGGATGTTCCGAAAGATGAGCTAGGCAACACTACCAATCGCATGGAAGAGACTTCTGACAAAGAAATAACTGAGAAAGCAGAGAGTGAGGAGGTCAGTGACGATACAGACGCTGCATCACAACGCGAGCCTCGGAAATTCGAGCGTTTCTGAGCGCTAATTGTCTACAGTCCGTTGATCGATCACCTCAACATGGTCGGCCAGCTCATTGTAGAGATTTCCGAGGCGCTCAAGTTCATTCTCAAGCTCCTCGATTCGATTTTGTAGCTCTGTTGCTGTTTCTCCCGATGAGAACTCCACTAATTCGTTTACGACCTTGCGGCCACGTTCTGTAAGATGATATATCTTTGCTGATCCTCCTTTTCCGACGTACTCCTCTCCACTGGTTTCGATTAGTCCCTGCATTTCGAGTTTGTTAAAATGATAATTTTTCGACGGAATATTGCAGTAGCTGCGAAGTTGGTGTGCATTGCTTTCACCCCCATAGAACCTTAGTCCATCTAGTATTCTCTCCCGTGGTGATCCCTGTGTTTTCTCAACCAGCTGATCGAAACTCATCGACTTACCCGACTTTCCCATACCCTCAAGAGGTCTCTAATACCTCAAATATTTACCGGTAATTAACGTTTAATTCCGATTGCCGAGGAACCCGCATGCGGGGGCCTCCCCCCTAGGGTGGGAGTGATTTGTGGGAGGCCTCCATGCGGTGAGAAGGTGCAATTCCAGCTCAGATGCAACAGGTGGACACCCGAGAAGAGCGACGACAGGTGGAAGCCCGATATTGCGAAACAATGGATACCCAGAGATTACGACGACTGGCCGACATCCCCCTAGAGCGACGATGTGGACAGCCAGGCTAAGCGGCGACAGATGGAAAACTGGGGGAGCGACGAATACCGACATCCGGGCTGAGCGACGACAGCCGGACAGTTGACCGGCGACACCGTGGGACAGCCAGGCCTGCAAACGACCGGCCTGGTACCCCTCTCACGACGAATACCGGACAGACTAGGTGCGTTGCGGAGCGAGCCGAAGGCGAGCGGCCGTCGCCAGATCGATAGTTCTAAAATAGTTGTAGTGAAAGAAAGGCACAGTAGGGTAAGGAGAGTGTCTGAGATGCCAGAAAATTATCCACGTGGTGCAATACCAAGCGTCGAACCATACCACAGCTACAGCACGTTCTTAGAGGCTGTTACGCCAGAATATGCTCTATTGAAGTATACAGATATGCGTGCGTTGGTAAACCGAGATGAGACTGCGAGCTCATGGTTCCCCGAAGAGACCAGCTTGATCACCACTACAACAATCAGGGACACACAACTGAATCTTGTTTCGTGGGAACGAGAGCTGGAGCATGTGCTAGCCTTTGGGCCTGACTTCCACATTCCAGCGGACTACAGTACTTACGAAAATCAGGATGTAGGCGACCGGAGCCACAACGTCTTGCACAGCATGGAGGGATTGCTGTGGATGCAACGCCAGCTACACGAGCACGGGGCTGAGACACGGCTTATTCCTATTGTACAGGGTGTTGAACCCGAAGAGCGTGCAGTCTGTTATGAGGTGTTCGATCGAGCGGGGTTTGATGATTACTGCGCGTTTTATGGCACCCAATATTTCACGGCAGGAGCTGGAATTCGGATTGATGAGCTTGTGGCTGACCTCCAGGAGATCGACACCGAGCAGGACCGCAATATCTTCCTGATCGGATTGCTATCGCCGAACTATCTCGAACGTGTACCCGATTCAGTTGGTGCAGCTGCCGGACAGACGGCGTGGCGATCGGATATGGCACCTACGAAACAGAGCGAAGAGGAACTCCGACAGCAGTGGGATATATTCACCAACCGAGCTGTAGATGCTCTAGGAGTAGATCCCGATTCGCCTGTCAACGGTGAAACGACAAATACGGAGATGATCTAAATGGGAGGTCGATACGGTGGCAACGATGACGGTAGCAGTGAGTATCAGGATCGACGCCCAGACGCGGGTGAGCGCACCACCGAACAGCAAACTATTGCTGAGGCAGTTCAGGCTGTCGCTGATCGGATGGGTAACGATCACGATGGTGGAGGAAGAACCGGCAGTGGACATCCCCTCACTAGGAGCCGTGATTCTGTACTTGCTGAATACTTAGCTGACAAGCTTACTGACTCTGCTGAGAAGGCTGTTGAAGAGGCAGATCCAGACGAGTAGACATTACACATTTGTTATGGGCTTGAATACGGTAATAGATTCATTTCGAAATAAGATACGTATCTATAGCGATGGATGCAAGTATTAATCCAATGACGATTGAAATTCCAGCCCCCAAACCGATCGTCACTGAGCGGACCAGTGAAGAAGATTGCTCTGATGCTGGGGCATCTGCTTGAGAATCGCTAGATGTTGTGGGACTAGTGCCTGTTTTTGTAATTCGTTGCTGGGTAGTCTGATGGGTGTTTGTGTTGGTAGTTGTAGAGACTGTAGTCGTCGATTCAGTGGTGGTGTCGGTTGACGAGATCGTTGGTGTTGGCTGTTTTGTCTCCTTAGTCAACGTTGTCTGTTGTGGTCCACCCTGGTTGTCCACTAGCTCACCATTGACGAATACCGGAGCAAGGCCCTGAAAGGCGTGATCCGGGATAGTGCCCCGATAGTAGAAGGAATCGACCCCTTTATCGATCGATCCTAAAATTTGCATATCAGTGGCTGAGTCGTCTTCCTCGGCATATTCGCCACGTGCGGATTCACCATTCAATGGATAGTAGTATTCGATTGTCTCTGATGCGTTCGTTGGATGGACGATTTTGATATGATTCCCAGTCAGTACATCGGGGGATACTTGCCGACCATTTAGATGAATCGTGATATCCCCCTCGTAATCGAAAGACTCGATATAGCCGTTATATTTGATCACATCCTTCTCGTCATTCTCCTCTCCGACAGTCCCAGCAGCTTGCTTTGATCCACGTACATACTCCGCTGGTTCTTCGGATCTGAAACTGAGTTTGCTGGAACTCGTCACAACGTATGATGCTGTGCCGTTGCCGTTTGACGAGATCGTAAGAGTGTGTGATGGTGATTCGGTCTGTGCCGAAACTAGCCCATTGGATAAACCGATAATTAACAGAATCACTAGCAGACAACGTGATTTACTCATCAAGCTATCAAATATCGCTATCAAAATGAATGTTTAGAAGCGATCTGTTTGGGTATCTATGTTGTACCCTTCAGATACTAAACCGCGCAATGCATATCTCTCTGATAGGAGTCCCGATCAGGTTACCAGATCTGTTACGACCAGCCCTCCAGCGGCAAAGATACCAGTATCGAGTTGGAGAAGCCCGACCGTGACAAACACCCAGACTGCGAATACCCCGACGAGACAAATCTGTTCAATTCGTCTCATCGGCCACCTCACAGTCCTCTTTGTGCGGCATGTTCGCCAGATCAAATCCGGTAACTAACTCGTCGCCGCACTCAGTACACCGGTAGAACGCGCTACCGGTGGTCTGACCATATTTGTCTACCTCCTGGTGTACTGAGATTTCTCCCTCAATCTCCCAACGGATAAGACGATGCTTTACCTCTTCAACTGGTTCTGGCTTTATCTCGTACATAGCGCGTCTCCGAGAAAGTCAGCATCGGGATGTTGGCGCATCCTGGTGCGATTCTCTCACACCAACTGACTCCCTCTACCATATGGTATACGCCACATGTACATAAGTGTTTCGCATATTGCTTACACCATATGCTAATTGAGGGTCTGCAATATACAGAAAAGCTACAAAAAATAGGTTCAGAGAATTGTTTACTCGAACGCTTGTTCAACAGGGACCGCCATCAGGCGGCCTTCTGGGAAATCGTACGATTTTCCCACCTTGTGCATCTTCTGCGGGCTGGTTTCGATGAATACGCATTCGAAGACCCTATCATCTCGGTGAATAGGCAGGTATTCATGCATTTTGTACGTTGCTAGGTCGAAATTGTTCTCCTTCTGGTGCTCTTCTAGGTCTTTTGCAACTTGTTTATGGATGTACAGCGGTTGACGCGTTACCAGATCGAAAGCGATCGATCCAGGTGCAAATTCTCTACTTGATTCATCGTTTTCTTCGGTTGTGTTCTTTTCTGCCATGGTTACTCGAACTTGCTTGAGGTAGATCAGGAGGTAATCACGTCACCATCGTGCTTTTCTCCCTTCCGCCTCTACCATATGGTATACACCACATGTACTTATGACTTTCGCATATTGCGTAGACAAGATGCAAAACGCTTATGTACATATGGCGTATACCATATGGTAGAGACATACCAGTAAGAGCTTGGTTTGGAGAATGCCGACGTGATGGTGACACGTCAGCTGGTTGTCTCAAGCAAGTTCGAACAACCATGACAGACGAAGATTTGGAAGTGGATAAATCTGAGGAATCGACAAAGAGTAGCTTCGATCCTGAAGCAGAGACCGTTACAGAAGATTGGATAGGTGTGTTTATACACACAAGTTGGGGATACGGACAGACGAATTGCGAATTTGCGAGAATAATCGACGTTAGTGATACTGGCAAGACAGTGATCGCTCGACGTGTCTCCGTTAAGACGACAGAGTCCAGCCATGGAAATAACCACCTACAGCCGGAGCCTCAGCAATTTGGGGATGAATTCCGGCTATACGTCCGGAATGCCAACGGAGAACCGGTTTTCCGAGGGACATATCCATCATCTAGTGATGGAAGCATGGATGGGCCAACCCGCCGAGATTCATTCTATGTCTTCGACAATTCTGTAGATAACTCGGTTCGCGAAACAGCGACCAACTACGGCCACTAGTCGTTCACTATTTTCCTATTTCGGTAGAATCGAGCCTCCTGATAGCATATGGTATAGCCAATATGCGAAACGCTTATGTGCATATGGCGTATACCATATGGTAGAGAGAGCTGGTCTGTGCAGGGGTTGACCCCCACGACACGATGGTGACGTGTCCGACTGGCAATCTCAAGCAAGTTCGAATACCCATGTCCGAAGAACACACAAACGACGAAGACGTATCAACAGTAGCTAAACGAGCATTTTGGGAGAGCTTCGAGTTCACGGTTCCCGAACCGGCCACTGTGATCGTAGAGAACGCTAGCTATGGATCTAACAGTGATGAGCACATTCACGTAGTGAGTGTCGAAGAGGTTGCTGTTGAGTGTTCTTGCAAGGCATTCAAATTCGGTAATGGGCCTTGCAAGCATATACTCGCGGTCAATTGGGAGCAAGCCGTCATTGATGCAGCTTCACCCGAGATAGAGATAGAAGCCACTGCACCCGTTCCACTCCCAGAGGAAAACAACAATGTAACGGAGCCTATACAATCACCCTCCCGTGGGGTTGCTACTGACGGAGGAATCAGACAAGATCGTTAGGTAGAGAACGGTAATTTGCTGGTTTTATCGGTTTCAATTATTTTCTTCAGCCAGCCACCAAATGATACGACCAGCGGTTTTGCGTTTTTCCACAATCCCCTCATTATGAAGCTCTTTTAGCTTCCGTCGTGCGGTTTCGGGTGTGCATCCGAGTGATTTTTTTACGTCACCTGATGTAATACACGGACTACGATAGTCATCGAATACCTCAATGACATCCTCGTGTGACACTGTTTCTATAAAGTCCCCTGATTCATTGTGTTCTCGCGGCATACACCGAGATAGAGATTCTATCTATTTACAACTTCTGCTTTTTGCAATATGCATTTACAATATGTGTTTACAATATGCGAAACGCTTATGCACATGTGGCGTATGCCATATGGTAGAGGGAGTCAGTTGGTGTGAGAGAATCGCACCAGGATGCGCCAACATCCCGATGCTGGCTTTCTCAGAGACGCGCTATGTACGACGAGAAAACCAACGCAATATCGGTTGAGGAGCGTTATGAAACCATCGCAGTGGGTCGGACGGAGGCGAACCGATGACAGACCTGAAGGTCTCGGGGGAACCGGTCGGAACACCGGACGGCCAGGTGATCTGCGATTCCTGCAACAAGCTGATTACCAGCGTTCGCCAGTTGTGTGATGACGAACACGACCCAACGGCGCACATCTACGTCACCGGTGATTCTCATGGGTGGTACCTTCGATGGACGAACTGCGAAGAATGTGGTCCAATCGGTTCAGGGGAAGCTAACGAACCTGGGGAAGCTCATATTCGGACTACATTCCAAGTTACCCCCATAGGGATCATAGTCGTTGATTCGGCTACGATAGTTGACTACGCCACTCCCCAGGGTGAAGACAGATGAGCGTCCGAGAACGGGCACTCACAGCGATTGAAGTTTTAGGGCCTCCCTCAGACCATCGGAAACCCGACGTTGAGCCTCCTGTCCGTGTGGGCGTTCACTTCAAAGTTCAGGCCTATACTGAAGTGGGGCAAGATCTCGTGCCCACAGAAGTTCTGTGGAGACACGGAGAGGTTGACCGATTTACCAACCCGGAGATCTCCCAACAGAACCGGTGCCGAGCGAAGGAGGCAGTCTAATGCAGTTGGTGAGAGACTACTGTCCTCGGTGTCGCCGGACGCAAGTGTACTTCGCCCGGTTAGAAACGTATTCAATCGCAATCTGTCTCAATTGCAAAAAACTGGAGGCTTCGATATGAGTGGTTGTCGGCAGGAGGATGGCAAACTAGTCATCTTCGATCCCGATACTGGCAGCTGGATTGCCTACGACGGTGATCCAGCCGATATAGAAGCAAACAGGTAGCCAGGGAAACGCGCGGCCAGGTGGCAGCTTCCGTGGGGAAGCTGTCGGAGTTCGATTCTCCGAACGCGTTTCGGGGGAGCAGTTCCCCCAATCAACACAATGACGGAGGACACCGATTACCCAGCACCGTGGATTGCAAAGGCCCACGACCGGATAGACCACTGGATGAAACCGCTCGCTGATGAAGTCAGGTACTGCGAAGGGGACGTATTCGAGATCCATCCCCATCGCCCCTGTACTTTTGAGCAGGAGATTTTCGACGTACTCGATGGGGCCGACTTCGAATTCTTGCGAATTCGCGACGGCGTCCTTGAGTGCGCGGCGAACAAATCGACCCCAAGCGAACTGCCTTACGAAGATTGAAACGGTTCTCAGAGCCATTCTCCTATAGCCAATTGGCCAAGACCAAAAGGTATACGTGTATAGCTATTGTACAAGTAAATGGAGGTGGCAAGGTGCTGCGGTGCATTCACCAAACGTCATCTCCGGAAGATAGAATGGCTCGGTTTATCGGCGTTTGCAGCGAATGTGGCTTCGGCATTCGACCGGAACAGGAGAAATATCCTGAATGCCCGAACTGCGGGCATTTCCCACTCCGGATCGAATAACTAAACGGCATCGCGCCGTTTTCGCGCCAGAACGCCGACTACTCAATTCGAACTGCAGGGACCGTCATCCCTGGAAGATAGAATGGCGGTTATTATTTTTGGCTGCAACTACACATATCTTTTGCTAAGTTACTCTTTTTGGCTACAATTAAAAATAAGATTAAGCGGTCTGTCGCGAAGGGAGCGGCTCACCAAATGACGATAATTCTCGTGCGAATACAGCACGATACTTACGATAGATGTTGTCTGTGAGTGTTCCCAGATTCGGGATTCCCCACTGGTTTGAAAGTTGTTGTAGCAGTCGATATCGCTCTTTGCCGAGTGAGATTACTTGTTGATAGCTGTTTTCGGTGTTGATCGGGAGATAGCACACGAAGGCAGTATAGCCTATCTCAGAAGCTGTGAATATCCCTTGGTCGACATAGTCGCGTGGCGCGAGTGCATTCCCTCCATTATCGACAAACTCTTCGATCGCATTGTGAGGGTATCCCATAACAGTTCCAAGACGTCGATGGTAGGCGTCATTCACAGTTTTCGTAGAAGGCAGCATCTCCAGCCACATGCTATTTTTTGCGACAAACCATCCCGGTGAGTCTGTGATTTTTTGATATTCGAGATTGAGAGAATCGAGCAGTTTCACAGCACAATGGGGAGTTGAAAGAGGACTCCACGGGCACATATCTGGAGGCGGATCAACAATTGTAGCTGGTTTTTCGTTAGCGAGCACGAGCGCAAGTCGTACGGGTTCTCTGAATGCTTCGCCGGTATTGCAAAATGCGCTGAAATACTCGCTTAGGACAAGTCGCTGATCCATGGACAGCTCTGGAATCTCAGACATGTCTATTCACCCTCCCGCCACCAGATGGTGTCCCGAGCGGGAGTCCGGGATTTGACTAATCCCTCTAATTTCAGGTCCTTTAGCTTATTTCGAGCAGTTTCGCCAGTACAGTCAAACCTTTCGACGATATCACTTGAAACGATAAATGGTGATTCGACGTCATCAAAGACACTTAGAACATCCTCGTGGGTGACTGATTCAACAAAGCGGCCATCGTCTCCCTTCTCGCGCATGTGCCAATATTTATCATCTCTCCATTTATCGTTTCCCATTTGGAATAGCCAATTGGCTATATGCTGGAAGGGTACTTTATAGAAGACGCTGCTTTTCCAGCTAATCAAGGGGTCCCATGGCAAGGCCTGGGTCTGAGAATTGTCCGCTGAATACGACGGCTTCCCGGCCGTCATGCTGAGGGTGCAGCTGCTAGTCCGTGTCGAGAACAGATTGGATGAAATTCCCTCTGTCGGATACCATATAACGGGGAATACCAATGAGAAGATCAGTTATTTCATTCTCATTTTTGAGTTTTGAGAGACTGTTAGATCCCCCTTGATGCATAAGGCAGGCTCTCACTTCCATTAATTAGTTGATAGATCTAGGAAGAGGGAATAGGCGACAAAATTAACAACTCTAGGTGTGTAATTCATTAGCATGAAAACACGTCGGAGTCTACTGAGATCTCTCTTTGGGATTATTGCTGGAGGTGGGATTGGATCTAGAGTGGCAAACTCTCCCAGTATAATTAATATGGATAAAAACAAAAACAGTTATCGGAATAAAAATATGGCAAGTGGTTATGTAGCCCTTCCTGGATTTTGCTTCAGCACGCTCTATACTCATCTTCCTCAGTTATTTCATTTCAAAAGGCATAGGCCGACGATTATAATCGATAAATTCGATTATGACAGGTTAATGGGTCGCGTAGTTCGAGAGAGAAGCAATCGGAACGTGCAAATTCGCGGTAATATTACAGAGACACTACGTCAGCGAGGAGATTTGAAGGTAATTGACTACTCCAAATATTATCGACCTGATGAGAAGGGGCGACTACTCGAACAGTACCAAAACGGTCTTGATGAACTCTCAGAAGGTACTCACGAGAGATTAGCTAGCCAAGCCTTGCGTGGCTATGAGAGATATGGACGTGGAGATTACGTAAAACCATTCCGTGACGGATTAGGTAATTGGGAAAGCAATGTTGACCGCCGAAATCGACTCCAGAAGAACAGAAAACGGATTGAGCGCGGACTAAACGACCCTAAGCAATTTAATAAGGACATAGCTGCCCAATATCTAGCAGCACTTACAGTCCGGGAGAAGTACGAGAAGGTTTCAAATCTAGACTTCGTGGGGGTTCTAGGTCAAGGGGAACAGGAAAGCATTGCACGTGTAGTTCGGTCTACAGACCTTGATATCAGCCTAAGCCAGAGCGGCGAAACCCTCCATCGAGTCGGACAACCGAGCATCGAGGAAACAGCCAACTATCATGAAATCTTTAACGAGATCCAAACAGCTGCTCACGTAGCTACTGGAGTCCAGCATCACGATTGGTTCACCGTTGGCCCTCGACTTTCGATAGCGATGTACCCAGAATTGTATGGTCAAGTCGATATGGATCGTATAAATGAAGACACGCGATCAGTAGCCAATGAAACAATGGATGTACTTCGATATCTAGATAAAGAAGCAGCAGACAACCAAATGATCCGAATCCAGTCAAAAGCTGAACGGATCGTAGAGCAACATGAGATGCCAAACCAGAAGGTCCAGAAGATAGCCGATCAGCTGAATTACCAGACGGATCTTGCTAATCACTCTCGTGATATTCGTTCTTTGATTGACTCAGAACGATTCTCGAAGGAATCGCTTTTGGTAGCCACCTCTGTGAAGTCAGACCCAACTGCTCGATGGACTACAGACCATATCTATCGTCGGGCAATGGAACTCCAAAACCGGCTCACACCAGTTTCTGTTCCTGATAATCAATTACTGTTCTTTATTGACCGGGGAGATTTCAAACGTGGAGCGGTCGGGAAGGATTGGTACCATCAGAACAGCCAACAGCAGCGTCCATGCGTACAGAATGGATAACTGTTACTGTGTTTCAGATTCTGTGGCCTGAGATCGAAGCATTAGTTTTAGACTCAATTCCGAATCATAGTCATGACTCTTAGTGAGATGTGTGATCTGCTCAATGAGTTCTGAGATAGTCATACCATCCGAAAGTGTGATTGCGTCATCCGCGATTTGAAGCTCAGGTACAACATCCATCTGATCAGATTCAATATCAATATTAATCCCTGTATCCTGCCATCCGTTTGGGGTGAACTGTGATCTCTCCGGTATTGATCGAGGTAATTCTTCCCCATGTTCATCTTCTATAGTTTGTACAATATCCTCAAAAAACCGCAATTGAGCTTCGCCTTTATCGGTGAGCTGTATGCGTTCATTCTCAAATAGGATACTATCTGCCTGAGCAAGTTGTTTTAATTGCCATCTAACCTGTTTCCGCCTTACTCCTTCGCCTCGATCCTGTTGCCGGCTTTCTACATCGGAGACGATCGTCGCTGTCTGCACTTGCTCCTGTTGATAGAGATCAATTCGATTCCCGAGTGAATTATTAACTCCAATAGAATGGAACACAAGGAAGAGAAGCGGGCCACGGGCTGAATAGAGGGGAGACAGACAATAATCGATATCAGAAGGATTCCCTTGGAAATCAATTTTGTCGAGATCAATGTCGAGCCGTCGTGCTAGTGATTTTAGATGGTTGAATATAGCATTTCCAGCTGCTGTAATCGCCAGGTCTGTTTTATTAACAAGCGAAACAGGAAGTTCCTCAAGTGCACTCAGATGCTTCGAGATTAATGAGGAAGAACGGTCCAGTGAATTAGCAACCTCTAGCTGGGTTTCATGCCCCCTTTTTAGTTCTGAGAGGGTCGCAAGCCGTGGCGGACTGAGAGTCCGGATTATCTCTCCCGACTCGCAAATGGTTGTTGTTTCCCTTACGGCCACTTGGCTGTCCATATTTTAAGCAAAAACAGAATTAGCAAATAAAGGTTTTGTACTCTTCCATATCCGTAGTTAGTAGAACAAACAGAATATATCCACCACTTACTAGCAATTTGGAACAGTACTAGGAATATTTTTATATAGTTGGAACTTAACATATGCGTATATGAGTGTTAGAAACACGGAACACTCTGAATCTACTAATAAAAAGAAAGTTCCAAAATCAGTGTGTCCGGAGTGTGAGGGCCGCTTAGTGGACGGGAACTGCGAAACCGTCTGCAAAGGCTGCGGGCTCGTCATTGAGACAGAGGGGATTGATCACGGTCCTGAGTGGCGGGCGTTCAACAGTCAGGATCGTGATCGCAAGTCGCGTGTGGGTGCACCAGTGACGAACACAATGCACGACAAGGGGCTCTCAACTGTGATCAGCTATTCAGACAAGGATAGCCAGGGGAACTTGTTGTCGGGACGCAAGCGTCGTCAGATGCGTCGCCTGCGAACCTGGAACCAGCGATCAAAAACTGGTGGCTCTCGTTCCCAGTACCAAAAACAAGCATTCGGAGAAATCGAGCGAATGGCGAGTGCACTTGGACTTCCCCAAGATGTTCGCGAGACCGCCTGTGTGCTTTTCAGGCGATCACACGATGAAGGACTAGTTAGTGGGAGATCGATCGAATCAGTAGCCGCTGGGACACTACACATTGCCGCCACAATGGTAGGTCTTCCTCGTTCGCTGGACGAAATAACCCACGTCGCTCGTGTGGCTCGAATCCCTATTGCTAGGGCAAAACGAGAAATCATCTGCGAATTCGAGCTCGCAGTTCAGCCAGGAGATCCAACTGCGTTTCTAGATCGGTTCGGTTCACAACTCGAGCAGACTGATGAGACGATTCGAATGGCACGTCGAATTCTCAAGACAGCACCGGATGAGTATCTTGGATCGGGGGCGAGCCCAGTCGCAATTGCAGCGAGTGCACTGTATCTCTCGGATCAGCTCACCCATGGCCGATCAGTGAGTCAACGGGCCGTAAGCGAGGTCAGTGGTGTTTGCATCGCTACAATCCAGAAACACCATCCCACTTTACAGGAGAATTTGGAGGAAGTCTCATGCGAGTAGAACAGTTGGGGGAGGGTGAGCCAGAGATTGCGATCGTTGGGTCGATCCACGGTGACGAACCATGTGGCGCGGAGGCAATCGAACGAGTGCTTGCTGATCCCCCTGCTGTGGGTCGGCCGGTGAAGTTTATCATCGCCAATGAGCGCGCGCTTTCGCGAGGTGTCCGATATACGGAGTCCGATTTAAATCGCGAGTTTCCAGGCGATCCAGACGCCGATACCTACGAAGCACAGCTTGCACACGAGCTACTGGAACAGATTGGTGGGTGCACAGTCCTATCGATGCACTCAACGCAGTCCTACGATCGACCATTTGCGATCGTCGACGAGACAGGGCCATTGTCTCGGACGATTTGTCCACAAATCTCGATCGACGCGCTGGTCGAAACAGGTGGCTTCGTGGGAAACACGCTCGTCGGCTACGTGAACGCCATCGAGGTTGAGTGTGGGATTCAGGGCACAGCCACCGCGGTGGAGAACGCTGAGAAACTCGTTTCTGAGTTCCTACGAGCAACCGGCGCGGTTACTGACGGTGGGGGTAAACCTGCCACCCCAGGAACAATTCCGGTGTATATGCTCCGTCATCAAATCACGAAAGATCCCGAATCAACATATTCCGTTCACGTCGAGAATTTCAGGCATGTTGAGACTGGGGAACCGTTCGCAACGATCGACGGCAAAGAGCGTCGGGCTGAGGAGTCGTTTTATCCGGTGTTGATGAGTTCGCATGGGTATGAACGCCAGCTCGGATATGCCGCTGAGTTGAGGGGGGTGATCTGAATGTCTCGCCGGCGAATCCGACATCAACCTATTCCCAATCGATCATCGACTCCCCTTCGATGGGGACGGAATGGAACGAGGTGGTGGCTGTGACTCAAAACCAGTGGAGAGTTCACGTGATGTCCACCGGACCCACCTTTCTCGTGTACGTCGGTGGTGGACGTTCGAAGACAATCAATCCGGATGGTGACATAGATGAATAAGACATGTACGGAGAAACACCGAGTGCAGAGAATCACCACCGATCACCGTATGGTAAATGAATATGATGGGGTATTTGGTGCGGTTGTGTGCCCGCACTGCGATCACCGAATCCCACTCAACGGAAACCCTATCGAATTCAGACTGACGGTGTCTCGCTGCTTCATGTGCCGAAGAATCATCCTCATCAATCTAAACGAAACTGGCGAGATAGAGAAAGCCCCCCACACGAAATTTTTGGAGGAATTATGACTTGTGACCACGAGCCCGAACGGATTAGTAACATCAGGTTGGATGGCTCGACAGTCGAAATCGAGGCTGAGTGTGAATATTGCGGAAAACAGCTTTGGGGGTCTGTGGAGTTGATGCCCGTAGTAGACTACTCGATTGGTGATAGATTTGAAGGCCCCGAAGGGCGCTATTGGACAATTTGTAATCCCAGGACTCCAGGACCCGCTGGATCGCCTGGCCTTAAAATTGATCAATTATATGACCAGTTGGAGGATCGTGCAGTTGGCGTTCATCTGAAAGCTAAAACTGGTGTCGATCAGTGGTTTCAGCAGGATCAATTCGAGTCCATGGTTGGTGACATTCTGGAGGAGCTCTGATGAGTCTCGCCATTGGCGAACTGATGTGTCCCAACTGTGGCCATCAGTTCGAACTGGAAGAGACTCTCAAAATTCGATAGCGTGGCCCACAAACAACTGAAGTCTCATGTCGTCGGTGTCGGCATATGTTTCCCAAGTCGATTCCACAAGAGCGTATTGACCGTCCGCCACAGCCAAAGGGTCGGTCGTTCGTTATCGACCAAGATGGCTATAGGATCGGACGACTGCTCTTTGAAGGCGGCGTCTGGTATCAGTTTCGAGAGACGCCATACGGTACCGTCGAGGAAGTCGTGGTGCAGAGGAATACGAAAGAATCGATTCCAGCTCAGAGATTGGGCCTCCCGATCGATTCGGTTGAGGAGGAGATTCTAAATGAGGAACGTAGAATCCAAAATATGACGGTGGCTGGCCTGCGTCTCCAGCGGCCATGTCTGGCCGCACAACTCCTCGACTGAGCAGCTGAGAGTGGGAAAATCTCCCAATAGTTTCAATAGAAAAATAAAAGTTTAAAAATAATTACAGAAGTTTTATATGTATTGAGGATGATATTCAAATGGATGCAGGTCACTCACCGAAAACTGCATCCAGCGAGGATCGAGTAGGACGTAGTGGACCCCTCAGCGGGGGAGGTTCAGGGTGTCAGGGATCCTACTTGTCACAGACGACTTCTCGCAGTTCTTCAAGAAGTTGAGGGTTGTGCTCTCGCAGCGTTTCAATATTCTTAGGAAGTTCTTCTTTGATTCGTCGACGGATGCGAGAGGTTGCTTGGTAGATTTTTTCGTCCTCAACATCCGCATCTCCAGTGATTCGTTCTCTCTCTGTGTCGGTAATTAGTCCGCGTGATTTCACGTCGGTACTGTAGTCCTTTATCCTAATAGTTGCTAATACTCGCAACTTCAATTGGTTGCGTATTTTCCTAACATTGCGAGTATTCGCAATGTTTATAGTGATTGGTGATATATTATACTACGCAGGCATTGAAACAAATCCTGTGGAGGTGAAATTAAATGGCCCTCACTCAATGTCCAAAATGCAAATTCGGATGGAACAATAAACAGCGAAAAAAGGCGGCAAAGACCGGCAAATGTCCCATCTGCGGAAAGCGAATCAGATAATACCAGTTCTATTCTGTAGGTAATATATAAAGATCTTTTTCATATATCTCACTGTAATGAAGGTATGGAACCAGAACTAACGGGGAAACAACATCAGGAGCTGGGGCAATACCTAAGCTGGTTCCGGGATGAACCACATCGAGACCCACTCAAAATTGCGCTTCTGATTTCAGGGGATCGGTCAGCTGCATTGATCAATCCAGACCCCTGGATATCACTCCGCAGTCCACTGACCTTCTGTGATGGAAGTGTAGAACTATTCAATCTATTTGGGTTAGAAAGTAGAAAAATCCGTGACATGCCGGCATGGATTGCTGCTCGAAATTCTCTCCGGTTGGATCTGCTGCCAACGAGGGTGAACAGTTGTGCGTCTTACCACCGACGGTTGGGAACCATACTGGGATATCCTGCCGACGCGATCGACTACTTCAGCAATTTTGATGAGATCACGGTCCCCGAACAATACGCTGAAGATTCTTCACTCGATGTTGAGGAGGTAGCATACACACAATTCGTGTTCTATATACCACGTCCTACATCGGAGGGATATCAACAAGCTATCAGTCTAGGCAAAGAGCGGTACTCCAGGCTGTGTATGTTAGCAGATCTGTGGCAGCTCCCAGACATCAAATCTCTAGCGGATGAAATTCGAGAAGAGTTCATCAGAACAATCGAATCTAACGAACAGAGGATTGCTCGGGAGAAACGTAACAGATTACTGAAGAAAGAGGGGTGATACATCATGGAACAACAGAAAGAAGTCGAGATGAAAATAAAAGTGACTGAAGAACAGGCACACAAACTTCAAGAGACACTCACTGAGTATGGGTCAATCTCAGAAATGACCGAACGGGATATCTACTTCACAGCACCTGTCAGGGATTTTCTTGAAACGAACGAATGCCTGCGGATCAGAGTACGAGATAACGAACCAGTCGAGCTAACGTATAAGGGTAAGACAACACCAGAGATGCAAGATCAGTTCTGGAAAGATGAGATCGATATCCCTATCGATGATGTGGAGGATGTGAGGCATATTCTCAAGGCGATTGGGTGTCAGGAACTCACAACCGTTGTTAAACATCGTCAGAAGGTTGTAGAAGATAGCATGGTGATTACGCTAGACGATGTGGAGGGGATCGATCATTACCTGGAAATCGAAAGTGCAGCGACAACTCCCGAAGAAGTGACGAAAGCACGGGAAAACAACAGAACCCTCCTCGGAGAATTGGGAATAGATAGCCCTGAAATCGTTGATGAACCGTATCGAGACCTCGTTTTAGAATGTCAACAAAACTGATATCCTCGTCCATAAAGAGCTAGCAGAGACTGTAGGTTATCGTCTGTCGGTTTTTCCAGCCCACTCGGACTGGCGAGTGTCCCTCTATCTCCACGATTCGGTTTGAACAGGTCTTCAAGGGCGCTGTCGGGCCAGACAAGTCGGTGAGTCGATCGACGACAACCAACTGTCCGATCGAAGGCACCGGAGCCACTCAGTGCAATCCAGCACGGAGGGCTATATGTGATGCACCAATCATCTACTGCGATCTGCTCGGCTCTCTCGAGGATCTCATGCTGACTTTCTCCAATGTCGTGAACGACGGGGCTTCCCGTACCGCAGATGGGATATTCGCCGGTCTACGGTATATTCAGTTCTCTCGTTCGAAACATCCCACTCTGTGGTCGAACGCCCAGGTATGCAGCTTCTTGTTGCCAGTCTTCCTCAAGTCTGAGTCTCGCACGTCTTCGGGCCAACTCACCGCGAGTGTACCGACACCACGTTTGACTCACTCAGTGATGATGGTCTCTGTGAGGATATGGTAGAAGTGGGTTTCACGTTCTGAAATTTTTCGACGCGCCCACATCGACCTTTTCCGAGGGGTCTATCTCACCCTCGGTGTCGTATTTTGCTCACGTGAAGTAGTGCTTGTCATGCTTGATGGAATTGCCAGGATGTAAGACGTATTCGTTGGGAAATGCGACTATGGCGAGGTTTGTGTTGCCAAGGTCAATATCTGCCCCCTGTCGCCTGCTGCGTCGTTTGTTTCGAGTTCGCCTTTGATGACGACACTACAGGTATGTTAGACGGTGAGTGTGCTTCGGTTGGAACGTACGAAGGAGTGGTACGTGTCGTTCGAGATAGTAGTGACAACGACCGAATGAATCTCGGTGATGTCATGGTCGCACCGTCACCGACTGAAATTAGGTGCATCTGCATCGACTGTTTGTTCGAGAAATGTGTCTGGTAATTCTTCCAATTCCCCAACCTGGACCTTCCATAGATTTGAGTACAACCCATCGCGCTCAAGAAGCTCTTCATGAGTACCCTGCTCTACGATCTCTCCATCATCAAGAACAAGTATCGTATCGGCGTTACGGACCGTCGAGAGTCGGTGGGCAATAGCGAAGGTGGTACGATCAGCACTGAACTCCCTTAGGGCTGTCTGGATCAACACCTCAGTTTCGTTGTCGACGTGTGAGGTCGCTTCATCGAGAATTAACAGATCTGGATCTGTGATTATTGCACGTGCGATGGCTATTCGCTGGCGCTGACCGCCCGACAGTTTCACGCCACGCTCGCCAACCTCAGTCTCGTAGCCGTCTGCAAGTGCCGTGATAAACTCATGAGCTCCACCCATTCTGGCCGCTTGCTCGATTTCGGCCCGAGAAACGTCTGGGGTGCTGTAGGCGATGTTCTCGCTAACCGTGCCAGAAAACAAGAACGGCTCCTGAGAGACGTAGCCGATCGCTGACCGGAGGTCAGTGAGCGCAATCGAGCTCAGATCGTGCCCATCAAGGCGAATCGCCCCTTCATCTGGATCATAAAATCGGGGAAGAAGTTTCGTCAATGTGGTTTTGCCAGATCCAGTTGGTCCAACGAGCCCGACAAATGCACCCGGTTCGACTTCGAAGCTGATCCCCTCGATTGCAGGCTCTTCGTCAGAATCATATCGAAACGTTACGTCTTCGTATGTAACGTTGCCGTCGATGTCGACGAGCGAGAGTGCGTTCTCCTGATCCTTAATTTCGATGTCGTAGTCTTTGAGCGCGAAGATACGAATTACCGAGGCTCGCGCGTCGTGATACAAGTCAATCAAGTGCCCCACCTGAATCAGTGGACTCGTGAACTGTCGATTGTAGGTGAGAAAAGCTACTAGCGTCCCAACTGACAATGGCTCGGTGAAGAACAGTGGTGGACCATTGAGAATCCACAACCCGCCGACTATCACGAGAACGCCGAAGCTGAGCCAGTTGACGACATTCATCGCCGGAAAGAAGCTAATACGTGTGGTAATCACATCCCATCGAGTATCGAGCAACTGTTTGGACGCATCATCGACCCGATTAGCTTCGAACGATTCCGCCGTGTAGGCCTTGACGACCCTGATCCCACTCAGACTGTTTTCAATCCGCGCGTTGAGAACTCCCACGCGCTGGCGAACGTCGTCGTACATCGGACGAATACGGGAGATAAACCATCGACTCATCACGGCCAATACTGGCACTGGAAGCAACGCGATGATCGCGAGCTGCCAATGCAGATAGAACAGAAACGCGGCGATGCCGATAAACCGGGCTCCGATCCGGAGTAGTTCATCAAGAAATCGCTCAAGCAATCGATTGAGTTCGTTTACGTCATCGTTGAGGATGCTCAGAATCTGTCCGGTCTGCTGGTCGTCGAAAAAGGCAATCCCAAGCTGCTGGATCTTCTCGTAGGCATCCGTCCGCACAATGTGCTGAACCGTTTGGGCGAATCGTCCCCATGCCCAACCGCTGATCCAACCGAGACCTGTGCTCGTTACTGCTGCAACTACTATCAGTCCCACCAAGACGAGAAGCTGGGGCCAAGGTTGCGTTGGCATCCAACTGGCAGGGACGAACGGTACATGGAACGGCGTCGTTTGGAGAAATACGCTGTCGA
This sequence comes from Halocatena halophila, assembly GCA_027563145.1. Lineage (GTDB taxonomy): Archaea > Halobacteriota > Halobacteria > Halobacteriales > Haloarculaceae > Halocatena > Halocatena halophila. Next base: position 3,421 of record CP071308.1, on the reverse strand, counting down.
TCACCACCTTCAGAAGATACGTGGGCAGAAGACTGACTACAGGAGAAAGGAGGGACGCCCCGAGTGCCACTGCTATCAGTGGTTTGTACTCTGCCCCATACTCCTGAAATAGTCGAGGAATAGGCCAACTAGTCGCTGCTTGGTCTTGTTCGAACAACAGCGGCTCGTCGTCAGTATCCTTGTCTGCAGTCATGATCCCTCTGTCTCGTTGAAATATGGTGTCTACAATGACACATCGTACTCCCGACCAATGACTGCGTAGATAACGTGATTTGTGGTGGTGTGCTAGTTACACTCAATATCTTTACCCACTATTTTCTTTGACACCAATCTAAGAATTAAGGACGAGGTTTAGTTCTGATTTTCTATGATTAGCTCGGGATATCCTTTGTTCTTCACCCGATGCCCCCTATTGAGATCAAAGCGCTTAATGATGGAATCGAATCGTTGTTCTTTCTCCGCTGTGAGTGTTCCTTCCATCTCAATCTCCACGAAAGTGCCCAAGCTATCAATCTGGTCGATTGTGATCACCACGTCACCACGTTCATATACCGCCCTTTGTTTGTCAACTACACACTCAATATTATAGCCGAGACGACGCAAAATCTCCCTTCCCTCCTCACCATTCTCAATCGAAACTTCAGTTTCTTCAGTTTCGAATTCGGAGCGGACTTGGTGGTAGTCCAAAGAGCTTGCTTCGGTTAGTTTGTCCTCTCTGAGTCGAAAATAGTGCCGAAAGCCAACTTCATCAGTCTCACCTACAATGTAGTAATGATCAATCTGTTGCTTTTGCACCGTGGCTTCGAATCCTCCTCTCTGTATACTCTGTTTTATCGGTTCACTATCTGACACTTGGAATTTTGCTTCTAGTTCCATGGTGACAAACCACTTATCTCAAATTTATTTGTCTGTTTATACGGAGTGCTGAGAGTGCTGTTATGCTTATCATTCTTCCAACTTCTTGACCTGGCCCATGGAATGTACGATGACCCTGGATGATTGCTTATGACATCTAGGAGAGTGAAGTGACTGGTGAGTATATTATAACTAGAATTGGGCGATTTTATGTTCAGACGAAATTAAACCTTCCACTAAGTGGCCTGTAGAAACGGTTTTTAAGAGGATATGCTTATTTGGTCGGATAGAAATTGTTAGATATGATCAGAGATGCTCGAGTGCTACGGGCCGGGTTCGTCCCTCGAGAAATCGAGCATCGGAATGCCGAGCTCAATCATCTTTCCAGTGTCTTTGAACCGATCAAGAGTGGCGAACCTACTGACACAGCTCTGGTGACTGGTCCTAGTGGGGTGGGAAAGACGTGTCTCTCGAAGTTCGTTTCCGAACGGTTGCGTGAGGAGGTTCTGGATGTCGAAACCACCTACATCAACTGCTGGCGCAATTATACGCGATTTCGCGTTCTGTATCAGATCCTTGAGGATCTGGGTGAGACGATCGATATTCACCGGCAATCAACTCCTCATGATGAACTGATTGCAAGAATAGAATCGTACGACGGTCCTCGACGGATAATCATTCTTGATGAGGCGGATCAGCTCGAAGATCCATCGATCCTATACGATCTCCATAGCCTGGATCGATTTGCGATCATCTGCATAGCGAATCGGGAGACAGAACTAATGTCTCACGTCGATGACCGACTCCGCAGTCGGCTACAGTCAAGCGAGCATGTTTGCCTGGAAAAATACCACGACGAACAGCTCATCGATATCCTTCAGGCCCGCGTTCGGTGGGGGCTTGAGCCCGATGTGATTTCTAACGACCAACTCGCGACGATCGCGAATAGTGCGGCTGGGGACGCCCGCCTAGCGATAGGCACGCTCCGATCAGCTGCGAGCGCTGCAACTCGAGAAAATCGTGACCGGATTGTTGACGAACTGCTCCAACAAGCAGCGACTGACGCCCAAGACCAACTCCATCAACGGAGTCTCGACTCGTTGACGCCACACCAGCAGTCCGTTTACGCCATCGTTCGCGAGCATGAGCCACTAAGTCCTGGTTCTATCTACGATCGCTATACGGACAGAGTTGACGAGCCCCGGACGAAACGCACGGTCAGAACGTATCTTCAAAAGATGGTTCAGTACAATCTACTGGTTGCCGACGGATCAAGTCGTAATCGCGAATATGCACTCGTCGATTCGTCGGTCGTCTCAACACCTCCCTGATTCCGGAAGCTGATTTTCTGAAATGGAATATTGGAGAATTCACTGTCGTAGCAAGCGCTCAGCGATGATCAGCTGGCACCGGAAATTCCAGAAACGACACGCCTCCGCTTAATCCCGAGAGCAGTGTTATCTCAACCATGAACGATACCAACGTCTCTGATCGACGGCTGGCAGTTTCACAGCCTGCCTCAGGAGCGAAGCGTAATCGCGATTTATGTCGTGACGCATCATTACCAGACAGTGCGACAGTGTTTCCGACGCTCGAGGCAGGTGTGACGCTACTTGATGGTGACCACGAGCGGATTGTTGCACCGCTCCAATCGCTCGTGGTCGATCACCTGCTCCTGAACGATGGTGTTGCGTTCTGGGTCGACGTCCATGGCTACGCCACCACAACACAGTTCGCACGGATTGCTCCCAGCCAGCAGCTGCTTGATCGCGTCCAGGTGGCGCGTGGATTCACCCCCTATCAGCATTACAGTGCTATCTGTGATCTACCAGCAGCGATCGAAGCACATTCAGATGAACCAGCGCTAATCGTCGCGCCGGCACTGGACGCCCACTACCAGAATGAGGATACACTCCCCACTGAACACGCTCAGACGCTCCTGAGTCGTGTTCTTGCACGCTTGCACCGATACGCAGACAAGTATGGGGTGCCCGTACTCGTCGGGCGCACGAGCGTGGATACAGCCACCGAGCCGATCGCAATGATCGCCGACCGACAGCTCCGCTGTGAGCAAACCCCGATGGGGCCACAGTTCGTCGGTGACGATTTCGAAACGACACTCTATCCCGTTGGCGACGGACTGTATCAGACCACCATCGGGTACTGGCGTGGGGTGCTGACCGCTCGTGCCAGACAGATCGGGTCGCCGATCGACGACGCACAGCTAGCGACCAGTCCAACAGCACCGGAGCCACTGGCCGCACTCCAGTACGGAGGCCGATAACGATGGGGCGCACCACCCCGACATACCGTGATGTACTCAATTCGCTCGAAGATCGCTGGGCAGAGTATCGTCGAGCGTTACGCACGCACGATCAGCCACGCTTCGATCAGCTGTTCAGCTACGCCCGTGAGCACGCTGACGCCAGTGGGCTGTTGAATCACCAGGAGCCATTGCTCCCGACACTGATCAGCATCGACCTTGAACAGGAGTCACGATTGGATGAACACGAACTAAGAATCGAAGCCCTAGAAGCTGCGATCGACGGCCAATCGGAGGACTGAC
>CP071307.1 GCA_027563145.1 Halocatena halophila | reverse complement strand
GTTACAGTCCTCCCCGATCCATCCGCGCGAACTGCACGATGTACACACTCAGTACGACCCCGATAATCGCTGCGGTGAGGAATGCAATGGTCGCTGCCGACGCGTATCTACCCATATTGAACGTCGAAACAACCAGACACGACATGGTTGGGAGCGTGTTGCAGTTGGAAATCGTCTCCACCTGACCGTACACCTTCATCGCTGCGATCGTTCGAAAGAGCAAGGCAACCAGCACAGCCGGAAGGACGAGGGGGAACGTTATCGTTTTGAATTGTTGCCATTTTGATGCGCCAACGACTTTTCCGACCTTATACAGATCTCGGTCGATACTCTGGAGTCCAGCGAGGATGAGCAACGCCATGAAGGCTGATTGCTTCCATACGTCAGCGATTATGACGATGAAGAGTACAGATGCGCTGTCGGACAGTGGTGCGGATGAAATCACACCCAGCTGTTGCAGCGGCTCAACCGCAAACCCAATACTTGGCTGAAACATGAGAAGAAAGATCATCCCCTGGATCACGATCGGGACCGCCCACGGGAATATGAGCGCGACTCTGACCCAACGACGGCCCCGGAATGATTTGTTCAAGATGAGCGCTTGTCCGAAGCCAAGGACAGTCTCGATCGCAACAGCGATTACCGTAAAGAGCAGCGTCACAGTAAGAGCGCTGGTGAAGGGTTGGTGGAGATCGAAGAAAGGACGTGGAAGGAGATCGTCTGCCTGACCACTCAGAACGGCCGTATAATGCTTCAGCCCGACGAATTGCCCGATGCCCCCCGCGGCAAAAAGGTCGTCCGCGTGGAGCGACATCTCGAACGTGGCGATAAGTGGCCAGAGCGCCATCGTTCCGAGTAATAGTACGCTCGGTAGCAGCATTAGATAGGCGAACTGTACATCGCTCAATCGTTCTATGCGATTCAAAATGACTGTCCGTGGTTTGTCGTATAGCCCGCGCCAGATTGCACGATTTGTGGTTGACATGGTTGGTTAAACGCTTTCCTCAAGAGCGTGCAAGGAGTTTTCGAGACGCTTCATCGCCTGTTTCGGTGCGGTGTTAGCCAACGCAGCGTTCGCTGCTTGGGCGATCTGGTCCGACTCCTGTGGCCATAGGACGGTGACAGGCCGTGCGAGCGAATGCTGTGTGGCGAACCGCAGTTGGTCGACGTACCGTCCCATAACTGGTACTTGTCTCGCTTTTTTCGTCGTGAGTAGCTCGGGTTTAGGTGGTAACCAGCCGACGGTCTCGAACATTGTGAGCTGGAATGAGTCTTTCATCGTGGCTGTAAGGAATTCGAGGGCCGCATCCTTTCGTGGCGAATTCGGATTTACTGCCAGGTGCCAGCCACCGAGCGCAGCGATCGAACCACCCGTGAGTGGATGTTTTGCCGTATCAGGCGTCACACCGTACGGCATTGGCATGACGCCCATCTTCGTTCCAAGCTCGCTTTCGGCACCACCGATCGCGATCGAATACGGCCAGTTGCGGAGTGCAACAGCATTCCCGCTCGTGAACGGTCTCCGAGAGGGTTCAATCGTCCACTGTAGCACTGACGCCGGTGAGATACCGCCGGCAAAATCATCGAGTGAATGCGGATCCTCCGTTCCGTGGATGAACGTACGCGCCATCCGAAGCGACTGCAGAACCGGATCTTCGGTGACGGTAATAGGGCGGTCGCCGATATTTTGATAGAGGTTCGTCTCAGGATTCCCGAAGTACGCACCCCCCCAGCTGGAGAGGTATTCGTTGAATACACAACAGGATAACTGTTCGGCGGCGGCGGCCTGCCAGTTGAATCCATACTCGATGTCGTTTTGCTCATAGATGTCTTTGATGGCGTGAGAGAACTCCTTCCACGACATCGGATCGGTAGCGTGTTGTTCGAGATCGTAGCCTGCTTTTTGGGCCAAATCCTTGCGATACTGAATGGTCGGCACGTCCGGAAACAGTGGTAATGCGTACAGATCACCATCGGAGCCGACGGCCGTACTCACGCTCTTTTCAGCGTAATCATCACGTACGGTCGCTTGAACGTCATTTGGGAATGCACTCGAAAGATTGAGGATCAAATCACGGGTGATAAATGGTTTCGTCCAGCCAGAATCTATTAAAAAAACATCGGGAGTTTCCTCACCTGCAGAAAGCCACATTCGGTATTTGGCCTGTGCAGTGTCTGTGGTCCTCCCCATGGACATCGAGTCAATGGTGATGTGGTCGGGCATCCCCGCTCCATAAAGCGCATCAACCAGTACGTCCTCACTCGCTATCCAATCATTACTCGTGATAAACTTGAGTGTGGTTCCGCTGTTGCTCTCTCCACTGATAGCACTGCAACCTGCTAACCCGGCTGCAACGCTCGTAGCGCCTGTTGCTTTGATGAAATCTCGTCGGGGAATGGTTATGTCGCTTGCACCCATCATTGGTCAATCAGTCTCGTTACCGTGACACATACACAGTAGGGCGTATCACATACATAAATAGTTTTTGATTATTAAATTGATGAGTATCGAGGATCGAATCTCACATGATAGAGAGCGGTGGATCCCCAGTGCTTCGATCTAGTTGACTCGGAGCTGTCATCAGAAATCACCGATTGCCTGCTGCCTGAAGAGCTTCGCTCCGCTACTAACCGAGATCGCTCGGTGAAGCTTCGATCGGAAATGCCGCGAGGATACTACTACATCGCTCGCCTTCTCAACCATGCGGTAAACCGTAGTTGAGTCACTCCATCATCCGTGGTCGGCCACTCTCCTCACCCAAGGTTGACACCTCTTTGATTGGATAGGACAAAGAATTATATCAGAGGAATAATTCTGATCGATCGTATGCAAGTCGGAGTATTAACAGTACTTCTCGGTGACGAATCGCTCGAAAATGCCCTTGAATATCTGGACAGTATCGGCGTCCAGGCCGTCGAACTTGCCTGTGGCGGGTTCGTCGGGGACGATCATCTCCCGGTGGATGCGTATCTCGACGACACGGCGGCGCAGTCTGAGCTCCATTCGTTGCTCGACGAGTACGAAATGGAGATATCTGCGCTTGCGACGCACAACAACCCAATCCATCCCGACGACGAACGCGCAGCGCGGGACGACCAGCAACTCCGTGACGCGATCCGATTGGCGGAGCAGTTGGACGTCGACACCGTCACCGGGTTCTCAGGACTGCCGGGTGGTGGTCCGAACGACGAGACACCAAACTGGATTACGGCACCGTGGCCGGACGAGCATCTAACAGCCCAGGACTACCAGTGGCAGGAAGTGGCAATTCCGTACTGGTCGGAGATCGGATCGTTCGCCGACGACCACGGCGTGGATATTGCCATCGAAATGCACCCGAATATGCTCGTGTATGAACCCCACGGAATGATGAAACTGCGAGACATGACCACCGATCGGATCGGCGCTAACTTCGATCCGTCACACCTCTACTGGCAGGGAATAGATGTAATCGAGGCGATCCGGTTTCTTGGCGAACGCAACGCGATCCACCACTTCCACGCGAAGGACACCAAGATGTACGAGGCGAACGCCCGTACGGGCGGCGTGCTCGATACGACGCCCTACGACGACACATCGAACCGGTCATGGCTGTTTCGGTCGGTCGGCTACGGGCACGACGAATCACACTGGAAAGACATCGTCTCGACGCTCAGGATGGTGGGCTACGATGGCGTGCTCTCTATCGAGCACGAGGACGCGCTCGCAAGCCCAAACGAAGGGCTCGAAAAGGCCGTGGACGTGCTCCATCGGGCCGTTTTTCAGGAGACCCCCGGGGAGGCCTACTGGGCCTAACGACGCCAATGTACCGACTCAACACGCACAAGTAACGAACAATCAACGATTCAGGTACCAATCGTAATAACCTACAAGGCAGGACGCATCGGATGCAGATTTACAATACCATTCCGCTGGTCTTCCTGAACGCACCCGCAGTAGACTAAAACGTCCTCATCAGCCGTGATGAGGATGCATTCGCTATGATCCTCGACACGCCCTGGTGGCACTCACATAGCGACCGACTGGAAGAATATCTTCGACGACACCAAGCGGAGCACAAATGAGGTCAACTCCGTTGGGGTCTGAGGACGCTCCGTTTTTCGACGATATTCGCTGACTCCAGCCGACCGAGGATCTTCTGATACTCGGCTTGGCAGAACGGTATATCCTTCGTGGCCGCTTTGTGTGAGTACCTACTGCGTCTTCTTAGCCGCTCTATAGCGACAACATCGGTTGAGCCACACATCCCAATCCATTCATATATCAGACAAAAAATTTATATGTATCTTGTTTACAATATATAAGAGGATAATTCATGGTAAATAATCGTAGGAACGGCAATAGTACTATTAGCAGACGGACACTCCTGAAATCAGGTACTGCTGTGGGGACGTTGGGTTTCATCCTTCCGGCACTGGCCGGCGATGCTGCGGGGGCCACACAGACAATCACCGTTGACTTCGGAGTGACAGACGAACCAGTGAGCCACAGGGCTTCAGGAACGCTTTACGGAATCACGGCTGACGGGTCGACCCCGGCGGATGCGTGGATCGAGCCAATGAATCCAGTGTTGTTCGGCGGCGGTGGCGCGCGTCTTAGCGGTGGAGGCTGGGCCAACGGCGGCCAAAGCGGCTACGACACCCGGTGGAACATGGTTGAGAACCACTACAACCGGGTGACACAACCGAACATCGACGCCGAGTACTTCATCAAGTTCAACGACCTCTGGGGAGCGGACAGTGTCACCGTCACTGGAGACGATCCATTCCCGGGCGATAACGGTGACTGGAGTAGTTACGAATCGTTCGTCCAACAGATCGTCAGCGACATCAATGCTGCCGGGATGGATCGCAGCGTGATCCAATACGAGATCTGGAACGAGCCAGATCTCGATATGTTCTGGCCACGCTCTACGACACAGTACTACGAGATGTGGGAACGTGGCGTCAACCTAATCCAATCGCTCGATCCGAACGCCCGCATCAACGGACCGGGCGTTACCCACTACGAACGGAGTGTGATAGAAGACTGGCTTGACATGACGATCACCACCGGGACGGAACCGGATATCCTCAACTGGCATGATCTCCAGACCGGTGACGACGCCGTCGACGCTGCGAACGAAATTCGGGGCCTCTTGGCCGATCGCGGACTCACTGACGTTTCGCTCCAGATCAATGAGTACGTCCCAGCTAATAATCAGAGCCCTGGATACACTGCGTGGGATCTGTGCCGGGTCGAAAAGTCGGGCGTCAAGTGGGCTTCTCTGGCTAACTGGGATTACTGTTGTGATGGGGGAGCCCTCGCAGGGACACTCACGGAGGATGGGACCCAGCCGACCGGTCGTTGGTGGCTGTACTGTCGCTACGGGCAGATGACGGGCGACATGGTACCGACGGCGCGCAGTTCAAATATCGACTCGATCGCGAATCTGAATCCACCCAGTACGCAGTCCCGCATCATCGTGGGAAACAACGGCACCACGGGCGATATCGACGTGACGCTACAGAACGTCGACCAGATCAGTTCAAACAAGATACGGGTGAAGGTCGAACGGTCACCGGAGCTGTCGCCGCTCAGTGCACCGGAAGTGGCCCAAGACTACGTCACAAACGTGTCCGGATCCGACCACACGGTGGGGCTCTCCTGGAACCGGGCAACGGACGCGTACGTCATCACGGTGACGCAGGCGTCAGCCCCCATCGCGGACGGAGTGTACCGGATCGAGGCGACACACAGCGGTAAGGTCGCCGACGTCAACCAGTCCTCTACGTCGGACGGCGCGACCGTCCATCAGTGGGAATGGTTGGGCGGCGACAACCAGCGATGGATCGCGACGAACGTCCGCGACAACGTCTACACTTTCGAGAACGTCAACAGTGGCAAATTCCTCGACGTTGATGAGATATCGATGGCCAATGGTGCAGACGTTCACCAGTGGACGGGCACGGGTGCTGCAAATCAGGAGTGGTACGTCGAAGAGACGGCAAACGGTGAGTATCGACTCGAAGCGGTCCACAGCGGCAAGGTTCTGGATGTCGCTGGTGGTTTGACGAGTGATGGAGCTAACGTCCACCAGTGGATCGACCGGAGCGAATCCCAGCAGCGCTGGCAGTTCATCGCAGCCTAGACGTCAGTGGACTGCTTCTTTTTCGAGTAAGCGGCCAGAGGATCGAATCGACACTGAAGCGTACACCCAGCACAGTTCGCAGCCGTCGTGGGAGGGTATCTCTTTGCCAACGCAGTGAACTCACCGAAAGACCACGCTCCGCATAGTGCTGGACTGTATCGTGATCGATCTGAAGGTCGAACGTGTTCTGGATAATCCACTTGCAGACGTAGTTGCGATTATTATATTATTTATAGGAGATTGTAGAGAGCTACACTGACTCGAAGGTCCACTTCTGGTTATCACCACCCCAGTAGCTCCACTGAATTACGTTCGCCCCGTCGGAGGTCTGTGCGTTGTAGACATCGGCAACCGTACCGCTGTGTTCGGCCTCCAGCCGGTAGGTGCCGTCGCCGTTGTCGATGACGTTCCAGCGCTGGCAGGGGTGTCCGGAGCGTTCGAACTGCTGGATGTTTGCACCGTCGCCATACTCGGCGTCTACCACTTCCATGTACAGTCCGCTGTTGACGTTCGTGATGTGGTAGGTACCGTCCCTGTTCTGTGAGAGATTCCACTGCTGGCACGTACAGCCAGTGTCCGCGTACTGCTGGACGGTAGTACCGTTTTCCGTGCCAGCGTTCGCGACCTCCAGCAGTTTCGAACTGTTGACGTTCGTGATGTGGTATGTCCCCTCTGGAAGGGGGCCAGACACCGGACCAGTGCAGTTACTGGCACTACCGGGTGCCTGGGCCGCCTCGGTCGGCGTGTTGGTACACCCAATCACTGGCCAGTCGTTCTCCCACTCGATCCGATCCATCAGCAGGACGCGCCGCGGGACTCCATCGACCCACCCACCGTCCTGGGCGTCGTAGGCGTGGTACACCGTCCAGAGCGAGCCGTCGTCATATCTCATAACATCGCCGTGGCCCGGCCCCGGAAACCGCCGGTTGCCTGTTAGCACCGGTACTCCCTTGTTGTTGGCGTTCCGGTTCATCAGGTCCGTTCCGTTCTGATTGTAGTACGGCCCGGAGAAGGATGTCGACCGACCGATTTCGTACTCGTAGGTGCTAGCGAGTCCATCACAACAACCCCCCGTTGAGGGCATGAGATAATGATACTCGTTCGCTTCGAAGTGAATCGCCCCCTCGTAGGCGTTGCCGGCCACCTGCGTGTACGACGACGGATGCCAGCTTTGCAGATCTGGCGTGAGCTCTATCAGATAGATCCCATGAAAGCTCCCAAAGAACAGATATGGGGTGTTGTTGTGCTCGACAAAATACGCGTCGATGGTCCCACCGTTCTCGTGATCGCTGTCGCTGATAACCCGCCCGTGATCGGTAAACGGTCCCGTCGGAGAATCCGATGTCGCCAGTCCGATGCCAAACTCCCCACCGTTTCGTGGCCGTAGCGAGTAGAACATCACCCACTGGCCGTTGTAGCGGTGGATATCCGGTGCCCAGATCGATCCGTAGACCCACCCTGGCCGCGAAGTGAACGCCTCTCCCTCGTAGGTCCAGTTCACCAGATCCGTTGAGGATAGGATCGGTACAAGCAGTTCCTGGGAATCATTGCTCCCGTCGTCTCGGTCCATATTCGTCCCGTAGGCGTAGTACGTTCCATCGTCGTTGTAGATGGTCGGATCTGGAAAGTGTGGTTCGTACTGTGGGTTAGTATATCCCACCGCTGCTGCCGTTCCGCTCGCGCCCAGGAGACCAGCTACCCCGACCGCTCCTGCACCGATCGTCTTCAAGATGGTTCGACGCTTTATACCACTATGATCGTGATTGACTGTCATACAATAGTGTCGTATATTCATTCACATATAAATATTCCTGTCGCTTCTAAAATGGTTGGGATGGGTAGTTCTCTCAGGGGACCATTGCTCAGCAGCATACCATCCCATCGTTTCTATCACCAGTTTTCGCATCTCTTTCCCATATAGTAGTGAAACGATGCATCCCATGTTCAGGAATCCGTGCGACAGTCGGTGGGTCTGCTTCGACGCGGCGCGTTACAGGAACTGTTGGAACGAACGGCACAGTCCACTCTCATTGGCTCAAAGAGCAAAGGCACCTGATTTTCGTTTCCCATCGGTTCAATCTCGTCGATCACCGGTTCGTACTAGCATTCGTTTTTAATTCTCCCCATAATTTTGATAATTTAAAACCTGACATCACGGATCACGTGGATAGGGTTGTCGAGCTTTTCTCAGCTCCTCTGACAGGGCGTATGTGGGCGCGCCAGTTGGGCTCGTCAATCGGCTGGCGTCAGTCATTCCCGGTTTACTCACTACGCTCCGTCGTAACGATTTCGTTCCTCGTTGTGGATGTGTACGATTCGATCATTCGTTGTGCGTGCCGTCTTTATTCCATATTTTAAAGTAGCGAATAGTTGCCTGCCATCGAATCCTGTCGGTGATCCAGTGGGGAGTATTATCGGTATCCAGTACCCCAGGCGCGTTCCGAGACGGACAGATAGATACTCCATTTCCTACATTATCGGAACGTAAAATAGGACTGTGGCAAGTTTCGACCACTGAAATCATTACAATAGTACGTATGTAATGTCATCGGGCGTTCTCACTCTGAACGAAACCCATAAAACAATGTGACAGAGCCACAGACGTTCATTCACTCAGTCAGCCGCTCAAACGCGTCGTTTACGAGAGTCCGAAACACTTCTCCACTGGGCAAATGTCCAACCATCCTTTTCATTCTTCTCTATCGAATCACTAGACGAGATCGTGATGTGACGGTAAATCAAAGGTATTGAAGCGGGCGAGTGGTGATTGGCATGACCACCACTACCCGCTTTGCGGAAGAGATAGTCGATAACAAACAGATATTCCGACGATACGGGGAAGCAACCGTCCCGGAAAGCGGCGGCTTTGTCGAATACGCCGTCGTGACGCTGTATAGTCTGTGAGTGTACTTTGGGAAATCCTACCGAGAGGTGCCTGATCTATTGAACGAGATGCCCCAAGTCCTCGAGGAGATCGACCGCTGGTGCGGCGATCTCCCGGATAATCCGACGTTAGTAGAGGAGTTTGACAGGATCGAGATGGCCATGTGGTGAGTGCTGCTGCGTCTGTCGGCGTTTATCAGACTCTGTCTGAGGAGCCAGCCGTGCGATGGCGGTACGACAGACTGTGAATTGTTCAACTGATAGAGTTTGTGATGGAAGTGGCCCTACCTATTATGAAATATAATATTTCCTAGAATAATTTTAAATACATTACGGCATGACTTCCAATAACATGACAACTGGTGCCACAGTGGTTACACAGGTGCTGACGGTGTGTTCCACGCCGGCAAGCAATGGACTCTCAATTCCGTCCTCCGCTGGATGTCCAGGCAATTCTCCCGATTGGGGACGGATACAGGACTCCCGGAAGCTGATTGGAGAGCAATCGCCAATTTTCACTCAAAAACGTTTCACAGATGGTAGAAAAACGACGGTGGGATACCCATGAGCGAACGCAACGCGTCGTCCAGCAAGGATGCATATCTACTACTCAGGAACCTGACGCGGCGGCAGCTCCTGCAGGCCATAGGGGGATCTGCCGTCGGAAGCACCCTCTTGGGGGCTCTTCCCGGAACAGTCAACGCGGTCCCAGCTCCGGGTGCGATCAATTGGAGCAGTTACATCGAGACGCCGCAGATGTACGCCGAAAACGTCGAGCCACCGGCCGTTCCAACCTCGATACCGTATGGCTCGCTCTCGGGCGCGCTATCGGCAGAGCGTGATCGGGAGTTCCTCTCCGAGCAGTGGCTCGAATCCGAGTATGTCGAGACACTCAATGGTACCTGGAAGTTCCACTTCGGAAACAGCCTCGGCGATGCGGCGACTGACACCTCGAACTATGAAAACTGGGAATCCGTGCAGGTCCCACACACCTGGCAGACCGACGGCCACGGCGACCTCGATTACTTCAACGTCCACGTGGGATTCAGTCCGAACGACCCACCGAACGTTCCGAGTGCCAACAACAGCGTCGGTACGTACAAACGCGAATTCACCGTCCCAAACGGCTGGAACTCGGGACGCCAGACCTATCTCCGCGTCGGCGCGGCGAAAGCGGGCTACTTCGTCTGGGTGAACGACCAGTACGTCGGTTACAGACAGGGGTCAATGACGCCTGGCGAGTTCAACCTCTCCGAACATGTCACTGAGGGCACCACGAACACGATTACTATCCAGGTAATCCGTTGGACCGACGGCACCTATATCGAGGAACAGGACATGTTTCGCTACGCGGGCATCTTCCGCGACGTCCACCTCTACTCCAAGCCCGATCTGTGTATCCGCGATTTCGAGGCCGTCCCTGATCTGGATTCGACCTACACCGACGGGACACTCTCGGTGACGGCGTGGCTACCGAATGTCGACGAGAGTCAACAGAGCGCCACCGTACACGCCCACCTGTACGAACCTGATGGCACCGAAATCGACACCAGCAGTGATAGCGTTACTGTCGATGGTGGTGCCCAGGGCGAGACATCCTTCACATTCTCCGTTGCGAACGTCGAAACGTGGAACGCAGAAAAGCCGACGCTCTACACCCTCGGACTCGAAGTCGTTCCGAACGGCCAGTCGTCGGCGAGCGAAGCGCTCCTCGAGAAGATCGGCTTTCGCGTCTACGAGATTCTACCCGGCGACGACGGGAGCGGGGATGTCTTCGCGGTCAACGGCGAATCAGTAACGCTCACCGGCGTCAACAAGCACGCTCACAGCCCGTTGCACGGACGGCACGTCTCGAGGGAGACGATGCTCAAGGACGTACAGCTGATGAAGCAGTCCAATCACAACGCTGTCCGCCTCTCGCACTATCCCAACCACGCGGACTTCTACCGTCTCTGTGACGAGTACGGCCTCTACGTCCAGGACGAGGTCAACGCCGAGGCCCACGCCAACACTCACCTCTCGAGCGACGACAGCTACGAGGAACAGTTCGTCGACCGCTTCCGACGGATGGTCGACGGTCACAAGAACTTCGCTTCGATCAACATCTGGTCGACCGGAAACGAGGCCGGACTCGGCGACGCCCATTACACGATGCGTGACGTCGCCAACTCCATCGACGGGTCACGCATGCTCTACCACCAGGCCAACAACGGTGGAACAGCCCCCTACGCCGATATCGTTGGACCGCGGTACCTTTCCCCATCGGATACCGAATGGCGCGCCACCAGTGATGACGACCCACGCCCGTGCGTGATGGGCGAGTACGCCCACGCGATGGGCAACAGCGGTGGCTTGCTACAGGACCACTACGATGTGATCAACAGCTACGACACGCTTCAGGGTGGATACATCTGGGACTGGGTCAACCAGTCCAATCACCTGATACGGGACCCTGGTGGCGACGGATTTCTGTCCGAACCTCATCGGACCGGTGCCATCGAGGATCAGTCGATCACGGGCAACCACAGCACAATCCACGGGACTCCTTCAGCGGTCAGTGGCCAGAGCGGGTCGGCACTCGACCTCAATGGGTCCGGCGACTGGGTCGAGGTCGCCAACGGCGATTCGCTGGATATCAGGGACGAGCTAACAGTCGAGGTCGTGGTCTGGGGAGACACGAGTCTCTCAGGCCATCAGCCGTTCTTGGTCAAGGGAGACACCCAATACGGCCTCAAGATGAACAGTGGAGACCTCCAATTTTTCGTCTACGATGGCTCCAGCTGGCAGACCGCCACAGCCGCGCCGCCGAGTGGCTGGGACGGTACCTGGCACACTGTCACCGGCGTTTACGACGGATCAACACTCCGGCTGTACGCCGACGGTGTTGAGCTTGCGAGTACTTCGTTCTCAGGGTCGCTCCATAGCAACCACTTCGCGGTCGGCATTGGGCACAACACGGAGGAAGCGGGCCGGTACTCGGGGATAACCATCGATTCGGCACGCCTGTTCGATCGGCCACTGTCGGCAGGTGAGGTGGCCTCCTTCTCATCGCCGGAGGACGCGACGCGTCTCTGGCTAGATTTTTCTCTCCGAGAGCGGTACCGGTTCTGGGATCCGGACTCACCCGACCAGTGGTTTTCGCTCAACGGGTGCGTATATAGCGATCGCTCGACGATGCCGGAGTTCGAACAGGTCAAGAAGGCACACCAGCAGGTCGGCTTCGAGCCGGCCGATCTGGCCAACGGGGACGTTGACGTGACGAACCGCTATGACTTCACAAACCTCTCGGCGTTTGACGTGAGCTGGGAGCTCACGGAAGACGACACAGTGCTCCAGAGCGGGACGCTCAGTTTGAACACCGCACCGGGCGATACCCAGACGGTGAGCGTCGGTTACGCGCAGCCGGCGTTACAGGCCGGCTCGGAGTACTTCCTGAATCTGAGTGTCACGCTCTCCTCCGAAGAGTCGTGGGCACCTGCCGACCACGAGATCGCGCACGACCAGTTCAAAGTGCCGTGGAATGTCCCGAACGATCCGGAGATGCCCCTCACGAACATGGATGGCGTCTCGTACTCGACGAGTGAATCGGCAGTGACAATTGCGGGATCTGACTTTACCTACGTGTTCGACACAAGCGTGGGGCGGTTCACCTCTCTCCAGCGCTACGGCGTGGAGTTTCTTACCCGTGGACCGGAGATGAACGCGTGGCGCGAACCTATCCTCAACGAGCGCTCGAACTGGGGCGACGCCGAAGCAGACGACTGGTACGCGGCAGGACTCGACACGCAGGTGCAGACCGTCGGTAGTTCGAACGTCTCACAGCCCGACGGGTCGGCCGTGCGAATCGAACTCTCGGCGACCAACTCGTCGTCAGACAACAATGCGGCATTCGACACCGATTACCTGTATCACGTGCTTGGCAGCGGCGATATCGTCATACGGGTGCAGATCACACCCAACGCAGACATGCAGAACGCGGTTCACTTCCTGCCAAAATACGGTCTCTGGATGCGCCTACAGGATCAGTTCGGCAACTTCGAGTGGTTCGGGCGTGGCCCACGCGAAACGTATCCGGACAAAAAGTGGGGCCAGCGGATCGGTCGGTACAGAGGCGACGTGTCGGACCAGTACGTAGCGTACCTACCCCCGTGCGATTATGGCAACAAATGTGACACCCGATACGCCGCGGTGACAAACGACAGCGGAATCGGACTGCTGGCCCAGGATCTTCCGGAAACGGACACGATGAACGCCAGCGTTCAGACGTTCACCTCGATGGCCACCGTTGACTACGACCACCAACTCAACTTTGCCGACGGCATCGTATTCAACGTTGACTATGACGTAACGGGCGTCGGTGGGACGCCAGTCAATGTCAGAGATCCGTATCGGGTTTTCCCGGAACAGGTCGAGTTCGTCTACGCGTTGCGGCCGTTCGATGGTTCCAGTGAGGACCCGCTCGAACTCAGCAAACGTGACCTTCCCTACTCGGGAACCACGATCGGCAGCGGTGATGGTTCAGGAACCATCGAGGACGGCACTTACCGCATCAAGCCGGTCCACAGCGGGATGTCCTTGGACGTTTCAAGCGGGGCAACCAGTGACGGGGCACGCGTCGTCCAGAACAGTGACGTCGACGCCGACCGCCAGTACTGGATGGTTGCAGAGACGAGTAGCGGCGTCTACGCCATCGAGAATGTCAATTCCGGAAAGATACTAGACGTGGAAGGGGGTTCGATCACCGACGGTGCCAATATCATCCAGTGGACCGACAACGGCGACGACAATCAGCGCTTCCACATCGAACAAGAGGGCAGCAGCTACCGCATCGAGAGCGTCAACTCCGGAAAATTGCTGGATGTGGAAGGGGGTTCGAGTGCCGACGGTGCTAACGTCATCCAGTGGACAGACAACGGCGGCGACAACCAGCGATGGCAGCTCTATCAGGTATAAATCAGGCGGTGAGTTCTACACGGACACAAATCAAATATCACGTTCTTCTGTCCTTTTGGACCCACTTCCAGAGCAGTTTTCCGCGTTCAGTGAGACCGGTGTTGCTTTCGAAGACATTCTGGAACGATATGGTAGATCTCGCACTGAGCGGTCGCTGAGGGAGACGGTGTACCGCAGTACCCACGCTTGCTGTGACAGTTCTGACGGGCTCGAACGGAGTTGTCACTCCTATCAGCCATGCTCGGTGGCCCCCTGGTTTTTATTGGTAAGCCTCCACATGAACTCGAGAAAGCCAAGTGGAAGGCTTAGAGACGGCATGTCGCTGAATCGATTTGTGGCCAAGAGGACTCGCAGAACACACTCGCGCTGTCTTTGACGCGTGAATTCATGATCATGAAAACCTCTTCTAAAGATTCGTCGAGCGAACTTCTCTCCTTCAGTCTACTGGTTGCTACGAACGCAGTAAATGGGATGGTTGTTCCCATCCCCTTCCGACGATGTCAACGCCGTCGGGTGGTGGTTTTCTGATGAACTGGTAGTGGAGGGAAGATCAATTTCAGTCTGGGCAACCTCACCGATATCGCCCGATCAAACAGCACATTCTCGCACGAACGTCCACAACGAATCACACGCTTCGGTTCTGGACCTCTATACCGCTCCAATACCATTCTATCTTCTGGAGACCAAGTTTGACGACACCATTGGTGATCTGTGTCCTAGCATTACACGCAATAGAAGAGTAATGGTGTAGCGTAAAAAGCAGAAGGCATCGAGGATTGATCCCGAGTGAGAGCCTACTCAGGGAGAGACGCGTCCTTTCGAGCGGTTACATTATTCTATCGAACGGGGGAACGGTGCTGCCATCCCGTTGTCACGCCCCGAGAACGGACACAGCGTCATGGTGAATTCAGTCGGTTCGGGTTGTACTTGATATTTTTCACGTGGCATAACAGGAGTACCTCCAACTCCAGTCACTGCGTGGTCGAGGTTGAATCCTATCGAATCACGCGTTTCGAGTTCATACTGATAGTTGGCAGCATCGAGATTACTGTACTGCTCGAGACTGACGTTCATTGTCTTCTGGGCAAACGCGGCGATGCCAACGTTTCCATCGGTAAGCGCAGCCCATCGCGTGTCGGCCTTGTTTCCGTTGTCCTGCGGTGGAAGATACGGGACGTACTGTTCGTCAACACTCCCTGAGTACTGACCGATCCGCACCCCGGTCTTCCGGTCGGGATAGGTTTCAGCAGGGCCGCGGCCATACCATTCGAATCTGTCGAGCGACCATGGTATTTCTAGTTGCAGTCCAACTTTCGGTAGCCAGTCGCCAGCCTCCTCAACGAGTCTATCCGTAGGATCTGCACGTACTGTTGTGCGTACCTCACCAGTTGGCAATACGCGGTAGGAGTACGTCGTTTCGTAGCCCGCTGGTGGTCCCTCCACCGTCGCTCCGAGGGCACGACCGCGAACTTCGACGGTGACACTGCGCTTTGAATCTGACACTGCAACGTGCTCAACCTCATATTGGATGTCATTTAGTCCGAGTTCGTACCAGTTTGACGCAGGATGTGAACCCCAGGCCTGTTGCTCGTTCATGATTGGAGCGCGCCAGAAATTAAACACGGGACCGCGCGTTACGAGTTCCGTTCCCTCCATTTCCATCGTCGCGAACGTACCGAGCGACTCCTCGAACGCGTATTCGAATCCGTTCCCAGAGACCATGAATCCCGCGTTGGTCGACTCAATCGAAGGCGAAGGACCAGGAGCGAACGGTGGGGACTCAGCGTGGGAAGGAGGCGATGATTGGTGGCGTCCAGAGCCGGAGGGCTCAACTGAGAGTGCAAACTGCTCGAAAGCAATCTCGTGATTTCCATCACTCCATTCTCTGTTTCCTGATATCGAAAGTTCTAGCCAGTACTCCGTTCCTGAATCTTGGCGTGCTGGTGGTCTGAAATCCTCGATTGATATGATCTCCGTCGTGCTCGGCGGTGTTTCGAGATCGAGCGTTCCTTCCTGTATCCTCTCTGCAGCCCTCAAGACCGACCACGTAATGTCGAACTCATCCAAACTCGTGAACTGGTGATGATTGGTAACATAGAGCTCCCCGTTTGTGAGATCCCTTGGTGTCGCTTTTACCGGTTGGTGACATTGTTTGAGTTGTTTCAACTCGGGTTGTGGTCGACGATCCGACCAGAGCATCCCGTTTAAACAAAATGCTCCGGCCGGTCCATCGCGATGGTAGAACTGGAATGGCTCGCCGTCTGCAGTCTCGTCGTTCAGATCCTGGTTCACCCAGTCCCAGATGAACCCCCCCTGGAGACTCTTGTCCCTGAGCAGATCGTCAAAATCGTACCACAAAACGGTATCATCGCTCGGTTCGTTCCGTCCGATCGTTTCGGGTGACAGCGCCGTCGTGTGAACGGCAACCGACGCTATGGTCGCCGCGAAATAGCGGCCACGATCGTCGTGCCCAATGGAGACGGCGCTGTTAGTCGCTTCGATCGAACGATTATTCTCAGTGCTCGCGACCCGCTTTCCGTTTACATAGAGCGTGAGACGATCGTCCGAGCAGACGGCCGCCAGCGCGTACGTGTTCGTTTCAGGGGTGTCTGGCAGCGTTCCGACAACCGATACCCCGCCAACGGTGAATTCGATGCGTTCTTCAGCAATAATATCGAGCGTACACCAATCGCTCGTGAAGATCGACGCAGGCGTGGTGGTATCGAAATCGCCGACCGTAATCTCGATGGTGAACTCCTGATCGGGAAGCAACTCCTCAGACTGTACATCGATGTAGTCGGTGCCCCCGTCGAGTGCGAGTGCACCACCATCCCCCAACGAAACAACCGTCGGAGAGCCAACGAGTACGCCGTCGTTGGCGTTCGTCCGATCACGTACGCGACGGACTGGTGGCTGAATGTAGTCATTCCACATCTCGTCGATCAATCCAAGACTGTTGCCCATCGCGTGGTTGTACTCACCCATGACGACCGATCGATTGCCATTACCGGGTGATCCATCCCCGCTCGATCGATCTCCAAACCGGGGGCTATCGCTGACATCCCCACCCCTCCCTAGGGCGAGAAGCGTCTCGGTGTCAATATAGCGCGGACCAAGCATATCACTGTACTCGACATCCCATCCGCCGTGGTTGGGCTGGTGGTACATGATCCGATCGGCCGAGTGGGAGTCGATGGCCCCAGGCTCAAATGATTCGATGGCTTCGCCCGACAATCGTGTCGTATGGCTGGTATCTTCAGGAATGGTCTGTGTATCACCGAGCGCCAGTGCAGCCATATTAAGGTGTTCAGCACTGGTTCCGGCCTCGTTACCCGTCGACCACGAAAACACTGACGGGTGATTCCGATCACGGAGTATCATTCGTCGGAAGCGCTCGAGACACTGATCGTGATACGCCGATGTCTCTGCCAAGATTCCTTCCCACCAGTGTGTCTCACAGTTGACCTCGTCCTGAATATAAATCCCATACTCATCAGCCAGACGGTAGAACGACGGATCATTCGGGTAGTGTGAAGTTCGGATGGCATTGAGATTAAACCGCTTTAGCAGTTTGCAATCCATCCGCATCGTCTCTATTGGCACCGTCCGTCCCGTATCGGGATCAGTTTCGTGGCGATTGACACCTCGAACAGTGACTGGTTCACCGTTCACCGTAATGTGACCGCCCGGCCCACGTTCGGCTTCGTACGACCGGAACCCGACCTTCTCAAGCAAAACTTCACTGGCACTGTCATCATCACCATTCGGAAGCAGTTCCAATACCAGAGTGTACAGATACGGCTGCTCCGAGGACCATTTTGCAGGATCGTTTACCGCCGCTTCGAGTGTTGTGACACCGCCGCCATTGTCAATTGATACCGACTGTTTGATGGTCACAACTTCCGTTCGGCCATCCGATTCGTACAGCGTCGCACGGACTGAGCAGTCGCCACTGCCAGTTCCTGAATAATCGGCAAGTTCGGCGTCGATTTGGAGGTGAGCATCCTCGTATGCGTCATCGAGTTCAGTCCGAACGGAAAAATCGCGGATGTGTACCGGAGGCGTCGAAAACAGGTAGACGCTCCGGTAAATGCCGGCGAACTTATGCATATCAATACACTCCAATGCCTCGCCGTCGCTCCAGCGATACACCTGGACGGTTAGTTCGTGGCTCTCTCCAGCACGGAGGAATTCGGTACTGTCGAACTCACCGGGGGTCATAGATCCTTGCTGGAATCCAACGTACTCACCGTCTATCCAGACGAAATAGGCCTGCTTGACACCTTCAAAATGGAGAAACACCTCTCGATCGTTCCAGCTGGAAGGAATATCTATCGTTCGACGGTACACGCCGACTGGGTTGGGTCCATCGGAGCCGACGCCTGGAACAGTAACCCTCCCCCGTTCGTCCGGAACGAGCTCCCACTCTAGATCGGGATCGTACCCTGTCCACGTCGGTTGCCAGTTCGTATAGACGCGCTTATCGTATCCTTCCGTCTGCCACGGGCGGGGAACCACAATTTCCTCCCAGGCATCGATCTCATCCAGTGTTTCGGGAAGTTCTGATGGTCGCTCAAAAAATCGAAAGCGCCACTTCCCATCCAGGCGTTTGAAATACGGCGACCCGTCGAACCGCTCTTCGAGTTCAGTAAACGGTACGTCCGATTCGATCGCTTGTGCTGGTGACTCATACGGAACCGTTGTCGGTGTGTGCGTTGGTTCGCGGTGCTCCTGGAATACTCCAGGGGCTTCGAGATACGCGGGGAGATCACGGATCTGTCCAGGTGTGAGAGCAGATTCCGATCGTGCATTGACGGTAGGGACACTCAGTGCCCCGAGCGTGGCTACTCCACTCAATTCTAGAAACTCTCGACGGGAGGTTGATACTCGTGGGCTGGACATGTGATGTTCCGTCGAATTTCTGTTTGTTCTCATGATTTCCTGTGGAAGGGAACTCAAGGGAGAACCCTTCCATCGTGGTCAATAGATGATATGCAGTTGGAAATAACTAGCATGTAATGTCCAGTCTTGCGAAATCGAAGTGCTCCTTCTGGACCACCGCAGGATAAGGAAAAAGCGGCTGATACCATCGTAGCCAGGACTGAGGAATTTGCTCCAATACGCCGCCCACCGATCGCAGTGACAACGGATCACTGTCCGGTAGAAGCACGCAAGCTTACTCGAACTGAAAAATGATATACTCAGACCACCCTAAAAATTCATACACTAATAGGTAGTTTTTTAATACTATTAGGATAGTCTATACATGATGTCGGGAGATTCAATTAGCCAGCTTCGACGAGAACTGCTTCGGAGTATTGGAATGGGGATGGGTATTTCGCTGGTCGGGGGCTCTGCAACCGTCGAAGGGAACACGAGTGACGAACATGAAACAGAGAACAAGGATTCGTTCGACAGTCACATCTCGGACGTGCTTGAACAACTCGACGTTGCTGAAAAAGTATCGCTACTCCACCAGTATCAACCGTCGATTCCACACGCCGATCTCGAATCATTCCGGACCGGAACAGAAGCACTTCACGGGGTTGCCTGGTTGGGTGAAGCAACCGTCTTTCCGCAAGCCATCGGACTCGGTAGCACGTGGAATCCGTCGTTGATCAAGCAGATTGGCGATGCTGTTGGTGATGAGGTTCGTGGAAAACACGACGCAAGCGACGGCACAGTCGGGCTCAACGTGTGGTCACCGACGGTCGATCCACTCCGTGATCCTCGTTGGGGACGAAACGAAGAGGGATACTCCGAGGATCCACTGTTGAGCAGCGAGATCGCAACAGCCTATACTGACGGACTCACAGGGAACGATCCGGAAATATTCAAAACCGCACCCGTTCTCAAACATTTTCTCGGGTATAACAATGAAGTCAATAGAACGACGACGAACGCTGAACTCCCACCCAAACTGCTACACGACTACTACCTCCAATTTTTCCGACCAACCATCGAATCTGGCCATGCTGTCGGCGTGATGGCGTCGTACAACCTCGTCAACGGACGACCGATGACAGTGTCGCCACTTCTCAATCGGGTCCGTGAATGGGCACCCGAAGAACAGTCAATACTGAACGTTAGTGATGCGTGGGCACCCGTTAATCTAACTGGCGAGCAGGAGTACTTCGATTCAGAAAAAAACGCCAGGGCGTCCGCGCTACGGGCGGGCCTTGACAGTTTCACTGAGTATGGAGCGGATAGCTCGCCAACAATCGACACGATACGTAAGGCGTTGGATAGCGGGCTCTTGCATGAGGAGGACCTCGACGTGGCGGTCGAACACATCCTCACCATACGATCGATGCTGGGAGAGTTTCTCCCCGCCTCAAAAGACCCCTATTCAGACATCACTGCGGACGTTATCGGCCGTCCTGAACACCGAGAGCTGGCCCGTAAAGCGGCACGAGAACAAATAGTTCTCCTCAAAAACGATTCCGACGATCCCCTTCTTCCGTTGTCCGAAGACGAAACTGTCGCCGTTCTCGGGCCGCTTTCGGACCGGGTGTTCGAGGACTGGTACAGTGGGACTCCACCGTATCGTATCACTCCCAAAGAGGGTATCCGGGATCAGTTGGGCACCGATCAGATCGAGTCTGCAATCGGAGCCAATCGGATCGTACTTCGAGACCAGTCTTCTGGGGACTACGTGACTGGGACCGTTGGCACTGGTGGTACCCTGGGACTGAACAGTACCGACGCTCCGAGCGTACAGCTGTTTGAGTCGGTCCAGTGGACAGACAGTACATGGACGCTCAGGGCAACAGCAAACGGTCGGTATGTGACTGTAGAAGACGAGCAGCTCGTAAACTCCGCCGAACGACCGTCTGGGTGGGAAGTCGTTCAGGAAGCCTTCGAATTCGTCGAGCTTGGAGACAACTCGACGGTACTCCATCACCCAGGTAGTGATCGTTACGTTGCGATTGAGGATCGAACGCTTCGCGTTACAGCAAACGAGAAAGCTGATGCAGCGCGATTCGACGTTGAAATACGAACTGATGGTATCGAGGAAGCTGTCGAAACGGCAACTGAGGCCGACGTCGCAGTCATATTCGTCGGGACACACCCGTTGATGGGGGGCCGGGAAACCCAGGACCGAGAAACACTCACTATTGCACCTGCTCAGCGGAATCTAGTTGAGAGTGTAGTTGCGTCCCAACCTCGAACCGTTCTCGTTCTCGAAAGTAGCTATCCCGTTCACGTCGATGGAGCAGAAGATCAAATTCCATCCATCCTGTGGAGTAGTCACGCCGGCCAAGAGACTGGCCGAGCGCTGGCTGACATACTGGATGGTACCGTCTCCCCGGGGGGCCGGTTGACTCAGACCTGGCCGCGTTCGGTCAACCAGCTCCCAGATATCCGCGAGTATAATATCGCCGAAACAGAAATGACATACCGGTATGATCAGAAGAATCCCCGATACGCGTTCGGGCACGGACTCTCCTACGGGACCTTCGAATATAGTGACCTTCGTGTTTCACCACGCGGGACGCTCAAAGCTGGTGATACCGTGTCTATCAGCGTTCGAGTGACCAATACCGGATCCATGGCTGCTGATGAAGTGGTCCAGTGTTACACGAAACAGCACCGTTCACGGACCAAACAGCCCCACAGAATTCTTCGAGGATTCGAACGGATACATCTCGATCCCGGTGAGCGCGAAACGGTATCATTTCGCATTGATCACGAAGCGTTTGGATTCTGGGACATAACCCAACGGAAAGCAGTCGTCGAGCGAACAACCCATTCGATATTCGTCGGCTCTGCTTCAGACGATATTCGGAAACGGAACGCGGTACGGGTTGACGGCGAGCGGATTCCAAAACGCGATCTCTCCAAAGAGACACGGGCTGTCGACGCCGATGATTGGTCGTGGTCAACGATCGAGCTTCTCGACCACTCTCGCACCGAAGGGACGGTCGTCGGTATGGCTGATGGATCGTGGATTTCGTTTGCTGACGTGGACTTGCGAAGGCACTCGAGTGAAGCTATCGTTTCGATTGCGAAAGCAAAAGGGGACACATCGACGATCGAGCTCCGCATGGGGTCGCCATCGGGTCGAATGCTGGGTCGGACCAGCATTTCTCCGACTGGGGACATATATACCTATGAAGACATCATGGTGGCACTGAACAGAGCAAATGGGAACAACCAAGAGTTGTACATTGTAGTTCATGGTGGAAAAATCCGTATGCACACTGTCCAACTCGAGTGAGCAGTGTAAGCTGTCTATTCACAGCGAGTGATGCGTAACCATCACCCTCACAATACATTCAAGATGACGGGATACAGCATGACCTGTCGTCTGATACAGAACGGAACTGGAAACCAGGGCGAAACCTGGTGTCGTGAGTTTCTTCCCCGAACGTCACGGAGGGAACCGTCGACCTCGTCGCGACCGTAGATGTCGACGAAGGTGCCTGACGAACGCCCGTTCACGGAAGCTGGGTCGGTGAGCGGTTGTACGATCTCAAGGAATATCCACTGCTCGTAGATGGTGTAGTTCATCACATCGATCTGCTGGTGGATATGGCTGGAGAGCAAACATTTGACTTATCGAACAGTTCGTCGACTGGTGTGCGGGTGATGAACCGATGAAAACGCACGTCCGCTACCCTTCAGGCGATGGCTATTGTTTTTACCGCCATCAAGAGCGCTGAAAGGAGAGACGCGGTCAGAGTGTAAGAGTTCTTGGCCAATCAAGTGGATTCGTCCCCACGAGTTGTGGCCTCGAATAAAAACTGTCACCATGTTAGCCAACGGAATCGGCGATGATGCTCCGGAATCGGTGCGAGTTCGGCACGATTGAGAGAGATCATCAGAAGATCCGATAGACATCGTGTTCGAACGCATTGAGAGCGCCAGGGGGTGCGGGTTGCTCACACCATCACGGGGAGCTAATCGAAAAGCTAAGTTAACCACTCTACAGTCTTTTATAGGGCCATTCCCAAAAGAGTAACTAAATCACGATCTGGCACAGAACAACCCAACAGACGGCATACTGTTCCAATAGAATGACTTACATAGTGTCATAGAACAGGGAAATCATCCGGTTCTGGACCGATCTCCCCGTATTTATGGCATCTCTTTCAGCAGGTTGATAATATCATCTATCCAGTCTATCTACAAAAAGGAGTCATGTTCGTCAAAGAGTTCGCTACGTGGGGAGGGTAATCCGATTATGTATCACACTTCTTAGACGAGAGCTAGCGATTGACATCTCCCTGGGACGTTTCCAACGGACTTCCACTCATCGTTAACTCGTCGGAGCACTGAACCAGTGTGCGTTCCTGCGAACACGTCTCCGTCGGCGCTATCGGACGCTGCCCACGAGAGCACGAACTCGTCACCAGCGCCAGGATACGATACGGCTTCAAGCGGATCGCCATCGTCAGTCGCCTCAAACAGCATCGCATCCATCGTACTGTTCCACGGACCCCGGGTCGCCGCCGCGTACAGCCGTCCGCCATGACTGAACGACTCTCTGAAATACGGGTGATTGTGGTCGTCAAGGCGCGTCCAAGAGCCACCAGCATTCCGTATCCGGAAGAGCCCGCCACCACACGAGATGAGAAATTCGTCGCCACTCAGTGCAAGGACGTGGTGGACGTCGTACTGAAGGTCGTCCGTTCGTTCGGTCTGGAGTGTTGCTCGACGCTCTTCGAAGGACTTGCCACGGTCATCACTCACGAGAACACCACCGACCTCAACCCCTGCAACCACACGATCAGGAACCTCGGGATGGACACTGATACTTCTGACATGGGCCTCGTTACGGTGGCGAGGCGTGTGCCACATCCCACGCGATGGCACATCCTGAAAGCCCGATAGCTCACGCCATGAGCACCCACCGTCCGCAGAGACGTACAGATGTGCCGGATGCGTTCCAGCGTACAGACATTCGCCATCAGGACTCAGAGCTACTGAATAGACCTCGCACCGGGGAACGTTCAGGTCGGTCCAGGTCTCACCATTGTCACGCGAACGGAACAGCCCGGAGCGCGTTGTTGCAAACACCACGTCGTCAAACCGGCGAACGCGAAGGACGGTATCGCTCGCAAGCACTCGACGTGAATCGGCAACATCGTCGATGGGTGTACGATAGACGCCCTGGTCGGTGCCGACCAGCAGCGTCGTGTCGGCCATCGCACTGCTCATTGGGGATCCTCCACGGTATCGTCCGGGCGGGTCGGTGGTTGTCGCAACAGCCAGATGATGGTGAGTGCCGATGTCACGTGCATCAGCCCTAAAATTGCGTAGACGACCACAGGAGCGCCGTTGAGCGCGGGAGTGAGCAGGTTCGCGTACGAGAGAACCCACACGATCACGCCGACGATTGTGAACATTCGGTTTGGATGCTCGGCGTAACGTGCGATGACGCCGTATGCGACCGTCGCTCCAACCGCACCGACAGCAGAACTTGCTGCGACCGGTCCCCAGCCGAGCGGCACGGGCTCGAACGCGCTGGGAATCGCAACCACCGCAAGCGCGAGTTCGAGAACGAGGATGTTCACCACAATCGCTGCGAAGACAGCAAGGCCGCTAGACCTGATTAGTTGCGTTCTACGCACGTGCTTCGACCGTTCCGATTCGACCACTGGTGCCGTAGTTGGCATATATCATCGTATGAGAGAAAATGATCCGATAGTATGGGTAAACATATTCATGCAAATAAATACCCCTGCATGGGAATCCGAGCAGTGCTAGGGTCCGTATAACGGATTCCACCCAGAGTATTTCATTGTAATGTCAATCCCTGGCGTATATGATTCACGGAATCGATAGCCGCTCACACTCACGATGGCTCACTGAAACCCACAAGCCCACGAACTCCAGCAGTGAACATCGCAAGCCATCGATCGAGGGGGTGCAATCAGCACCTGGACCGTCACGCTCAAATTGGAGTATTGCGATGATGTCACTTTTTCTCAGAGCCGATTCAACCTGTTCCGGCCAACAGCTATACTATCGCTCTTTGAAGGACACAACGGAATTGTATGAACCAGACCGCAGACACAGATCCCACCGAATCATCGCCGCACCGAAACGCTCATCTGTCTATCGGCGGCGGATTGGTTCTGAGTAGCACTCTTGCAGTGCTGGTATTAAATATCGTCCACGGAGACCTGCCCGGAACCGGCCAAGCAGCGATGGAGCATATCAATCCTGTATTTTGG
This sequence comes from Halocatena halophila, assembly GCA_027563145.1. GTDB lineage: Archaea > Halobacteriota > Halobacteria > Halobacteriales > Haloarculaceae > Halocatena > Halocatena halophila. The sequence goes on along the minus strand of CP071307.1, from coordinate 819,755 downwards.
AGACCGATTCACATTCTCACAATCATTGCGATACTGGTCGGAGCCGGCGGCCTGGTACTGATAATGCAGACGATTGCCGATCCCGTGGCTGCTGCAGTTGGAAAGCTTGGATCGGTCTTTGTGATCGTCGCTTCTGCCGTACATGGTGTCGATTTCGCGATCGATGGCTTCGTACTCTCTGCGCTGGTCGAAAACTGGGAGGCAGCCACCGATCCGGTGACACAAGAAACAGCCGTTGCACAGGCAGATCTCGTGCTCACGATCATGGGCGGGACATCGTTCACTTTTCAGACGTTGTACGGGCTGGCCATCGGAACGTTGGCAGGTGCTACACTCGCGTCCCGGGAGTATCCACGGTGGCTCTGCTGGATGGGTATCGTCGGTGGAGCAGGTTGGGGAACCATCGGTCTCTTGGTTTTTGTCCAGATGCCCAGCGTTCAGTTTTGGATGGTCTTCCCAGCAACATTGCTCGCCAGTGCGTGGCAGATCGGAATCGGCTGGATAGCCTGGCAGCGGTCAAGAGTTGGGCCAGGCACACACAACCCGACACATTCTCAGACAGAAGGAAACGAGGATGGTACGTGAGTCTGAGACCCTGCATTTTTAAATGCTATTTCACCCAGTAGAATAGATTGAGAAATATCAACAATTTCGGTCGAGATCCGTTTCTGCAGTCTTCGGTCCAAATAGATGCGTAGCGTCCTCAAGGGTGCAATTGACACGGCACCGATTGCTGCCAGACCCAGTCGATCTATATGACGCCGTGGTTACGATGGCCGATCGCGATCGATATCTCGAGAAAGCCAGCTGTATACACTGGATTAAGGTAGATATCGGTTATTTCCCATTCGATGCGGCGGACGAGCACGGAACCTTCACAAACAGCACTGGCTATTTGTACTGCCAAATAAATTCGGTGAGAGCCGAACGATGATATATTATCCGGTGTCCCAGACTGTTCTGTGTGAGTAAAACACCTCTCCGGTGGGCACAGGATTGCCCCGCAATATGCCCTGACAGGCCAATCGTTGAATCGATGCAAAATCAAAACCCCGTTTTACTGGATACCATATGACCGAAAGCAACGAAAACCAACCGAACGTGAATAATAGCTCACAATCAACGAGCCCAGACCATCTTGATGGAGACGTAGCCATCATCACCGGAGCCTCACGGGGGATCGGTCGTGCGACTGCCGAACGGCTCGCCGCTGACGGTGCTACAGTCATCATCAACTACCACTCCAACGAGGAGGCAGCGATGGCCGTCCGCAACTCTATCGAAACTATCGACGGTGATGCCATCATCGTACAGGGAGATATACGCAAGGAAGGCGATGTCAAGCGGTTGTTTGAGGCAGCTGAACGCGAATTCGGATCAGTCGATATCGTCGTTAACGCTGCTGCGCCCCCAACCATCTACAAGCCACTCGCAGAGTTCACCGAAGCGGAATTTGACCGCATGTTCGACGTCCATGCCAAGGGGACGTTTTTCATCCTGCGAGAAGCTGCCAATCGCATCACTACTGGCGGGCGGATCGTTAATTTCTCAACGAGCGGAACCAACATGCGTGGACCCGAGGGAGGGCCATACAACGCAAGTAAGGCTGCCGGCGAGCAGCTGGTGTCAGCACTCGCTGCTGAACTCGGTGATCGAGATATCCGCGTCAATTCGATCTCTCCAGGGCTGACGGACACTGATGGCGTCGTGATCGATGATGCGGCGATCGATACACTCGTCCAACAAACACCACTAGATCGGCCAGGTCACCCCGAAGACATCGCCGATGTTGTCGCGTTTCTTGTCAGTGACGATGCACGGTGGATCACCAGTCACGACCTCCTCGCGACAGGCGGCCTTTCCTGATTCCACTGCTCTGACCTGATGGGCAGTTTCGCTGTTTTTATCCAGCAATTCGATGTGCTCGCAGATTTCAGGGATCTTCTCTAAAGAAGATAATCATGTGGTACAGTTAGTGAATTCCGGGAGGGGACGGAACGTGCCGTCTTGTGGGAGTTGGTCTATAGTGTAACCACGGTTTTCAGACGTCAATTGATGGGCATAAACAGTGGGGGATGCAGTGAGTATTCGCCACTGGCCATCCGTTATTTCTAGTGCTGTATTGTTCTCTAGAGCAATCCCAGATTCTCCACAACGAACCAGATATTCGCCGAACGCAGCGCGACTATCCGGTATAGCATGAACGAGCAGCTGAAGTCCGTCTATAAATTTTACTCCGTTAACTGGTTCGTAGTCGACGCCACCAACGGTGATGGCAGTACCAGATCCACACCCAGCCCAACAGAGAGCTCCGGTTGATAACCCCGTAAGCAGCGTCCCCTCTTCCCAAGCCCGTCGTAACGGAGGCACAGCCTCATTTCTCCGCCACTCATCAAGCATAAATCTCGTGTCCCCGCCACCAACATAGACCAGATCAGCACCAGAAATTTCTCACCGTAATATTCCAGAAAAGAATCACAATAACCTTCAGCGTCACGGCTTGCCGTCGGAAGGAATAGCGCCGTTGGTGTAGACGCAGTAACAGAATCCACAATCTGGGTATCGGTCGCTCTCGTCTCCGCAGCAGCTATTTCGCCACCGCCAATTGTAACTATTGACGACATTAGTGCCTGGTAGCCAAATTGAGCGAAAAACTAGGGGGTGTTACCTTCACCCAGCAAGAATACACGCAGAGAGTAGTTTCCACACCGCTACGTTCGGAGACGCCTACACAGATGGAATCAATCCATATCGTCGTAACCAACAACCGATAAGCTTCCATAACACTGCTGTCTGAAGAAAGTGCGCAAGATCATTCAGACACACTGACAGTTTTCTTTGATCTGAGAAACAGACATTCAAATAATATCCAATTAGAATGTATAAGAATTAAATTGGTAATCAACCGTGCCATAACCAACAGCTTAATGTTAATTCTCCTCAAAAAGTATTTCTACGTATGGGATTGGTCCAACATAGTAGGTCGACTTTGAGATCCTCCGAGCAATTCCCTACAGGAAGTATAAATAAATCATAACAGTTCATAATTATGAAAGATAATCATATTGATTCATCAATCGGAAGACGTTCCATTCTCAAAACCATCGGAACCACAGGAATACTAGCTGGAGTCGGTGGAGCGAAAGCACAAACAAGTTCTACTACTACTCAGCGCACCGGTTCAACGAGCGCAGGTGGGGCCACAGCGCGTCCGATAACGGTTGACGATCCATGGCAAACCTACGAACTAGAGAATCAGTACGATTCGCCAGTCGTAATCGCCATGGCACCATCGTATAACGGTAATAATCCATGTCACATCCGACTGCGAAGCGTCTCCAGTGATCAGTTCGATGCTCGCATCGAGGAGTGGCGATATCTAAATGGAGTTCATTATGACGAAACGGTGGGCAGTTTAGCAATCGAGCCCGGGACGTACGATCTTGATGGTGGTAGCGCTGTCGAAGTCGGACGGACAGTAACTGACCATACGTGGTCGTCAGTTTCGTTCGATCAGACGTTCGATACAGCACCACTAGTATTCTGTCAGGCTGAAACCGTCCAGGGGTATCACGCAATCGTCACTCGAGTCTCTGACGTTACGACTGATGGGTTTGCAGTGAGATTGCAGGAAGAAGAAGGACGCTGGCCGACTCACCGAACGGAATCTCTCGGCTACGTTGCTATCGAGCCTGGTACTGGTACCCTGAACGGGATGACGTTCGAAGCCGGCCTAATGAACCTCAATAACCAATGGAGTCATCTCCCCTTCGAAAACACGTACACAAACCCCGTTCTCCTCGCTGCGATGCAATCGTTCAATGGACCTGATACTGCCGGTCTCCGCCACCAAAATCTATCGACATCTAGCGTCAAGGTGATGGTCGAAGAAGAACGGAGTAAAGATGATGAGATGTACCACGGGACCGAACAGGTGGGATACCTGATCCTTGAGGCCAAAACCAGCACTACCTCACCACACTCAGGTGAAACAATTCCGAAAACCCCACACGCACCGAACTCTGTAAGCCCACCGACGGGAAGCAACTTCCATCCATCGGCTGCGACACCTGTGTTGCGAGCGAGCGATGTGACCGATTACGGTGATGTGGACTACGTTGCTGATCCGTTCCTGTTCGTTGAGGATGGAACGTGGCACATGTTCTTCGAAATCCTCAACGAAAATCGGAACCCAGATGCACCAATCGGACACGCTACCAGTCCGGATGGACTCCACTGGACGTACAATCAAGTCGTCCTCACAAAGCAATACCACACGTCCTTCCCTCTCGTCTGGAAATATCACGGGGAATACTATATGTGCCCACCGACCGGACGGAGAGTGGAGCTATACAAAGCCCAGGATTTCCCCACTAAATGGACCCACATTGGAAACGCGATCGAAGACGGGTACTACGCGCACGATCCGACGTTCGTTCGGTACAACGGGCGGTGGTGGCTGTTCACTGACAGGGGATACGATAACGTAATGGTGTATCATTCCACCGACCTCGAACGCGAGGGGTGGACACCTCACGAGCAGAATCCTGTCGTGACCAATCGACTACGCGCGGGTCGACAGGGTGGCAGACCAATCGTTATCGACGGTCGACTGTATCTCTACTTCCAGGACTGCGTCGAAAACTACGGCGACGCCATCCGTTGTTATGAGGTGACCGAGCTATCTCCGACCACGTACGCTGATACAGAGGTGCCAGGGTCACCCGTTTTGCATGAATTTGGCTCCGGTTGGGCGAACAATGGGATGCACACGTTCGACCCATGGTGGCGAGGGCCAGAGAAAGGCTGGCGCTGTGCGGTTGATGGTGTCAGGGCACAAGAATCGACCGAGGATCTGTGGACAATCGGTATTGTCGATATACCACCCACACAGTAGCGTACTCCATTCGATCAGGACCTCTCCACATGGATTGTTCATAGGCTGATGAATGAACAGGATAACTTCCTCGTCGATTGATCAGAGAGCCTCATTACGAGATCTTTCGATGCCGGAATAGTAATTTCAACCGTAGATGGATGATTTATCCCTCACAGTAATTTACAACTTTGACATCCATCCAAACGTTTCGGGAGTGCTTTCAATCAGTCGCATCCAGAAGAGAGTCTTTTAATGACCTAATTCCCGGAAAGATAGATGTATAATACACACGGTGAGACCAATTTCCGGCAGTGTCCGGCAACACACATATATAATGTATGAGTAACCATATCCAAATGGTAGAGTCAATCGTCATAAATTTCATTGCAAGCGGATTGGCTAACGCTGGGGGGACCGATATCGAGAATATTGGAAAATCGCTGACGGACGAACGATTTTCCACGGTGATCGAAGGATTGACCACTGAATTCACAGTCGAACTCAAGGAAGATATCGACCGAGTCCATACCGATACCATCACAGAGGCAGCCGAGTATATTGAAATAGATCAGTCGGCGACTGCCGAAAAATTCGATACTCAACCGCTAAAATTCGCGAACGAACGAGAGGCTATCGTTCGATTTGCGGATGCGATAGAGATGGTAACGGATTTCGACACTACGCCGGACTGGCGGGATACGGTTGAAGCTGCCGTAACTAAAGCCTATCAAACGACACTTTGTACATTCGCCGATGACGTCCTTGGGACTGAGTTAGAAGCAGTATTTGACACCGAAACAGGCACAGGATTGCGTACCGCTGTGGATGAGTTATGTGAACGTCTGAAAGTAATTCAACGAGAATTAAGACTACAAGCAATGTCCACCTTGCGGCATGCTGGATTCGACCAGCTCGATACACTCTACTTCGAACGTCACACGCCAGAACCTCCCGAAACAGCCTGGCGGACGGGGGGGTCTCTCACAGAGGTTAACGCAGGATATTCCCTTTTGCGGGAACGCCAAGCGATGAACGCCGACGATGACCGTCGGATCGTGGCTGAGGAGATACTCGCGCGACTCACTGCAGGTGAGAATCTGGTGGTGCTCGGTGAGGATGGTACTGGAAAGGGCACCGTCTGTAAACAGGTTGCTTGTCAGTGGTACAACGAACGTGATCGGGGTATAGTACTGTATCGTGATGAGCCCGTACCGTTATCCGAGAAGCTAGACACGCTCACCAAAGCCATTCACTCTGTTGGAACTGAGCTATTGATTGTCATTGAGGGCACCTCAAAGCGAGATGCCAACACGGTGTTTGAGATGCTCGATACTGCAGATAAGGCGGGAAACGTCGTGATCCTTCTTACCAGCACTGAACGTGAGTGGGACACTAATACACACGTTATGAATCACCCAGGACGGAAGCGACAACGCCACCAGTTTGGAACCGTCGAAATGCCTACACTCGACGAGCGGGAGTGCCAACGAGCACTCGACAAATACCAGGAGCTCACGGGGACAAAGCTTGAGCTCACTGGTGAGCAGGTGTATCAAGAAGTTTGTGAGAGCAACGTTGACGGATTTCTGCCGGTGGCATACCAACTGATCGAGCCAGAAACGAATTTTGCGGATTTCAACTCGCCGGTACACGTCGATGTCGATCAGGTCTACGCTGCCATCGAACAATGCACAAGAGAGGACGGCTGCCTCCAGACGGTAACGATGATGATCAACGTTCTGAACGCAGCAAGACTTCCGGTCGAAACTGCATTCGTGTACGCTCTGGCCGACGGTCACCACGATCACCAAGCCATCGAACGTTCGTTGGATTTCCTGGATGGACTAATTCTCGAGTCGACGGGAGGAGGACTGCAAATCCCTCATCCATTGTGGTCTGCGCTTTATCTCGAACGAATGCTTGAGGCTGCAGACAGACAGAGCGTAATCGATCGATTCGAACGATGTATCGATGCTCTGTTTCGATATATCGATACAAACCCCCGACGTGAGAATGACTGTCGGTGGACGCGTAGGGATCACCCGATAGTTGACACTAAAATCAAGGCTTCCGAGACAGTTGCCAGGCACTTCGTCTGCCGAATTGCCGCCATTGGAACGATATGTCCCAACCTCGGAGCAGTACACGGAACACCGAAAAACTGCTCCATTCGTCTCCCTGACTCCTGCTCCGGGGCCACTAGAATACAGTGGCATATCTCACGTGGATTTGGCCATCTTTATCGTGAAGCGTTTGCTGACGCACAGGCAGAACTCGATAGGATCGAGGAGCTGATCGAGACATTGAACAAAGAGTTAGAAACGTCTCAGCAGAGTCAGTTGTCAATGCTCGACAGTAAATTGGCAATCGCTTGGATCTGCGGGGATTTGGCGACCGCCAGCGAGTTCTACGAGAATCAACCGCCACTGTCACGGTCAGTAAATTCGCCGGATAGTTACTGTAGAAACCTGATCGATCTCGATATCCTCTTTTGCAAACGGTGGAAACCGGAAATCGCTCACGAATATCATAAAGAAATCCTCGAAATCGAACGCCAAAAAAGTCATCCACGGTGCATCGCTCGGTGTCTCACCAATCTCGGAATTATTGCTTATAAGCGAGCACGAAGATACAACGACAGTGAGATCCCCGTCAGTACGGATACTGACCTCGAAGCTGCCCGCAGCTACCACGAACGAGCACTCTCCATCGAACGAGAGAGGGGTAATAAAAACAGGATTGCCCACTGTCTTACTAACCTGGGGAAAGTCGCCCGCAAGCATGGAGACCAAGCGTCCGCCACCAGATACCATCAGCGAGCACTCACGATCGCCAGAGAAAGAGAAGATCACCATTCCATTGCTCAATATCTCACCAACCTCGGGGAGGTTACGGAAGAGCGTGGCGACGTAGAAACGGCCGAGAAATTTTTCAAGGAGTCACTCAGGATCAGGCGAGAGATAGGCAATCAGCGTGGTATACAGCAAAGTCTAAAAAATCTCAGAGATCTTGCTTCCGAACGTGGTGACCGAACAGCCGCTTCGGGGTACCACTCGGAAGTTCACTCACTCTGGCAAGATATTGGTGAAGACGATAAAATAATGCTGAAAAATATCGGTGAACTTGGAGAGATAGCTAGAAGACGTGGAGATCAAGCGGCGGCCATGGGATATTTCGAGAAAATGCTAGCCATCTATCGAGCGGTTGGTAACCGTCATGGCGAGGCTAATGCATTAGGTATTCTTGGAGGTATCGCCGAAGAGCGTGGTGATTTGAAAGGAGCTACGGAAACATATGAAAAGGAATTGAAAATATATCAAGACCTTGGTTACGACGGTCTCTACAGTAGAAAAGCCCGTACATTGGCCACACTCGGAAGGATTGCCAAAAAACGTGGTGATCAAGCAGCCGCTGAGAACCACTTCGAAGCTGCAATTTCGATCCTTGATGAAAATGGGACTGTATCTCACGAGATGGACACAATATTTAAATATATTGGTAGATATGAACAACAAGGGGCCTACAGGGAGGCAATCAGATGGTGTGAACAAGGAATTGAATTGGCAAAACGAACTGGCCACGAAGCGAAACGTCAACACTTCTTGGAACGACGATCAGCACTGATCGGTACTGACGAAAGGTAAAGGTTCGGGCAAAGCGAGACGAGAACAGGGCTGTGTCGTTTATCGGACACTGCCGTGAGACTCCAAGGAGATCACTGCTGATCTGGTCTGTGCGCCAGCCGTGGCCTTGAAGCATCTCCAGAAAATTGAAGCCAAAATTCGTCCACAGGTGCCAAAAATTGACCGTCAGGGGTGTTCTGTCCGTTCGAGATCCTTCCGGCGCTGTTCGAATTCTTCCTGCGAAAGTTCCCCGCGAGCATACGCGAGACGGAGCTCCTCAAGCGCACGATCAGTACTATCGAGTGAGCCACGAGTGACTACTCGATACAGGACAAATCCACTCCCAAGGAGAACAATAAAAAGCGCCACCATCATGCCAATTCCTAACAGCGGCGGCAGTATCATCCCTGAGCCAGGACCACCACCCCAGCCCATCATTCCCATCGGCAGCATGAAAATCATGAGAAAAATGGGCAGAGCCAGGAGGACTGCAATGAGGAGAAGAATCACGCGAAGCCCAGATCGACTGTGGTCAGTTATAGGTTCGGTCATGGTCTGGATGCGTTGACTTTCGGGGGCAGACTCCAAAAGACTAGTGCGCCTACCACTGTGTCTCATCAGGGATTTAAACACTCATAGATACCTTGCACTGAAGTTTTCTCTCGGAGAAACGTTTGAACGCGTATGGGAACCGAATACACGACCAGGGAGATCAAGCAGAAATACGATGACTCCGCCAGCAAGTACGCCTTCATGGAGCGGGTGCAGGAGTTTATTGGCCTAAAGCGACTCAGACGTCGGCAGGTGGGGAAAGCATCCGGAGCGGTTTTAGAGGTTGCATGCGGAACTGGCGCGAACTTCCAGTACTACCCGACAGAATGTGAACTCACAGCCGTCGACGTGAGTCCGGAGATGATGACTCACGCCAAACAGAGAGCAGAGAAACGAGGATTGGAAGTCGATTTCCAGCTCAATGACGCCGAAGCACTTGCGTTTCCCGACGAGCAATTCGACACCGTGGTATCGACCTTGACACTGTGTACGTTCCCAAATCCCATCGCCGCACTCGGTGAGATGCAGCGAGTCGTGAAAACAGATGGTCGCATCCTTCTGATAGAACACGGGCGGAGTAACAATCGATTGGTCGCCTGGTTTCAGGACGTCCGAGCGGACGCACACGCACAACAATTGGGCTGTCACTGGAATCGAGAACCGCTCAAACTCCTCGCGCAAGCTGGGTTGTCCCCAGTCAGTACGAGACGAACGTTTCTGGGAATTTTCCACGAAATCGAGGCACAGTGAAACCAGTATGTATGGGTGTAAAAATCGCCAGATCGATCCAGACAGTATTGGTAGTCTATTTCCTTCAGTCGCTTGGATCTGCAATTGTTAGACCTCGAGCCAGCGACGAAATGAGAACATTCTGTAATCGGTTATACATTCCTTCGTCGTATTCTGTGAGTTCTGCTTCGTATTCCTCGAAGTCGTCTTTGTGAACGGCAAGCAATCCAATCGTTCCTGCCATGAGACTCAGTACCGTGGCCACGTCGATATCCGTGAGTGGACCATTACTCTGACTCTTCAGATCTTCGATGAGCACCGCCAGCTTTGCCATTTCTTCCCGCTGGACCGTTTCAAGTGTGCTTGTTGACACGTTGTGGAAAAATTCCTGGTGATTGTTCTGAATAACCATCTGCTGGATGATTGGATTCTCGTCGGCTAGCTCGGCATAACACCGAAACAATCGTTCCAGTCCTATACGAGCGTCTTCTATCCCATCCAGTTCCGACCGAACCCGCTCGACGAACTCATCCAATTCTCGCTGGAGAATCAGGAGATAAATATCAGCCTTGGCGTCGAAAAATTGATAGAACGTCGGCTTGGCAATTCCGACCTGGTCAGTGATATCCTTAACAGTCGTTTTCTGTGGACCATAGGTAAGCAGTAACTCGCGACCTGTCCGGATGAGTTGCTCGCGGATCCGTTTACGTTCCTCGTCACTGAAACCGCGCATATGTTCTACTCCGTCTGTAACTACATAACTAGATCGGTTATCATTTACAACTCTATGACCGAAAAAGATATTTAGTTATAGAATCAAAGAATGGATATGGCTCCGAGAGAAAAGACCAACCTCGCAAACGGGTGCAAAAGCGTCGTTGGTATCGATCCCCGTTCAGTGACCGGAGTAGGCAGATGAAACGTGATCGCGATGGTCCGAATATGGAAACGCCCAATTCTGAGCGAAACACCGTCATCGACGTTGCCGACCTCACCTACAGATATCCAAAGAGTGCTGGACCCGCAGTGCAAGAGATTTCCTTCAGCGTCTTCGAGGGAGAGATTTTTGGCTTTCTCGGCCCGAGTGGAGCCGGCAAGAGCACAACGCAGAAAGTGCTTACAGGATTGCTCGATGATTACACGGGCCATGCAGCTGTGTTGGGGGGAGAAGTTTCCCAACAGACCGGCTCATACTACGAGCAGATAGGAATCTCTGCAGAGTCACCAAACCACTATCTGAAATTGACTGGACAAGAAAACCTCGAACTATTTGGTGCACTCTATGAGAGGGAGATCCGTGACCCGATGGCAGTCCTTGAACTCGTCGGCCTTGACGACGACGCTACCGAGAAAGTTAGTGACTACTCGAAAGGGATGAAGGGCCGACTCAACGTTGCCCGAGCCCTGTTGCACGACCCCGACGTGCTGTTTCTCGATGAGCCAACCAACGGACTCGATCCCGTGAATGCACGCAATATTAAAAACATCGTACACGATCTGCAGACCGCCGGGAAAACCGTATTTATTACGACCCACAACATGACGGTCGCTGATCAATTGTGTGATCGTGTTGCGTTCATGATCGACGGAGAGCTGCCAGTGATCGACGAACCAACCGCACTCAAGCGGGCTCACGGCAAGCGGCGGGTCCGGATCGAATTGCGACGCGATGATCGGCTCGAATCACGGGAATTCGAACTCGACACCCTCAGTGAGAGTACGGCATTTGAAGAATTGCTCGCCGCAGGTGACATCGAAACCATCCATACTGAAGAGGCAACCCTTGAGGATGTTTTTCTTGCAGTTACTGGGGAAGCACTCCAATGAGTCGCATTGTCCCGAGTAAATCGGTAGAACTAGTGGCCAACTGGTTTCCATCAAGGGCATTCCGTCGATTCATGTCGATGCTTCGATGGGACATACAGGTACAGATGCGCTATGGATTGTACTCCATCTACGCCATCATCACGGCACTGTATGTGGCTGGCGTTGTGGCGGTTCCAGCTGCTGTTCGGCCGCTTGCCATCACCTGGGTAGTGTTCAGTGATCCGGTTTTCCTTGGCATGTTTTTCATCGGCGCCCTCGTTCTATTTGAGAAAGGTGATGGGGTCCTGGATGCGCTAACTGTTTCACCGCTAGGGCGGCGGGAGTATCTCCTTTCGAAAGTGCTCTCACTCACGGTGCTGGCCACGATTACAAGTCTCATCGTGGCCGTATTTGGACAGGGTCTCGATTTCGATATCCTGCTGTTCTTGCTCGGTGTAATTCTATCGTCAGTCCTGTTCGTGTTGATCGGCTTCGTCGCCGTTGCTCGTTTCGACACGATCAACGCGTACCTGCTGACCGCACTCCTGTACTTGTTACCCACTGTGTTCCCCCTGGTGGGATTCATCGGTATTGATCATCCATTGTTATACCTGATTCCAACGAAAGCGACATTGTTGCTTCTCGGTGGAGCGTTCGGTGTTGGGGGACCCATTGTCGGCCTAGAGCTCATTTACGCGATCAGCTACCTCCTCGTATGGATCGGACTTGCTGGCGTGCTTGCCGATCGCGCATTCAAACGCCATATTGTTCACGGCGTCGATGTCGGTGGAGGTGGGGGAAGTTTTGTTTCGGTCCCGGAGATGACGCGATTGTTCGATGGCCGACGATTTGGCCCTGTTGGCATGCTCGTCATATCAGACCTGCGCAACTGGTTTCGCGATCCCCTGCTCACGTACATCTTCATCCTCCCATTTTTCTATGCCGCTCTCGTCCGTCTATCCGTTCCGGTCATCGCGTCCTGGCTCGCGCCTGGCTTCGACCTCGTTGCCTACTATCCGTTGATCCAGGCCTTTTTCGCATTCACACCACCACTCACGTTCGGATTTATGACCGGACTGCTCGTGCTTGAGGAAAAAGAAGAAAACGTCCTCGCAGCCCTGTGGACAACACCACTGACTGGCCGAGGGTATGTAGCCTACCGGGGAATCTCGATGGTGGCACTCAGTTTCGTTTCGATGATACTGGTGATTCCAGTGATTGGGTTGGTTACCGTTCCGGCTTCTGTCATGGTCTCCGTCGCAGCTGTTGGGTCACTCTGGGCGATCGGAACTATTCTGTTAATTTCAAAATTTTCCGATAATACGGTCGAAGGACTTGCTGTAGGCAAATTTGTGGGGTTCTCGATCATGATTCCAGTATTTGCAATATTGATCGTACCCGAACCATACCAATTTCTCGCAGGGCTCGATCCCGTCTATTGGCCCTTCAAAGCACTCGTTGGTGGGGCCTCTGGGGTACCCTTCCAGACAATACTCGGTTATCTCGTGGTCGGTGTGGTGGTAAACGCGCTATTCATCGGCGTGTTCATACGCCAGTTCGACCCCACTCACTGAGAGTCATAGACAAGAATTTTCTCATGAATGTGTTACCTACTAATTGAGAGGACGATAGTGATATTCAAGATTATCTTTCGATCTGCATATCGAGAACAATTCTTTGTTCAGTAAAATAGATGCATTTGCTTCGAACGTAAGAGTGATACTAATGACAGATGAGGTGTGAATTCACCCCACCGCTCTCGATAGTGGTTCGCTCAGCATATCATGCCGAATGGATACACTCAAAATTTCCATACGAGATTGTCACAACAAAAGCCATAGAATAGATTTCCCTGGCGTATCATCCAACGACGTCGAATCGCAGATGCGTGACAGCTTGAGTCGCAACGACAACCGTGGGTTCCAGTTCGATGAACGCCGGATTGACGGTTTCAAACAGGCGGATACCATCCCCCAGGAGGACAGGAACGAGGTGAATCCATAGCTCGTCAACCAGTCCTGCCTCGAGGTACTGTTGAACCGTCTCTGCACCACACATAATGCAGACATCACCGGTTTCAGCCGCTTTGGTTGCCTGTTCTACTGCGCTTTCGATACCCGCAGAGACGAACATAAATCCGTGGACTGTCCCTGGAACGGTCTGCAAGGGTGTAAACCAAATTACGAGCCGTACAGACACAGCTACAGGGTTCGATACGTATGTTGCTGTCCAAACACCCATCTAATCAGACAGTTATCCTGATAAAGACACTAGGTCACTCGATATGACCCTCGAGTCGGAGTTGATCGGCATTCTGCTCCGTATATCGCCACTCAATCGTGGCCTTCTCATCCTGCCAGTCCCATGGTTCGACGAGAACGACATCCTCCTCGCTGATCCAGACACGATATTTCATCCGGCCAGGGATTCGTCCCAACCTCGTTTTGCTATCCTCACACCGGACCCGAACGTGGTTGCCACCGAGATGTTCGGTCACAACGGCAAATAACTCATTCTCGTTGGGCATACGGAGATTTGGTCGTTCTTCTTCCTTACTCACGACTTTCGTAGGAGGTAGACACGGTTAAGTCGTTGGTATCCATATTCGTTGTGAGTTCATCTCAATTCGGCCCGCATCGGTGACAAAGGTGGTGATTGGGACTTCGATCCATGGGTTTTCTCCACTACAGTCAAGATATCACTCGCACTTCGTCTTGTTATGTCCTATCCAAGCGGTTCGAGAACATGATTTCCACCCGGTACACCCGGCCGAGCATGCTACTTAGAGATGTTCCAGCTCGAATTGTAACCCTGCCGTGTATCAGTTGCTCGGTTGCCACGTAAAGGCCGATGCTGTCAGCCCAAAAAGAATGCCACCGAGGACGAACCATGGATCAGCAATCGTGCTTAAAAGCGTGTGTCCATCACTGTGCCCGCTCAGAAGAAACCGTTGAACGAGTCCACCGATACCGCGCACACTCGAAACAACACTCACGCCCCAGACAGTCACACTCAGTGCCTGAGGGGGAAGCATCTTGCCCCATGATTGTATAGTTGCGAATGCAGCACCCGTTGCGACCAAAAGCAAGGGAATAGCAAGAAGATTCACCAGTAATAGCGTGCCCGTCATCGAACGACCGGCTAATCCGATCGTACCACCGAATGCCCAGTACATGTGGTGGAGGATGAACAGCGATGCCCAGCTGCCTGCCGCGTAGGCAGGCCAGACTGCTGAGGACGAGCCACGGGAAACCAGAGTTGGCATACGAATACTCCGAAGCAACCCCCGATAACAATTCTGGACGGTCATATCACGAGACATTACGGGGCTAGGGGTTGGGATTCAGTCCGAATTACTGTTACAGAAGTGTTAGATACCTACGGAAGTGGCTTCGGCGAGGATACAGATCCGCCCCTGTAGACCACAGCTCCAGCGATAACGGAGGATACTAGCCAGAATCGAACGTGAAAAGTAGATAGAATAATGAACTGTATCCAGACAATCCTAACTGGTTGTGAACTAGTTCATACACTCTTACTCATCGACAGTCCGATCCATCGCTTGGAGTCGAGTCAGACGCAACTCGATCGAAGGATGTGCAACGATAGCCGTCGGTAGGTGTTGGGAGAGCCTATCAATGAGATACCACTGGTCGTCCTCGTCGTTGGACGTTGAACCAGTCAGCTTCGTATCGACAATCCCATCAGATATGAAACACAGTGTGGCAAGCTCGGTGGCCGTTCGCAGATCATCAGGCGGGCGATTGTCTGCGTCCGAAAGGGTCTGGAGTGCACTCGCCAGGGGAGAGACTTCTCCGAGCAACAAAACAGCACCACGATCAGCTGCAAACTCCCGGTACACTGAAAGTTGCCGCGGAATAATTCCGAGGATTACATAGTAAATGCCCATCCCGATGACGACCGGAAGCAACAATACGCCACCGTAAAACAGAATCATCATCAACCCTACGGCGATATCAATTACGGTCCTGATAGCATCTGGACTGGTGACAGACGGAATCTCACCAATAACTGGACCAGGGCCAACTAACGGAGCCATGGAGACGAACCAATCGTAGGCCGGGGCCAGCCGAGAGAGCAGTTCCCCTCCGAGACCAAACGTGATAAGAAAGATCTGGGAGAGAACAAATATCGAGATGGCAACGTAGACAATTCCTTTGACATACCGTTCAAAAAGCCGTCCAATTCGTCGGGCGATCCAAAACGGTGCAACAGCCATCGTCATAACAGTTGCATCGCGATTGAGAACGTGTGAGAGTTCGTGTGCAAGAACGGCCTCAATCTCCGCGTCCGAAAGCGTCTGAACGAGTGCAGTGCTCACAACAATCGTCGCGTTCGATCGTCGACCAATGGTGTAGCAGTTGGGAACGGACGAGTCGATAATGGCAACAGACGGTGGCGCGATTGCAGTCTGAGCCCCGAGCCGTGTAACCTTTGCTTCGAGCGCTTCGACGGGCTCAACATCCGTTGTTATCATTTCTGACCCGAGAACGTCGCGAAGGAAGTACCGATACTGCCACCACATGAACACCACTGTGACAGGGATGATCAGTAGCCTGATCTCCGCAAAGAGCCCAGGAATCAAATCACCAGGGAGCAATACAAATCCCAGTATGAACAGTGGGCTGGCGAGTTCAACGACGAGTGTGACGAATGCTAGATTGGCAACGACAATGAGAAATACCAGTATTGCCATTCGAATCTGTAAATGACGTGTTGATGATTTCTGTATGGCCATTTGAAGCACTCCCACGGTGGATATGATACATTACGATCTACTTGATAAAGAGATTGGTATAGCTACCCGATATTCACAAACAGCATATGGCTTGGAGACGGTAGACATCACAGATTGCCACAGTAGATCTGATCACGTGAGCGAGCGTTTATCACCGTAACCCCAACTACTGAACACCATGTACGGGATTCTCACGAGCGAGAAAGCACTCGTGGACGCATTTGCGGATACTGTTGTCCACTATAGTACAGACAACGTGAGTGCGAACAAGCGACCGCCGCTCGAGAATGTCATCAACACCGTTGCCTGCTGGGGAGACACGGCCGCCGTTCGAGCAGACCCGTCCCTGGCAGCGCAAACGGCCGATGGTACCCGGGCAGTTCCAGAGACTGACGGACACCACTGGGGAACGGTCTGTCCAACTAGCGAAACATACCGGACGACACTCTTAGAGCGGATCAGTACAGTCGGTAGTGTGGGTGCGCTCAGGCTCACTACTCCAGGCTTTCCAGGAGCCCAATTCTGTCGGTGTGAAACCTGTGAACGCAAATTTAGCGCGAGCGACATCGACGACTGGCATGCCTGGCGTGCACGGACGATTACACAGTTCATCCGAGACGCCAGCTCACACTGCGCCGACGAGTTATACGTGACGGCCTACCCCGATCCGTATCCGGGAAACCTCTGCGACCGAACTGGCCTCAATCCGCAGAAACTTACACCCCTTGTGGATGGCTTTCTCGTTCCACTCTGCTCAATTAGTTATGAGACGACCTACTGGGTGGAATCACTTGCCCGTGGATTCGCGCACGAACTGGCAGCACTCGACGTGTCACTCACATTCCAACTATCGTCATCGAACGTTGGCGTCGACCGCCTCGTCGACGTAACCCGTCAGATCGACTCGTACGCTGATTCGGTCATCTATGGGACCACTACTGACACCGCCGATGTGGTTCGAGGGGTGATTCGTCAGTGTACCGATCGCACTCCCCAATCTGCAAGCGTCCGGTAGGGACACCCACACCCATCGATTGCTCACTCGAAGTTGGACCGACTGCAGAATGCACGATTGGTTGGAGAGCTAGGTCAACGGGACTACCGGGACGAATCACCGTCGGCAACGCCGACACCTGTGCGGTGAGCAATAACTTGCCATTTGCCACTCCAGAATCGAATAAGATTCACCATCGCCTGAATATAAAAATCAAGAAGAATAGCCACAAAGACCGCTGCTATCGAGGCCCCAAGCCCTGGAGCAATCGAAAATCCATTCACTTTCAGCACCATCCCTGCCGGCAGCGCAAGCGACACCACCGAAAGTCGCGCAGAAAGTCCGAGCAGCTTGCCATAGAGCGGCCAAGAAGTATCGCCGGAGCCTCTAAGGGCCCCCTGCATCGTCCGTGCGACGCTGAAACCACCGACGGCCAGTGCAAACACGCGGATAAAGCCAACTGTGAGCCCCGGTGCCTCCGTATTGAACAGTGCAGCGATCGGGCCAGCAATCACCGCCATCACCACCGCAATCAAAAATTGTGTTACCAGCGCTATTCTGGTGGTATCCCATCCGTAGGCCGTCGCTTTTGCCTCCTCACCGCTCCCGAGTGCCTGTCCAACGAGAGTACTCGAAGCAGTCGAATAGCCCCACGCTGGCATCATCGCGAGCATGATGACGCGTCGACCGATGGAGTAGGCTGCGACGACCGGCGTCCCGAGGATTGCAAGAACGAACAGAAATGGAAATCGTCCGAAGGTTCCCACTAACCGACTTCCAGCCAGCGGAGCGCTGACTGAAATAATATCTCTTGCCAACGCCGTATCCCACTGTTTGCCCCCGGGATTAAGACGAACGTCGTACTCACCACCCACGAGTAAATAGAAGAAAATGATCGCCGAGATTGTTTCGGCAATCATCGTCCCCCACGCAGCACCCGCAATTCCCAACCGAGGAAATGGACCGACCCCGAATATGAGGACTCCATTCAGTCCGATATTCGTGGGTACAGTGATCAGATTAACGTACATTGGCGTCCGCGTGTCACCGCTCCCCTGAAGCGCCCTGGCGGCAATCATCGACCAGAACCGAAACAGCAGGGCATATGTGACGATTCGAAGGTAGATTGCACCCTGCGTGATGGCCGCCGGATCGTTCGTCAAAAGACCAATGAGGGGTTCGGAATAGACCTGTGCAATTCCAACGAGCGGCAACGAAATGAGCACAGACAACCACAAAGACTGCTTGATAGCAATATTTGCACGGTGGTGACGTCCTGCACCCTTGAGTCGGGCAACGACGCTGATCGTTCCACTCGATACGGCTAGCGCCAGTCCAAAACCGACAAAGTAATACTGAAACGCAAATTCCAGTCCAGCCAGTGCCGTAGCCGGGAGAGCCAGTCCGACCATAAAAAAATCAGATGTTCGTAAGACAGTCCGAACCGTCCCTGTGACCATAACAGGCAACGCCAGCTCAAATGCTTCTTTCCCACGCGTGTGTTCTACCAGACCAAGTCGTCCGAGTGCCGCCGGAAAAAGTAACAAGAGAGTCTGAACGCGCTGTCGAACTGTCGTGTCACCTTCCGATCCCATTGTCATACCATTGAACTTCCAGTCACTTAATGTCACACAGCATAGTAAACTGCCTCCAAATCCGCATGAACACGAGCAGCTCCACCACAATTGGTGTGGTTGCCACCCCATTTGCAAGGAGGATTGGACACGTATATTGTGTGGTGCGGCTTATATTCAATACAGTTTCATTAGTAGACGCATATATTCTGAATTCAGTTTCATATTACAATCGTTTTCTCCAAGTAACAGATTGGATAGTTGCATTTACGGTCAATCAACTATTCGAGTACCATATCGTATTACATGAAGACCATTGACTGTAACGAACGAGTTGAACGGGAAAATCCACGCCGTCGAAATTCCCGCATTCATATCTATCAACAACCTGCCCAAGATATCGATAGATTGAGCGCTCGGTTCGAAAAGACGCCACCGAGCAGTGCCCAAACAGATCTAGCCGGAGAAGACATTATTTGTGTTAGACCAAATATCAGATTAAATATACATCATCTTGCGAACAGCATGGAGAAATGGTAAATAATTCTCAACAATGACATATACGCTAACCTTTAAACCAGCCATTGGTCTTTATGGCCAACACGACCCCAGCGCTGCGCTCTTTCGGGACGGTGATCTCTGTTACGCAGTCGAGGAAGAACGCATCACTCGGCAGAAACACGCCGTAGATACCTTTCCGCACAATGCAATCGAGGCGTGTCTCGACTACGGGAACCTATCAATGGGAGATCTCGATAAAATCATACTCCCGTACGATCCATCACTTCAAACGAACATCCTCCCACACTACATTCAGACGGCACTCACTGCTGATAGCTGGCCAAAACGACTCGCATCGCTCGAAGAGACCGTCATCACACAGATTCGCGGGAAACTGTATCCAACACAGCAGATCGAAAACGAGCTCTCGAAAATTGATGGCTCAGTCCCACAAATTGAGACGAAACCCCACCACGCCTGCCACGCTGCGAGCGCGTTTCATCCCTCGCCATTCGATAATGCACTCGTTCTCACGATCGATGCGAAAGGAGAGTACGATTCGACGGTTGTCTGGCGTGGGACCGGTGACGGGCTAGACCGCATACAGACGTACGAACATCCGAACAGCCTCGGATTGTTTTTCGGGATTATCACGGAGTATCTCGGCTATTGGATGTCGAATGGCGAAGGGAAAGTGATGGGATTGGCTCCATATGGAAATCCAAATCCCGAGATCGAATCTGCACTCCGTGAGGTGATCGACACTGGTGTTGATTATGACGTTACCCATTTGACGAGACAGTGGGGAACTGATCCAGGAATCGAACAGCTCGAAGAGCTGTTTGACCGTCCACGCCGAACTGAAGGCGGTGAGTTCACACAGTGGGAAAAGGATCTCGCGTTCACGGCACAATCGCTCCTCGAAGAGATCGTCGTGGACATCGTCGAAACCTACTGTCGTGAGCTCGAAACGGCAAACGTAGCGCTCGCGGGGGGCGTTGCTCTCAACTGTAAAGTCAATCAACGAGTCATCGAATCGGAGCTGGTGGATGACGTATTCATCCAACCGGCAGCCCACGATGCTGGCCTCGCACTCGGAGCTGGCTGGCTCGATCATTCACCGGACGAGATTGAACCACTCGAGACCGTCTATCTCGGACCCTCCTATCCCATCGACGAGATCAGAGAGCGACTTTCGGAAAACAAGATCGACTACTACGAACCGGCCAACCTCGAACGGTATGTGGCCGAGCAGATCGCCGACGGTGCGCTCGTCGGCTGGTTTCAGGGCCGACTTGAACTCGGTCCTCGGGCGCTTGGCAATCGGAGCATTCTCGCAGATCCCCGAACGGCCGACTCTCGGGATCGAGTCAACGAGTTCGTTAAACACCGCGAGGGATGGCGACCATTTGCCCCTTCGATGCTCGAATCAGCTGTGGAGGAGTATCTCGAACCGGCGCGGTCAGCTCCGTTCATGATCACCACCGCGAACGTCAAGCCAGAAAAACAAGACGAGATTACTGCGGTGCTTCACCCAACCGACGGGACGACACGCCCACAGACGGTTCGGAAAGATCAAAATCCACGCTATCACACACTACTCGAAGAATTCGAAGCGATTACCGGCGTTCCTGTGCTATTGAACACCTCGTTCAACGATCACGCAGAGCCGATCGTCATGACTCCGGCCGAAGCTATCAAGGATTTCTACGGTATGGGCCTCGATTGTCTGGTGCTGGAGAATATAGTGATCGAGAAATAACAGGGGACGATCGCTCTCGGATGGTATGAACGACAATCGGATTTGAACCGTGAATTTAGCTGAAGATAGTCGCTAAGCCCCCGTCCTCAACGCACAAAGCGCGTAGGGCGGAGTAGTTTACAACCGCTACACGTTCTCACATTCCGGTTTTACCGCACCGACGCCCTCATTGCAGGACGGTCCAGATGTTTGAAGCGTCCCTAGTATCGACGATACATCGATGTGGCAGTCGCTCTCCAAAATGAAAATAGCCCTGAGCAACGAAGCTGTTGCTCAAGGCAAATATGAATGAAGTATGAATGGAAAGGCGGCGAACCACCAGTAACAGGCGTCGACAGTCTGTTCGCTAATTCCACCGGGACGAACCCTGCGTGTACTATAGCTGGCAAACCTCGACCTGCACTTGGCCACCCTTGCGGGTCAGTTTTCCCAGAGGCTCTCGCACTCAAGTACTCGCTGGAACGCAGACGGGCTTATCTTCCGTGTTCGGGATGGGTACGGGAGTTGACCCCGCCGCTGTGGCCGCCTCAATGCCGATCTACGGAATCGAACCGTAGTCGAAGACCACGATCGGTGTATTACGCGTACGTGCAATCCAGTTTGCGCCCGGACCCGTTCTCGAGTCCAGTACGAATAAGTGGCTTTGATCAGTTAGTGCTCGCGGGCTGAACGCCTCGTTGCCTCGGCGCGCACACCCCAAGTCTATCGACCTCGTCTTATACGAGTGATCTCTGCGGTGTCTCTTTTCTATGTGGGTTTCGGGCTTAGATGCATTCAGCCCTTACCCCGTGTCGCGTCGCTGCCCGGCACATGCCCTTTCGGACAACCGGTACACGAGTGGCGACCAACCGTAGTTCCTCTCGTACTATACGACCGTTCACATCAGACACCAAACACCCCCAATAGATAGCAGCCGACCTGTCTCACGACGGTCTAAACCCAGCTCACGACCTCCTTTAATAGGCGAACAACCTCACCCTTGCCCGATGCTGCACGGGCAGGATGGAGGGAACCGACATCGAGGTAGCAAGCCACCGGGTCGATATGTACTCTTGCCGGTGACGACTCTGTTATCCCTAAGGTAGCTTTTCTGTCAGCCATTGCCCGCATCAAGCGGGACCAATGGGTTCGCTAGACCACGCTTTCGCGTCAGCGTTCCTCGTTGGGAAGAACACTGTCAAACCATCTTTTGCTCTTGCGCTCTGCTCCGGATTCCCGACCCGGATGAGATGGTCTTAGGGCGCGCTCGATATCTTTTCGAGCGCGTACCGCCCCAGTCAAACTGCCTGGCTATCGGTGTCTTCCTCCCGGAGTGAGGGTCACAGCCACTGACGGGTAGTATTTCACTGGTGTCTCGGTGAGCTGCTAGTAGCAGCTACCTGTGTAACGACTCCTACCTATGCTGCACATCAGCGGCCATGTCCCAGCGACAGCCTGCAGTAAAGCTCTATAGGGTCTTCGCTTCCCCTTGGGGGTCTCCAGACTCCGCACTGGAACGTACAGTTCACCGGGCCCAACGTTGGGACAGTGACGCTCTCGTTGATCCATTCATGCAAGCCGCTACTGAAGCGGCAAGGTACTACGCTACCTTAAGAGGGTCATAGTTACCCCCGCCGTTGACGGGTCCTTCGTCCTATTGTACTAGGTGTTCAGATACCCGCACTGGGCAGGATTCAGTGACCGTACGAGTCCTTGCGGATTTGCGGTCACCTATGTTGTTACTAGACAGTCGGAGCGTCTAGGTCACTGCGACCTGCCCCATTCCGGGGCAGGCATCCCTTATCGCGAACTTACGGGACTAAATTGCCGAATTCCCTAACGTCGGTTGTCCCCGACAGGCCTTGGCGTTCTCAGCCACAGACACCTGTGTCGGATCTTGGTACGGATGTTGTGCTTGCCTTTTCACGGGCTCTAGGTTGGTCTGAATTGCTCTATCTCGACATTCGTCCGCTTCGTGCCATTACGGCTTCCACGGATTTCGACGATTCGACCGGGCGAAGGCCCGGCTCAGACGACCCCAAAGCGTCGGCGTTTACTGCACAACAGCACTGGAATATTAACCAGTTTCCCATTTGTCTCATTCGAGTTACGGTGAGACTTAGGGCCGGCTAACCCTCAGTTGACGAACATTGCTGAGGAACCCTTGTCTGTTCGGCCGTCGGGATTGTCACCCGACTATCGCTGCTACTATGGCCAGGATTTTCGTCACCGATCGGTCCATATGAAATCTATCCCATACTTCCACCCAATCGGAGCGCCAATCTACGGAATCACGTTCTAACACGTGTCGCTAGGTCTCGGTGGTGGATTTGAGCCCCGATCATTTTGGGCGCCTCGAACCTCGGCCGGTAAGCTGTTACGCTTTTCTTGGAGGGTAGCTGCTTCTAAGCTCACCTCCCGGCTGTCTAGGGCTCGAGACCACCTTCAAATCGCACTTAATCCACACTTGGGGACCTTAACCCAGCTCTGGGTTGTCTCCCTCATGGTGCACAGGCTTACCCCGCACACCGGACTCCCTGCATCCATGGCGTCTGTCGGTTTGGAGTTTGACAGGGGCGCTGACTCCTCTCGGAGGCAGACACCCCAATCGGTCGCTCTACCCGACAAACTACCTTAGCAGAGGTCATGCTTCGACATGTTTCGATTGGAACCAGCTGTTACCGAGCTCGATGGGCCTTTCACCCCTACACGTAGATCACGGGAGGGTATTGTAGGACACCACCCCTAACAGGCTTCCACATAGCTTTCGCCATGCTTCACCTTGCCTACGCGTAGATCGCTCGGATTCGGGTCGTACCCATATGACTCCCCGCGCTTGAACACGGCGGCCCTTGCAATGCTGCGGCCTTGTTGGTTTCCCTGCGTCTCCCCCGATAATCGGGTTAGACTCGCCACATAGGTACACTCCCTGGCTCGTTTTTCAAAACGCACGATAAGACGTCGGCTCCGATCGATTCCTACAGTGGGGTCGCCCCCAGGTCGTTTTTCGATCGGCCTTCTACGCCCCATCGCTCTATCACCGCGTGATTTCAAGCCCTATTGCACCTCCTTTCTCAGGGTGCTTTTCAGCGTTCACTCACGCTACTTGTCCACTATCGGTCTCGAGTTGTATTTAGTCTTGGCAGTAGATGCCTGCCACATTGGCGAGGGATTTCCGACCCCCGCTACTCAGGGATCTGGTCCCCAACGGTGCTTCTGCGATACGGGGTTGTCACCCTGTATCACGCTCCATTCCAGAAGACTTCTCGCGGAAGCTTCGTTGTTGTTGACCAGCCCGTACACCACATTGCCCGAAGGCTTCGGTTTGGACTATGTCGCATTCACTCGCCGTTACTAACGACATCCCTTACGGTTTCTTTTCCTGCCCATACTGAGATGTTTCAGTTCTGGACGTTCCCTATTGCGCGAAGCAATTGTTATAGGGATTCCCATTCGGAGATCCTCGGTTCGACCCCTCCATGCGGGTTCCCGAGGCTTATCGCAGCTTGGCACGTCCTTCGTCGGCACTCGAGCCGAGCTATTCACCACGCGGCACAGTAGCCACGACGGTAATAATAACTGGAACCCGGAGAACGGGTCCAGTGAGCGCCTGGATTGCACGTACATACAGTCTCATCAACCACTCGGCGGTTTTGAGTGGTTATCGACCCTTCCCATCCTCGCTTGGCACGAGATGGTGCATCTGTCGTTACCCGAACGAGTACTGAGTCCCACTTAAGGGAATCGATCTCGGTCGGGCGAACATGGACCCACTGGGATTCGAACCCAGGGCATCCTCCTTGCAAAGGAGGCACTCTCCCACTGAGCTATGGGCCCTACCTGTTAGCCCTGATAGTTCTGAAGTGCTCGGTTGGACGAACCGAACGTCCGAACTGCAAATGTGGGCCAGGTCATCGACCTGGTCCCGGTCTGTGGAGGTGATCCAGCCGCAGATTCCCCTACGGCTACCTTGTTACGACTTAATCCCCCTTGCGGAGCCCAGATTTGACCATCGGAAATGGCCTCATCCGGACCCCACTCGGGTGATTTGACGGGCGGTGTGTGCAAGGAGCAGGGACGTATTCACCGCGCCCTGCTGAGACGCGATTACTACCGAATCCAGCTTCATGCGGGCGAGTTTCAGCCCGCAATCCGAACTACGACCAGGGTTAGGAGATTAGCGTCCCCTTTCGGGGTAGCATCCCATTGTCCTGACCATTGTAGCCCGCGTGTTGCCCAGCTCATTCGGGGCATACTGACCTACCGTTGCCCATTCCTTCCTCCGCTTTGGCAGCGGCAGTCCCCCTAGTGTACCCAACCATCGCGAGATGTTGCTGGCAACTAGAGGTGTGGGTCTCGCTCGTTGCCTGACTTAACAGGACGCCTCACGGTACGAGCTGACGGCGGCCATGCACCTCCTCTCAGTAGCTCGAGCAAAGACCATCAGCCTGACTGTCATTACTACTGTCGGAGCTGGTGAGATGTCCGGCGTTGAGTCCAATTAAACCGCAGGCTCCTCCGGTTGTAGTGCTCCCCCGCCAATTCCTTTAAGTTTCATCCTTGCGGACGTACTTCCCAGGCGGCTCGCTTCGCGGCTTCCCTACGGCACAGCGCAGGCTCGTAGCCTGCGTCACACCTAGCGAGCATCGTTTACAGCTAGGACTACCCGGGTATCTAATCCGGTTCGAGACCCTAGCTTTCGTCCCTCACTGTCGGATCCGTCTTCCTGAGGCGCTTTCGCCACCGGTGGTCCGTCCAGGATTACAGGATTTCACTCCTACCCTGGACGTACCCCTCAGGTCTTCCGGTCCCAAGCCGGACGGTTTCCGCTGGACGCCCACTCGTTAAGCGAGTGGATTTCCCAACGGACCTGTCTGGCAAGCTACGGACGCTTTAGGCCCAATAAAAGCGGCCATCACTCGGGCTGCCGGTGTTACCGCGGCGGCTGGCACCGGTCTTGCCCAGCCCTTATTCGTACACCGCCCTACGGTGTACAAAAGCGAGGACTATATGCCCTCGCACTCGGAATCCCCTTATCGCACTGTCGTGCAGTGTAAAGGTTTCGCGCCTGCTGCGCCCCGTAGGGCCCGGACTCGTGTCTCAGAGACCGTCTCCGGGTTCTCACTCTCATGACCCGTACCGATTATGGGCACGGTGGGCCGTTACCCCACCGTCTACCTAATCGGCCGCAGCCACATCCTACAGCGCCGGGGCGTTTCACGCTCACAGCATTCCAGCAATAGAGCGCTATTTCGGATTATCCTCAGTTTCCCGAGGTTATCCGAATCTATAGGGTAGTTTGGCCACGTGTTACTGAGCAGTTTGCCACGGGTCTAAACCCGTGCGACTCGCATGGCTAAAGCGGATTCCGATAGCAATAGCCTCCGGCAGGATCAACCGGAATGTTGCCCCTCAAAACGAGGGGCGAGGCGGGATGCATGTCGCATCACCATCTATCGGACGTTCGGGAATACTCGACCAACCGAGTATCACCGAACTATCAGGGCTAACATCAGATCCCATCTGTACGGCGGACCGTAGGGGTGGAATCCTCATCTCCTTCGGATCTAATTCGAAGCCGTTGTGGGTATTAAACCCATCGAACCGGCCCGACGATCAGATCCGAGCATGAGTCGGATCCAACGACCCATGCTCGCTGCATATACCATCCGAATGCCCTCATATACATAAAGGCATCGAATCGGGCGTGAATCCATCCGACAGATCCACGCTGGCAACCTATTTTGAAGAAACGTACATTCATACATAAGGACTTCGAATCTCTCCCGAAGCTATCCGCGTTCAATTGCAGAGACTCCGTCGATCCCACTGGCCATTCAGAACGTTCCGTTCGGTGGGGGCCACAGCACAGTTCCCATTAACGAGCATGTGCGTTGTGTGGAACCAGTAGAACGAATAATACGTGCCATCAACGAAGATTCAACCATGTCCAGCACAGATTTCGATTCCTTTGCTCACGAACAACATATGCGCACGGCTTTTGAACTGGCCCAAGAGGCCGCCGATCGGGGCGACGAACCGTTCGGGTCCGTGCTCGTCCGTGACGATACGGTACTCATGAGCGATTCGAATCGAGTGAATACTGCCGGTGATATCCGTCGACATCCTGAGCTTCATCTTGCCTACCGTGCGTGTGAGGAATACTCTCCTGCTGTGCGCGAAGAGATGGTCATGTACACGAGCACAGAACCCTGTCCGATGTGCGCAGGTGGAATGGTAACCGCCGGATTCGGGCGTGTCATCTACAGTGTCAGCAGTGATGAGATCGCAACGTTCACGGAATCCACACCAGGCGTGCGGTCCAGAGCAATTCTTGGTGATAGTAGTGACGTTATCGGGGGCTTGTTGAACGACGAGGGGCGTCAACTCCACGCCGACTACGACTGGTGAGCAGGCCTGAACTCATTTGGAAGGCCCTACTCCCGGCTGTAAGGACTCGGTGAGAAAACTCACATATCGACAAACCGAGCGACTGCAATGGCACAGATTTGTCGGTTCGTACCCAGAGATTCAGTACGTGTGAGATACTACCACAGGATACACCCATGTCACTGACCGACCGTCTCGGGGATACGTATATCGCAGCGCTACAACACGACCTCGTTGAGGTCCCTCCGGCCGCAACCCTCGTGGGGGTCGTCCGACGACCAACCGGCTGGTTCAACGCCGCCGTCGACGAAAACATTCGGGCACTTGGCCCGCCAGCAGCACTTCTCGATGCGGTCAAACAGCAGAACAAGGATTTTAAAATGCAGGGCTTGTGTGATGAAGGCGCGCACAACGCTGCCTGGGAGGCAACCGATTTTTACGACCAATACTACTCACATCTCAGATCGGATACTGCCGCGAACACAGCAGTCAGGAGGCTCAGAGACAGACTCAGCGACGGTGAACACCTCATACTCGTCTGTTTCGAAAACACCAAGAAAAAACGGTGTCATCGAACACTCATCCGAGAATATATCACAGAACAGCAAGAAGATGCGCCCTGAGCGTCGTATTAGTTCTCAACGTTTGCCTGTGACGTGCACAATGTAGCCAATCATTGAACGCATACGATCAACGGTTTTGTTGTCTGGGATCGATTCAAAAGCATGCGCTATGTCACGTTCGTGGCCTACCCAAAAGGGGATGGGATCAACCGGCTGGACCGACGGGTAAACGAACTCGGACTGGAGTACCGGGCCACTCACCGCATGGAACTGCTCGACGACGATACCGTTGCGATGTTTGCCGAAGGGCGAGGCGACATTGCGGGTCTCCGAGAAGTGCTGAACGAATCGCCCGAAGTCGTTGAGTTCTCACTCTCTGGGGATGATGCTGGGTTTTTCTCATACACACGGTATGGGGCCGACGAGCTGACTCGAATGCTCCTAGAAGAACGCCGGAAATCATCATCCCTGATGGATATGCCGGTCGAGCACACCGACGACGGTGGCCTCCGGGTGACATACATCGGAACAGAAGCCGCATTTACTGAAGCCCTTTCCAATCAACCAGACGGCGTCAGGATTGAAGTCGAACGAACGGGGCCCTACACACCAACTACCCGGCATGTCGTCTCCCAACTGACCGAGCGCCAACGCGAGGTGCTCAGGACAGCAACTGATCTGGGCTACTATCAGGAACCACGCAATACCACGTACAAAGACATTGCAAAGGCGACTGGCCTCTCGGAGACGACCGTTGGTGAACACCTCCGGAAGATCGAAGCGGTCGTGTTTTCATCGCTGCAGATCGGATGAACCACACGGAAATTATACGACTATTTTGGCTCCAAAGCTCACACAGAGCCCTGCAAGAGTCTCATGTGACAGCCACTAGATGAAGATGGCTCGTTGGTGGTCACGGCGTATGGTGTTCGAACACCGCCTCTGCCAGTGTATTCTTGTGACATTCATTTGGTCCTCCAGCGATTGTGAGGAGCTTTGCATCACGAAGGTATCTCTGTACGTGATATTCGGTCGTATATCCCATGCCGCCATGGAACTGAACGGCGGCGTTCGCGTTGTCTACTGCAGCCTGTGTTGCGTTGATTTTCGCCATGCTGAACTCACGAGTCACGTTGTATCCACGGTCAGCACGATCGGCAGCCCGGAGTGTTAACAACCGTGCCGTATCGACACGGTCAGCCATCTTGCCGACATCCCAGCGCACACCCTGAAATTCACCGATGTGTTGGCCATGTTGTTCACGAGTGCTCGTGTACGCAACCGTATCCTCAAGTGCGGCTCGTGCGACGCCGACACCCCGGGCAGGAACGTTTATTCCTGTGTGAATCTCTCCGCGCTCAACATATCCCTTACCCTCGCTCCCGACGAGTCGATTCGCAGGGACATAGACGTCATTGAAAGTGATACGCGGTGATTTGACGCTGTTCGCTCCCAATGTATCCCACTCCTCTTCAACCTCGAATTTCTCAGTTGGGACGAGAAACGCGCTGATATTGTGTGACCCATTCTCGGTCGAGCCCGTCTTCGCGTACGTGAGAACGTAATCAGCCTCAGGGAAGTTTGTCACCCACTGTTTGTGGCCAGTGAGCGTCCATCCATCGCCATCTCGTTTTGCAGTGGACTCCATTTCCAGTTTGTTGCTTCCTGCATCCGCTTCGCTGAGCCCGAGGGCACAGACCGTATCAAACGATGCCATCTCGGGAATCAGTGTGTCACGCTGTTCGTCGGAGCCGAACCGCTCAATGACAGTCGCAACACCGAGATGCAACCCAAGTATACTGGCCACGGACATGCATGCTGCAGAGAGTTCCTCAATCACCAGAGCGAGTTCGACGGCACCTTCTCCACGGCCACCATATTTTTCAGGAAGAGTCAGTCCCATAAATCGCCGTTCACTCAGGGTATCAAGGATCTCGGTGGGGTATGCTTCGCGCTGATCAAGCTCAATTGCCCGTGGTTTAATCTCGGTTTGTGCAAACGATCGTACCTCATTTCGGAGCGACTGTTGTTCCGTTTTTAATTCGAACCGCATACGAGATAGTAGAACGCAGGGAAACTAAACATGGTACCCACAGGGAACTGTCTCCTCAATCAGATCACCGTGGAATTCAATGTGCCACCAGACAGAGAATACGTCTACAGCAATGTGATCCCCCCGCCAAACCGCCCGCAACGCATCACAAAAGATGGACCAAAGCGATTTAGCGTTTCCACGCTAACTATCCAGCGTGAGTAGTTTACAGGGGGTACCGATGACCCTCGCCGCGGAATGGGTTAGCTCTGAATTTGCTCCATTTCTCTTTGCCGGATTGGTACTTGCCGGCCTCGGCACCATCGCGCTTTTTTGTATTGGCTTGACAGCGCTGTACCGACGGCGATCAATGCCATATCTGCTGATTACGCTTGCACTGGGTGCGCTCGTTCTCCGGACTGTTATCGGATGGGGAACGGCAGTTGGAGCTGTTCCAATGACGATACACCATTTCATCGAACATGGACTGGACTGTTTCGTCGCAGTACTACTGCTGATTACTGTCTATCAGAGTAGATCCCAGCGGTCCTTTGCTGCGGACGAGGACGATGCTACTGCCAAGAAGCCAGCCGTATCACAGGACGTTCAGAACCAACAGAAGTGATTTCGGATCGACGGGCTCAGGTGTGTCCATTCTAATAGCCAATTAACAGGGTGTATGGATCAGTACTCAACCAGTCCGAACAGTAACCTCGCTTTCTCACCCCTGAGCTGGCGCTCCCCATCGACAATGAACGACTACCGGACAGCTCCCTAACGTCCAACGCATGACCCACCAACGAGATCGTATTCACGACCATATTGTAGACCACCCAGGGCTGCATTTCAACGAGCTCACGCGACAGCTCGATCTTGCCCCGGGTCAGACCCAGTATCATATCAAGAAATTAATACGTGGAGAACAAATCGTTGCAGAGCAATATTACGGCCAAACTCACTACTATCCACCTGGTTTCGAGCAGTGGGAGCGTGGTTCACTGGCGTTATTTCGGCGAGAAACTGCTCGGGATATCCTGTTGTATCTGCTTGAACACGGACCAACGGCTCCAGCAACAGTCGCTAGCAAACTCGATTTGGCACGCAGTACGGTAGAGTGGCACGTTGATCGGCTATCCGAACAGGATCTCGTCGAAAAGCATCGTGACTGGCACAATCGAGTCACACTCGTCCCCTCGCGTCCAGATGACACGGCAATTCTTCTCAAGGAGATCTCCCCAGCGCTGCCTGATCGTCTGGTTGACCGGTTCATGCGGTTCGTCGATACGCTTCTCTCGGAGTGACGGTCTCCCTGAGAGATCTGAAATTCTCGGAGAGAGCCTGCTCAACGCATATACTGATGGGTTCCAGAATGCATCCTGTATTCGAACTTCTGTGCGGTTGTTTTCTCCACCCAACGACCCACACAGCACACGACCGGCCATTTGTGAACTGTTGCCATTACACATCTACACCTGTAAAGAATTATTGTGGTTTCATCATCGAAATCGAACGGTCACAGTCCATTCCAGATCGACACAATTGGCAGTGCGAATCCGTTAGACGCCGTCACAAGCGCTCGTACATGCGTCGTATGAACATTTCGATGATCGAGCCACAATCAATACCAGTAGTTTCGCCATATTCCTGAATGGTCTCGACAGTGAGTGTCCGAGACTGGACATAAATTATGCAAAAAGATGGAAATTCGCTACCGTATCGAGTCGACCGCCGGAAGTTTCTCAAATCGGGTATCGGTGTCGCAACAGCGACGATCGCTATCCCTGGATTGAGCCGTCGGGGAAGTGCCCATTTTCCGAACGAACTCGCGATGGATATCCGACCCGGGTGCGAGCGTAATCGAATCAACTCCACAGCCAGGGGGGTCATCCCAGTTGCGGTCTACGAAACCGAATTCACGGACGATAACGGAGAGTCAGTCGTGTTCGATCCGACCGACCGGGCAGTTCGCTATCGGTTCGGCGCGAAAGACGCCGTCGAAGAGGGAGCCGGTGCACGACCAGCACACGGGGGTCACAGTGAGAACGAAATCGACGGCCTCGTCCTTCATTTCCCAACGCAAGAGACCGAATTTGAACGCGGTGACACGACGGCAACACTCCTGTGGGAACGTGATGAAACCGGCAACCACGGTTACTCCGGAAACGATTCCGTGACAATCGTCAAATAGCACAGCAGACCCACGAGATTGAGGTTCCAGCTGTGTAGCTTTGGATCCGGGAGATAACCAATGTGAGGCCGTAAAAACCGCTACAATCCATGAAGTTGCACGAGCGTCTCGTGGAGTTGTGAGGCAGTGATTACATCCAACTGGTCGCCCTTGCTCTGTATATGCGCAAGGATGGCCTCCAGTCGGTCGGTATTGATACCGTGGAACATCAAAACGATCAGCTGTCGATGTTCCGCGGCGAGATCGATCGCTCGTAACGTCTGCGTTTCTTCCTTTTCAGGATTCACTGCAGGAACTGTAAGCGGGCTCGTGAGGGCCGCATTCGTCGGACCACCACCCGTGAACGCGAGATCGATATGCTCATCCAGAACGTCGAGAGAGTCGCCATCGTAGTTGTTGTACGGAGTGATAAAATACTCCGTCGAGTGCCCGAAACCATGCTCAGTTAGCCATTCAGCACTAGCCTCCAGATCCGCACGAAGTTCATCCGCTGAGAGTTTGGTGATGGCATCATGATCCATCGTGTGGCTGAGAATTTCCCAGCCACTCGCTTCCATCTCCTGTAGTTGCTCGATGGACATCTGCGAGTCGTTGCCCACGCCGTTGATGACCACTCCTGCAATCGCTGGGTAGCCATACTCCGACAGCAGCGGAAAGTAGTCGGTGTAGTGGCGCAACGACCCGTCGTCGAATCTGAGTATGACCTTCCCAGTGTCGGGAGAGGTGTGTGCGCGTAGATCATCGATCCACACCCGGATCTCGTCGGCGTTGATGATGAATCGTACCCGTTCAACGCGGGACAGATCAGGCTCCCCAAACGTCTTGTG
The DNA here is from genome assembly GCA_027563145.1 of Halocatena halophila. GTDB lineage: Archaea > Halobacteriota > Halobacteria > Halobacteriales > Haloarculaceae > Halocatena > Halocatena halophila. The sequence continues at coordinate 786,597 of CP071307.1, read as the reverse complement.
TGGTGCGATATCGAGCCGGTGCCAGTCCATGGAAACGTGTCCATCGTACGTTCCCTTGAGCTGGAGCCGATTGGCACGATCAGGCGCGAACAGTTCTAGATACACCGATGGCTGGGCGTCTGGAAGATCAGGATAGTAGGCCAGTGAGAGATCGTTTCCCTGTAGGTCAAGCGGATCATCAGAAAAATCACCAACCGCGATCGCCTTACCGGTGGATGATTGGACTTTGAGCGACTGCGATCCCGTAAACGAACGTTCGTCTGCTGGTGTTACATCGCCACTCCAGTGAGACACCGCTTCCAGATCGTCTAGCTGTCGGCCCTCTACAACGAACCGATCCAGGGAGGGGAGCGACTCCTTCGTCGTATCTGGTGTCGTCTGGTCGTGCGTCACATTCTGTATCGTTTTTTCGTGGGCCTCGAGAGCTGTGTTCTCGTGTTGTTCAATATCGGATCCTACCCGTGGAAGAGACACCGTTGAGAGGCCAACAGCGGTGGTCACGGTACCGAGGAACTTCCGTCTGCGCATGCTATGCAGAACAGTCAAAACTGTAGCTATTAGTTATGTATCGCTTACTGGAGAATAAAACCATATGACGGAGACAAACTACCAGTATAGCAGCACAGATCCAATGTCTACCAGTTCATTCCCGGTCCTCTAACAGCCTGATGGATCTATGAAGCGATTTTTCGTTTCATTGTCGCTCCGGAACAGAGTCGCCCAGGAGTTTGGGTCGAGAGAGGTTCACAGACGAACTGTCATACTGTAGAAGTTCATCTAACTGCGTTGCTACCGTTCGTTTCCATCCCACCAATGTTTCAATATTTCGATGGGGCTATTCAATAATTTTATCCAGACAAAGACTTATACCCTATTTCTGAGAATCTAAACCCGGGCGAATACAATCGTATCATATTCCAGATTAGACAGATGACAATCAATTATTGAGGGACGCCACCGTTGAACACACCCACTCATCTGGAGGAACCACAATATGACAGACACTACCACCGGAGAGAGGAGCCCAGACACAGTACCGAAAAGTTATAAGAATTCATTCCAGATTGAGCCCACCAAGAACTCAATGGGACAGTCGGGGAACAACAATGTCGTCTGACACCGCGGCCGAAAGCGACCAAAGTGGACCGGAGGAGGAGCAAAACTGGAAAATGGTAGCCATTGGGGTAGTATCGTCGGTCATACTAGCCACGGGATTACACTATCTATTGTTATCCAACGTCGATATGCATCCCACGCTACACGCGCTTTTGGCCATCATCCTGTTTTTCCTCACAGGATTTGTCGTATTCCACGTTATAATGGGGTGATTGCTGGAGGGTAGAGGATAATTATTCCACGTTTCGCCCTGGATTTTTATTCCTCATTTGAGTCACTCAATCATTGGCATCCATACTGACGATGGATCGGAATCCTCCGTAGGCCATGCGCTCCATCTCGAACGGCATTTCTTTCGCAGCCTCTTGTGACTCCATTTCGATATCGGCCATCACCTTTTCGTTCACCGTATCCCGGTGTTCTCGGGACTCGAACACGATGAATGAGAACACCACCGTTTCGTCGTTGTCGGTTTCTGCAATCTGAGGGAACGTACGGATCGACATGCCGTCCATGTCTGGTTTCATATCGTCCCCGACGCCTTCGAAGTACTCGAGGGCACCATACTCAATCCAGAGCTTCCCGACCTCTGCTGCCATGTCACGATACGTATCGACCTTTTCATCCGGGACGGGCAGTACGAATCCATCGACATAGCGTTCCATAACTATGAAAAATACGTTCCCTGGCACAATAAAAATTTTTAGTATTTCATATAGAAAACTGGCCAATAATAGTACTGATTAGAACCACGCTACGCAGCAATCAGGGCACACCGATGCTGTGATCGACCGAAAGTGCGTTTGCGGAACACGCAGCTACGATTTCCAAATTAGTAGAGATATAGCAACATCAAACATCAAAATCAGCCGACACCACCCAGATGAAGAGTCTCAAACTGGTCGTAGAGTTCAGGATGGATCGCGCCATTTGTAAAAATTGAGTGATGCGAAATTATATCGACCCAGCCATAGAGTTTGGTAGGTATGCTTTCACTCTCCGACGTTCAGGTCATCGACCTGAGCATCGGCATCGAGCCAGGAGTCCCCAGCGAGCCGTGGCCACCCAAAGTCGAATCGTTAGATCATAGCGAGGGAGCTACAATACTTGCCGAAAATCTCCGGGCGACCGGCACCGAAAACGTGACTGCGGAGGATTTTCCTGATGAGATGGGACTCGCATGGGAAACGGTACAGGCGATCACCCACACAGGAACACACCTCGACGCACCGTGGCACTACGGACCAGCGGTTGGAGACAGCCCTGCAAAAACAATTGAAGAGATACCGATCGAGTGGTGCTGTGGAGACGCAGTGGTGCTCGATTTTACGTGGAAAGAAGCCGGAACCGAAATCACACCCGAGGACCTCGACGCCCAGCTAGAAGCACTCGATCACACGCTTTCAGCCGGCGAAATCGTACTCATTCACACCGGCTCGGACGAACTGTGGGGCGACCCGGAGTATTTGATGGAGTTTCCAGGGATGAGTGCACCAGCAACGAAACACCTCACCAGACAAGGTGTGAGAGTAATCGGCACGGATGCCTACGGCTTCGACAAACCCTTCACAGATATGGGCCAACGCTACGCAGAGACCGGCGATTCCGAGGAACTCTGGCCAGCACATTTGGCCGGACGAGAGGTCGAATACTGCCAGATTGAGAAAATGGCAAATCTTGATTCTCTTCCTCGGCAGACGAACGTTCCACTCGTGACAACGCCAGTGGTAATCGAGGGAGCGAGCGCCGGGTGGGTGCGTCCGGTTGCACTTTTCGAGGAAGGTCCATGAAGCTCGCCAGCTTCGAGGTTCCGACACCGCTCGGTCCGAAACAACGACTCGGTGTCCGTCTTGAGGGTGACACACAGGAGCGGTTGCTTGACGCGACGACTGGCTACGCATGTGTGCTCGACGACCGGGGTGACGCGACACCTGTTGAACTCGCTGAAGTCATCGTTCCACCCGACATGTGTGCGTTCTTGCGTCGTGGTGATCGGGCAATCGATGCCGTCCGAGAGACCGTATCGTTCATATCAGAGACCGACATCGAACTGGGACCAGACGGTGCTCAGATCTACTTCGAAAGCAGTGCAGTGCAATTGTTGAGTCCGATAGTACGACCGAACTCGCTGCGCGATTGTATGGCGTTCGAAGAACACGTCAAAAACAGCCTCGGTGAATCGATTCCAGAGGTCTGGTACGAGTTTCCGGTGTACTATAAAGGAAATCCGGATTCAATCGTCGGAACCGGTGCGAGGGTCGAATGGCCTGCCTACACGGACCAGTTGGACTACGAACTCGAACTCGCCGCGGTCATCGGACGCGAAGGACGGAATATTCCGGCCGACAGAGCAGAGTCGTACATCGCAGGATACACAATTTTTAACGACTTTAGCGCGAGAGACATCCAGTTACAGGAGATGCAAGGCAATCTGGGCCCCGCCAAGGGCAAGGATTTCGCCAACGCACTGGGACCATATCTGGTTACGCCCGACGCGTTCGATCTCGAAGACGCGACGATGACCGCCTCGGTTGATGGTGAAATTTGGTCGGAGGGGACGCCGGGAGCAATGCAACATTCGTTCGCAGAGATGATCGAACACATCTCACAGCACGAGACGCTCTATCCAGGCGATGTCATCGGCAGCGGCACGGTTGGGGAGGGATGCGGGCTCGAACTCGGTCGATTTCTTGATCCAGGCGCTACAGTCACGCTCTCAGTCGACGGGATTGGAACCCTAGAAAATCATATCGTCAATTCGAAGGGGTGAGTCCGTCGACCGCACAGGGCATATTTATTTTCATAAAATGGATAAATATCGTGAATATTTGTTGTGCTACCGGATGATATCCGTGGTATTTGTCACAAAATAGGTTTGAAGTCCATGAATTGGATTCTAACACTAGCAATCAGGTCCATCAGCCATGCTGCTCTGGACACCATTATCCATTGAGTGAGCAGATACGAACGATCAATCGTGTCTGGCACAACGCATATCTCATTCGTATACGAACAGTACTCATGAAACGCGGGACGGTAACGGAGATATATATCGCACCAGACAGTGGGGAGCCGATGGAACCAAAAGAAACGGTCGAGGCCGTCGCCGACCGCGGACTTCGCGGCGATCGATATTTCGAAGGCCGAGGACTGTGGAACGCACTCGACGAAGATCCAAGCCGAGAGCACACCGAAGCGAGCGACATCACATTCATCGAGACGGAAGCACTGACCGCCATCGAACGAGACGCGGATATCCGACTCCCACCCGGTTCACACCGTCGAAATGTCACGACGAAGAATGTACCGCTCAACCACCTCGTGGGTGAAACGTTTACCGTCGGAAACGCTGTTTGTGAAGGAATCCAGCTGTGTGAGCCCTGTGGCTACATGCAAGCGCTCGTCGGAGAGAATGGGCTCACTGATGCGCTTACACACCGAGGTGGCCTGAATGCATCAGTTCTCGAATCGGGGAACATCGACCGCGATGATGAGGTACGGTGGTAATGGTGGTATCCATAGAACTCACTGGATCCATCGTCGTCGAAATGACGACTGGCGAGTCGAAACCGTGTAAGTATGTGATTTTCCACGAAGGAGAACGGATTAGCCAGTACGAAACCAGTGCAGACCCACGAACGGCCGGCGGTCATGTCGGCCTTCGAAACATCATCTACAGACACACGAGTGACATTGATAAAAATGATATTTCCAGCCAATTATCGGAAGAAATTTCGAACAATGTAGAGGCCATAACGAACGAGTTCGGTTCGAGATGAACCACTAATAACAGCGCGAAAGAAAAGCCGGTCGAGATTACTCCAGATCGAATCGGTCGAGCGTCATCACTTTGTGCCACACATCGACAAAGTCACTGACAAATTTCTCTGCTGCGCCATCAGCGCCGTACACCTCCGCGATTGCGCGAAGTCGGGCGTTCGATCCGAAGATGAGATCGGCGCGCGTGGCCTTCCAGCGCTGCTCGCCAGTCTCACGGTCGTAGCCTACATACACCTGTTCATCGTCGGACACCGCCTCCCATTCGGTCTCCATGCTGAGCAGGTTTGCAAAGAAGTCATTGGTCAACGTTTCGGGCTGTTCGGTGAGAACACCAAGGTCGCTGTCCTGATAGGTTACATCAAGCGCTCGGAGGCCACCAACCAGAACGGTCATCTCGGTGGGCGTCAGATCTAGCAGTTCTGCCTTGTCTACGAGCAACTCCTCAGCTTCTCGCTCGGCTTCGTCCCCGTAGTAGTTCCGGAAACCGTCCGCTCGTGGTTTGAGCGCCTCGAACGACTCGACATCAGTCTGTTCCTGTGTGGCGTCGGTTCGTCCCGGCTCGAACGGCACATTCACGTCGAAGCCAGCCGCAGTCGCCGCCTCCTCTATGGCCCCATTGGCACCGAGGACGAGCAAATCAGCGAGCGACACTTCTGTGCCGTCGGTCCGCTCGGCGTTGAACGACTCCTGGATATCCGTCAGGGTGTCGAGCACAGTCGCCAACTGGTCCGGTTCGTTCACCTCCCAGCTACGCTGGGGCTCAAGTCGGATGCGTGCACCGTTTACACCACCACGCTTGTCGCTGTCCCGGTAGGTCGACGCTGCCGCCCAGGCAGTCTTGACGAGCTGAGAAACCGAGAGCCCCGAATCAAGAATATCGGCTTTGAGTGCTTCGGCCGTTTCCGCGTCGATCAGATCGTGATCGACTTCCGGAAGTGGATCCTGCCAGAGCATCTCCTCGTCAGGTACCTCCGAACCAATAAACCGCGACGGCGGGCCCATATCACGGTGGGTGAGCTTATACCACGCTTTTGCGAACGCATCCATGAGTTCCTGTGGATTCTCATAGAACCGCTCGGTAATCTCCCTGTAGTCAGGATCCTTTTTCAGTGCAATGTCTGTGGTGAGCATGATCGGCGTCACCTTCTCTGCGGAATCCTCGGCACCAGGCGCGGTGTTCTGCGCGTCGTCGTCTGTTGGCGTCCACTGCCATGCTCCACCTGGTCCCTTTTCGGGCTCCCACTCGTAGTCGAACAGATTGCGGAGGTAGCCCATATCCCACTGGATCGGCGAAGAAGTCCACGGGCCCTCGATTCCGCTGGTGATCGTGTCTGCACCCTTTCCAGAGCCGTGTTCGTTCTCCCAGCCGAGCCCCTGGCTCTCAATCGGCGCTGCTTCCGGTTCAGGACCGAGATTATCCGGAGAGTCAGCGCCGTGGACTTTTCCGAAGGTGTGTCCGCCCGCGATAAGCGCAACCGTCTCCTCATCGTTCATCGCCATTCGACCGAACGACTCACGGATGTTCTCGGCCGACGCGAGCGGTGCGGGTTCACCATCAGGCCCTTCCGGATTCACGTAGATGAGTCCCATCACGGTCGCACCGAGTGGGTTCTCCAGATCGCCATCCTCGTCGAATCGCTCTGAGGCCTCCATCTCCTCTTCTGGACCCCACTCGACCGCTTTATCTGGGGCGTAGGCGTCCTCACGACCACCAGCAAAGCCGAACGTGTCAAAGCCCATCGATTCGAGCGCAACGTTGCCCGTCAGAATCAGCAGATCCGCCCACGAGAGGTTCCGTCCGTATTTCTTTTTGACCGGCCAGAGCAGGCGGCGCGCCTTATCCAGGTTGGCGTTGTCAGGCCAGCTGTTAAGCGGTGCAAATCGCTGGCGTCCACCAGAGGCTCCGCCACGGCCGTCCGTTGTCCGGTACGTGCCGGCGCTGTGCCACGCCATCCGGATGAAAAGCGGGCCGTAGTGTCCGTAATCTGCCGGCCACCAGTCTTTCGAATCCGTCATCACTGCCTCGATGTCTTCTTTGACCTCGGCAAGATCAAGGCTCTTGAACGCTTCTGCGTAGTCGAACTCCTCGCCCATTGGATCGTCGTCACGAGCATTCTGGTCGAGAATGTCAAGTTCCAACCGATTTGGCCACCAATCTTGATTTGTCTTACTCATCACACGAGAGTTATTGCTTTTGCATATTAAGACTGTCTAATTCGATAAGGGATGTTCGAGAGCGCCAAAACAATCTAACTGAATCAAAAAATATTATTCACGGGGTGGAGCCCCACGGTCATTTCGGAGATACTCGGTCCCGATACGATCGACAGATTCAGCCGAACAGAGATTTCACCCCCATTGATACTACTGTAATGGAGGCCCTTCTTTCGGTTTCCCAGAGAGTATGCAGTCAACGGATAATCCGACAAATCTGTGGGCCCATTAATTATTCCGGTCACTGTCTTCTCCGTAGCAACTTTACACTGACCGTCGTTACAATGGTAAAGTAAACTGATATGTGCGAATCCAATCTTCGATACAATGGATCACCGCAATGGTGTAGTGTCGAAACATCCACAGCTGGACAGACGGTACAGCTCAAAATTGGAACGGGCTGGTGAGTGCGTGAGACGGCTCAGCACGCATCCAATTCGTTTTGGCTTGCAGCCTGCTGGATCGCCATGGTAGCCATATTCGCACCATCTTCGGCAATCCGTTTCGTGTATTCGAGCAACTGGCTAATGCGATGGCTCTCATCCGGATTTTCGCGCCAAAAAAGTTCGTAGCCGAACGAATCTATGTCCTCCTCAAGCTGTTTGGCCTCTTCAGTCGCCTCGTACGCCATACTGACGTGCGTGTCAGAAACCAAAACGTTGGCACCACGTTCAATAATAGTTCGGGCACGATCTGCATACGATTCGAGTTTCTGGGCGATGGCCTCCGCCGGGTCGAATGCGGCGGTGGTGAGTTGGGCAATTGTGACTGCGTGATCGGCCACTCGCTCAAGCTGGCGTGCCAAAAAAGCGTAGCCAAACAGCTCTGTTCGGGACGTTCCCAGTCGTTCGACCGCCTGGAGGTTAGAAAGCGACCGCCAGAAAAATCGCAATACAGCCCCAAAGAGCTTTTCTGACTCCGTTTTTCGACCAACAACAGCATCCCTGAGCGTCGTATCGCCAGTCAGTAGGGCATCGATCGCATCCCGAACCATCGCGAGGGCGATGTGGTTCAATCGAAGGACGCTCTTGTGGACCGAGAGGCTCCCTGCATCGATGAGATTCTGGAGCACCACTCGTTCTTCGGTCGTTTCGAGAATCTCAAGTCCACTCAATTCACTGATCGCGCCGGCGATCGTTCGCTGGAATGCACGATCTGCATTCGTTTCGTCGATGAGCGAGATTGAATCGACGCCAACGAGATAAAACGCTTCAATCGTCCTCGTGAGGGCGCCAGCGTCAATCGATCGGACACTAACTGTTGCCGTCCGGTCGCGCGCTCTGTCATTCGGAGCCGTTTCGATGCGGAGCGAGCCGTTCGGTTGTGGGTAGAGCTGTAATCCAACACCCGCCTCGATGTTCTGTTCGATAGCCCATGTCTTGGGAAGGGAGACGGTGTATGTGGTACCACCCGAGAGTTGGACTTTGCGGGTCTCCATGGAGGCTCAACTGAGGGACATACAATGAGGACTGGTATGAGCAATACTGTGATCACCATAGCCGTCCGGTTTACACACTTTTACGCGCGTACGCGACAGAAAAGAAATACCCGATGCACGGGCGTTCGGGCTGGTTCCAATCAGCGTGTTTGATGGGCCCAGGTAGCTACCAGTATCATGGATCGCCTACACGACGAAACGCAGTGTTGGCCCGACGCGCCGTAATCGCATCGCTCTCCGAATCGCCGACAAAACAAGCGGTTTCTGGGGCCACACCCAGCCGATCCACCACGGTGCGCAGTGGTTCAGGGTGTGGTTTTCGGTGAGGAACACTGTCCCGACCGACGATAACATCGACATCGTCGCCAACCCCATGCGTTGCGAGTGCGGTTTCGCAGGCGGCCTCACAGTTGAGTGAACAGATGCCGACAGGGAGTTCGTGGGTTTCGAGTTCTGAAAGCAGCCCACGCCCGTCGGAGTTTTCTGCGCCAGCACATTCGATCTCGCAGAGAACGGGTTCAATCTCCGCCATGATACCGAGCGCGTCGGCATCCTCCAGCAGATCCAGTGCATCACCCGCCCCCGGTTCGCCACCGTGGTCACGGATGATTTTCGCGATTGGATCGGCGGCTGCCTGCCAGTCCACAGCAAGGTCAACGAGCGTTCCGTCGAGATCGTAAACGATCGCGTTGTAGCTATCAATCACTCATAGGCAGGAATGTCGGAGAGTCATACATTTTGTGTCCCCCGTTTGTGCTCATTGACAACAGTGAAAGCGGATACGGATCAGGAAATTTTGAGATATGGCCATCATTTGTAAGTGCGCAATTAATAACCAAAATAGACTTAATAATTGAGTATATTAATTTATATATGGATATTACTTATAAAATTATATCCCGTCACACCGACGCTCGGACCGGCTCTGGAAAATTCCTGCATCGTTCGAGCGAAACTTTCGTAGTGAGCACTGACAATCACGAAGCGGCCCCCACCGATCGAAGAACCCGTTTTGAGGGTGTGCAAACATCACTGGAAGGGGTCAATGTTACGTGGATGGAGCTATGATCGGAATGGACAGCTACGTTCGACCGCATGGTGATCGGGCCGCACTGCTCACAATTGATGTTCAAAACGACGTCTCACTTCCCGGTGCTCCCTGGGAGATTGAGGGAACGGCCGCAGTTGTTCCACGCATTCGAGAACTGGTGGCGACGTTTCGAGATCGGAATGCGCCAATTGTCCACGTCGTTCGGCTGTATCAGGACGATGGATCGAACGTCGATCCATGTCGACGCGCCGCAATTGAGGACGGCACCGGCGTGCTTCGTCCCGAAACAGAAGGATCGCAGCTTGTTGACGCGCTGAAGCCCTCATCTGCAGCGAGTCTCGACGCTGATACTCTGTTTGCGGGGGCGTTCCAGTCACTCGGTCCCAACGAGTGGGCAATGTACAAGCCACGGTGGAGCGCGTTTCACCGGACGGATCTGGAAGCGTTCGTTCATGCCAAATCGATCGACACCGTCGTGATCTGTGGCTGTAACTTTCCGAACTGTCCCCGAACGACGATTTACGACGCGAGCCAACGCGACTTACGCATCGTGTTCGTGCCCGACGCCACGTCAGGAACCTATCCACGGGCGCTTGAGGAAATCAAGGGGATCGGTGCTGCCGTGCTGAATACCCAGAAAACCATCGATTGGATGAACGACGGGACAGACCCCTGGGAAAGCTCCGAGAGGTGAGTACCGTTCGCCAACGAATGCACTCCAAGTGAATCCGGAATGGCTTGATCACCACTTGTACTGGAGCGGTCTCGCCGACAGGTCATTGTGTGAATCGATCGTCTTTCGAGAGAGCAATCAAATCATTCGCAAGATCCACTTCCGAGATAGTGCAATGGGTACCGGAGACGTCAGTGTAAGAGAGACCGACCCGACAGCTCAAATATATTGGATGAACTCTAAGATGCCAGTCCTATCACCTGTAACTATCCATCTAACCTGTCCGACATCACGGGATATTACACCAAAAACACACTATCTATACGACTATAGTGGATTTATTCCATTAATCTACATTCAAAAATTATTTATTTGTGCAATGGTATCAGCGTGCGTGGAACGAAACGCGACCTTCGAGTTCGACCGGCGGACGTTTTTGAAGCTGGCGAACGGCGCCGCGCTCACCACCGGGATGCTGTCCGGTGTAGCTGGGGCTGAACGACCACCGTGGCATGGAAATAACGAACATGAAACGAAGCTGTCCCGTCTCGATACGTATCTGTCGTCGAACGATCTGGAATCCGTCTGGTTTGCGGATTCGGATTCGTACGTGTGGCTGACCGGGCACAGTAACATCATCGATCGGAGTTCATCAACCGGGGTGGCCGCGGTGGGCTACGATGGCGATACGCTGACGATCGTCGTCGACAACGACGAACGAGCGCTCGTCCGTGAGGAATTGTTCGATGGACCGCCACACGGTGTTGGGAGAGGCGATGGCAATACTGAAAACCATCCTCACGGCGGCCCACCGGGTCACACTCGTGGCTTCCCGGAAGTGGATATCGTCACGTTCGGCTGGCACGCGAGTTCTGTCGCAGACACCGTTGCAGAGGTTGCAACCACGCCAGCGGCGGCCGACTTCGACGTTTCAGGATTCGACCGCGTAAACGCCACCGCACTGCGACAGCCCCTTACTGAGAGCGAACGAGAGACATACAGATCGATCGGGGAAGACACCGCCCGTGCGCTAGAGAGCGTCTGCAAAACGCTCCGTCCCGACGACACCGAACGAGAGGCAGCCAGGGCAGTCAGCTCGACAATGGACGCATTCGGCCTCGAGCATCCAGTAGTGCTCGTCGCCGGTGAAGAGCGCGCCCAGAAATATCGTCATCCGGTGCCGACCGACGCAGAACTGAACGGCTACGTGTCGATCTCGGTCGTGGGCCGCCGTGCTGGATTGTACGCGAGCTGTACGCGAACGGTCGCGTTCGACCCACCCGAATGGTTCGAGCGCCGGACCGAGAGCGTGTTGCGGGTCGATGCCACTGCACTTGGAGCGACACGGCGAGCGATCCAGAACGGTGGAACCGCGGGTGACGTGTTTGAGGCGATCCAGACCGCGTACGCGCACGCTGGTGTGCCAGATGAGTGGAAGCTCCACCACCAGGGTGGTGGGGCCGGTTACGCGAGTCGGGAGTGGGTAGCAACACCAGACGATTCAACGCCGGTGACCGGTCCAATGGCCTACGCCTGGAACCCGACGCTGCAAGGAACGAAAAGCGAAGGGACCGTCCTCATTTCTGCGTCGGGATACGAGCCGGTCACGCTGACTGGCGAATGGCCGACGCGGTCTGTCGAATCGTACGTCCACGACGAAGTCGTCGTTCGACCGGGGGTGCTCTACGTCGACACGTAAGCGTTCACACAGCCGTGAGAGACCGTTTCGGCGGTTAAGAGCTCACGGACAATCGAAACCATCCATCAGGCTTTTTTGTTGCTCAGGATTCGCCGTGCCATTCCGCCAGAAAGCGTTCGAAAAATGTTTCGAGAAATTCGTGTCGGCTATCGGCGAGTTGACGGGCTGGTGCCGTGTGCAGTTCGTCTCTGAGTCGGAGAAGTTTGTCTTCGAAGTGATACAGCTGTGAGTACTCCTTCCCGGTGGGATCCCAGAACGGCGTCCCATGGACGCCCCCAAACGCGAACGTTCGCGCGATACCCACCGCACCCATCGCATCGAGATTGTCCGCATCCCGAAGAATCTTCGCCTCGATCGTCTCGGGAGTGGGGTTCTCACCACGGAATTCGAGATCGTCGTGTACCGCGACACAATGTAGGACTGATTCGCGCCGCTGGTCATCGACTCCGACCTCCGTAAGAATCTCATCAATCGTGCTCAGCGTCGCTCTGGGGTCACAGCCCGTGCCATCTCCCTGCACGCGGTGAAGATCGTGGGTCAGCGCCGCACACCCAACAATCACATAATCGGCATCCAGTTCCTCTGCGAATCGCTGTGTGAGCCGAAACACACGCCAGACGTGGTGCATGTCGTGCCCCGATGCATCGGTCGAGAGAGACGCACGTACCGCAGTTGCAACGGCCGGAAACGGCGCTTCGTCGTGGTTGGGTCCCCCGGGGTGGCCACCAAGCGTGGGATCGGGATTCGAAAGCGTTGGATTCGGACCATCATCAGGTGCCGTCGTCATTCGTACACAGACTGCTCGTCGAATCTCTGTAAAAATGACTGATGGGAGTTGTTGGGCACGACCGTGAGCTTGACACTGGTACGGACGATCTAGGATCCCACGCAGAAATTCAGGCTTCGGTCAGTGCGTATAGCGTTCCATTTCCGTGCACGTACAGCGTCTCACCCACGAGTGCGGCCGGCGACAGCGGCCCGAACTCATCACCTGGTTCGAATCGCCATCGTACTCGTCCGTCAGCCGCATTGACGGCCACCATACCACGATCCTCCGTTGGGTAATAGACGACGCCATCCGCGACTGCGGGCGGCGCAAATCGCGGACTTCTCTCGGGATGGATATTGCTGCGCCACAGTTCAGTCCCATCTTCGATATCGACTGCAACCAGCTGATCGTGTTTCTTCCGGTGCATTCCCGCGAACGCAACACCATTGGCTATGGCGACGGCCCCGGTATCATGGTCCAATTGGGGTGGGGCAAACTCCCAGTGAGTCGTCCCATCGTATCCGATCCCTGCGAGTCCATCGCTGGTGCCGACGACGAGCAACCCTGACGTCGCCGTTACAGATCCTGCCATCGACGTCTCATCCGCGGGTCCGAACGTTCGTTCGCCAGTATCTACATCATACCCAATCACACCCATGCCGAAGTTCGGAACGTAAACTGTCCCGTCATAAACGACTGGCCGACTGCCACCGCCGTCTGCACGCCAGCGTATCCGGCCACTGCTCGCATCGATGGCGAGCAGTTTCTCGCCCACAACCATGAACACCGTCTCATCAACTGCCACAGCATCCGACCGGTGAGAGCCACTGCCAAATAACGACACCCCTTGCGTCAGTGGTGTGGTCTGCCAGCGTCTGTGCCCAGGCGAAACCCCCGCTATCAGGGAACCACCACGGCCGTGGATACCGACTGCTCTTGTAGCCGTGGCGAACGCAATCGTCGGTGATCGATACGCTCGTGCAGGAGCAACCGCCGGCGATCCTGAACCGTCTGTGTGCTCACGAAATCGTACTGCACCGGTCGCAGCGTCCACACAGAGAAGCTCCCTCCCAACAGCATACACCAGTCCATTCGCGACGATTGGCGTTGGCGGAAAGTTCGCCCCAAGTACGGAATCAATCTGTTGTTGCCACCGGATCGTCACCCCATCTTTCGGCGGCGTTGCTTCAGGAGCGTGACTCGTTCCACCCGGATCACGCTGGGCCATCGGCCACGCCGACGATCGGCCCTGACGTGGGGGTCGTGACCCCGTGGATCGAAACTGCCAGGCGAACAGCGAGCCGACAACCATGCCACTGCTCGCTAACAGCCGCCGTCGTCCAGTGTCGATATCCATGGGATGATTGTGGTACGCAAACCAATAATACGTATCAATTTCTGCGACAGTTCAGACCTCACCACTAGAAAGGTGCTCAAGCAATGTGTCGGTAACTGCAGACCGCTCGTGGTGGACCCAGTGTGAGGCATTCGGAAAGGTCCGGAGGTCACCATCTGTACAGTATTCGACCGATCGGTCTGCCAACTCTGGACACAGGGCAATATCATTTTCGCCCCAGCAAATCAATGTGGGTTGAGAAACAGTGTCACTTGCTGGCCGCTTCGAGCGTCGGAGGCCACGATACCAGTTGATCATGGGCGTGACGCCGTTCTGTCGCCAGGCCGCTCGATACCGACGGATGGCCTCGTCGTCGAACGTTCCAGGATTCGCAGATTTTTCGAGCGCCGACACCAGCAAGGCTGCGTCGTTCCGGCCCAGTAGCCACTCGGGAAACCGTGGTAGCTGGTAAAAAATGGCGTACCAGCTTCGTGCGAGCTGCCGGGGAGAGCGACGGATAAATGCGTGATACACCGTCGGATGAGGAACGTTGAAAATGGCGAGCCGATCGACGCTGTCTGGCTCTCTGAGTGCGAGATGCCAGGCGACGTACGCACCGAAATCGTGACCCACAACGTGAGCCGAGTGTCGGCCCTCGCTTTCGATCAGCGCACGGACGTCAGCCTCGAGATTCGAGAGCCGATACGCGTCGATACCCTCGGGGGCCTCGCTCAAATTGTACCCACGTTGATCCGGAACGAGAACACGATAGCCAGCGTCAACCAGGGAGCGAAGCTGATTGTGCCAGCCATACCAGAAATCAGGATAGCCGTGAAGCAAGACGACGAGCGGCCCGTCGGGGTCGCCAGCCGCTACGACGTGGAGCCTGACGCCGTCTCCATCACGGTAGGTAGAAGAAATACGAGCATCGTCGAGTAACGACGCGTCAGTGCTCGTCGAATCAGTGGTTTCTGCCATCGATGAAGTCATGCGTTCGCCATGGTATTCAATCGTTGTGTGGAATAGGATCCCAACCGACAGATCCGTGACAATCGACGATAGAGTACGGAAGATCACCGTATTCGATGTGTTTCCACCGCGTCTTCGTCGATCGACACACCCAGTCCAGCATCTGTTGGCACCGAAAGCGCACCATCAGTGATCGACAGCGGATCGTCGATGATGTTGGCTTCCCAACCATAATAGGTCGAATCAGGCGGCAGAGAAAAACCAGGAATCCCAGTCACTGCATGGGCGATTGCTGCGGTGCGGACACCCAGATCGAACGCACAGTGGTGTGTAAACGGAATGCCTGCGTCTTCGAGAATTGATGCCTGCGATCGCAATCCACTGATCCCCCCTGCCGGCGTCATATCGATCACTCCAACGTCCATCGCCCCGGCCTCGATGAGCCGACGACAGTTCTGCGGGATGTACGTGTCCTCGTTCGGGGCGATCGGCTGACACAACCGTTGGCGAAGCCTGGCCAGAGAGCGATGGGCGTTCACTCGAATCGGCTGTTCGAGATACTGCAGATGGATTCCCGATTGCTCAAGTTTCGATCCAACCCGAACGGCCTCATCGGTCGTCCAGCCCTGATTCGGATCCAGCCGAAATTCGAGTTGTCCACTGGTTTCCTCGTGCATGGCTTCGATTCTCGCCACGTCATCCCGCCAGTCCGCACCGGCTTTGGTTTTGAGGACACGAAACCCAGCATCGAGCGCTTCTCTGGCCTTCTTGCGTGAGACGGACGGCGAGCAGATCCCAAGACAGAACGCCACGGGAACGTCATCAGGACCAGAAACGCCAGTGGTGTGTGTCTGGCGGTGATTTCTTGAGGTCTGTGATGGCGCCGTCCAGCCCCCAAGCAACTCGTAGACGGGACAATCGAGCGTTTTTCCCACAATATCCCAGCACGCCATCTCCACGGCTGCGAAGAACATATCCGTGTTCGTGTACTCGACGAACACCTGCCGTCGGAGTCCTTCTATTTCGAACGGCGACTGGCCCTCGACGAGCGGGCCGATTCCGTCTTCAATGATCGACACGGTCGCTGCTGGCGACAAAAACACTCGCATTTCGCCCCATCCCGTGGTGGCACAGTCCGTTTCGACACGGACGAGCACGCGCTCCATCGACTCGAGACTGCCGTGGTTAGTGACGTACGGCGCGATACCGAGTGGTTCCTCAAGTGGTTTGAGCGGAACGTCGACAGGTATTGCAGATACGTTGACAATCTCCATGCGAACCGTTCGTCGAACGCTCTCAAAAGTACGTCGGCTCCAGCGATTTCCGGACCCCGGGCTGTTGGTGCAGATACGGGCATCGTTCTGTTCCCTCATCACTCTGGAACTGAACCCATCATTTACGACGACTGTACTGAGCGGGTCAGCACCGAGCGTCCGCTCACAAGATTTTCCAATGATTAGCCCTCTGGGGCTGTGTCACCGTCGAATCGCTTTAGCTGGTCTGCGGCCGTAAACGCGTATCTGCCAACGAGCGCCGTGCTTGCCATGCTCGTCAGCCCGCCGCCCGCGAATAGCATCCCCATAATAACGAACTGATACTCGGCAGCGTACAGTGGATTCTCACCCGCAAGGATCATGCCAGACATCATGCCAGGGATGTAGACGAGACCCAGACTCTTGAGCGAATCAACCGTCGGGATGAGCGACGCACGAACGCTTTTCGTTACGTACTCGGTGATGACGGTTTCGGGGCGAACGCCGAGTGCAAGCACCGCCTCGATTTGGGCACGATTGGATTGGATCTCTCCCTTGAGTCGATCGAGCGCCAGCGAGTTCGTTTTCATCGCGTTTGCGATGATCATGCCACCCACTGGAATGAGGTTGCGAACGGTCGGAGCGATCGCCCCTGCCCACACCATGAGGACGATGACGAGTCCCGCGCCAAAGAGAATGCTCACGAACGAAACGCGCAACACGCCCGGCACGGCTTCGCCGCGATCCTTCGAGATCCACGCCGCAATCGCGATCATCACCAGCAACACGACAGCTGTCCACGCTACCGGAACCGTAAAGAGGATGCCAATGAACGCGCCCATGGCGATGACCTGGACGAATCCGCGCACGAACGCCATGCCGAGTTCCCGTTCCAAATCGAGATTGCGGGCGTATGAAACGCCCAGTACCACGATCGCGAGCACCGTGGCAACCGCAACCTGACCGAGGCCCCGCCAGACGACCGGCGCCTGTAGCTGCTCGGAAAGCGTCATTCGATCACCGCAGACGGGGTATCAAACTGTCGCAGCCGACCGCCTTCGATTCGGGCAACCCGGTCTGCCAATCGCTGGGCCTGGCTGTGATCGTGCGTGACGAGACAGCAGGTGAGATCGAATTCGGGTATCAGATCCATAAGTAGTGCTTCGACCTGTTGTTCAACATTGGCGTCAAGGCTCGCAGTCGGTTCATCGAGCAACAGCACCTCCGGACAGTTGAACACCGACCGCGCAATCGCAACGCGCTGGCGTTCGCCACCGGAGAGTGCTTCAATAGCACGATCACCATACCCAGCCAAATCCACGCGAGAAAGAAGTTTTGAGGCCCTATCCCTGTCGATCGACTCTCCTCGCAACCGTGGACCAGTCGTGACGTTTTCGGTGACCGTTCCGGACCGGAGTGTGGCCTCCTGTGGAACGTATCCAACACGACGGCGAAGTCGCTGTGGCTCGATTTCTCGGTAATCGACCCCATCGAGATACACCGTCCCTCCTGTTGGCTCATCGAGTCGGTTGAGAAGTCGCAACAGGGAGGATTTTCCCGCACCTGACGGGCCGATGATCGCAACCACCGACTGCTCGGGGACGGCGAATGAAATATCCTCAATAATTGCTTCATTCCCAACGCTGTACGACAGCGCCTCTGTCTCCAGTTTCGGTTCCATCCCTGGCGGGCGTACGACCGGCGACCATTTTAAGCCGCGGACCCAACGGTGTCTACAGCGCATCCCCGTGTGGCTGGTTTTTGTGCATGCTAAGCAAACGCTTTTGAAATTGTGGTGTCTACCGAGGAGCAACGATGGCCGAATCGGTGAGCGAAATGCTGCGCCAGGAGGTGGATTGCGACTGTTTGCTGGAGTGTTTTCACGATCTCGACGGAATTGACGACGATATTTTCGACCTGCTGACTGCGTCGGAGGACCCACAGACGATCGATGAGATAGCAGCCACAATCGAACGAGAACGCTCGACGGCCTACCGGTCGGTCCAGCGACTGTGTGCGGCTGATCTGCTCGAAAAAGAGCAAATTAACTACGATCACGGCGGCTACTACCACGTCTATCAGGCCCGCGACAGCAGCACAATTGCCCAGGAGATGCGAGCAATGCTCGAAGAGTGGTACACTGAAGTCGGCGGTCTCATCGACGAGTTCGAGGAGACCGACGACATCACACCCTCAAATAATCGGTGACATCCTGGACCACCGGCACACCCGGTCGCAGTGAGACGACACTCATGAGAGCGAGCCAAACGTCGCGACGAGCTCGCCATCGACAAACCGGCGCTGGCGATAGCCAAGGGCGTTCGTCAGCATGGTGTGGCCAAGGAACGTCGTCGTGTGCTCAAGGAGGCCAAACGGGTGCAAATTCGACTGCTCCGCCGGTGGAAGCAGGCTTCCAATGCAGTGAATTGTGCCCGTTGCGTCGTCCGTGAGCGAGCCAGCGGACACATATTGGGTGGGTGAGCCCTCAATACCGAACGGATCGTCGTGGGTGTAGCCAGCAACCGTTCCGCCGGCTGCTTCGAACTGATCCGGATCGAGCACGGTCAGTGGTGCACTCCCGGGGACGCTGAGTGCATACCCTGTGGGTGCGACTTTCCAGAGTTCGCGCTGAATCGGTCGAGTGCCCGCAAGCAACGGATGGTCGTCGTTGCGTTCGGATAAAAACGGGATGTAGATCGTGATATCAGTGATGGCAGAGTGTGAAAACGGAGCCCCAAGCGACGTTTCGAGATCGCCAAGCAACGACACACCCCGATCTGTGAGGACAAGCGTGCCACCCGCGTCGACGAATGCGTCGAGCTGTGCGCAATAGCCATCGACGGATCGGCCATCGTCATGGGAAATCACGACGGAATCGACGGTTCGTCTGTGGCTGTTGCCCTTCAACAGCGCACCGTTTGCGATCGCCTCGATGGAGCTATCGGTAAGGGGCTCGGTCACCGGTCCGGTCGAGTGTGCTGATGGTACCGTATCGGTTGTCATCGCCGCCGCGTACGAATCGAAGTACGCCTGGGGCGAAACTGCGTATGGCCGTTGCTGGTAGCCAAGGGTCGCAACCGGATCAGGTGCTGTTACGGAGTCAGTCAGGTTTCCGGTCACCACTGTCGATCGACAGACGATATCGGCCGTTGCCGTGGGGCCGACGGTTTTGTACGTCACGGTCCACTCGCCCGCTACCGGCTCGTCGATCGTCCACTCCGCGGCGTGTCTGTCTGCCAGCGCATTGTACGTGGCGTACACTCCTCGGTTCGGATCGCGGAGCGTGCACCGTACAGGGGTAGTGTGCTCGATTGACACCGAAAGCTGCGTCGCTCCGTCCGGTACCGACACCACCTGTGTGGCGGGCCGGCGCGTCCCTGTGAGTGTGACGGTTTCAGTCTGTTTGTCCGTGTCGACGAACGAGAGCGCACTCGACCGGCGGGTTAACCCATCGGTTGTCACGACTGCGGTCGATCGTCCCCCGTGATCGATCGTGGCCGACACGGTAGAATCGAGCTGCTCCACTGTGGCTCGGATGACCGCCTGGTATCCAGCCACCCAGAGCTCAGTGAGCCACGGCAGATAGGGGCGTCGTGACAACGCCCGATTGTCCCAGCCCATCTCATGAGCCATCATCGTCATGTCGAGGCCACCGGTTTCTTCCGGTTGACTCATCCAGCTAATGAGCGTTCCAGTCGTCGTATACTGGATGGTATCGAAGATGGTGCCATAATCATAGCTGCGAGCGGGAAGCGTTGAAGCGTCAAGTCGTTCGTTCAGCGCCTCAAACCGCTCGCGATTGTCCGCGAGACGATCACCGAGCGTCGCTTCGAGTCGGCGTTCGAGCTGGCGATTCCATTCGTAAATCTCGTGGAAATCCGCGTTATCGTACTGATCGTTGACGAGAAGCCCTTCGATGAAATTCTCCGAGGTAAACATCCCGTGGAGGTCAGTTCCAATTTCAAGCTTCTCGTACGATCGGAAAAAATCCACGATAGACAGTGCATCGGGGACGACCGTCCGGTACCGGCCGTGACAGTCCGTATCGACACCTGGCCGGTCATCGGTGAGATTTTCGCCAGCTGGCTCAGCCGGAAAATGGACGGGATCGATCCATCCGGCCGTCGGATACTGACGATTCGGATCGACGCCGGTCGCCGTCTCTCGTCTGAACGAGTTGTGTTCGGTCGTCCCATCACCGTCGAGATCCACGGCGTACTGCTGGTTTCGGGCGACCCAGCCGTCCGGATTCGCGAAGGCGAACACCAGCGCAATCTCATCGAGCAGTGACGCAATGGCGGGGTCTTCACCCTCGAGCAACCGCTCGATGAACCGACACCCGGCCTCGGTACCCGAGCGCTCATCCCCATGAATCGAAAGCACGAACAGTGCTTTTTCTTTGGCTGCGAACGCTTCCGGGTCTCTAACGTTCTCGGTGAGTTCGACCACCCGAAGCTGTTTGGAATCGGTACTGTCCGTGAACAAATTCCGGTGGCCAGGACTCTCGCCCGCCGATCGCATTCTGATTCGATCACCGTGGCGCTCGATGAGCTGATCGATGCCGTCGATCATCTGCTCGTAATCGATGAAATCGACGGCCCTATCGGGCGACGGAAAGATCCCATCCGGATACTGTCCCAGCTGCCAGAACGGATTCGATCCCGGAGCGTATTGCAGTTGGTCGACAACCGAATGATCTCTGAGCGAACGGGCAGTGGTGGCTGCTACTTTGAGCCACGCCGCTGGTTGGGGTGTCGTCGTCGTTCGAAACCGATCGGTCGCATACGGTTCGACTACATCGAATGCCGGCTCCGTGAGCGTTACGAGCGTCGGAATAGTGTACTCATCGTCCACCTGCTTGCGTACGAAATCGTACAGCTCTGTAGACCCTTCCAGGGTATCCGACGATGTTTCAGCCAACGATGTCGGTATGGCGATCGCTCCAGCCGTCGCTGCCGATAGACGGACGAACGTCCGTCGGTCGAGCGGGATCGAATTGGTTTCAGTAGCCTGTACATCCCTGCTGTGATCGGACATATTGGATAATCACCAGCCACACCAACAGGACACCAATAGTTAATTATATTCTAGTATACCTTATAATAAGTACACACAACATGGATTTATTGCCAGCAGGTCTGCGCGTCAGTTAGGCAAGTCACTCAATGTCGATGTACGTAACCGAATTCGAAGAGTCGGCGTTTCTGGCGAGCGCACGGACCCGTTCGATTCGTTCGTCGGTAGGCGGATGGGTAGCGAGCGCGCGTTGAAGCCGGTTCGTTTTTTGCGCTCGTTTCGGGAACAACACCGCAACGATGCTCTCTGGCGGTTCGTTTGCTTGCTGGATCGATTCGAGTGCCAGAGCCAGCGCGAGCGGATCGTCCAGCACTTCGACGGCACGTTTATCGGCGGCATGTTCCTGATGGCGGGCGTACGCCCGGAGCAAAAGCGTCGGGGCAATGAACAAGACCAGCGTGCATCGAACGAACAGCCGGCGAATACGGTGGCCGACCGTGTGCGAGCCACTCACTGGTCGGTCCATGAGAAGCGACAGCCCCCACCCAAACATAGTGAGCACAACCAGGAGCACAATGACGAACATAAGCAAGAGACTGACCAGCACGCGGAGAACGCTCTCGATGAGCGTTCGCAGTAGTCCGTCGTTCCGTTCGAGATGTGCCAGTTCGTGGGCAAACACACCCTCAATCTCCGCCGGTGAAAGCAACCGAAGCAACGACTTGTCAATCACGAGCGCGTCAGTACCGAGAACGAACGCCGTCGGCGTGTTCGTCCGCGAAAGATACAATGTTGGTCGATCGACTGCCATTCGTTCGTGTAACCGGTCGAGGCTTGCGTGTAACGACGGCGCTCTAGAGTGAGGAAGTTCCGACACGGGGAGTCGTGACAACAACCGTTCACCGCTGGACTGGTGGCTCAAAACACCCACGAGCAGCGACAGCCCCACCGCCGCCACCAGTACGGTGACCAGCGTTGTGCTCATCACGACCGCAACGATTGTACGGACCACGAGGGCGGCGCTGCCGACAGCGAACACCAACAGCCACAGACCCATGGGAACCGCGACCCACCGTGGCAGACGATTCGAACGAGACACACACCGAATACGTGATCGGGAAGCAAAACGGTTTGTACACGTGTTCGGGTACAACGGTGGGCCACTCTGGGGTGCTATCCATGTGGATAAGCAACCGTCACAATCGCCAAAGATTGATTGGATGGCGATTACATATCTGCAGTATGGTCTCCAGACGGCAGAAAGCAGTGCTGGAATTTTGTCTTTCAGTGTTGCTGTTGCCTCTCATTTTACGGCTCCAATCGAACCGTGACGAACCACTCGTTCACACTCGCGCGTTTGCAATCGGTGCTGGGCACACGCTCATCGTGAGCTGGCTCTCCGACCACGACATTTGGAATGTTCGGACCAACTGGGTGCGGCGTTTCGGAGTGGGGCTCACCCAGCAAGGACTGCTACGCGTGCTCACTCGCCGATCCGACGACCAGCTCGCTACGGCAAACCAGTTCGGGTGTGGATCGGTGCTCGCCGGGGCGCTCTATCGCTTTTGGTATGGCGTGCTACTGCCGCCGCCCGAGTGAATGCTGGCACAGACCGGCAATCGATGCGTCGGCCAGACTACTGAGCGAGATAGCCCCCTTCGACTTCGAGCCCAGTACCGGTGACGAACGACGCGTCTTCAGAACAGAGCCAGAGCACCGCCGCTGCCACTTCCTCGGGCTGTCCGAGCCGACCAACCGCGTGTTGGTCTTCTAAAAACGCCAGGGTTTCTGCATCCATATCGCTGAGTAGCGGCGTATCGATAAATCCAGGACAGACGGCATTCACACGGACTGGCCCATCACCAATTTCGAGAGCGGCGGTCTTGGTTAGCCCCATGACGCCGTGTTTGGCGGCAACGTAGCCTGATGAGGTAGCAAATCCCACCTTGCCGAGGATGGACGCATTGTTCACGATGGCACCACCATCGGATTGTTGATAGAACTGCTTGAGTTCGGCTTGTAGACAGTTGAATACACCGATTAGATTGACCTGAATCACACTAACCCAATCCTCGGGGTCGTACTCCATGATTGGTTCCGATTGGCCGCCGATACCGGCGTTGTTGAACGCAAAATCAAGCCGTCCAAACTCCTCGACGGCGCGTGCCACCATCGTCTGTGCGTCGTCTGGACTGGTCACATCGGTTTCGACAAATAGAGCCGATCCACCGTTATCGGTGATCGATTCGACCGTCTCTTTGCCGCCTGTGATATTAATATCGGCAACAACCACACTGGCACCCGCTTCAGCAAATGCCGTCGCCGTCGTTCGCCCAATCCCCGATCCCCCACCGGTCACGACCGCCACGCTCCCATCGAACGAGACCATACCGAACGTTCGCCGAGTGGACTAAAAAACGGTATAGAAGGCTCAATCGACCACTGGAAGAACGCGAGCCCCTACCAGCGTGGCCCACATCAGCCACGCCAATGGCCGGACGGGACACTCGCCAGCCGATCGTCATCGGCGTCGCCGTAGCGCTTTGTATCGCTATCGCCATCGCCATCGGCGTCGCATTGCTCAATGATGAGGATCCTTCCGAAAGAGATGTCGCTGGAACCCCACTGGATGGCTGTACAACGATCGATACGCCAGGGCGCTACACGCTTCGCTCAAACGTCACCGATGTGACTGATCACAACTGTCTCCGTATTACAGCCGATGATGTCATACTCGAGGGAGGATCCCACCGAATCGACGGACAGGGGACCTTCGGAACGGCCGGCGTGCTCGTTGGTGGATTCAATAGGCCGGTTGCAAATGTTACTGTCAGAAATCTCACCGTCACCGACTGGGACGACGGCATTCGGTATCTTCGGGTAACAGACGGAACCGTCACAGCGACACGTACAGCCGACAACCGAATTGGAATCACACTGTTGCGGACGAACAACTCCCGTGTGGTGAGAAATTATGCGCACTCGAACGCCGTCTACGGCATCTCACTCCAGGAACACAGCACTAAAAACACACTCGTCAAAAATCGGGCGGCTGAGAACACGCTCTTTGGGATCGAACTCGTGGCAAATGCATCGAACAACCGGCTCATATCGAATCAAGTGTCTCGAAACGAACACGGGCTTGCCCTGATCGGTGTCGATAACACCACCGTGGTGAACACCACCGCAAGGTCAAATCGGATCGCTGGCATCTGGAGTTCGGAGTCGGATGGCACCACACTGGTGAACAACACCGTTTCGAACCGGTTCTACGGGATCTATCTCGGCGATCAAACGAATGCCAATCGACTGGTGGCCAACCGGGCTATTGACAACAGGGTTGGGTTGCGCTTGCTTCACAGCGCGAACAACCTGCTGGCAGGCAACGTTGCCACCAGCAACCGGATCGAAGGTATTCTCCTGTTGGCCAGCGACAACACCGTTCTCAGAGAGAATCATCTCACAGACAACGGTGCTGGTGTCGTTGTTGCCCGCTCAAGCAACGTCTCTCGAGAGCGCGGTTGAGAACCGACAAACGCATCACTAAAGGCGAGTATTCATTCGAACCATCGCTTTCCTTATAAAATGGTTTGGGGATGGTACGGAACTGCTGAATCGATCTTCTCTGATTGTTAATTGTTCGCAGGGTGTCGGCGACAACTGATTTTGATGTCGCACGGAATTGCTAGAATGACCATGTCGACCACTCCCATATCCATCGGTCGGCGGTCGATGCTGCGGGCAGTCGCTGGACTGTCCGTGTTTGGGCTCACTGGAAAGGGCATTGCAAACCAATTGCAGCGCGCCGGCAGAGATGAGTGGCGCCAATTGGGTGGAACCCCGGCGAACACCTCCTTTCTCCCCTCGGGGAGTGGTCCTCGCGAAAATCCCTCAATCTCATGGCAAGCCCCGGCAACGGTTGAGGCAGATGGCGTTGCAGTGCTCGAAGACCGCGTATACTACGGCGATCATCGGACTTTGAAAGCGCTCACTCCCACCGATGGGACGCCACAATGGACGGCCACGGTACGGGATGAATCGGATACAAACGAGAATGATCCGTACGTCAAATATCCGGCGATAACGTCGGATCACGTCGTTGCGGTGGTCCGATATGGCGATTTTGCACACGCAAACTATCGCTCGACGGCACTGATTGCCCGTAATCGACACGATGGTTCTCACCGGTGGCAAGTGACACCGGCTGGCGACGAGCCTGCCACGCCATTTACCCCACCAGTCGTCACCGATCAGCTCGTCCTCACGGGCGGCCCTGGGATTTCACCAGAGACCGGGCGCGGTGCGTTTGCGTTCGAACCGTCAGATGGATCGGTTCGGTGGCACCGCCCAGGACCAGTGACACCAGTCGCAGTTGCCAACGGTCGCGTCGTTCTTACGGGACCGGACACCGTCGAAGCCGTCGCCATCGAGACCGGCGAGCAACTGTGGAAACGATCGATCTCGGGACTCGAGAGCACTCCATCTGTGGCTGGAGGATCAGTTTTTGTAACGAAAAGCAGTTCGACAACGAACCGACTCGTCGCACTCGACGCAGAGACTGGAACGCCTCAATGGCGGATATCCCTCCCGAAAGCAGGAACCCGATCAGCGGGATCGATCACTGCGATCGACACCAACACGATCTACGTACAGCCTGCCGCCCATCGTGCCGACGTGATCGCCTTCGATCGACGCGATGGTGGGGAACGATGGCGAACCACAATCGACCAGCCGGATGGGGTTCGGTCAGTTCCAACCAGTGGCGGCACAAGAACTGGCGATGTACTGTATCTCGGTGGCGCAATCATCGATCCGGTGGATGGATCCGTTACAGAGCAAATTTCGTTCGAAAACGCCGACGAATCTCGGTATCTCCTCGCTGTCGCCGGCGGGCGGAGCTACTTCGGTGGTGCGCGGTTGACGGTCGTGGCGTGACCGTCAGCAAGACGGTGTTTTCTCCTCGTCGCCAAACTGGAAGCCGCCGTTCGAGCCGCCTGAACCGGTGGTCCCAGTGGAATCAGTAGTGCCCGTCGAACTACTTCCGCCACTGGATCCAGTTGTGCCCGTGTTCCCACCGGATGAGGTCGACCCATCGTTCGAGTTGCCGGAAACGCCAGTGTCGGTCACACAATCCTCAGCCGTGCCATCTGATCCGTTCGATTGATCCGTTCCCGTGGATGGGTTGGAGTCAGTCGATCCGGTCGAACCCTCGGACTCCTCGGTATCGGTCTCAACTTCCGTCTCCGTCGAATCATCTGCTCCCGTCGAATCTTCTGACTTCCCGGTGTCGGTCTCAACTTCCGTCTCCGTCGAATCATCCGTTCCCGTCGAATCTTCGGGCTCCTCGGTGTCGGTCTCAACTTCCGTCTCCGTTGAGTCGTCCGTTCCCGTCGAATCACCAGATTCGTCCGTCCCGGTTGAGCTATCGCCAGATCCGTTCGAAGGAGACTCACACCCCGCACATCCACTGCAGTTGCCACACCCAGAACAACCGTCACAGGAAGGCCCCGCACAGCCAGAACAGCCAGAACACTGTGAACAGCCTTTACAGCCAGAACAACCGCTGTCGTCCGGAACTGGACAGTCCAGGTCGTTGATCGCAGCGATCTCGTAGATCTGACGAATTGCCTCGTTCGTCGATCGCAGTATCGACGCTGCCTGTTCTACCTCCGCGTGTGAGCCCTCGATGTTCTGCAACGTTGCATCGAGAGCTTCTGCGCTCTGTGCACCCTGGATCTCGGAGAGCAGATCCATCCGATCGGCAGTGGTGAGAAGATTCATCAGCTCCGTGTGTGTTGCGGAGGTGATCTGTGACTGCAGACCAAGCACGGACTCACGCGAAACTGTCTCAATGTGATTTACCAGCGACTTCGAATCAAGCGTTGTATACTCTCCGTTGAGCGTATCGACGGTCTCGTTGATCTGCGAAACCTGCGTCTGTGCCTGAATTCGTTCAGGAGCTGTCGCCAACGCAGACGCACCGACGGCCATCGCACTGGTCGCCTTCAAAAATCCACGACGACTCGATCCGGATGAGCCGCCCTTGCGAGTTTCGTCTGCCATGTTGTTACCAGGTACAACAATGGCCATCTATTAAATATTTTGATTGTAATCGTATCTGTGAATATCTCACAGTTGTCACTGGTTTGAGGACAGTACACAGACGTAATGCAGAAATACATACGCTCACCATTATATTTAAAACGGCGAAAAATGAGCAATACAACACTGTATACTACATAACTGAATCCGAGTGAATAATTTATTACACTTATTTATGTGGATCTAGTACCAGCACAGATAATGACTGGGCAGTTATATCTAATAAATTCCTTCATAGAATATAATAATATAATATATTATATTCATATAATATACCTATTTTCCAGAATATTCGGTCAAGTATTTATCCCGTCACGACCCATAGGCCATCATCTTCGTCGAACAATCGGTCGGAATCAGGGCAGAGATTAGCGTGCGCGCGTAAACAAATATAATATAAATTGTGAAGATCACAGCTGAGATCATCGAGAAACGTTCGGTTGAGCCTCTAACGACAAATAACAGTCTTATTGATAACGAATAATAAGAATAGGCCACTATATTATTTCGTACATCAGTAGCGAGGACAGGATAATCCATCGAGCCAGACCAGTATAATAGCATCTGTATCTGCTATTAACAGGAGATTCTATCTGACCTCCCAGCCAAGGAAGTCCAACTTATCCAATTATTTTTATTGCCCCATCATTCATAACAAATCCGCCATCTTAATATATTCTATACTATAAAGTATGTAATATAATATCTTTGAACCAGACTAGCATCGTGCATTGCCATCAACCACCTGATATAAATTTGATTACACCCACCGGTATATTCTTACCAATTGAACGATGTTATACAACAGCATGTCGATCGATAGCCAGTCGATAGTCCGGAGTGTTGATGGTGACCGACTGCAGGCCGACATCGAAACGAACGCGTCGTTCGGATCGATTCCGGTTGATAAGGGCGAAGGGCGGACAGTGTTAACGGGGACGCCGGCCAACCGAGCGGCAAGGGAGTATCTGATCGAACGAATGACCGATGCCGGCCTAGAGATCCGCATTGATCCGGTTGGAAACATCGCGGGCCGCTACGATCCCACGACATCACAATCCTCTCGTGCACCGGTCGCGACGGGAAGCCATCTCGACTCGGTGCCTGAAGGCGGGATCTTCGATGGCGTGCTTGGTGTCTACGGCGCACTCGAGGCTGTACGAGCGCTCCAGGACGCAGAGATCGACCTCGAACGGCCAGTGGAAGTGGTCTGTTTCACCGAAGAGGAGGGTGGACGCTTCGCAGATGGAGTGCTTGGCTCATCAGTAGCCTGCAGGAAACGGTCGGTCGAATCCGCACTCGCGCTCAAAGACGAGGACGGAACGACCCTCGAAGACGCATTGACGGCAATCGACGCCAGCGGAACCGACCAAATCGATGCACGATCGTGGGACAGTTGGCTCGAACTACACGTCGAACAGGGTGAACGGCTCGAATCGGCGGGGAAAGCCGCCGGTATCGTCACCGCGATTACGGGAACAGTCCGC
This sequence comes from Halocatena halophila, assembly GCA_027563145.1. GTDB lineage: Archaea > Halobacteriota > Halobacteria > Halobacteriales > Haloarculaceae > Halocatena > Halocatena halophila. Next base: position 757,694 of record CP071307.1, on the reverse strand, counting down.
TGCTCGATCGAAATCACCGGTGAAGCGAACCACTCGGGATCCACTGCCATGAACGACCGAACCGACGCACTCGCCGCAGCAAGCGAACTCGTGCTGACGGTCGAAGCCACGTCGGAGGAGCTCGTCGAGCACACGAGCGAGTCGCTCGTTGGAACTGTCGGATCATTGTCTCTCAGTCCGAACGCGGTCAACGTCGTTCCGGGGACCGTCACGCTCGGACTCGACGTTCGAGACGTTCAGACGGAAACGATAGAGACCGTCATCGACCGGGTTAGGACGACCCTCGACAGACTCGAAGCCGAGCGAGGGGTCGAAACCGAGTTCGAACGGCCCTACAACATCGACCCGATCGAAATGGACGACCGATGTCAGAACGCACTGTCCGCTGCTGCAGCCGCTGGTGACATCGACACCCTGAAACTGCACTCCGGTGCCGGCCACGACACGATGCACGTTGGGACGGTTACCGACGCCGGGATGATATTTGCCCCCTCGCGCGATGGAATCTCACACAGTCCACGGGAGTGGACCGACTGGAGCGACGCCACGGCGACTACGCGCGTGTTGACCGGTGGGATTGCCCGACTAGCCGGTGGACTATCCGAGTAACACGAGCGAATTTTCGATCAGGGTTTCGCCAGCGACTCGATCGCGTCGGTGATTTCTGTGGCGTGTCCCTCCGGCGATACCGACCGGAAAATTCGCTCGATACTGCCGTCCGGACCGATGAGGAACGTATTTCGTTCGGCGGTTGGCGCGCCATCGCCGTCGGACAGCGAATCGTATCGTCTGGCGGTGGTACCATCGGGATCACTGAGCAGATCGAACGGAATCGACTGCTCGTCTGCGAACGACGCGAGCGCATCGGGGGAATCCGTCGATACGCCCACGACCGACACACCCAGATCGGACAACTGTTCATACGCGGATGCAAACTCGTTTGCCTCAACCGTACATCCGGGCGTCGATGCCCGCGGATAGAAGTACAGAACGAGCGGGGCTCCGCCGAACGATGACAGGGAAACCGCGTCGCCGTCCTGATTCGACAGTTCGAACGCTGGTGCTGGTTCTCCACGTGTAACCATAGTCGAAAACTGGACCGATGGGCGCTTAATCCTTTGGGCGTCTGATCCACGTGCCACACCAATCATTAATTTCACCCAACAGTTAAGCCGTGGTGGCGTGAACCGCGATGCAATGGTGGTAGCTACCACGATAGCGAACGGGACGCTCGTCACTCCGACAGGGATGATAGACGGCGGTGTTGCGATCGATGACGGACAGATTGTCGCCATTGGCGACGAACGGACCCTTCCTGACGCCGAGCGAACGATCGATGCCAGCGACTGTCTGGTGTTTCCGGGCGTCGTCGATCCACACGTCCACATCGACGATCACGTCTCGATCGACACCTACGAGACAGCAACGAAAGCAGCCGCCCTGGGTGGCGTAACGACGGTGATCGATTTTGGCTGGCAGGCATACAGTGGACCGTCCAGTCCCTGGGAGAAACCGGGATCACTCACCGAGGGGATCGAACGAAAGAAAAAGAAGGGAGCGAACGCGGCGATCGATTTCAGCCTCCACGGCGGGATCCTTCGCGAGAGTGAAGCGCTGTTTTCAGAAATTCCAGCACTGGTTGAAAATGGCATCACATCGTTCAAGCTGTACAGTACGTACGATTTCGGGCTCTCAAACGGGTACGCTCGTCGGGTGTTCGAGGCGGTGGCCAACGAGGACGGCGTTGCCGTGGGCCACACCGAAGACGACAGCGTCTGTCGGGCGCTGACTGAACGACTTCGCGAAGGGGGAGAAACCGACCCGGAACGGCTCGCCGACGCCCGCCCTGGCTACGCCGAGGCAATGGCAGCCGACGACTACGCCAGACTCGCGAAAGCAACCGGCGCAAAGTACTACGGCTTTCACACCGCCGCCGGAAGTGCTGCAAACGCACTCGCGCGCTATCACGAAGACGGCAGCCAGATCCGCGCCGAGGCGTGCGTCCATCACACCACACTCACAAGATCGACACACGCAGAACGAGGCAACCTGGCGAAGCTAACGCCGCCGTTGCGAACGAACAAGGATATCGACGAGTTGTTCGATCAACTCACGGGAGGCGTCCTGAAGGTCGTCTCGACGGACCACGTCGCCCAGCTCCGTGAACGAAAGGAACGGACGGAGTGGTGGGAAGATCCGTTTGGCGCAAACGGCCTCCAGCGAAGTCTCACCGTGTTTCACGACGAGGCGGTCAACCGACGAGACCTCTCCTATCCGTTTTTGGTTCGGACGATGTGCACCAATCCAGCGCGAACGTTTGGGCTTTCACAGAAAGGAACGCTCGAACCCGGCACCGACGCCGACATCGTGGTGTTCGACCCGAACGAGACACACACGATCGACGCCACAGATAACGCCTCACTCGCCGACTATTCTCTCTACGACGGCCGGACCGTCACCGGTCGCGTACAAACGACGCTTCTCAGAGGGACGGTCGTCGCAGAAAACGGCGAAATCGTTACCAGTAACGCGGGACAGTTCCTCAAGCGCGATCGACCGACGTGGGAGCCATAACGCTCACAGCTCGGTTACGCGGATCGGCTTTGCTCCAGTTTTGAGCGTCTCTTGTTCCATTTCTCTGAGTTCTGCCTTCGATGCATCCAGCGTCGCAATGTGGTTGCCGGCGAGTTCACCGGCCGGGCTTTTGAAACACGTCGATCCACACGGAATGAGGATCTCCTGTTCGTTACGGTAGCCCGGATAGAACAGGATCTCTCCAAAGGAGGGATACACTGTGTGGTTCTCTCGTGGTACCTCGGGAAGTTCGATCTCATCGATATTGACCCACGTCGCGTGTCCACTCCAGCGGACGTGCATGAGCTCCGATTCGAGCGGCAAAAACTCACGGACGGTCTCGATCGATACCGGGGCAGCGTCTTCGTGAAGCTCGGCAGTGAACGTTCTATCAGCTATTTCGAGTTGTAGTCGACCCATATCCGTTCGAGTGGTCGCACTCCTTGTAAACGTTAGGATTAAACAAAGACTTGATAGTTGATGACTCTGCAAAACACGAACCCCACCGAAGCGAGCGGTTGTGTAAACAGAAATTTAAAGTGGGCCGTCCAACCAGTATACTGGTGACACATGGTACCAACAACTCTGTTCGATATCAGTCGTACAGTGTGGACCGAGGTGACCAATCATGAGTGAGTCACAGAGACTCGATACGCGATTACACGACCGAAAGTTCGTGCGGACGTTCTTCACCTCGCCCACGGCAGTCGAGGGCGAAGAAGACTCGGCGAAAATGCTACGCAGCGCGTCAACGCTTCGCGGAATGCAAGCGCCGGACGTCTGGGTGCCCGACAACGAGGATGCGACCGCGCCATCAATGCGCGATGAAGGCGTCGAGAACATCATCGAGGTGGTCGCAGAGAACGGTGCATCCTTCCCGGGCGAAATCCATCCCCGCGTCGTCTGGCACCGCGACAGTCCGTCAACCCGCAACGCTGGCTTCGAGCAGATGCTCCGGATTGCCGATCCCGACGCCGATGCTGTCGAACACATCGATGGCTTCGTGATCCCGGAGGTTGGCGGGATCGACGACTGGAAAAAGGCTGATGAGTTCATCACTATCATCGAGGACGAACACGGACTGGCATCTGGGTCGCTGGCCATGTCGGTGATCATCGAAAGCGGCGCAGCAGAGCTTGCAATGGGTGAACTCCGCTCTGAGATGGGAAAACCCACCAACAATCTCGAACGGCTCTTCTTGCTCGTTGACGGTGAGGTCGATTACACGAAAGACATGCGGGCGATGACGCCGACAGGCGAGTTGCCGCCCTGGCCTGAACTGCGACACAACACCTCTCGAGCGGCGAGCGCCGCGGGCTGTATCGCCGTTGACGGTCCGTACGACGACATCCGTGATGAAGCCGGCTACAACGAACGGATCGAGGCCAACCAGGCAAAGGGAATGCTCGGTATCTGGTCGTTGACTCCCGGACAGGTGGTGGCTGCGAACAAAAACCCACTGCCGCCAGAGCGCGGAGAGTGGCTGGTGACGGTCGGTGAAAACGCAGAATCACTCACCGAGCGTGACGGCGTCCAGCACTACGACGGAGACGCCCTGGAACTCACCGAAACGAGTGATGGCTATGAGCTTACCGTGAACGGCGACAGTCAGTTGCTCGATGAAGACGAGCTCACGGACAACCTGCTCGATCTCACGGCGTACGTGCCGAGCCTGAACGACATCGTGGATTCGATGGAACAGTTCGAGGCGGCAAGAGACGCTGGTACAGGTGCGATCGCGATGGAACGGTCCGCGACGGTCGTCATCGACGATGTGGCGGTCGATCTCAGTGCCGAACGCATGTGGGACGAAGCGACCTACCAGGCCGCAATGACGCCGGTTCGGCTGTTCCAGGACGTGTATGCCAACCGGCCGGACCAGCACGACGCCCTGGTTGAGCAATACGGTGCGGACGTGGTCAAACGCGCGACTGACGTGGGCAACTGACGCTCGCCGCTCGTCATGGGCGGTGTTTGGGTCGATACATTTTTGCTGTGGGCACCCGCCTTGGCTATCACAATGGGACGAACGATTGGATTCATCGGACTCGGCATCATGGGCCTCCCAATGGCGAAAAATCTGCTCGACGCTGGCTACGACGTAATCGGTCACAACCGGTCGTCAGAACCCGTCGAAGCTCTGCTCGAGTACGGTGGCACGGACGGAACCGATCCACGAACCGTCGCGAGCGACGCCGACACCGTAATTACGTGTCTTCCAGACACGCCAGTCGTCGAATCGATCATTCGGGGAGAGGATGGTGTTCTCGATGGACTGACCGAGGGGACGACGGTCATCGACATGTCGACGATCTCGCCGACCGTGACCGAGGAGCTGGCCACCGAGATCGACGACGCCGGCGGCGCGATGCTCGATGCGCCGATCAGCGGCGGCGAGTCCGGCGCAATCGAAGGCACGCTCTCGATCATGGTCGGTGGAGAAGAGTCGGTGTTCGACGAACACCGCGACGTGTTCGAGGCGATGGGCGAGACAATCACCCACTGTGGGCCAAACGGCGCGGGACAGACGACAAAGGCCTGCAACCAGATCGTGGTCTCAGCACAGATGGTGGGCGTGAGTGAGGCACTCGTGTTCGCAGAAAAGGCCGGGGCGGACTTGCAGGCGGTTGTTGATGCGATCAGCGGCGGTGCAGCAGGCTGCTGGACGCTCGATAATCGGGCCGAGGAGATGATCCGGGGATCGTTCGATCCCGGCTTTTTCGCCTCGTATCAGTACAAAGATCTTCGCATCGCGACCGACGCCGGCGAGGACTTCGGTGTCCCGATGCCACAGACGCAGATCGCCCACGAGCTGTATAAGAGCATGGAGACGACCGGCCGAGGACGTGATGACAACTCCGGAGTGATGCAGATCATCGAAGATCTGGCCGGCGAAACCGCACGCATCGACGAGTAGGTTCCAGTGCGAACCAACGCGCACGAATAACGAAGTTGCGTTATTCTCAATCCACCGTTCGGCACTGTCTACGCTGATATTCACCGATAGACGACCGATACGGCCACAGACAGTCGAACAGACCGGAAATTCGTTGCGCAATCTTGTACGATCGGTTCGTTCGATATACGAAACGTCTCGTTCGCAATGACAGCATTACAGTTGTAATAGCCCACTCCCCTGCGACAGCACTACCGGTGTCATCTGTCCTGATAGATCGGTAAATTCGATCGTGATCAAACGAGTGAATCGGGTGATATCTAGACGAGTAGCTCCCAGTGGTATCGACAGCATCCGAAAATCGGACTGTTCAAAAGTGTGAGAAACGTTCGGTGAGTTCGGCCACAAGCCAGACGGACCACTCTCGTTACTCACGACGGGCTTGTAAACGCGGAGATGATTGGTCATCGGAAACCAACTACTTTATAGTGTGACAGAGTTGTTTGTATATGATACACTCATGGCCTCAGATGACGAACGCATGGTGAAGACAACCACCAAGTCATTTCGAATCCTCGAATATCTCCACGACAGCGGGGGCGCAGGGATATCAGAGATCGCAGACGCACTGGCAATGTCGAAAAGCACCGTTTATAAACATCTGCGGACGCTCGAGGCCGAACGATACGTCGTGCACGATGAAACTGGCACGTACACGATCGGACTCCGGTTTCTCGCACTCGGCGTCGGTGCGCGTCGACAGCAGCCGATCTACGAGACGGCAAAGCCCGAGATTCAACAGCTGGCAGAATCATCCGGAGAAATGGCAAATCTCATGGTCGAAGAGCACGGTCGCGGCGTATTTCTCTATCGTGCGGACAGCAGTCGGGCGGTTAATCTCGACACTCACGCTGGTCGAGAGGTGTATCTGCACACCACCGCGATGGGAAAGGCGATCCTCGCCCAGTACGACACGGAAACGGTCGATCAGATCATCGACCGCCATGGCCTCCCACAGAAGACGCCACACACGATCACCGACCGCGAGACGCTATACGCAGAGTTCGAGACGATACGAGAACGTGGCTTTGCGATCGACCGCGAAGAACGCCTCGAAGGACTCTGCTGTGTTGCCACACCGATTACGACGCCAGACGGGGGTGCACTCGGTGCAATCAGCATCTCTGGGCCCCAGTCTCGAGTGAAAGCCGAGACCCTAGAAACCGAGCTTCCGGAGCTATTACTCAACGCCCGGAACGTGATCGAGCTAAACGTTGCCTACGACTGATACTCTCTGTCTCCGACTGCTTTCTTAGAAGATCGATTTATCGGTCTCCTTGGCGGTGAGGAACTCAAGCAACACTGGAGTGCCGCTTTTCGTGCGTTCGACACCGCGTTCGATAGCGTCGGCAATGTTCTCGGGACGCTCGATGCGTTCGCCATAGCCACCTAGCGATTCGGCGAAATCGGCGTAATGACCGGAGAACGGCGTGTCGTACGACGCCATCTCGAAGTTGTTCAACACGATTTCAATGATTGGGATCTCTTCACGAGCAGCAGTCTCAAAGTCCATTCCGGTCATACCGATGGCACCATCGCCCATGATGTGGACACAGGTTTTCTCAGGGTGGACGAGTTTTGCACCCATCATTAGCCCGAGCCCGTAGCCAAGCTGCGTGGTTTTCCCCCAGCCAACGTACGAGAGCGGCTCCGTCGCCTCGTAAAACGGTGCCATGAAATCACGCGCGTTGCCAGCGTCGTGGGTCACGATGCTGCTTTCTTTATCAAGCACGTTGTCGAGTTCGTTAACAACCCGATACGGATTGATTGGCATCGCATCCGAGGTCAGCTTCGGACGCCACTCTTCGAGCCACGACTCCGTGATTGCGTTGATCTTGGCTGCCACGTCGTCTCGCCGGCCACGTGGCCCATCGACGCGGGCCTGAACCGCAGACACCAGCGACGAAAGGGTGAGTTTGGCGTCGCCGACGAGCGAGTACTCCGAGACGACGTCCTTATCGATATCACCAGCATCCAGCGTCGAGTGAATGACCGTCTTTTCAGGCGGAACGGTGATGCCGTAGGCCGTGTCCGTGAAGCTACACCCCACGCCGAAGATCACGTCCGCCTCCTGGATGAACTGATGGAGGGCTGCGGGTTCGCTCTTCGAGCCGGCACCCAGCGCCAGCGGATGGTCTTCTGGGAACGCGCTCTTGCCGTTGAGACTCGTCCCAACGGGAGCCTCGAGCGTTTCGGCAAGTTTCCGGAGCGGTTCCCACGCCTGGGCGTAGTGGACGCCCTGGCCGGCGTATAGCACTGGATTGTCCGCCGTGAGCAACACGTCGGCGATTGCTTCGATGCCATCTGGATCGGGACCGGGACTGGTAGCCTCTGTAGGCGTATAATCGAACGACGACACCTCCTCACCGAACACGTCCTTTGGAACCTCAACGACGGACGGACGGGGACGTCCGTTGCGAGCCGCGTTGAACGCGCGACGCATCGTCTCATCGACCGCGTCCGGGTCTGTCAGTTGCTCACACGTTTTGCTCACCGGCTGGTAGGTGAGAAACGAGTTGAACCGTGGATCGACGTCAGTTCCCGACCGGTCGTAGCCAGCGGGGATCGCAACCAGCGGCGCAGATTCCGCGTAGGCCTGTGCGACACCCCCAATCGAATTCTCGGTTCCTGGTCCGTGTTGACACGCAAATGCAGCGATCTCCTCGCCCGAACTCACGCGACCGATGCCGTCGGCCATGTGAAGTGCCGTCCGCTCCTGTCTGGTGATAATCGTCCGAATGCCGGCCTCCTCCGCTTTTCCTGTATCGAACAACGGGTTGCTCGGAAACCCAACGCAGTACTCTACACCCTCAGCTTCCAGAACCGCAACGAGTGACTCGGTGACGTTCATGGTAGTCCGCCATCTCTCGATGGCCATCTATGTGACTATATGGCGTCATAATAAAACTATCCCTCATCCGACATCCTTCATCGTTTATACTCATAAATCCACCGATAGAAACAAATAGGAGGCTTTCGTTTTCCATCGTGATACCACATGACAGACCGTACGCCACTCGAACGGCTCTGTATTCACGAATCAGTTGGGAACAAAATTCCTACAGAGGGGTTCTACGCCGCTTTCGACGATCTATCGCTGCCGGTTCACCTGGTCGATGACGATGAAACGTTCGATCGAACCGACGCCATCGCATCGTTCGAGCCACGGTCGTCGTTTCTCGATGCCTCCTGGGTCCATGTCATCCGCGCCGGGTACGACGCATTCGACACGAACGAGTACGAACGCGCCGGGACGCGACTGACTAACAGCACCGGAATCCACGGAACGACGGTCGGTGAGCTTGCCGTGGGATATATGCTCTCGTTCGCTCGGCTGTTGCATACGTATCGAGACCACCAGGGAGACGGCAACTGGTATGATCCGCCGTACGAACGCCCCTTCACGGTCGAGAATGAGCGGTTGTGTGTGGTCGGACTTGGGACGCTCGGGAAAGGAATTGCGACGCGGGCAAATGCACTCGGGATGGACGTGGTTGGCGTCCGTCGGTCCAACGCGTCAGTGCCAGGAGTCTCGGCAGTGTATCATCCCGACGAACTCCACGAAGCGATCGCAGACGCCCGGTTTGTCGCCATTGCAGTCCCACACACGCCGGCTACGAACGGGCTGTTCGGAGCAGCCGAGTTCGAGGCGATGCAATCCAATGGCTATCTCATCAACGTTGCGCGTGGCCCGGTCGTTGACGAGCTCCAGCTGATCGATGCCCTTGAAACTGGATCGATAGCGGGGGCAGCACTCGACGTGTTCGAAACGGAACCGCTCCCGTCGTCCTCGCCGCTGTGGGAGATGGACGAGGTGATCATCTCGCCTCACCGGGGCTCGGCCACGAATCGATACCATCTCGATATCGCGGGGCTGGTCTCGGAGAACGTTCGACGATATCAATCGGGAGAAGTGCTGAAAAACCGCGTGGTCTGATTCAGAGACGATCGATCAGCGCAGCAACCACGTCGTCAGTGCTGGCACTACCACCAAGATCAGGCGTTTTGGGTGCATTTGGATCCGCCAGTAGCGATTCGACGCCGTCTCTGAGTGTCTCACCGACAGCACCGCCCACGAGATCGTCGAGGAGCATGGCACCGGTCAGCACGGACGCGAGCGGATTGGCACAGTTCTCGCCGACGATATCGTATGCACTTCCGTGTACGGGCTCGTACATCGACGGATAGGTGCCGTCTGGATTGATGTTCCCCGACGGGGCCAGCCCAAGACTTCCGGTCACGATGCCGGCAATGTCGGTGATGATGTCGCCGAACAGATTCGACGCCACGAGCACGTCGAACGACTCTGGCCGACGGACGAGATCCATCGACGCTCGATCGACGAGCAACCGATCGACAGCCACGTTGGCAAACTCCTCGCTCACCTCGTCGACGACATCGTCCCAGAACACCATCGAGTGGGCCTGCGCGTTCGATTTGGTGATCGAAGTGAGTCGCCCATCTCGTCGATCGGCGGCCTCGAACGCACGTCGCACGATCCGTTCGGTGCCAGACCGCGTGAACACCGCAGATTGTACGGCAACTTCGTGATCGAATCCACGATGTTCACGCCCACCGATGTTGGCATACTCACCCTCGGTGTTCTCCCGATAGACAACCAGATCGATGTCGCCGTTCGAGTATCCTCGCAGTGGGCTCTCAATGCCCTCGTAGAGGACGTTCGGCCGTTTGCAGACGTACTGATCGAATCCCTTGCGGATCGGCAATAACAGGCCATTAAGCGTCACGTGATCGGGCACATCTGGGTGGCCCACTGCCCCCAGAAAGATGGCGTCGGTCGATTCGAGCCGCTCAAGACCGTCATCGGGCATCATCGAGCCCGTCTCGAGATAGCGCTCGGTTCCCCAGTCGTAGGTCGATCGCTCTAACGCAAAGCCATGCATCTCGCCGAGATGGTCGAGTACCGACAGCGCCGCCTCGGTAACTGCTGGGCCGATACCGTCACCTGGAATGATGGCTACGTCGTACGTATCCATAGCTATGCAATACTTTGATTATTGTAAAAAACTGACGGTCGGAGCAATCGACAACTGCGGCGTCGCTCTTGTGCGCCCAATCAGTCAGATGATTGTGCGTCTACCACCGCAACGCTCGCAAGATTGACCACGTCTTTGACTTCATCACCGCGCTGGAGCACGTGCACCGGTTTGTCCATCCCAACGAGCATCGGACCGATCGCTTCGGCTCCGCCCAGCCGTTGTAACAGTTTGTAGCTGATGTTACCCGCAGCGAGGTTCGGAAACACCAGTACGTTCGCGGGCGCGTCGAGTTCGCTAAACGCGTACGTCTCGGTCAGCAACTCCTCAACGACGGCGGTGTCAGCCTGCAGCTCACCATCAACCTGGTAATCAACGGTTGGGTCTTCGCGGAGGGTCCGCGTGGCACGCCGTGGCACGTCAGTATCGGGCGAATCGACGCTACCGAAATCAGAGTACGACAGCAGTGCGGCCCGGGGTTCGATATCAAACCGCCGAGCGAGCGCTGCAGTGTGGTTGGTCACCTCCGCGAGCACTTCAGCGGATGGGTCCTGATTGACGGTCGCGTCCGCACAGAAAACAACGCGATCATCGAATGTGAGCATGTAGACCCCTGCAGCGTAGTTAGCATCCGCAGCAGTGCCGACGATCTGGAGCGGCGGGCGCAACGCAGAGGGATAATCGTGTCGTAATCCGGTCAGCATTGCATCCGCGTCGCCGAGTTCGACCAGCACACTCCCCAGATAGCTCGGTGTCTGGATTGTCTCACGAGCGATAGTGCGTGTCATTCCGTTCCGTTTGCGGAGTTCGAACAGCCGATCAGCGTACGGAGAGAGTTCATCCGTCGTCGGGTCGATGATCTCTGGCTCGAACGACAGCCCCAGTGTGGATGACTTCGACCGAATCGTCGGTCGGTCACCGATCAACACCGGGGTCGCAATCTCACGATCGGCGAGCTGATACGCCGCTCGAATGATCGTCTCGTCGTCACCCTCTGTGAACACCACACGCTGTGGATCGAGCCTGGCCTTGTTGTGAACCACCCGCATTAGTTCGCGGGATTTCCCGAGCCGTGCCTCGAGGCGCTCCCGGTATGTGGACTCTGACACCGAGGTTCCCGCCACGCCGCTCTCTATTGCAGCGGCTCCAACGGCCGCCGACACCTCGAACAACACCCGCGTGTCCAGTGGTTTGGGGATGATATACTCTGGCCCGAACTGGAGCGGTTCGTCGCCGTAGGCCTTCACCACCGCATCGGGAACGTCCTCGCGGGCAAGCGCAGCGAGCGCTCGCGCCGCGGCGACCTTCATCGATTCGTTGATTTCGGTGGCCCGCACGTCGAGTGCCCCACGGAAGATGAACGGAAAGCCAAGCACGTTGTTCACCTGATTTGGATAATCCGAGCGGCCCGTTGCCATGATGACGGTATCGTCGCGGGCAGCTTTCGCGCTCTCATAGCTGATCTCCGGATCCGGATTCGCCATCGCGAAGATGATTGGATCCGAAGCCATCGATCGAACCATGTCGGGACTGACAATGCCACCAACAGACAGCCCGACGAAAACGTCTTTGCCCTCCATAGCCGTCGAGAGATCGCCACCCGGAATGTCGCGCGCAAACTCGCGTTTGTATGGGTTGAGATCCTCGCGCTCGACGCGATCGGTGGTGATGATTCCCGTCGAATCGCACATCGTGACGTTCTCGGGACGGACACCCAGCGAGACGTAGAATCGAGCGGTCGAGATGGCGCTCGCTCCAGCGCCAGAGATGACGATTTCGAGCTCCGAAAGCTCCTTTTCAACCAGGTCAGACGCATTCAACAGCGCTGCACCAGTGATGATGGCGGTGCCGTGCTGGTCGTCGTGGAACACGGGGATATCCATTCGCTCGCGGAGTTGGCGTTCAATCTCGAAGCATGCTGGAGCAGTGATATCTTCTAGGTTAATGCCACCGAAGGTGGGCTCCATGGCCGCGACGGCGTCAACGAACGCCCCAACGTCGGTCTCTGACAGCTCGATGTCGAACACGTCGATGTCGGCAAAGCGCTTGAACAGCACGCCCTTGCCCTCCATCACGGGTTTCGAGGCCTGCGCGCCGATATCACCCAGCCCGAGCACGGCAGAGCCGTTCGAGACGACCCCAACCAGATTCCCCTTGGCAGTGTACTGGTAGGCTTCCCGTTCGTCCGCTGCGATTTTGCGACACGGCGCGGCGACGCCTGGCGAATACGCCAGACTCAGATCGTGCTGTGTGCTCGTCGATTTCGTCGACGAAATCGCCAACTTTCCGGCCGGTTCCTGACTGTGATAGTCGAGTGACTCCTCTTCGAGTCCCATGGACTCCGATAGGAAGCAATCACCAAAAAAGTATGTCCGAATAACACCCTACGAGTGGCCAATCAACACCGAACGATCCCAGTCGATGATTAATTTCCCTTATTATAGGTAAAGTAAATTAAAATATATTTATTTGATAGTAAGAGAGAACTTGCGTAGGTTTCGCATGACACAGAGCGAACACGCAGCTGAGACCGAGGTGGTTTACGATATTGAGGACAAACCACCGATCGGAGAGTCGCTGGCGCTTGGTTTCCAGCACGTACTCTCGATGATCCTGGGCAACGTTGCAGTTCCGTTGATACTGGCCACGACACTTGGTCTATCAGACGGCGACACAACGTTTCTTGTCCAGATTGCACTGATAATTGCCGGGGCAGCAACGCTAGTACAGGTGTATCCAATCGGACCGATCGGTGGCAAGGTACCGATCATGATGGGAACGAGTTTTGCGTTTCTGGGAACGCTGACGGTGATTGGTAACCAGTACGGACTCGCTGCCATCCTTGGTGCAGCACTTGCTGGATCGGTCGTACAGCTCACCATCGGCGCCACCTACGAGCGGTTTGAGGTGCTGTTTCCACCGCTCGTCAACGGCGTCGTCGTGATGCTGATCGGGCTCACGCTCATCCCAACGGGGATCGACTACGCCGCAGGAGCTTCGGGGGGGCCTGCAACCGTGAGCAACTACGCATCGATGACGGCACTCACAATTTCGGGGACCGTGTTTCTCGTGACGCTGGTGTTAAACCAGTTCTTCCGTGGCATCCTGCGGATAGCAAGCGTCTTCTTTGGCATTCTGATCGGCTATGTGATGGCGCTTTCCTTTGGAATCGTCGATTTCGCACCGGTCGCCAACGCCGGTTGGATCGCCATTCCGGTTCCGATGCAGTTCGGACTGGAGTTCCATCTTGATGCCATTCTCGCGATCGCCGCGGTCTATCTGATCGTCTCGATGGAGACCGTCGGAAATATCTCCGCGACGATCGCGACGACGGGCCGATCGGCAGAAACGAGCGAGCTCCGTGGCGGCGTCTTCGCAGACGGTGCAATGAGTGCGATCGCCGCGCTGTTCGGGGCATTTCCGAACACATCGTTCGCACAGAACGTTGGGCTCATCAGCTTTACTGGCGTCGCTAGCCGACACGTGGTTGGCATCGCCGGGAGCATACTTCTCATTGCCGGGTTCGTTCCGAAGGTTAGCGCGCTCGTGACGACCATGCCCGCGCCAGTACTCGGTGGGGGCGCGACGATCCTGTTTGCAATGATCTTCACGAGCGGGCTACAGATCATCGACCGGGAAGTTCCACTGACGAACCGCTCGTTGACGATACTGGCTGTTTCAATGGCGCTCGGACTCGGTGTGACGTTTCGGCCGGAGCTGCTCGCGAACTTCCCGCAGATGGTTCGAACGTTCTTTGGGTCGGGCGTCGTCACTGGTGGACTGGCCGTGTTGGTTCTCAACCTGCTCATTCCTGAGGATGAAGGGTCACCCTCGGAGGCCACGATGCAGGACGGAACGGTCGCTACTGACGACGACTGATCGATCCAAAAAAACGCGGTTCGGTTCCTTAGCTTCCCCGATACGTGGTGTAGCCACCCGGAGACAATAACAGCGGTACGTGATACGATTCGTCTGGCGCGTCGATGACGAATCTGACCGGAACTGTCTCCAGGAACGACGACTCGTTTTGTTGTTCACGGTAGTACGGGCCGACCTCGAACAGCAACTGATACTGTCCGGCGACCATTGCATCCCCTTCGAGCAGGGGAGAATCCACACGACCGTCGTCGTTGGTGACGGCGGTGGTGATCGTTTCGGGTTGGCCGTCTTCCTCGAGTCGCTGGAGCGTGATCGTGACGCCAGCGGCTGGGCCTTCACGACCCGTATCGAGCACGTGTGTCGTTAGATCACCGCTCATTATTCGTCGTCCGATAGGTCATCGTGAGTCATTGAGAACTGCTGGAATCCGGTCGGGCGTGGTGGCTCTTTGAGCACGCGCGCGTTGCCCTCCAGGTCGTCCCGTTCGGCCAGCCACGTCCGGTTGTTCGCCTCGAAGCTCACGGACTCAAGCTGGTCGAAGCGCTCGAGAACCCGCTGGCCGATCTGGTAGAGCAGATCCTGAATCGAATTGGAGTTACACTCATCGAACACCACGTGGGCGATGTCCCGAACCTGCTCTGCAGGAACGTACTGTCGTGGGGATTCTCCGAGTGCCTCGGACTCGTCCTCGTACGTCCAGAAGATGTCGAGCGAGATGTACAGCGTCCGATCTTCGCGCTCGGGCAGCGTCGTGTACTCGTCCTGGACGTACTCGGTGAACGAGCTCCCGGACACCTTGACCAGTTCGAGGCCAGTGACACCGCTGGTCTGCTCAACGATGGTGGGACCGTCATCCCCGCGGTCGAGCCGAATCTGGCCGTAGCCCGACTCGTCGTCGGAAACACGGAATACGAGTTCGCTCGGTTCGAAACCATCCTCGGTCGGAACCTCTCGCTCATCGAATGGGAACTCCGTTGCAGAAACCTCGATCGCATCGACGTGTCCGTACGTCTCTAAGAACTCCGTGCCGATGAACGAACAGAATCCCTCCACTGTTGCGCCAGTGTACTCACCAGCGTGGTGGAGGACGAAGTTTTTCATCGAATCCGTCGCAACGACCTTGCTGTTGTCGCCTTCACTGAACGAGGGCAAAAACTCCTCGCCCTCTAGCTGAACACGAACATCCAGTCCGAACAGGGTGTTGTTTCGGCCGTCGAACGACGACTCGGGAATTTCTCGAATTCCCGTCAGCGGCGTCGCATACGTCCGATAGACCGCCACTTTCTCTTTGCCGTACGTCATCGTTCGATCTCCGCCGTCGTGTGGGGGCGTCGGCTGGCTCATCGGTCACACACCCCGCGGAGCGAGCCTCGACTGTTCGTCTGCCATACACTATCGGCTGGTTGCGCTATCGATTCCATCCGTTCCTCATTGCTTCGTGGAATGTTATAAGGATTGTCATCATTGGTGATTTTTACCGCTATCAATGACAGCCACAACGGATCGTGTGGCGTTACTCGGTTATGCCAGTTTCGAGCCGGAGTTTTGCGATCGTGTGGACCTGCTCCAGTGCGGTCTGGAACTCCTCCGTTGGATCGTTTTCGACGCGGTCGGCCATAGCGCTCTCTATCGTATCTGGGTCGGCATCCCGCACGGCCATGATAAATGGAAAACCGAATCGATTGCGATACCGGTCATTGAGTCGCTGAAACCGTTCGTACTGCGCTTTAGAGAGTTGATCGAGGCCAGCCGATTCTTGTTCTGCCACGGATGCGTCGGTCATTTCGGTCTGCGCACCGAGATCCGGATGGGCACGCAGTAGTTCGCGTTGTCGATCGGTTGATGCCGAGTCAACCACTGACTGCATCGCCTGGCGAAGTGCAGAGGCAGACTCGAACGGTCGTTCTCCGACTACTCGCTCTGCAACCCACGGCGATGATTCATACACGTCTCCAAATTCCTCAACAAACATTTCTGCATCCATCCGATTGCACTGTTCGAGGGTACACTCAACCATTCGATGTGACAACACCATTCCTTACAGAAAAAAGTTCGCATTCTTACAAAATTATCCACATCCCTGGCGGTGTGAATGGATGGTTGCGCACACGAAAGCACGAACACAGCAAATGTTTGGAAGATCATTCAGTACATCCCCAGATCGGTTGTTATTCACGGATGGGTTAGCAAAATTCCGTCCAGATCCACAGGGTGCCAGCAGCGAACCGAGTAGGTGAGGGACTTTCGAAATGCGAAACGATGCCATCACTATTGGAAATTGAGGGTTACGACAGAGACCATGACAGATGTACAGCTGTCATCCCAGCCTTCAGCATCTCTCTGACCCACGGAGAGCAGCGCTCATATTCGACCGAATAATATAATTTTTTATCTCCATCAACAGTGCCGAAAGCGGATAGCTCCGATAGGAGCTTGCCTCCACAGATCAAAGCATTTGATATCCACCAGTCAGTCAACAACGAGTCCAGAGACAGCTGGTAGCCGCCAGTTACGCCCAATCGCAACGAATCGAACAAATACAGTAGTCCCGGCACAGACTGCGGCTGGAACGGTCGTACTGGCGGTGAATCCCGACACGATCCAGAAGCTAATACCGCCGAGTACCGCACAACTCGCATAAAAGTCTTGGAACAGTATGAACGGTTGTCGGTCGAGACAAATATCAGCGAGCACACCCCCACCCACCGCATTGATTGTCGCAATTGTTACCACACCGAACGCCGATACGCCCGCCTCACTCGCAACAATTGCCCCGGTCGTGGCAAATGCAGCCAATCCGGCGGCGTCTGCACCGACAGTGATGTGATGTTCGTCGGGAACGTCGATCGCATACAGAAGCCCAATCGCCAGCACGACGCCACTGACGCCAAACAGCACGTTCCAATGTGTCTGGAGCACAAGCGGCATTCGATCGACGAGAAGGTCTCGCGTAGTACCCCCACCGAACGCGGTGAGCAGCCCAACGATAAGCACTCCAAAGAGGTCGAACTCCTCACGCACTGCCTTGCTTGCACCGACGAGTGCAAACGCAACTAATCCGATCGCGTTCACCACCTCGAACACCGGATTGAGGATCATCATTCGGAGGTGATAGAGCCGGTGTGATAGCCCCGTTGATCCGGACTGAGAACGATTCCGGTCGTCGGTTATACAACAGTTCGGTCCGTACAACCACACCAACAATGGGTATCAAAAACAAGACGCTGCTGTGGACCTCGCTGGTCGGCGTCGTGGTATCTGGCGGGCTCTTGCTCGCGGTCGGTGGCTATCTGGCACTAATGGTCGGATTGAGCATCGCAAACGGCGCGCCAATCGTGGAGACGCTCGTTGATATTGCCCCACCTGCGATTTTCGGATTCGGCGTGTTGTTCGTCATATTCGGACTCTCGGCCGTCGGATTGCTGTGGTCGATCGTGAAGATGGCCTCGCTCCCAAAGAGCGAACGACTGGCCACGCTGTTCGATTTCGCCGAATCACACAACAGTACGATCCGATCGCTCGGACTCGCCGATCTCCTCCGGCCACCACAGCCAACACCCGAAGAACGAACCGAACAAGCGATCGCAGAGCTCAAACAACAGTACGTGAACGACGAGATCACCGAAGCGGAGTTCGAGCAGAAAGTGAACCAGCTCGTCGATAGCGAACGGATCGACGATACGACGGCAACACGCACACGACAGGAGACGATCGAAACCCGCCGCTAAACAGTTCATACTGTTTACACCGTGAGAACAGTCTGCTGCACCGAGATCAACCTGACTTGATATAGTCCAAAATAGATGGAGTTTAAAGTACACTGGTCGTAACCTCAAGTATGCCGGTCGAACAGCAACAGCGAGCGACATCGACGCTTTCGGCGTCGTACACGGAAATGAGCGAGATACTGATGCCCAACGAGACGAACAATCTCGGTCGTGCGCTCGGTGGGGCCGTGTTGCACTGGATGGATATCTGTGGTGCGATTTCTGGGCGACGGTTCGCCCGGGCACAGGTCGTGACCGCCTCGATGGATCACGTTGATTTTATCGCACCCATCGAACTCGGTGATATCGTCACGATCACTGGCTACGTGTTCGACACCGGTCGAACCAGCCTGGACGTGACGGTGACCGTTTCGGTCGAACGTCCAGCAAGCGCCACAACCGAACAAGCTGCACGCTCGTTTTTTACCTTCGTGGCACTCGACGGGGCCGAAAACGCACAGCCGGTTCCAGCCCTGGAGTGTCCCACAGAAGCACAAGAGGACCTCCGCCAGGAAGCACTCGATCGACGGCGTTCGAACAGGCGTGATCGCGAAGATACCGAGAGTGAATAACTAAAACAAACTTACTTGTACTATTGCAACTCAATTGGAGAAGGCTTAAGGTGTCACCGTTCCCCTGCACAGCTATCGGCTGTCCCAGCGACCCCCGATATGTAGGGGTCGTGCGCGCCGTCGAGTATCACATATGCACTGCCCGGACTGTACACACGAACGGACTCGAGTCGTCTCGACGACGAGCACGTCCGACGGGACGACCGTCCGTCGGCGCCGTGAATGTACGGCCTGTTCGTTTAGGTTCACCACCTACGAGTATCCCGAGTGGGACGCCCTCCAGGTACGAAAACGAGACGGGACGATCGAGCCGTTTCAGCGCGAGAAAGTCCGCACTGGAATCGAGCGGGCCACCGAGAAGCGATCGATAGCATCCCCAACGATCAGCCAGTTGATCGACGAACTCGAAGCGTCGCTGACCGAAGACGGAGCTCGCGTCGTCTCAACCGACACGATCGGCGCGCACGTTGCAGATCAACTGTACGAGCTGGACCGTGTGGCGTACATCCGGTTCGTCTCCGTCTACGAGAAGTTCGCCGATCCGGTGGAGTTCCTCAGTGAACTCCAGGCAGTGCTCGACGACGAAACGGTGTGGCAGGCAGACGATGACCGAAACTCACCATGACTCAGGAAATAACCACCACCGAGATCGAATCAATTTTAGAACGAGCCTGTGCGGACAGTGACGCCACAATCTCCGACACAGAACGCGACGAACTCTGCGAACGAATCCGGCGCGAGAGCTACGCGGGAGCTTCAACCGACGAACGCTATCAGGCAATCATTCAGACGCTTACCGAACGCATTGAGCGCGACCCACAGTACAGCAAGCTCGCTGGAGCAGTGTACAGAGAGCGCTACTATCGGCGGGTCATTGGATCGTTGCCAGAGGGGGCGGATTTCGAGGAGGCGTACCGGGCGACGTTTGTCGCGAACGTAGAGCGAGCCATTGACGCCGACCTGCTCGATGAGCGCCTGCTCGAACGGTTCGATCTGCACGAACTGGCAGCGTCTCTCGAAATCGACCGCGACAATGTGTTCGACCATATGGCAATGTCGACGCTCACGCAGCGCTATTTCCTCCGGGTAGAGGAGGGTGGCGAACCACTTGAGCTCCCACAGGCGTTTTGGATGCGAGTGGCGATGGGGCTAGCGCTCGAAGAGGACGAACCCACCACCCGAGCCTTAGAGTTCTACGACGTGCTCTCGAAGCTCGAGTTCACGCCCTCGACGCCCACCCTGTTTCACAGCGCAACCACCCGTCCGCAGCTCTCCTCGTGTTATCTCACGACGGTAGAAGACGATCTCGGCGACATCTTCGACGCCTACAAACAGCACGCACAGCTCTCGAAATACAGCGGCGGACTCGGTAACGACTGGACGAATCTGCGGGCAGCAGGATCACTCATCGAATCGACCGGCGTCGAATCGACTGGGATCGTTCCGTTCTTGCGGATCAGCAACGACGTAACAGCCGCGATCAACAGATCCGGCAAGCGTCGGGGAGCCGCATGTGCGTATCTCGAGTGCTGGCACCTCGATTTCCAGGCGTTTTTGGATCTCAAGCGAAACACCGGCGACGAACGTCGACGCACCCCGGATATGAACACGGCTGCCTGGATTCCGGATCTGTTCATGAAACGAGTCGAAAATGACGAACAGTGGACGCTGTTCAGTCCGGACGAGGTCGACGATCTACATCACCTCACAGGATCGGCGTTCGAGGCCCGCTATCAGGAGTACGAAATGAAGGCCGACGCCGGCGAGCTCCGACAGTTCGAGCGCGTCGAGGCATCGACACTCTGGCGTCAGCTACTCACCCGACTGTTCGAAACCGGCCATCCGTGGGTGACGTTCAAGACGCCATCGAACGTCCGCTCGCCCCAGGACCACGCCGGCACCGTCCACTCCTCGAATCTCTGCACGGAGATCACCCTGAACACGAGCGAAGAAGAGACCGCCGTCTGCAATCTCGGCTCAATCAACTACGTTACGCATATCGAGGACGGCGAACTGGACACCGACCATCTGGAATCGACTATCGAAACCGCAATGCGGATGCTTGACAACGTCGTCGATCTCTGTTTCTACCCGACGGAGCAGGCAGCCACCTCGAACCGTCGTCACCGACCCGTTGGGCTGGGAACGATGGGGTTCCACGAGGCACTGATGGAACTCGAGATACCGCTGAACAGCGAGGCGGCCGTCGAAAAAGCCAATCGCTGGCAGGAGTTCGTATCGTATCACGCTATCTACAATTCATCAAAACTTGCCGCAGAGCGAGGTGCATACCCCTCGTTTGACGGTTCGAAATGGGACCGTGACCTGTTGCCCCAGGACACGGTTGACCTGCTCGAGGACGAACGTGGCGCGTCGATCCCGACCGACCGCGAGCCTGCGCTCGACTGGGAGCCCGTTCGCGAACGGATCGAAGCACACGGCATGCGCAACTCCAACACGATGGCTATTGCACCGACAGCAACGATATCGACGATCAACGGGACGACACCATCGATCGAGCCGATCTACTCGAACCTCTATGTGAAATCCAACATGTCTGGAGAGTTCACCATCGTAAACGAAGCACTGATCGAGGATCTCAAAGCGCGTGATCTCTGGGACGAGGAGATGCTCGATCGCATCAAGTTCCACGACGGATCGATTCAGGAGATCGACGCGATCCCCGAATCGCTCAAAGAGCGCTATCGCACCGCATTCGAGATCGATCCTCGACACCAGTTGCGATTGACTGCACACCGACAGACGTGGATCGATCAGTCGGTTTCACACACCGTGTTTTTCCCCTCGACCGACGGCTCGTTGCTCGACGACGTCTACCGGACGGCCTGGGAGCTCGGGTTGAAAACCACCTACTATCTCCGCACACTTGGTGCCTCACAGATCGAGAAATCGACGCTCGATATGGCTGAATACGGAAAGACTCAGCACCGTGATGGGAGCAACGGGGTCACCGAAGACGACGAGCTTTGCACTGTCGAAGATCCGACCTGCGAGGCCTGTCAGTAGCGCATTCACAACAACACAATCCAACAGACAGCTATGGCACTCATCGACCACGACGCCGAACACGATCCGAACAAGATACTGCCGATCGAGTACGACTGGGCCCGCGAATACTACCGGGCGGGCGTGAACAACAACTGGGTTCCAGAAGAGATACCCATGCAAGACGACATCACCCAGTGGAACGGCGACGGGCTCACCCAACCAGAACGCCAGCTCGTCGAGTGGAATCTGGGATTTTTCTCCACCGCCGAATCGCTAACGGCAAACAACATCGTGCTTGCTCTGTACGAGTACGTCACCGCTCCGGAGTGTCGACAGTATCTCCTCCGACAGGCCTACGAAGAAGCAATTCACACCGATACGTTCATCTACTGCTGTGACTCGCTTGGCTTCGATCCCGACTATCTCTATGGAATGTACGATACAATTCCGGCCATCGAACAAAAAGACGCCTTCGTCGTTGATCTCACACAGGCGATCGACCGGCCGGGATTCACCATCGACACCGACGACGATCTCCGGGCGTTTCTCCGAGATCTCATCGGCTTTTATGTCATTATGGAAGGGATCTTCTTCTATGCCGGCTTTGCGATGATGCTCGGATTGAAACGACAGCAAAAGATGGTCGGCATCGGCCAGCAGTTCGAGTATATCATGCGCGATGAATCGCTTCACGTGGGCTTTGGTGTCGATCTCATCAACGAACTCCGCACAGAACACCCCGGAGTGTTCACGGAATCATTTGAGGACGAAGTGATCGCGTTGCTCAGAGAAGCGGTCGAGCTCGAACAACAGTATGCACGTGCGGCCTGTCCGGACGAAATACTCGGAATGGGCCCCGAGCAGTTCAGTGAGTACGTCGAACACGTCGCCGATCGACGATTCGAACAGCTCTCGTTGCCGGCACAGTACGGCACTGACAATCCGTTCCCCTGGATGTCAGAACAGGTCGACCTCAACAAGGAGAAAAATTTCTTCGAAACGCAAGTAACGGAGTATCAGAGTGGTGGTTCACTGGATTGGTAAAATTTTGAACCTAATAATTTGAAACAATTCATTAGTAAGCGTGCACCGAACGGTGAGTAATGGACGAGCCGGAAGACGAGTCAGAAGACGCGTTCCGTGACGTGTTCGAACGGTCGCGGAGTGGTGCGCCAGCAGCGGGACGGGTCGTTCGGGATCGATTCTCCGCTGATGAGGTGTTTCAACGCATCGTGGCCGCTGCTGATGAAGAGATCACCTCAGGGAGTCGAGAACTATTTTTCAGCGCGCTGGCAGCCGGCTTTGCCATCACGATCACGTTTTTGTTATACTCCTCGATGACGGCACAGACCGGCGGCGATCCGGTGTTAAGCACGATACTCTATCCACTCGGATTCATTTATATTATTATCGGTAATTATCAACTCTATACAGAGAACACGCTCCCACCGGTCGCATTGACGCTCGATCGGTTGGCGAGTATGCCGGCGTTGTTGCGACATTGGTTCATCGTCCTCATTGGAAACTTCACTGGCGGTGCGATGGGTGCCATGACGCTCACGTGGGGGGGCGTGTTCTCACCCGGAGCCGCACAGGCTGCCCTCGAGCACGCCGAAACTGGCGTTCACACTCCGGTTAGTTCCTTGTTTTTCAAAGCGGCGTTTGCAGGGCTAATCGTCGCCGGTGTCGTTTGGATCGTCTACGCCGTCCAGGATACGATCTCTCGGCTTGTCGTCGTCTATCTGGCGTTTCTTGCAATACCGATGGGAAATCTGTTCCACGTGGTCGTATCGTTTACAGAGATGATCTATCTCGTGCTTGGGGGCCATCTCGCGCTGTCGGAGGGGGTCATACATTTCGTGTTGCCGGTGTTACTCGGCAACACCTTCGGTGGAATAGTGCTGGTAACCGTCGTGAACTACTTTCAAACGACCGAACACCGCCTGGAGTCCGCCCGGTTTGACGGCGCGAATCGGCAGCTTTCACTGCGGGAATGGACGCTTGGGGGGTTCGTCGGCCGATCATACGTCTCGATGATCGACACCGCCGGAGAAACCGTCCGTGATGATGATGCGTATCGGATCTTGCTCCCGATCTATAATCCTCGTACTGAGACACGAATCGCCAAAGTGGCCGCGATCATGGCCACGAATCGACTTCCCGCAACGATTCACACCGTTCACATCGTAGAATCACACCATGGCGGTTACGATCAGGAGCAGTACGAACGCATCATTGAGCGCTCGACCGAGCAGATGACACACATTCGATCGACGATCGAGGAGTATGATATTCCGTATGAAACCTCGACGATTGTCTCTCACCGCTCGTTCGAAGAGATTTACGACGCGGCCAACCGAGAAAATTCGAACCTCATCGTGATGGGCTGGGATGAAAACCGGCCTAGAGGTAGAACGAACACCGAGCGGACGTTCGATGAGCTCACCGGAAAGCTCACGAGCGACATCGTGATCGTCCGCGACCGGGGGCACGACCCAGACTCCGTGCTGGTGCCAACGTCTGGTGGGCCCTCATCAGATCTCAACGCAGAAGTCGCATTGGCGTTCGAAACGGTCACAGATGCGAATATATCGCTGTTGCACGTCGTTGATGGCCCCGAACACCGCACAGACGGCCAGGCGTTTCTCGATTCGTGGTCGAGTAAACACGGGCTCGAATCGGCAGACCTCATTGTCGACACCGATGGCGACGTTGAACGCGCAATCAAACGTCGTGCTCCGGACTATGAGCTGATTCTCATCGGAGCGAGCGAAGAGGGCCTCTTGACACGGCTCGTGACGGATTCGTTGTACTCAGATGTGAGTGAGACCGTCCAGAGTTCTGTGATACTCGCCGAACGACCATCGGGACGGACCCTTCTCGAGAAGTTGCTTGGTGAAAGCTGAGTGCTGTGGCCACCGTCAAGGCGAGATCGGGTCGTTCAGTTCGGTTCCATCGCGTCCAGTTGTTCGCCAGCGGACGGTTTGCCAGCTCCATCAGTCCCGTTCGTATCTGAAGGGAGCACGTGCACGTCGCGTTGTGGAAACGGAATTTCGATGTCGGCCTCGTTCAGTTGTTTGTAGATCGCACGGTTCAGCTCGTGTGTGGCCTTTGGCCCACGCGTCGGTGAGTGGACCCAACAGAGCAGTTCGTACTGTAGCGCCGATCCACCAAACTCGCGAAATCGCATCCGGGGTTTTGGACTGTCGAGGACGAGAGACTCTTCTACGGCGATCTCTTCGACGAGTGATTCGAGTTTGTCGATATCCGTTCCGTAGGCGACGCCAACCGGCACCCGAATCCGTTTTCTCGAATTCGGCGCGGACTGGTTGCGGACCCGAGCAGCGTTCAGCATCGAGTTCGGGACGGTGATCAACACCTCATCGCGTGTCATCAGAGTCGTAGAGCGCACGCCAACCGCAACAACCGTGCCCCGTTCTCCCGTTTCGAGCTCGATGAAATCGCCGAGTTTGTACGTGTCATCGAAATACAGCGCGATGCCGCCAAAGAAGTTGGCAACGGCGTCTTTGCCGGCAAAACCAACGGCCACACCCGCAATCCCTGCCGCACCGAGCAGCGGAGAGATATCAACGTTCCAGATCCGAAGCACCGTTGCCACCGTTCCCAGGGTTACCACGAACGTCCAGACGTTCGAGAAGATCGGTGCAAACTGGAATCGGGTCGTTTCGTCTTTTACCTCGTCGACAAACCGATTGATGATTCGATTGGCAGCCAGCGCCCACGTCCCAACGATGATGGTCAGTGCTGGGTTACCAAAGAAATAATCGAGTTGTTCGGGTCCCAGCACCACACTGTCCGTTATCGACTTGACGTTCGTCAAGACGAAAATTCCGGCCAGCGCCGCGGTAACCACCAGTGGAATCCGAAGCTCTCCAACGACGATGTAATCGAACTGGGTTCGGGTGCGGCTCGTGTATTCGAGCAACGCACGGAGAACCACGAACTCCAGAACGATCGCTCCACCGATCGAGACCGTCAACAACAACAGGGTTGATTCCCAGACGCCAAGACTACTCACCCACCGAGACACCATTCCATCCAGTATGAAATTCATTGCCAGTTACAAACTCACCAGACCAGTAAGCGTTTGCTACACAGAGTTGCCCACTGATCACACATCACAGCGCAGGACTCCAGTTAAAATATGAACATATATGCATTGGATACCAATTATATTCAATACACCACACTATGCAGCCGTCATCCAGAAATTTTTCAGCAGGATTGCTCACGATCGTAGCGGTCGCCGTTATCGGCGTCATTCTGATTTCAGCAGTGCTTTCCTATCACCAGGTTCCCGAGGGCCACACCGGCGTCGAAACGGAGTTCGGTGCAGTCACTGGCGCACAGTTCGCTGCTGGTGCTCACCTCACCGCGCCGTGGAAAGCAGTGCAGACCGTCGAGTGTCGTCCTCGAACGTACACGATGTCCGATCAATCAGGTGAAGGTGAAAAGGAGATACAGAAGGACGCGGTTGTCGTCCAAGCGGTAAACGGCACCACGCATCGAGTCGACATCACGATTCGCTATCGCGTGAACTGTGCGAACAGCTCGGCGTTCGTTTCAGAGTGGAACGACGAACAGCAGATGGAAGAACGGTTGATCAGACCAACCGTTCGTTCACAGCTTCGCGATGAAGCCTCGAGCATTCGAACGTCGCAGATCTACACGGCCACCGGCAGAACGAAACTACAGAAATCGGCACAGAGCGCGCTCACCGAGGAGTTCGTCAGTCAGGCCATCGTCCTCGAAGCGGTGCAGATCCGAGAGGTGACACTCCCCGAAGGCTACCAGAAGGAGCTCACGAAAAAAGAGAACTCGAAAGTGAAGATCAATCGAAAAGAAAACCAGATCGAGGTTGAAAAGAAAGAGGCAGAGCGAAAACGGGTTGAGGCCAATGCTGACGCCGAGGTGATTCGAATCCGCGGAGACGCCCTCGATAACAACTCGATCGTGCTCCGGGACCGGTATATTGACGCGATCAAGTCCACTGACAAAGTGATCACCAGCCCAGATCAGGAGCTCATCATCGACGCACAGAACGACACCAGCAGTTCGGAGTAGCCGCGAACGCTCCGTTCAGAGATGGAGTTGACGAGCAAACCGTCCACACCGGCCGTACACAATCAGTGTGGATTCTGTCGGTCCCAATCCGTCGAATAGTCCGCGGGAGGGACCGTTATCGATCGCCACGAGAACGAGCACCGAGTCCATATCCCTATCGCACGCAACGTCCAGCGAGCGTTGAACGAGTGCCCGGCCGATTCCTCGACCACGATGGGTGGGTTCGACAAACAGCGCCCAGAGATACGCCGTCGATGGGTCGTTCGCGACGGTGGAGTCAAGCACGTCAACGAACACCGCCCTGGTGGTAGAAAGCACCACCGTACCGACGATCGTCGACCCATCGCGGGCAACAACCACCGTATCGTCTGGGGTGAGTTCGGATTCGACGTGCTCGAAGCCGAGCGAGCCATCGAACTGCGAAACCGTTGTCACTGAAAGCGAGATCGCAGGGGGCACTGTGGACACCGACGTTGGGCTGTCACACGAAAATTGGTACTGATACATCACAGCGCCGCTAAAGCCAAGGCGCGCAGTGGCGTCGTAGATGGCCTTTCCAGGACGCTGTCGGAGTTTTGCGAGCCAGTCCATTGACATACCGAGTGCACTGATAGCCAGCGCCTGAGCGTGTGTATTGCGGAATATGTTGCTGGCGTCTGTGGCGGTCTCATCCCAGACTCACGTCAAGATACAGCATGACGACGACGCCAGCCACGGTCCCAAGCGTCGCAATCCGTTCGTTGCCCATGGCGTGGGTTTCTGGGACGATCTCGTCGCTGATGACAAACAACATTGCACCCGCCGCAAAGCCCATGGCGTACGGTAGCAGTGTCGATGAAAGCTGGACGGCACCAGCTCCGATCACCGCGAGTGGAATTTCGACGAGGCCGGCACGGATCCCAGTGAGTACGGCGTAAAAGCGTCGGTTGAGCCCGGCGTTGACGGCGGCGACCGACACCGCGAGCCCCTCAGGGACGTTCTGAATGCCGATCGCGAGCATCAGCGGGATCGCCGTGGTGAGATTCCCGCTGCCAAAGCTGACACCAACAGCGAGTCCTTCGGGCATGTTGTGGAGCGTGATCGCAAAGATAAACAGGATGGTTCCCTCGATTCGGGTGTCAGCCACTGGAAGCCGTCCTGCAGCGCCACCATCGTCCTGTCGTTGTTGCCCGGTGAGCAGAAAATGAGCGTGCGGAACGAGAGCATCCGACTGATCGAGAAAGACCGCCCCCAACACTACACCGATCAACACGGGGATCGGATTCCCGTGTGCGTACTGTTCGATCCCCGGAATGATCAGGCTGGTAAAGCTCGCTGCGAGCATCACCCCTGCGGCAAATCCAAGCGCCCCATCGATCGCGCAACGGGACGGATCGCGCCAGACGAACACCAGCGTAGCCCCTAGCAGATTGAACGCCGTGATGATACACCCACCGATCAGTCCCTGAACGAGCGGCTCGAATCCACCGATCCACTCAAACACGGCGGTTACGACCACGCCGAATCACCCCTATGATCCGACGGCCGCGGAGACGAATGCGTGTGGTGACACCACGAGGAGCCACTGTCGGCCAGTTCGAACTGCACACCAGCCTTTCGAAGACAAACGGTATGAACGCTATTTCAGCCGTTAATACTGTTCAGTTAGAAACTATTCTATCATCGCTCGGTCATCACGCAGACACCACAAAGCGTATTACTATGTGTGATCTTCTGTACGGTGAGTTTGTTCTTTGAACACACAAATATTACAAGAAACCGTCAATTCCACGCAGCAATCATCCATCATACCCATTACAGCCGTACTATCGTAAACAGCGACAATACTGACAGGGGTTTCTCCGCAGCTCCCCCCGGATACAGGAATGCTAGGGGAGTCGGTAGTTTCGCTCCACGACCGACTCAATCGTACGAGACGTTGAGTTCGATGATGTTGGCAGCCTGTTTGAGTCGGTTGGGAATCACCTCACGGTAGCGGTCGCCAACAAACCGACTTCGCGGGCCAGAGACGCTGATCGCCCCCTCAACGGTGTTGTCGTTATTGACGATTGGGACCGCAACACACCGGAGCCCCCCAACGCGTGCCTCATCGTCGAACGCAACACCACGTTCACGGATGCGTTCGAGCCGCTCGAACAGCACATTGCGGTCAGTGATCGTCTTCTCGGTCGTCGCCGGCAACCCATGTTCGTCGACGATGGCTTCGACACGATCTGACGGAAGGTGTGCCAGGATGGCAGTTCCAAGCGCCGTATTGTGAAGGTACACGCGTTGACCGACGTACGAGTCGGTCTCGACGGCGTCGTCTCCATACGCGCGCTGGAGATAGATCCCTCGTCCGTGCTCTTCGACGAGCAGATTCGCCTGTTCGCCGGTTTGATCGGCCAGATTCCTGACGTGTGGTTTCGCAGCGTGATACAGCGCCGTCTTGTGTCGTGCGTGGCCACCGAGGCTGAGAAATCGGAGTCCAACTCGGTACGTATTCCCCGATTTGACGACGTAGCCCTCTGACTCGAGCGTGTTGAGATAGTTGTGGATACTACTCGTCGATAGCTCGAACGACTCGCTCAGTTCGGTAACCGTGGCCGATCCACGACGGCGGAGCTCGTTGAGGATCGTGAGTGTAGTCCGAGCCGACTTTACGGTGGGGCGATCGGTCATCACACTGGTGTATGGTTCAGTAATGATAAAGATGTCCGTGCAATTTGGTAGCCGATCAGAATACAGGCTTGTCTTCTCACCAGGAGGTGACTGTGGTATGACCCAGTGGTTCTGCGAGCGGCACGTCCACGGTCGCACCCAGGTGATGAGAAAGATAGAATCCAACGAGGATCTCGAGCGAGCGAACCGCCGCGCGTCCCGGAGAACGATTGGTTTCTGTCCCATCGAGAAGCCCCACAATGTGTTGTGTGGCCGTGGTGAACGAAGCGGTATAATCGTCTTGCCAGGTCCACGATCCGTCGATTCCTGGCAGCTCTCGTTCGACGTGTTCGCCGTCTTCCAACGACCAGTACCGCCACTCACCATCGTCGTTGTTCAGATACAGCTTCCCGTTGGCTCCGACAAACTGCAATGTCATCGATGAGTGTTCACGAGGGATTGTACAATCAACCGTGACAAACGTTCCATCGTCCATCACGACATAGCCACCGCCGGCACTGTCACTGAGGGCTACGTCAACGTCGAGCGAATCGACCGCTTCGTTCTCATTGATGAGGTGGCCACTCACCGAAGACGCTCGCACGTCAAGGAGATACACCAGGGTGTCAAGCACGTGGGTCGCGTTGCGCAACAGTTCCATACGGTACTGGGTGCTCACAGAATCGACCGGTCCAAGCAGCGATTCGGTGTGAATCAGTTCATAGAGCTGCTGTAGTTTCTTGGTGAACCGAAACGAATGGTTGACACAGAGTTCCGTGTCGGTTGCATCACACACCGCAATCATCCGCTCGGCCGAATGAACCGAGGAGGCAATTGGTTTCTCACACCAGATAACGTCCGGGTCGGCAGCCGATCTGGCGGCGTCTATCGTGTGTTTGTGGTGGAGATACGACGGCGAACAGATCGAGATCACATCGAGTGATTCCGATTCGAGCATCGCTTCATGGCCAACATAGCGTCGTTCGGGTGGTATCTTCCAGGCGGTGCCAAACGTATCCAGCGACTCAGCGTCCACGTCAGCGACCGCCACGAGTTCGATTCCGTCCGTCGATGCGTAGCCTCCTGCGTGACTCGCCTCGATTTTTTCCTCGCCGATCTGTGATTCGTCGTGCATGCCGAGGATTCCCATGCCCGCAATCCCACCAGTTCCGATAATGCCGGCTCTGTAGCTCATTGGATATCACTCACCCTCATGGCGACCACCGAGGTCTGAGCGCACTGCTATCGTCGACACGAAGGCGATACAAAAGCTCGCTTCCACAACCAGTTAAGCGTTGAGTATGTGTCAGTTGCTTCCAACACGGCGGCCAGTCAGCTATCGACACTGATCAGTCCACGAACGTTCGTGTTAACTGACCATCGTCGAACGTCATCGGCAAAGGATCCTCGATCACCCGGAGGTCATCGCGATCGGCGAGTACATCCTCGTGAACGACATCGGCCGAGCCCACACCCATCGCGTTGCCGTGCATGGCGTCTGTCAGCCCCCGAACGTAGATCCGATCGATCGACGGCGTCGACGGTGCGGGTTCGTTCAGCGCAAACTCTCAACGGCCAATCACGTTTGTGTCGATCCCCTGTCCGCTAATATCCTTTCCCTGTCGGTCGAAAACGACCACATCCAGTGTCGAAAACGGCAGCGTCGGCAACATTTCGTAGGCCCGTTCCAGCAGTTCTTGCTCACGATCCAGAAAGCCACTCGGTGGAACACCCTCGATTTTCGATGTGTCATCGTATTGGCCTTCAAGGATCGCGATTCCGCCGGCGATCGGAAGCTCCGCGAGCAGAACTCGCGTAATCTCTGGAATCATGTTGCGAAACGACCAGTCAAGTGCCCACTCGTGTGCAATATTCGCACCCTGCTGTTTTCCCATTCCGATAACGAGCATTTTCGAGAGGCCACTTTCGACGGGCCCATCGAAATCGGTGGGAGGCTTGATTCGATTGATCGGCACGATCGCATCCGCCGCCACAGCGTTTGTATCCGCCACAACCGGAACGTCGCGGTCTGACGTCCGGCCAACTTCTGTGACGTCCATGCTCGAGCGGATCGGACAGCCCAAGCGTGTTTTCAGCAGTCATAGTTGGGTAATATCAATAGTCGTATGTTCAGTACCAGAACGGTCGGTGTGTCTTCGTCGCCCGGCAGAGCCCCTCAACGAAGAAATAATCGCCCCAGATCGTACACTCATCATAGTCGTCCTCTGGGGTGTTGTACGCACCATCGGTGAGCAATCCGTTCGAGGTGGCCGGCGTGGTGTAGGACGCCGCGAGGCTATCGAGCGTCGCAAGCGCAGCGTTACGATACGCTGTCTGTTGCTCGGATGCCAGCGCGAGCACGCGTGAAAGGGTATCTAATCCACAGACAGCAATCGCGGCCGCAGAGCTGTCACGAATTCCGGGCTCCGCTGGGGCGTCGAAATCCCAGTGTGGAACGTGATCTTCGGGGAGAGCATCGAGATAGTAGTTCGCGAGTTTGCACGCGAGCGTCGTGTAGGCCTCCTGGCCGGTGTGCGCCGCCGCGATCGCATAGCCGTACAGCTGCCAGGCCTGGCCTCGCGACCAGCACGACTCAGTGGCGTGGCCCTGGTGGGTTCCGCCCATGAGCGGTTCGCCAGATGCAACGTCGAAATCGAACGTGTGAAAGGTAGACCCATCCGCTCGAACGATCGTCGCCGCGTTGGTGCGTGCATGGGTATCAGCGATGCGTTGATAGTCGTCGTTCCCTGTCGTCTCGCTTGCCCAGTACAATAACGGGAGGTTCATCATCGTGTCAGCGATCATTCGTCCCTGGTTGTCGGGATTGCGGGGATCGTCCATCGAATCCCACGCCTGGATCATTCCGGGGGCAGGCAAAAATCGATCGCACAACAGATTAGCGGCCGACAGTGCGGTTGAACGGTACGCCGGCGTTCCAGTCAGCTGGTGGCCAGCGACTGCCGACAGCGTGTAGAGAAACCCAAGATCGTGCGTGGCTATGGCTCCCGATTCGAGCCGGCGATCGAACGTTTCGAGTTGGGCCTGAGCACTCCTCCGAAACCGCTCTGTGCCAGTAATTTCGTAAGCGAGCCAGCAGAGTCCCGTCCAAAAGCCCTGTGTCCAGCCGTTGGTGTTTGGAACCGTTCCGTACCGATACTCAGTGCTCGACGGTGTCGGAAAGCGATCGCAGTACCCCTCAAGATTCGAATCGATCGTTTCGACCGCAGTCGAACGCGCCTCCTCAAGCCTCCGTCGATCGACAGCGACCGGTGTGGAATACCGAGACGGAACACCCTGATCGGACACAGCAGCCGCGACTGCTCGTGGTAATCGGTCCATATGGCCACATTTCAGCAAAGACGAGTAATAAGTCTACTGACGGTTCACTCCCAGGGAGCACCGTCTCGAGTGATAAACCGCTCAGTTCGTTCGATCGAATTAATCTGTTCGATCTCAGCGTCGGTTAACTCAAGATCCAGCGCATTTAAATTGTCTCGAAGATGGGACTTGCTGCTCGCTTTCGGAATCACCCGAACGTTTGCTTTCGAGAGCAGCCATGCGAGACTGACCTGTGCTTCGCTCACGTCGTGGGCGCTGGCGATCGCCTGCAGTTCTGGGATTTCGAATACCGCACCACGGGCAAGCGGTGAGTAGGCGACGAGATAGTGATCGTGTTCCTGGGCATACTCCAGGAGCGTAGACTGATCGAGCAGAGGATGCATTTCGACCTGGTGGGCAAACAGCTCGGCATTCAACTGTGCCCGGGCATCATCGAGAAGCCCAACGGAAAAGTTGCTGAGACAGATCTCCCTGATCACGCCACGGTCGCGGAGTTCATCGAACGCCGCCATGGTTTCGGCTGGATCGTAGTCACCGACCGGCCAGTGCACGTAGAGCAGATCGATATACTCCACTCCCAGTCGCTCCAGACTGGCCTCTGTACCCTCAATGATCGCCTCGTACGTGAGGCCAAACCGTTCTGCGTGGACCTTCGTCCCGATCGTTAGCTCATCGCGCGGAACGTCCGCCTTGGCGAGTCCCTCACCAACGTGTTGCTCGTTCTCATAGAAGTGGGCCGTGTCTACGTGTCGGTACCCCAGTTCGAGTGCGGTTTCGACACTCGAACGACAGTCCGCAGGATCCGTATTCTGCCACGTACCCAGCCCTATCTGTGGTAGCTCGCTCACAGCAAACTGATTTACTGTTGGTAGTAAAATATTTTTGGACTGGTATCCATCTCGAAAACTGAGGCCGAACCGTTCAGTAGAGACCCTTATGATGGAATATATACAATAAAACAATCATCAATTCATCAATAAAGCACTCACGCTTTCGGCCGAATATATAATTTCACCTCTTTCCGTGTAATCACCATTACTGTCCGGAAACAATCTGCTTGTGATTGAGTCAAGACATTCTGTTCAAACGGCGGATTTATGCTCAAACACAGTATATAATAAAACAGTAGAAACTGTTTGTACAGTATACACTGCTTTTACTGTTCTAACAGTAATAATATGATCACAGTGCCATTCGATCCCACAAACGACAGATCACCGTGAGAACTATTGTCGTGTTAGGCGGGACGCCAGCGGATGAGCACGAGCGGGTGCAACGGATTCGCACCGATCACGGTCACTGGCCGTGTGTTTGCCATACCAGTTTGATGATAAACCAGCACAAATTGGTTCTGGCACCCTTCCCAACCAGCAGTATCGGTGGGGAGACACTCTGCTTCGACGCCCATTTGTTCGTTGGGTTCGAACAGTCTGCAGCAACCAGTAGTCCATTTCCATCAAATGAGATCGATCATTCCGAGTGAGCGAACGCGTCTCGCAATTATCGTCTGGAGTGTCCTGGTTTCGCAGGTACTGCTCTATCCAGGACTTGACGAGACCGTCAGCGCGCTTGGTGGCGCTGACGTGGCCTTTGCAGAAACGTTGTTTCTGGTGACGGAGTTTGTGGCGTTCGTCGTGTTCGCGGTCGCGTGGGGAACTGCGAGCGACGTGCTTGGCCGACGGACGCCACTCGTTGTGGTCGGCGGCGCTGGAGGAACGCTGAGCTATCTGGCAGTTGTGAGCGCACCGTCGATCGGCCTTGGCTTCGAGATCGTCCTGCTCTGTCGATTCCTCGGTGGGGCGTTCACGATCGGTGCGTTCTCGCTGTCGATCACGATGTTGATGGATCTCACCGGTGGCCACGGCCAGAACATGGGCGTCGCCGGCACTGCAATCGGACTGGGCGCAGCTATCGGCTCAGTGGTCGGCGGCCAGCTCGCCACTATTACGCCGCTGACACCGCTGTACGGCGGTGCTCTGTTGCTCGCGCTCAGTGCGCTCCTTGGAATGACGATACCGGACCACACACCCGAACGCGGTGGTGACATGAGCGCGCTGTTCGAACGACTCCGAGACAAGCCAGTGTTCGCGGTTCCGTACGCCTTTGGCTTTATCGACCGGCTGACAGCGGGCTTTTTCGCGTTGACTGGCGTCGCATTCTTCCGGGATACGTTCGCAATCGATCCCGCACAGGCGGGGCTCACGCTCGCATTATTTTTCATTCCATTCGCATTGTTACAGTATCCCGCCGGGCTGCTTTCCGACAGCATCGGTCGGTTCATCCCGGTGGTGGTTGGTTCGATCATGTACGGACTCGGAATCATCGCTGTTGGAATGGCCCCCAGCTATCTCGTTGGGGCAACGCTGATGGTTGTCGTTGGCGGATTCGGCGCGCTCGTCTCACCAACGACAATGGCGCTCGTCACCGACGTCGCCGCAGCAACCGAACGCGGTGTGGCAATGGGAGGATTCAACGTCTTCGGAAGCCTCGGAATGTTGAGTGGATTCGTGCTGGGTGGCGTTCTCTCGACGACAGCCGGCTATCTTCCGGCGTTTCTGGCAGCGGGTGGCCTTGAACTCCTGATCGCAGTGATCGCAGCGCGGCCAGTTCTCATGCTTGCCAACCAAACGGCTCCGAGTTCTCCTTGAACGCAGCCCGCGGTCATCGCCGTCGTTCGATGAGACCACCAGAGACCAACCCGAAGCAAAACGAGAGACC
This sequence comes from Halocatena halophila, assembly GCA_027563145.1. GTDB lineage: Archaea > Halobacteriota > Halobacteria > Halobacteriales > Haloarculaceae > Halocatena > Halocatena halophila. The sequence continues at coordinate 722,158 of CP071307.1, read as the reverse complement.
CAGCAGAGGGAAAAACAACACAAATAGACCGGCAACGAGAAGGGCACACGCCGCAATAGAAAACTTGATTGGCGGTGCTGGACGGCGTCGTTCATACTCTGTTCTCTGTTGTGAGGGGTCATACCGTGACATGTGTTCGAGCGGTGCTCCCAACCTGCTGGGAGCGAATCTGAAAATTCAAACGCGATGCGGCCACCGCCAGGGCAACTACGGATCCGAAAATTGCCGTGCTGGAGAGGAGATCAGCGATCCATTGGGATCGACGCAGGTATGTGCGATTTGGGAGCCATTACGTGCGTACTAACCAATCCTATCCACAAAACGATGGTTCGACACTGCGAACCAGTATCACAGAAGAGTGACATAGTTCAAATTTGGGGCAAAGGACCAGCATAGCTATTCGGCAGGTCACCCCACTGCATGTATGGGATATATCGACTGTACACACTCACTCGAAACCGGAATGCCCGTCTATCCAGACAGCCAGCCTGTGTCGCTCTCGACGACAGGAACGGTTGCTTCGGAGGGGGCACACACCACGGGCATAGCACTAGAAAGCCATGTTGGAACGCACGTCGACGTTCCCCGGCATATGGAACGGGACGGCCCCACGCTCGAGGCGTACGACGTCTCCGAATGGGTGTTCGACACGCTTGTGATCGATTGTACAGACACCACCGACCGCGAACCGATCACGACCGCAGCACTCCCAGCCCCCACGGATCACGATCTGTTGTGCTTTCGAACCGACTGGTCGAAGTACTGGGGAACTGACCGATATCGGGATCATCCGTATCTGACGGCCAATGTAGCAAAGTGGTGTGCACAACACGGCTACAACGTCGGGATCGACGCGTTCAGCCCGGATCCAACGCCAAGCGTCGATCCCGAGCGTCACAGTGGCACAGAACCGGACGGATTTCCGGCACACAACGCCCTGTTCGATGCCAACCGACGAATTGTTGAGAATCTCACGAATCTAGCAGCGCTACCGGAGACGTGTGAACTTCACGTACAACCGCTACCGATTCGCGGTGGCGACGGCAGCCCTGTGCGCGCAGTCGCACACACGTCGGATTAATCGAGCAACGGCTCGAGTGCGGCCATCGTTTTGCGCCTGTCTTCGGGGTCCATTCCTCGAACGAATCCGACACGCACGCCGTCAACACCCGGAAGATCCACAAACTGTGAGACGCGTTCCCGAACTGTTTCGGGGGTACCAGCCGCTCCAAGTCGGTCCATGAGTTTCTCGGGAAGTGCCGCGGTCATCGCTTCGGTGTCACGGTCATCCCAGGCCGACCGAATCGCTGTGACTTCGGCCTCGTATCCCTGGTTTGCGACTGAATTGCCGTAATACGGTCCATACGCGCCGATCAAAAAGGCGAGGGTCGAACGCATCGCCTCGCGAGCGCGCTCGGGATCATCACTGGCGAAACAGCGCACGAGTGGCATAACCCGAATCGACTCGACCGACCGATCACCTAGTTGACAGCCGCGCTCAAGGTTGGTCAATCGATCGAGGAGCCCATCGGGCGTAAACAGCTGTGGCACCCAGCCATCGGCAAACCGGCCGGTCAACTCCGTTGCTTTCGGGCCGAGGGCAGCCACATCGATCGGCGGCGGTGAATCCGGAACTGGCCTCTCATAGGAGAGCCCACCAAGATCGTACACCGAGCCGTCGTAGCTCACAGCACCACCCTCGTAGACAGTTCGAATCACTTCGATCGTCTCGCGAAGCCGACGGAGGGGAGATTCAAACGCGTCGCCGTGCCAGCGTTCGGCGATGGCTGGAGAACTCGTACCGAGCCCGAGTCTGAACCGGCCGCCGGTCAGTTCATGCATAGTGAGCGCCGTCTGTGCGAGCACGGTTGGTTTGCGTCCGAACGGCGAGAGCACATCCGTTGAAATGCCGATTTCCTGCGTGCGATCGCCGAGCATCGCAAACGTCGTAACCATATCTCGACCGGTCGTTTCACCAGCAGAGATGCGAGCAAAGCCAACGCGTTCTGCACGATGGGCCAGTGCTGTGAGTTCGTCGAGCGAATCGTACTCGTCAACAGGCAAGACGAGATCGAGCGTTGTCATCGAACAAACAGACACATAGCAGAGGATTAATCGTTGCCCCATCGACACACCGCAAACCAGAAAGCCCAATCAGTCGCCTGTGGTGTCGTCGTCCGCCTGAATCGGTGCGACCGTGGGCGACGACTCCGGTCCAAGCCGGTCGAGGAGTTTGCCAACGGCCACCGAACAGCCATACAGCGCGACGGCAACCAGCACGATAACACCACCCGCCGTCGCCTCGGCGTAGTAAGCGACGCCGATTCCGAGCAACACCGCCAGCTCGGCCAGTGCAATCGAGACGAAGATCGACTCTCTGAAGCTCCGAGAGAGCTGTGTTGCTCCAGCCACCGGAACGACCAGCATCGCCGCAACCAGAATCACGCCCATGATCTGCATCGCACCCACAACGACGAGTGCGGTCAACATCACCATAATGCGGTTGTACCAAGTGACCGAAAATCCGGCAACCGCCGCGGCCGTCTCATCGAACGTCACATACAGCAGCTGATTCCGCGTTATGGCCACCGTAACGACGATGATCGCGAACAACACCAGCAAGATGACCGCGTTGTCAGCAGAGACGGTAGAGAGATTCCCAAACAGATACTGATTGATGCCAACCGCAAGCCCACCAGCATTGAGGGAGATGAGCGTTGAGCCGAGCGCAAAGCCCGTTGAGAGCACGATCGCCATCGAGACATCGTTGTACGCATCGGTCGTTTCGGATATCAGTTCGATACACAGCGCAGCAATGACAGCAACGACGACGGCAGTCAAATACGGCGAAACGCCGATCATGAGCACGCTGTTGAGAAATAGCCCCACCGCGACGCCGGCAAACGCCGTGTGTGCAAGCGCGTCGCCAATGAGTGCAAGCTGACGATGAACCAGGAACGTCCCAATCACGGGAGCCATCACGCCGATACAGAGTCCAACGAGAACCGCCCGGTGCATAAACGTGTACTCGGGACTGATCATCTCGAGGCCAGTCACTTTCCACGCCTGGGTCATCACCCAGTACCAGAGATCAAGCAGCCCGTACAGCAGACCGGTAGCCGCTCCAGCCTGAAGGGTTGATAGGATCATTTCACGCTCACCGCCCCGAACGCCCGATCGAGCGCGTCGCTCTGGACGAACGTCTCAGCTGGTCCATCGAAGTACACCGTTCGATTCAGGCAGATAACGCGATCGACGTGATCAGTGACTGCACTCAGATCGTGTTCGATCAAGAGAATCGTAATACCCTCAGCAGAGAGCAGGTCGAGGAGATCGTAGAACGAGGCGACCGATTCTGCATCCACACCGACGGTGGGCTCATCAAGTACAAGTAGTTCGGCTTCCCCCGCGAGGGCCCGAGCGATAAAGGCTCGTTGTCTCTGTCCCCCCGAAAGCTGTGTAATCCGACGATCTGCAAACGCGCTCATACCGACCCGTTCGAGGGCGCGATCAACGATCTCCCAGTCGGTCGTCGATAGGCCGCTAAAGCCGACATGGGGGAATCGGCCCATCTTCACCACTTCGCGCACTGTGATTGGCATTGCTTTTGTGGCACTGGCGTGCTGTGCGACGTAGCCGAGTCGCTGGCCATCATCGAACGACGCTGCGGGGTCGCCGAACAGCCTGGCGCTTCCATCATCAGGAGACAACAGTCCGAGTGCGAGCTTCATCAGCGTCGATTTACCAGAACCGTTCGGGCCGACAACCGCGGCGTACTCACCGGCATCGACGGTAATCGAGATGTCTTCGATCACAGGCGTCTGTGTGTAACCAAATGTCACACCGTCAAGGTCGACGACTGGCGTCTCTGTCATTCGTAGTTCCTCCATTGATCAGCCCAGCCGTCCGGTCCCGCCGCCGGAGGGGTTTTGTTCCCAAGAACGACATTAAACGTCGGTATATTGATATTATAAGCGATCTCCTCGTATCCCCAGCCCTGTTCGACCCACTCCTTTCGAACGCCAGCGTAGGGTGTCACTGGAAAATAGGCCTCGACAGGAGTTTCTGCAAGCAGCTGTTCGGCCGGTTTTCGGGTTTCGAACACGGCTGCTGCGATGTATCTGATATCGTTTGTCTCGATTACGCGTTTGGCTTCAGTGATGTCCGAGGGTTTAACGTCGCCACTTGCAGCCAGATTGACGACGAGCGGGCGCATTTCGATATCGTATCGAACGCCGAGATACTGGAATGCGTTGTGGGCAGCAAGCTGTGTCACTCGCCTGGGTGGATCATCGAAGACAGTCTGATAGTCCGCATGAATTCGGTCTAAAATACCAGATTTATATTGTGTTGCGTTTTCCGTAATCGTTTGTTCGTGTGCCGGTGCTAGCTCGGTTAGTCCCTGCGTGATGTTATCGACGGCCTGTTTCGCCCGCAGCGGATCGAGCCAGAAGTGTGGATCTTTCGCTCGGTTGTTCCCCACACCCTCTTCATCCCGGTCGAGGCTTGCAGCGAGATCGACCAGTTCGATCCCATCCCTGACGTTGATCAGCTGAGTATCGACGCCGTCGTCTTTGACCGTCTGTATCGCCCGATCTGCCCAGGGTTGAAAATCCTTACCAACGTGAATGAACGCATCCGCCTCGATAATGTCCTGTGTGATCTTCGCATTTGGCTCCCAGCCGTGACCGTGAAGACCAGTCGGAATCAGATTCCGGACCGAAATTGGCGTTTCTCTGACAATCTTTCGCGCGAAATCGTAGAAGCTAAAAAACGACGCGACCGCGACCAGTCCCGAATCGTCCGTCGAGGTCCCTCCAAACGTCCCGGAGAGACACCCAGTCAGCCCGGCCGTTACAGACACACAGCCAGCTGCTAGTGCCTTCCGACGTGTCAGGGTGACACTCGACCGGTTAATTTGTGATACATCGTCCATATACCATCGCTGGCATCAATACATATAATTGTTATTATCTAATCCTATTTTTAGAGTGGTCTAATTCGTCTGACGCTGGGATTCGTACTTCGAACGGAGTGCAAAAACCATCCATCAAAAACAGAATAAAAATCAGATTATCGATCGTGGCGGTCGTCGCTGTAGTGATGTCCCGGCGGCATGAAATCCCAATCGGACTCATCAGTGGAATCGTCATTCCAGGGACTGTTACCTGGATGGTCATCCCAGGGTGGTCTTCCAGGGTGATCATCATCCCAGGGCGGGTGTTCAGGATGGTCACCGCTCCAAGGCGGCCCATGGTGACCCCCGTCCTCATCCGGTTCGAACACGTAGAGACAGTCGTTACTGTACGACCGGCCCAGTTGATCTGCGTCTTCACAGCAAAGAACCCGGCCATCATCCATCACGGCGATGTTATCCACATTGATCAGCGCATCGTCCGCGATGGCCGCTGGATCGCTGGCGTTCGGGCCGACGATCACGGGTTCGAGCGTGGAAACGTTGTACCGATGATCCAGTATGCCACGGTAAACGACACCGCCGTCGACGCGTTCCATTGCTAGATCACCACCACTGGCCATATCGTCGTTGAGTTCTGAGATCGCAAAGTAGATCGGATCACCAGGGCCAGCGGATGCGTGGCTGTCAACACCCTCTGCCTTGTTGAACTCAATGGTAGCGCCGATCTCTTTGGCGGCCGCACGTGTCTCCAGGAACGGAACTTTACGAAGCTCGGGATCAACGGTGCCCTGTTCGTGCTGTCGGGCCCATTCGACGATCTCCTCGTTGGTGATATAGTTCTGATTGCCCTGTTCGATCACCGTTCGATCGGCTTCCTCAAGGAGTTCGTCCGTGATCGGATCGCCGGTCGAGTAATCCTCCGTGTGTGCACGCAGATACGCAGCCTGTGTGACCTCATCGAATGCCTCGATCCAGGATGCAACCTCACGATTGCTCGCGTGGCCGAGTTCGAGCCACTCGATTGAGAGCCCCACGGACGCCGGCGACCCGCCATTTGCGGCGTCTTCGTTGGTGATTTTTGGTGCATACAGCGTGCCAGCGATCTCCATCGGGTCGTCGTAGCTCTGAATCGGTCGATCCGCGACGAACTTGTAGATTCCCTTGCTGTCGCCGTCCGAACAGCCGTACACCGTTCGACCGTCGGTTTGTATATCCGGTGCCTCCCAGGCAGCCCGGCCCATCACATAGTATTTTACGGGCCTTGGAACATCGGCTGCGGGCTCGCGAATATCAACGAAATAGCCGTACCGATAGGGGTTCGGGAACTGATCGTCGATCGGCTGGCTGGAGTCATCAGGAACGTCAGCACCGAGATAGTAGGCCAGAAACTCCACGCCATCCAGTGCCCACCATCCCTGTACAGTCCAGGCGTTTTCGCCGTAGTACGAATCGATGGCCGACTGGATTTCCGTCGGATTCGGTCGGTTCCAGAACTGAGCACCCCCAATGTGGCCGACACCAGTGCCGTCGGCAACGATGTCACCGACCGTGCTCGTGAGTGAAACCCGCGTGTGGGCGTAGTTCTCCTCTGCGGAGATCATCGTCTCCCAGGGCGTCAGATCGCCGTAACAGTTGATTCGCGTGCCTCCAATCGCACGGAACGGTTCCGTGTTCGCGAGATTGATCGCGTCATCGAGCCGTGCTTCAAGCTCGCCGGCTGCAGTCCGCTCAATTGGGATCCGAGAGATGTTACCCGGACTGTTCTCCCAGTTCGTGAATAGATAGCCCGCCGATCCGTCAGACGCGGTGGGAACGAACTGATTGCAGTCCGGATTTGATCCCGGGGTGCCATACTGGGTCCCCGTGAAGTTCGACCGGGTGATATCTGTTCCATCAGGGGTTTGTGTGACGCCAAGCCGCTCGGCTCCGTCGTTAATCGACTCCCCACCAACGCCGAGTAGCTCGTAGGACCCTCGAGCGGATCGAACCCGCTCTCGTTCGGTGCTCGTCGAAGGCGGTGATAGCTCCTCAAAATCGTCGTTGGTTCCCGTCATCGAAAACTGAAACCCACTGAAATATCCCACACCGCCGCGGTCGAACGGCGCTTGGTTCTCCGTGCTCGGATGCTGCAAGCTGTACAACAACGTGCCATCATCGAACACGAACGGGCCGGTGACCTCCGCACCAAGTGCCGTCGAAGAAAAGCGCTTGAGTTCGCCACGTACGAGTGGTGCATCGTCGTCAGTTGATGCCGACGACACACCGGAAACGCTCGCACCGACTGCAGCTGCCGCTGACGTTGCAAGCAACTCGCGCCTCGTGAATTCCACCATGCAACCGTTACTCAATTTGTTGTTAGATTAATTCTTTCTAATAGGATATTGATAGTATTGCATTGGTTATTGTCCACTATATTCTCAACGTAGCGCTCCATAGTGGTCGGGGGAGAGGCTAGTGGCCAAGTCGTGACGGTCGGCGGTCCCGATCTGATGCTTGAGTGAACGTCCGTTGCGTGTCGTAGGCCATCGCGAGAGGATAAAAGAGAGCTCTTCGGTGAGATCACTTCTGAGCGGACTGGCGTTGGAACTACTCCGTTTGGGAAGCCCCGTGTGTTTCGATCCGTGTGCGGATCTCCGTGGCTCGTTGCTGGACGGCTTCAATATATCGATCAATTGCCTCGGGGGATTTTCCGAAATACGACGCCACCCAGTTTCTATCGAGAGCTTCATGCGTCAAAAAATACGCCGCGAGGGTATCTCGACCGGCCTGGATAACCTCTGGCGGAACGCCTCTGCTCCCAGTTTCTGCCTCAACGAACCCGTTCGTATCGAAATACACGTCCGCGTACAGTTCGGCCGGCATTGCCGTTGGCCAGGACCTCCCAACGTGTTCCGGTGCCACGAACTGATACCGGTCGGCAGCCGGAGCCTCTGAATCGACGACGATCGAAACACCAAGTGGGTACGATCGATGAGCAGCCGAACGATCGCCCGAAGCAGGAGTATTTTCTGATTGCATTGAAATATTCGTCTCACCCTTTCGTTGGGCGCGTTCCGAAAAACTGCTACTATGTGAATTATATAGACGTTCATATACTGTGACATCATATGGGTTCTGTTTCCCGATTAAATTTTAATTTATGCAGTAATCTTCCAATATTACTCCGTTCACAGACAGAGCAGACACCGATAGCGACCCACCCATAGATTTATTTCGTTCAATTAATACTCTCTACTGGATATGTCCGCACTGTCAACACTGGATTGGATCGGCCTGGTCGGTCCGTACGCCGTCTACTTCGTGTTGTTGCTCGGCTACTACGTGCTTGAGGGACGACGCGAACGAACGCTTCGCTCCTCGTACTCGGAGGAAATAAATGGCGAGTAGTGCGATCGCCGGCGGTGCGAGCAACTGGGTGCTGATAACGTTCGGAGCGTATCTGCTGGTGTTGCTGGGCGTTGGGTTGTACGCCACACGGTTTATGGACACTGTTGGCGACTACGTTGTTGGTGGTCGGCAGATCGGGCCCGTCGTCACGGGATTTTCAGAGCGAGCCTCCGAGATGAGTGGCTGGTTGACACTCGGTGTGCCCTCCGATGCGTACAGTTCGGGGATTATGGCATTTTTGAACGGGCTGGGAATGATACCTGCGGATCTGTTCTCGTGGGCCGGCATTGCAAAACGGCTCCGAAAATACTCGGAGATTGTCAGGGCAGTGACGCTGCCAACGTTTTTCGAACATCGTCTGGGTGATGACACCGGGCGTGTCAAGGCAACGAGCGCGCTCGTATTGCTTATTTTCGAGGGGGGATACGTCGGCGCACAGATCGTGGCAGCGGGCGAACTTCTAGAGATTCTCACTGGAATGGCACCCTGGATCGGCATACTGATCGGCGGTACCATCGTGCTTGGATACACCTTCCTCGGCGGATATTTCGCGGTCGCCTGGTCCGATTACGTCCAGGGAGCAATTATTCTACTAGCGTTCATCGCGCTCCCGATCATTGCCTTCCAGCAGTTCGGGCTGCCGTTCGATGAACTCGCAACCGCCGGCGATGCGACGGTGAGCATCACCGGGGGCACAACCGGATGGGCGGCCGTGTTCGGAATTATCGGCTATGCGGCGATCGGACTCGGCGTCCCCGGAAACCCACATATTATGGTCCGGTTTATGGGAATCGACAGGGTGAAAAACGTTCGAACCGCCGCACTGGTCGCCCAGCTGTTCATGTTCGTCGCCTACATTGGGGCCGCGCTCGTGGGGCTCTACGCGATCGTTCAGTTCGGTGGCGGCGCGATCGAAAACGGGGATGCTGTGATGCCAATGCTGACACTGGAGCTGTTCCCCAGCGTCATCGCCGGAATCATCCTCGCAGCGGCACTGGCGGCGATGATGTCGAGTGCGGATTCACAGTTGCTTGTCGCGACGAGTGCAGCCATTGAGGATGTCTATCACGGGTTCGTAAATGAGGATGCGACTGAAGCACAGCTCGTTCGATACGCCCGCCTGGCCACACTCGGGATTGGTATCGCCTCGATCGCCTTTGCCTACTTTGCCAGGAACACATCGATCTACACGCTCGTGCTCGATTACGCCTGGGGCGGACTCGGAGCTGCGATCGGGCCGACGGTGATCGCAGCCCTCTGGTGGAAACGAACCACTGCCGAGGGAGCCGTCGCCAGCATGATCACCGGTGCGGTGACGATGGTCGTCTGGACACAGCTTCCTACCCTTCTTGGCTGGTTCAACGCAATGCCATCCGAATCCGCTGGCTTCTGGTACGGGCTTGTGACGGTGTATGGCCTGTTCCCGGCGTTCGTGCTCTCGGTTTGTGTATTGATCCTGGTTTCGTTGCTCACCGACCCTCCTGAGGGAGTCGATCGTTCGTTCGAGTTGTTCGATAAACCACTCTCTGCGGTGCTCGAAGACGACCGGGCCGAGGAGTTTGCCCCAGACGGTGGTATCGTGGCCCAATCGGGGCAGGCCCACTCGACGATTGCCACCACCACCGATCGCATCCAACAATCAGTGCTCACGCGACTCGACAGCAATGTACAGCGTTCAGTGCTCGAGCAAATCGAGACGACCTCGCGTTCGCTCGGGATCGTCGAACCGTCGATATCCCGGACAGCGGTGAAAGATTCGCCCGACGAGCCCGTTATCGCGGTCGCCTATCCTCACCAGTGTTTTGACGTGACGACGACCATCGAACGGCCTGTGGGCTCGAGTGCGCAGAACGAGCGCATCGTCGCCGTCGATACTGTCCGCTCGATCCCACTCCGTGCGGACAGCGTCCCCGAATTTACCACGGAATCGGTCGACGAGGTAGTAGTGATGCGTCCATCGATCACTGACAATCGTGCCACAGAAATCGCGAAAGACGCCACATTCCGGTGGGCAATGAGAAAGACGGTGCTGTTGGATACGCCCGAAATCGAGATCAAGCGCCAGACTGGTGGCTACAAGCTCTACTGGCTCGTCGAACGAAACGGCGAACTGATCGCAATCGACTCGGTTCGTGGAACCCAGCGGAGCCTGTGAACGACTAGATGTAGCTCCTTACTCCTCGAACCCGTCGCGGTGAAGTACGGTGGCAACGTCACGTCGTGGGAGTCGGTCGGGCTCGTCACCGCCACTTGGACCCAGCGCAATGAGCATCACTGGCACCATCGAATCTGGAACCGAGAGGAGCTCACAGATGCCCTCGGGATCGAATCCGATCATCGGTGTGGCAGAGAGCCCACGAGCGTGTGCAGAAAGAAGGAGATTCTGGGCAGCCAACGATGCGTTTCGAATCGCATAATCGCGGCCCATCTGTTCGTCATCGTACATCCCGACAGATTGTGCCTTCGTCTCGGCTGCAGTCTCCTCGTCCATATGACCTGCCTCAACCCACTGTTCGAAGACGGTATCGGCGGTCAATGCCTCCGTGTGACCGAGCACGAAGATGGCCGTTCCAGCATCCCGGATGTGTTCCTGTCCGTAGGCGAGTTCGACGACAGAATCGAGCAACTCCTCGTCCTGGACACAAAGAAACTCCCACGGTTGGAGATTGTACGCCGATGGCGCAAGTGTGGCGTCCTCGATGATAGCCTCAAGAGTTTCATCATCGACGTTTGATTCTGGATCAAAGTTGTGGCCAGAACGGCGGGTGTGGATGGCCTCGATCACTGCTTCGCTGCTGAAATCATCGGTAGTCGCGTCGCTCTCTGCGTTCGATTGCATGTAGCCACACTAGAAAATGGACGAATATATCCGTTCGCTATTGGAATCCTGTAGATGGGCTGTGACCACAGCACACACCGGATCGACGAGGGTTATGGACAGCCGTTTGTCGCATGGCCAGAACGGAGTGCTTCGCGTCGTGTCCGGGAAAGCGCGTCCGAGAGATACGGTTCAAGGACAGAAAGCGATCGGAGTCGTTCGTCTGGCCACTCAGTGCGCAGCCGATCGATCGCTCGATTGATCTCACACTGAGTGTACATATCCGATTCGGATCCCCCCTGAACGGGGATGTGTTCATCAACGAACCAGACTACAGCCTCCCAGTCGGAGAGTTCGACGATCTCAACGGCTATCGTCGACAGGTCGGCCTTGCGCGCCGCGTGGTATCGACGGTGGCCCCCAACGATCTCATAGTCGTAATCTGAAGCCGACACCGGACGAACCGTTGGATAGGTCAACAGATGGCCACGCTCGCGCGTGAGCTTTACGAACTCGGCATGATCAACGTCGTCAGTCGCTCGGACGCTGTACGGAGACGGAGCAACCGTTGAGAGTGGCACTTCTTCGATCGAGAGTCGCTCATCAAGCCGTTCGACTGACTCCGGCGTTGATACCGTTACGGCCCCAAAGCGCTCGCCATCGTCGCGTTCTGCATCGTACACCAGAAACGCCTGGTCGCTGTAGTTCCACCGACCACCCCATCCCTCGTACATGTGGTGGTCCGTCGTAACTCGGACACGTACCCCTCGGAATGTGTCATTCAAATCATCAATAAATGGATTGCCCATCTAACGTTCACCGTTAGAATTCATTCTCAGGCCAACCCTCTTGTATGTATGGGTAAACCACTGACAGCTGGCAAGAATTATCAACGATAACGTGAATATGTGATGCATAACCACTTATAACCAGATATATTTGCTATTATTTATAGATTTTATTTATACGAAAAATAATTCATATGAAATCGTTGCCAAAAATTGCTGAACGGGATAATCCAACAACTATTGAAGATAGATCAGGCCAGATCCTGTTCGTCGATCAGTTCCCAGACTGTTTCGCCGTTGTCAGTAATACCGTAGATACGGCCTTTCTTTCGATCCTCGGGGACGAGTAGTTCGACGAGCGATTCGTCGCGGAGTTCCCGTAAGGCGCGTGAAACGTGTGAGATCGACAGATCCGATTCGGATGCCAACTGAGAGGGTGTCGTAGAGCCGTCTGCGAGTCTTCGCAAGACGTCCACCCGATACGTCGATGCGAGAACAAAGCTTACCTCGTCCCATTGTTCCGTCATAACACATCGTATTCGTTCGGCTACTACGCACTTGAGTACACGGGCCATATACCACGCTGAACTGGACAAACCATCGGTACAGAATCTGTTGAGGGTTCACCAAAGGACAGTCAGTAGCTCTCACCACAGGAGGCCGGACCGCGAAAGACGGAATACAACACGACGAAGTAGACGGTGATGAATGGAAGTGTCACCACAGCTACCAGCGTTAACAGATTCAGCGCAAGCGGAGAAACGACGGCCTCGGAGACGGTGAGACCCACCGCCCGGTCGATCATGGGATGCATCACGGTGACGACGACCCCGACAAAACCGTACACGAGACCAGCAACCGACAGAAAGGCTGTTCGGTACTGTTCGCGGCCGAGTGCAACGACGTAGACGCCAGCGAACGCAATCGAAAGAACCACCAGACCGATGACGATCGGCGAAAATACGACCGAAGAAAGCGGCGTGACGGCGACATAGAGATAGCCCAGCGTGATTACGACGCCAGCGAGGTATCCGACGATTGCACGGCTTCCATACCGGGCCAGTGACGGTCGCAACGTCGGTGCTTTGAATCCAAGATACGCAACACCATCGACCAGACAGAGCAAACAGAGTGTGAGTCCGACGACGAGGCCTGGGAGCCACTGAAGTTGTTGTGCACCGATCAGCCAGTTTGCAGCGAAGACGCCAAGCAATAGCGGGCTCGCAATCGAACCGACGACGAACGCACCCTGCCAGAGTCGAGTCCATCGGGTGCCAGATCGTGCCTCAATGAGTTCGGTCGAGAGCCCCCGCAGTATCAGTGCCAAAAGCACTCCAAACATGAGTAGATAATACCGACTGAACAGATTCGTATACACACTCGGAAAGCCTGCGAACAATGCACCACCGAACACGACGAGCCACACCTCATTGGCATCCCAGAACGGCGACACCGCTGTGAGCAACTGTTCACGAACCGCCCCATCACGACGGAGGCCGTACAGCATGCCGACGCCGAAATCAAAGCCATCAAGTAACAGAAATGTCCCGAGCAGAACAAACACCAGGATGAACCAGAGATCAGCAAGCGGGAGACCAAACCAGGGTTCGGTTCCCAGCCATCCATTACTCATCGTTGCTCTCCTCCATTTGTCCAGTAATGTCCGTCTCCGGGCCTCTCTTCGGTGGGGCTGTATCGAGGATTCGTCGAATGACGACGGTGTAGACGATGAGCAGTGCCAGATAACCAAGGACAAATCCCGTGAGCGTCGCCTCTGTCGAACTGAGCCCTGGTGAGACCCCAGAACGGGTCTTCATCAGCCCCTGGACTACCCACGGCTGTCGGCCGACCTCCGTAACGATCCAGCCGAGTTCAACCGCAAGGATACCAAGCGGTGCACTCACCTGGAGGGCACCGAGCAGTAGCCGGTCCCGATAGAGGCCACCTCGCCAGAGTCGCACTCCACCCCAGAATGCGAGCAGGACGAACCAGAAACCCAGCGCTACCATGATCCGAAACGCCCAGAACACGATCGCGACCGGTGGGTGGGGTGTTGGAAACGAATTGAGGCCACGAATAACCGCCTGCGGATCGCCGCCGCTGGCCAGCCACGACGCACCGCCAGGAATGCCCAGGCCGAACAGCCGTTTAGCGTCCGGCGTGTGCAATCCCTCAATGCTCGTCGGAAAGGCCACGATGTATTCGGGGACGTATCGTCCAGTCTCCCAGATCGCCTCCATGGCGGCGAACTTCTCGGGCTGGGTGTGATAGACGTGTCGTGCGTACAGATCTCCCTGTATCACCTGCAAGGGGGCGGTGATGAGCAACACCACAAGGGCGACCTTCAGCGTTGCACGCCAGAGCAAAACACCTGAGTCATCACGCGCGCGCTTCGAGAGCTGATACGCTGCAATCCCCGCGAGCAACAACGCGACCGACTCTACCACACCGGTCTGCATGTGGACGAACATCCAGACGAACCGCGGATTCAGATACGCCGCCAGCGGATCCACAAGTCTGATAACTTCCTGTCCACCCGTCTGGACGACTTCATACCCACGGGGGGTTTGCATCCAGGAATTGGCGATGAGAATCCAGACCGCAGAGAGCCAGGATCCAAGTCCAACTGCGACCGAACTCAGAAAATACGCCCGATCACCCACCCTGTCACGGCCGAACACGAAGATTCCGAGAAATGAGGCTTCGAGCATGAACGCAATCAGCCCCTCAAACGCCAGCGGTCCAGCGAACAGTTCGCCGGCAAACGAAGAAAACGCCGCGAAATTCGTTCCAAACTCGAATTCAAGGACGATCCCGGTCACCGTTCCAACCACAAAGGTGATCGCGAACACGCGCGTCCACAGCCGTCGGAGTTGTTCGTACACCGGCGACTGACTCCGAATCGATTTCCAGGTGAAATAGATCAAAAACGGCCCTAGACCCATGGAGATCACCGGAAAGACGATGTGAACGATCGTCGTTACGGCAAACTGTAACCGACTGGCAATGACTGGATCTAGCATGTGTAGCGACGAACTCTCACCGGCCAACGCCGTTGAGCTGTCTACGCAGTTCACAGCCAATAGTAAATACAGTTGTCCTACCGTTCGAATAAAAATGTGAACGCGACGTCAGGGCGGCGTTCAGAGAATTGGTAGGAGGATTATGAGCGATCACCAGCAGTGGACTGAACGGTCTCGAGAACCCGATCGAAACGCTCTGTGACGTCACGGATGAGTGGATCGAGATTGTCCGAATCAACGATCGATAGGAGTGTCGACGGATCGACAAACGAAAGCATCACGTCGCCATCAGTTTCGTACACTACGACATTACATGGAAGCAAGACTCCGAGATTGCGTTCTGCCTCGAGTCCCTGGTGTGCCAGTTCGGGATTGCACGCGCCGAGAATTCGGTAGTTGGGGTATTCCGAAAGCCCGAGCTTCTCACTAAACTTTGCGCTGACATCGATATCGGTGAGAACACCGAATCCTTCGTCTTCGAGTGCTTCGATCGTTTCTGAAACGACTGTTTCAAAATCGTCGTCGATTCGCTGGCGGTTGTAGTACGACATGGCAGTCGATTGCTCCACGGCCGACTTAAAAATCGGTATCACGGCAGTCTAATCAGTTTGGCACAGTCGATGTGAACCGAACAAGGGGGCCATTATTTCGGTAGTTGAGATAGTACAGGCACTCCTAACACTATTCGTAGAAGCGGTAGTACGGCCATAAAAATGGAATGGACAGCAATATTTGATATCACTGGGGAAGGCCCTACTGGCGACCCGGCATACCCCACACCCCCTGTCCTCTTTTATTCATTCACTGTACGTCAGCAACGTCGCGACGAACCGATTGCCGCGAGTATCACCGTTCGTTCTGCCTTCCGGAGGTGTGTGTACGCCGTAGCCGTCGTACAGCCGAGCGCATCGGCGACGGTCGAAAGCGACGCAGATCGAGAATCGTCAAAATAGCCACCCTCGATGGCCGCTTTGAGTGCTTCAAGTACGGCCTCGATCGAAGGCTGTTCACCGGTTATCCGTGCAGCAAAGCCATTTTGTGGTGCTGTTCATCCAGTGACTTCGTAAGCATCTTTTCTTAGACGATAGTTCACACGAGGGCACACTCACACAGCAATTTTCCCGAGTTATTCTCTGTTCGGCGGTGGCTGATCACTCACTAGTAGTAGGCTCTCCACGGTAACTATATAAAATAATGTTGATAATACTATAAATAACTCAGGAAAGCCGCTGTTCAACTGGGTGTAGTCTTCGACTTTCGGATTTTGCTAGTGTTAGTTAGTATTTCCTATACCAATAGATATAATACTATATTAGACGACTCGTCCTCGACCAGAAGAGACCATTCTTCAGCCTAGTGATTGACTCAGGAAAATCGCTGTGTTCGAGTACGTACAATCCGATCTACCCCCGTTTCGAGTCGATAACTCAGGAAAACTGCTGTGTGAGAGATGCATGGCTCAGGAAACTCAAGAAACTCAGGAAAATATAAGGTGAACCGATACGTCAAGGTTCACAAAATGGAAGATCCCGATTCGATCTTCGCCGACGAGGTCGACCTGATACGGGACGCCGCAGTCCTCGAAGAGGACTACACGCCCGATCGAATTCTCTGCCGAGATGAGGTGCTCACTCGGTATACGAGTGTACTCAAGCCGATCTATAAAGGACGTCCACCACAGAATGCCTTCCTTTACGGCGACACAGGTGTGGGAAAGACCGCCGTAACGAAGTACCTCCGACGGACTCTCGAACGCGATATCGAACAGAAGAACGAACAGCTACCGCCCAGCGAACAGATTTCCCTCACTGCCCTTTGGATCAACTGCGAGAATTTCACGACGAGCGACCATACAACCTCTTCATACCAGGTCGCTGTTGGAATCGTCAATCGGCTCCGAGAACCGGGAAACCGGATCAATGCGACAGGTTACGCTCCCCAGGACGTGTATGACCTTCTCTACGAGGAGTTGGACACTCTTACCGGAACGGTACTGATCATCCTCGACGAAATCGACAAACTCGGATCCGATGACACCCTCCTTTACGAATTGCCTCGCTCACGGGATATTGGGTACCTCGAAACCGTCAGAGTCGGCGTTATCGGGATCAGCAACGACTACACGTTTCGCAAGAACCTCTCGCCGAAAGTGAAAGACAGCCTCTGTGAGACCGAGATCAAATTTCCAGCCTATGATGCAGACGAGCTCGCGACTATTCTTCGTGATCGAGCTGAACGGGCCCTCTTCGAGGGCGCATACACGCAAGAGACGATCTCCCTGTGTTCGGCACTCGCCTATAAGGAAGCCTCGGGGAGTGCTCGACGTGCAATTCGTCTGCTTCGTCGCTCTGCGGAGGTTGCTGAGGAGGATGGGTCCGAACAGATCAAACCACCTCACATCCGACAGGCTGATAAGGATCTTGAATACGGGAACATTGTGGAATCAATCGTCGACCAGGACCAGGAGAAGCTTTTCATCTTGGCGGCAATCGCCCATCTTGATGAAGCGGGTCTTACGCCGGCCCGAACTCGAACGATCCACGCTGCGTACTCACGTGTAGTTCGTGCCTACAACACGACGAGTGGAAAAGAGCCACTCACCCAGCGTGGCATGTTCAATCACCTCTCAAAGCTGGTTATGTTCGGTTTCGTGCGAACCATCGACCGCAATAAGGGAGCTCGTGGCGGACAGTGGAATGAACATGAGTTCAGTGACGAAATTGACATCCAGAAGGTACAAGAAGCCATTCAGGAGCACGGTCGAGAATGGGAGTCGATCGAACTCCGTGGTGTTGTAGAATAAGACCTTGGATTTCACTGTTTCACAGCACGCTTGATATTGTAGACGAGACACATCAGGACGATTTCGCGGAACGCACTGTACCATTCGCTCGGACGGCAGAGACATACGAGCGTACGACCGAGGAGTTCACCATCTCTGACATTGAGCGCTGGTTGTAGAGATCGTTGTCGATTCGTTCGCTGTGAGTATGATCGTACGGTGTGAGGACGCAATGTTTCACAAAAGGACCTATACCCATCTCTCGGAGAGTGTCACGTAACGGCTAGCTATCATAGCCTCTGTCGGCAGCGAGAGTCTGCAACTCGTCCGCTTTAATGGATCCCTTCAGTGTCGTTAACTCCTCTGTCCTCATTTTATTCACTCACAGGGTGTCAGCAACGTCGCGACGAACCGATCGCCGCGAGTATCACCGTTCGTTCTGCCTTCCGGAGGTGTGTGGACGCCGTGGCCGTCGTACAGCCGAGCGCATCGGCGACGGTCGAAAGCGACGCAGATCGAGGATTGTCGTAGTAGCCACAGTCGAGCGCCAATCTGAGTGCTTCGAGCTGCCGGTGAGTGAGGTCGTTCTCTGGTGTCCATCTTTTCTCGATGCCTGAGCCAATTCGATCGACCGAGATCGAAATCTCCGATGGAAACGCACCAATCATCGCTTCTAACGCGTCAGTCGTTCCGACGACAGTGAACTTTACGGTTGCCGTATCGACGTACGTGAGCGGTCCCACGAGTACAACTCGATCCTGGTCAAACGACCGAAAGAGCCGCCGATCCGTGTCGGACATCTCCATCTCCGCATACACTTCGAACTGGTCTGCAGTCGTAGCTAGTATCTCGTATCTGATGAGTGGATCAAGTTCTGCGATTGCGGCCTCGATTGTAGACTGCTCGCCGGTTATCCGAGCAACAAAACAGATTTTGCGTCGCTGTTCACCCAGTGACCACGCAAGCATCTCCTCTTTGACCGGACCAACCGAGAGTTCCTCAGGAACCGAAAGCTGGTATGCCGGTCCCAACCTGATCGTACAATCGAGCGTACGCATACGATAGTTTCCTCTTGAATGGGCTTATCAGTTCGCCAGAACGACCACATAACTCCGATCCGTCGATTGAATCGATGACCGCTTCCAGACAATCCCCAAAGAACACACAGAGTCCGTTTTCCACCACGATCACAGCCAGCGAAAAACCACCCGCAAGTGGTGGACTGCCAGTTGTTGGAAACACAATCGAATTTCTCACGGGGGGACTCGATGCGCTCGAACGGTTCAAGGAGTACGGTAACATCGTCCGATACCGTGCCGTTGGAAACGAGTTTGTCGTCATATTCGATCCTACGCTGGTTTCTGCGGTACTTCTCGAACAGAACGACCTGTTCGAGAAGGGACCGTTCGAAACTGAATTTCTCGAACTCCTTGGCCCGACGAACGTCGTCGCTGCCTCGGGAACCGAGTGGAAACAGCTCAGGGAAGCGATGGGGCCCGCCTTTCGACCGGAACAGCTAGAGAACCACCGCAAAACAATCAGAGATACCACACGTACGGCCCTCAATCGCTGGATTTCTGCGGATGTCGTGGATTGTTACACCGCTGCGACGGAGCTGACGCTCACAATACTGTGCAATACGTTGTTTTCCATCAACCAATCAGACGAACGACACACGGTCATTCGCTCGGTCGCAAACGCAATCCACAAACGATCGAATCTAGGTGCGCTCGGAAATTTGCTCCCAGACTGGATGCCAGCTACGCCCACCGAACGACGGTACAGGCAAACAATGGCCGTTTTTGACGACCTCGTAGCCGAGATTCTCGAGGAGCGACGAAACGCCACAGATCCACCCGAGGACGTGTTATCAGCGCTGCTTGCCGAACCCAACATCGATGACTCGACAATTCGGGATCAGTTGACTGCGTTGTTGTTCGCTGGCCACGAGACAACCGCCATAACTCTCGGCTACGCACTCTGGCTGATCGCTGGCACACAATCAGTCGCGACAGAGATCCGATCTGCAGTACCCGAGACCACGGCTCCCATCGAAAACGCAATTACAGAAACGCTCCGACTGTATCCACCGATTCATTCGCTGTATCGAACGCCATGTCAACCCGTTCAGTGTAACGGATATCGACTGCCAGCTGACACCACCATTCAATTGCCAGTATACTCTTTACACCGCGACAATCGATGGTGGACAAAGCCCGACGCGTTCATGCCGAATCGATGGACAGATCGATCCCCACAGGAGTGTTCCGCGTATCTGCCGTTCGGACGCGGGCCAAGACACTGTCTTGGAATGCGGTTTGCAACGACGGAACTCACCGAAATTCTCCGTGTCTGTCTTGCCGAGGCTACCTTCGAGCGTCGGACTGTTGATCCGAAAACAGAGGCCAAAGCGTTTCTCACACCCGATCGACTGGACTGTGTAGTCACGCCCGTCGGCACCGACTGAGATCATCTCTCAGGAAAAGAAGGGAAACAAATGCTGACGACTCTCAAGACAGGGTCACATTCGACAGTTTGGACAGCTAATACTGTTCACACTGTAGAGAACGTGGGCACAGTATAATTCAACAGCGCGTCGCCGGGTGTGGCTTTAAGCATCCGCTTGCATACTAGTGAACTATGCGAGGAATCCGGATCGGATCGGTGTCGTCCATACCGATCAAGCTTCACTGGTCGTTCCTCATCGTTCTCCCGTTGTTCGGCGCGCTCATTGCCTTCGATGTCGAGACGATCGCGACGCTGCTCAAACAGGAACTCGGTGCATCGATCACCCCAGGAGATATCGCACGCGGGAACACACCATGGATCGTCGGATTCACTTCGGCAATCGGACTGTTCGTTGGGGTGTTGTTACACGAACTTGGCCATTCGGCTGTCGCCAAACGATTTGGGTACGAAATCGACTCGATTACGCTCTGGCTGCTCGGCGGCGTAGCAAGTTTTACAGAGTTTCCAGAAAACTGGCGCCACGAGTTGCTTATCGCCGTGGCAGGTCCGATAGTGAGCGTTGTGATCGGGATTGGCTGCTACATCGTATTTTTGCTTTTGGGCCCTGGAATGCAAGCAGCGCAGCTGGTGATGGGCTATCTTGCAGTACTCAACGTGATGCTCGCGATCTTTAACCTGCTGCCGGCATTTCCGATGGACGGCGGCAGAATCCTGCGCGCACTGCTTGCGCGCTCTCGACCGCATGCAAAAGCCACACAACAGGCCGCCGAAGTGGGGAAGTTCTTTGCGTTTTTGCTCGGGATTATCGGGATTTTCACCGACTGGTTTCTTATTCTGCTGGCATTTTTCATCTACATCGCTGCCTCGGGAGAAGCCCAGCAAACCAGCCTCCGTGCGTCGTTCGAGGGAGTAAGCGTAAGCGACATCATGACGCCGCGGTCGGATCTAAAAACGGTTCCTGAAGATATTTCGATAACGGAGTTGATGGACCGAATGTTCGAAGACCGGCATATGGGCTATCCAGTCGTCAGAAACGAACAGCTCGTCGGCGTGGTGACGCTCTCTGATGCCGCAGAAATAAACGAAATCGAACAGGACGCCTATCGAGTCAGCGAGGTAATGACACGGGACGTTGAATCCACGCGGCCCAAAACGGATGCCATGGCGGCCTTCGAACAGATGCAATCCACCGGCGTCGGGCGATTGCCCGTCGTTGCAGAGGATGGAACACTCATCGGAATTATCTCGCGGACGGATCTAATGCGGGCATTCACTATCATTAAGTCCGGTGGCGAACCGCCGTCGATGAGTAACCCAACACGGCCGTAGTCCTCACTCGAACTATGACTCGCGTGTCTCGTTTTTGGCCAACCGAGGGCGACCGAATCGATTGGAACCAGTCGCTGTCCCAGTGATCGTTCCGTTAAGAGATACGAATTCGGCCGATCGCGGTGGCAGATACGTCGAGCTGCCATCACAGTCGCTCACACCGGTGCAAAAATCAATCCACGGTGTGATCGTCCGCACGGTCGACCCGGATACGGAAATCGGGAGGGTGAGCTGAGTGGTGTGGGTTCCATTTTCCGAACGATCAACGGATGCAGTGATCGTGAGCACTGTCGAGTTCCCAATTGGGAGTCGGCGACGATCGGTTGCGTTCTGAACCATAGCGCCGTCAGCTGTGATCGAAACAGAAAGCGTCCTGGGGAGTCCAGAATCGGAGACGGCAATCGTGCGATTGGTATCAGTCCCAACGCGGACGGTTACATCATCAGCTTCATCTGAAATCTTGAGATCGGTTTCTAGTGAAATGGTTTCACCACGAATCCTGTCGACGCGCTGGAGCCCACTTTCAGTGGGAGATCCACCTGCGGGATTCCAGGGTCCACGGTAGCGATACCGGTAGACAGTGCGGTTGGGAAACGAGGACACCGACTGAAGCGGCGCACCATCAGTGGTGTACACGACAGCCCCGTCGAAATTCGGCGTATTTCGCAGATACTGAAACGGATGGTTAAGCCAGTCGCCATAGGTTCGCGGAAGCAAGACGAGCGCATTGTCGAGTGATCGTTCTTCAAATGGTTCGTACGCACGCTCGTATGAGTCGGTTACTTTAGCATTCCGGTCAACCGTCGTCGAAACGGTAACCGCCGTGATTGAACCGGCACACAGGGCCAGCACAAGCAGCCCGATACTACCCAGGATTGTCACACTCTGGCGATCAATTCGGTCTGTAACCGTTCGCCATCGATCGACCACGATCCACAGCCCCCAGGCACCGAACACTGAAAGGGAAAGAAGCAGATCGAAATGGTAGTATGGACCCAGATACGCGATCAAACCATCGCCACGCTGGGCGAGGGAACCAATCAGGTTGTAATTTCCCCAGAAAAAGACGTTTCCACAGACAACCGATCCACAAACACCCATGAGAAGGAGCCGACGGTCGTTTCGCTCAATAACTGTCTCTACCATGCCGACACCAGCAAAGAAAATACCAACCAATCCCCCTACAAACCAGGAAGTGCCAAATGATTCGAGGACGGTAGCGTTGGCGGTGACCGCAAGCGACGGCGTATATTCGAGTTCGTGGTTCAGCAGTTTTTGCTGGCCAAAGCCAAGGCCATCTTCCGGAGCGAACGCTTCGAATGGAAACACCAGCGGATCGCCAGTAAGAACGCTGTTATACGCCAACGCGGTTGCTACGCCAGCAAGTCCGCCACCGGCGATGAGACCAAGCCACGAGAGTGACGATCGATCCCGGAAGAGGATCCACACAGCGTGGATCACAAACGGGACTGCAAACAGAACAGCCGTGTAGGGCCTAGAGAAAAATGCCAATCCAATCGCTAACCCTCCGATTATCGCCCAGTAGTTATTGCGTGTTGAATTGGCGCGAAGATAGCTGTAGGCGAATATCAGATTCAAAAGCGACGTTGGTGCGTACGGAAGAAACACGGAAGTTGAGAAAATAAATAATGGCGAACAACCACAGAGCACTGCTGCCAAAACGCCCGTTCGATGGTCGAACAGCTCCGAGCCGATCGCACCAATCAGTACGAGTACGGCGATACCAATTAGCACTAGAGACAATCGAGGGACTCCCACTCCCACCCCAATGGCAAACATCGCAGCGGGAACGGGAGCGTATTTCGGGAACAGCTGTGATCCATCGACGACGAAAAACCACGGTCGAGTCAGCGTAGGCAGATCCGGAGTAAGTGTGATGTTTCTTTCCAGTAGCATTGTGGCCTGCTGGAGATAGACGCCTTCATCGTGATTGATTGAATGATACGGAAAAATCTCTGAAGCAACCACCCATACGGTTAGTCCGCCTAAAAGTGCGATCAATCCAAGGAGCGTCCTGTATCGTCTAGTATCCATGAGATTACTCAATCAAAGTTTGGCCCGTATTCTAAAAGCCGAGAATCGATCAGACCGAACGCACGGAGGCAAAGACATCTGCCAATCCAATCCACCATCGCAACATCCAATCCGCATATCATTTGGTCGTTGTACCCTATAAAAACCCCTTTGGTTGGTACTGCAACGATGCTCGACAGACAATCGCCCAATGCCCAGAACGTTCCAGTAGCGTGCCGGTAGCTTTACAGGCGATTTTGTCGTTATACCATCTACCCCTGTCGAAGGAAGGACCATTCGGACGGTGATCACAACCACCGCTACGTTTGGATATATGATTGCCAAATAATGACAAAAACGTACTACGAAATACTGGAGGTCAGCCACGATGCGGATCCAACCGAGATAAAAGCGGCATTCGAACGAAAAAAGGCCGCGCTGGAAGAATCAGACGACACCGGGATAAGTCGAAAACAGCTCCAGGCTGCCAAAGAGACGTTGCTCGATGAAACAGCGAGAGCACGTTATGACCGGCTACACGGCATTCAGACGGATTCGACAGCAGCTGGTGACACCACAACGAATGAGACGAGCCAACGGACACAATGGTCCATTGGACCACAGATGGTCTCGGAGTGGCGTCGAACGCTCACAGGGGCTAACACCCGGGGACTCATCGGTCTGATGTGCGGTCCAACTGCCGTCCGATTGCTCACAACCGTCTGTATCGCAGTCGTGCTTACTACCGCACTCAACAGCGTTATGGCCGTTTCACCATCATTCCAATTATCAATACTTGTTGGAAGCCTCTGGATGAGCTACGGAGCCTACGAAGTCATTTACATGCGCCAACGAACAGCTGATATCAAGGAATTTTCACAGAGTAGATTCGTTCTCTGGCCTCTCATGGCTATTCATCTTTTTGGCCTGGTACTGCTGTGGATGGGAGCAATTGCCGGCACGCCAGATGGTGGTGCTCGTTATGGAACAATCGGTATCACATATACGATTATTTCAGTATTACTCATTGGCATCGGAGTTGGAATTATATTATCGATCCTGGTCCTATTTGGGTATTTCGAGGAATCACCTAGCAGGCGTTCGAGGAGGATATTTTTAGGTATAAGTATAATATATATAGCTTTTGGATACACACGAATGGGTGGTGTTTTTTCCTTTGAGACACTCCTTACCACCTCTTCAGCAGCAACATCTTCGCCATGGGTAGACCCCCATATATTTGGTCCAATTTACATTGGAAATCTAATAAATGTCTGTATTGGATCAGTAATGATTATCAGTATATTTGGCGGTGCAGTAGCCCAAATCTGGGCATTGACTGTGATTCCATGGCGTGACCGGTTCGATCACGGATATCACATTCGTCCAGGGATCTGGAACGTCGCCATGATGACGCCGCTGGTCGTCGCGGGAGGGCTGTTTGCCACACAATCACGAGTCGATCTCGGTGCTCATATTCCCGTAGTAATCTCACCGACCACAGTCGTCAGTGTAATGGTAATCTACCCAATGATTCTCTGTGGTCTTTACCTCTGTCGGCGCAAGGTAGCTGAACGAATCCAATCCGCTAGCACCGACCAATAAATTACATCCGACTGTAACAACTTATCGGGCCCTTCATATTCCGTGAAGAATATAGAGCGTATATCGGAGGCATATCTATGACTGCAGATTCACACACACCAGATCAGCTCTCATCAGCCGAACGGACGCTCTACATCGGTGAGTCGACTCCAATTCGAATCAGTGCTGGCCATAGATTGCTCCACCACGACGGGAAATGCAGTCAGCCACACGGACACAATTATGCTATATCTGTATCCATAACGGGAAGGTTGTCAGACACTGGCTGGGTGGTGGACAAAGGTGACGTAACTGATGTAATCGACAGGTGGGACCACAAATTCCTGCTCGAAGCCGGTGACCCACTCATCGATGCGTTTGACCAAAGCGGTGATGGAGACGCCGTCATCGTGCTGGACGATCCACCCACAGCAGAGATAATGAGCGTCTATCTCGAAAGCTCACTCAAAGCAGAACTCCCCGATCGAATCACGGATATCTCGGTGCGTGTCCGGGAAACGTCACAGCTCTGTGCAACGGGCCACCACTGATGCCGGTCAGCGATGCTGTTTGTGAAAAAATCAGTGATGAAGACACAGATACGGGACTACCCATCAATGAACTCTTCTATTCATTACAGGGAGAAGGAAAGCTGACCGGTACTCCGAGCGTCTTCGTTCGTACCAGTGGCTGCAATCTCCGGTGCTGGTTCTGTGATTCATATCACACTTCCTGGGAGCCGGTGTATGCCCACTGTTCAATAGAGACGATCGTTGATAAAATTCGATCGTATGATTCTGCTTCACACGTCGTTCTTACCGGAGGGGAGCCCCTGATTCATCCGGAATCGGTCGAATTGCTTGAACGGCTTAAAGATTGTGGCTATCACACCACTGTCGAAACGAACGGAACGATCTATCGCGACGCACCAATCGATCTCGCAAGCATCTCTCCAAAGCTCCAATCAAGCACTCCAACTCAAGAGAACGCACCAACCGACGACGTCGATGGCTGGAAAACTAAACACGAGACAGAGCGAATCAACGTTGACGCACTCGGACAGCTTGTGGATTCGTATTCCTCCCAGCTTAAATTCGTTGTGACAGACCGTGACGATCTCGAAGAGATCCACGAGCTTGTCGATCAAATTCGCTCAAACTGTACCACCACAATCGATAACGAGGATATCCTCCTCATGCCCGAAGGCACGACACGAGAACAGCTCGCTGATCGACAACAGACCGTGGCCAAACTCGCTATCGAATATGGATACCGGTATACGCCACGACTGCACGTCGATCTGTGGAACGATGCCCCAGAAACGTAATCCATGATAAGACACCACCGACACCCCATGGTAGTTGGATCGCCACAAAAATTCATTCCCAACGGTGAGACAGATGCGTGAGCGCGCCGTCGTACTGGCCTCTGGCGGTATGGACAGCGCAACCGCTACCGCAGTGGCCGCCGAGCGGGGATACGATCTCTTCATGCTCCACACCTCGTATGGCCAACAAACTGAATCAAAGGAGTTTGAGTGTGCACAAGCACAGGCAGACCATTTTGACGCTCGTGATTTCCTCCATCTGACGACCGATCACCTCTCAAAAATCGGCGATTCGAGTCTCACTGACGAGCAACAGCCAATCGAAGATGCCGATCTGGACGACGACGACGTTCCAACTTCCTACGTTCCGTTCAGAAACGCGAACCTCCTGGCTATGGCAGTATCGTATGCGGAAGCAAACGACTGCGAAGCTGTCTTCATCGGTGCTCACTCCGAGGATTTCTCGGGGTATCCCGACTGTAGACCACAATTTTTCGACGCGTTTCAGAATACGGTTACCACCGGGACAAAAGAGGACACGACAATTTCCATTGAGGCGCCGTTTACAGAACAGTCGAAGACCGATATTGCCCGGCGAGGGTCCGAACTTTCGGTTCCGTTCGACCAGACATGGAGTTGCTATCGGAGTGGGGCACCCGCCTGTGGAACCTGTGATGCGTGTGCCTACCGGTTACAAGCGTTTCAGCGGATCGGAATTCACGATCCGATCGAGTACGAAACTCGCCCAGATTACGGACAAAAATTGTGAATTTTCAGCAGTAACTGGTGAGTACCGTTAATCTATCGCTTCCCGATAACGGTGTATGCGAGCGATCGAAGTCCCAGAGTATGGCGACGCGTCAGTGCTCACTTCGACTGATAAAGAGGTCCCTGAACCGGGGCCTGGAGAGCTCCGAATTGCTGTTGAGGCCGCGGGAATAAATTTCGCAGATATCATGCAGCGACGGGGACAGTATCCAGGCGGCCCCGAGCCCCCCTACGTTCCCGGGATGGAGGCCGCCGGCAGCATCGACGCAATCGGTGACGGCGTGGATCGATCCGTCGGCGACCGAGTCGTTGCCATGACAACTGGAGGGTACGCCGAGTACGCAATCGCACCCGCAGGTGCTGTTTTCGACGTTCCGGTTTCGATGAGCTCCGAGGAAGCTGCTGGCTTTCCCGTCCAGTTTTTGACCGCGTATTCTGCACTGTTCACGCTCGGTGACCTGACGGCTGAGGATAGCGTTCTGATTCACGCAGCTGCAGGTGGAGTTGGTACGGCTGCAACCCAGCTTGCAGCAAATGCCAGCGCCACTGTGTTTGGCACCGCCAGCACGAGCGAAAAGCTAGAGCTCGCCGACAAACTCGGAGTCGACCATCCAATCAACTACACCGAAGTAGCGTTCGATGAGAAAATTTCGAATCTCACCGACCAGCACGGTGTCGACCTCATCCTCGACGGCGTTGGGGGAGAAACCACCACAGAAAGCTTCGATTGTCTCTCTCCGTTCGGCACGCTCGTCGCGTTTGGCGCAGCCAGTGGCCAGCCCGGTACCGTCGATACCGGGACGATACTGTTCAACAACGCCTCCGTCTATGGTTTTCATCTCGGTCAATCGATGCAACACGACCCCGAACGCATACTCCAGTCCGTCCCAGAGCTGACTGAGCTACTACTCGATGGGAAGCTCTCGGTGATCGTGGGCGAAACGTTCGATCTTAGCGCGGTGGGAGCGGCCCACGAATACATCGAAGACAGGCGCTCAGTTGGCAAAGTCGTCTTACAGCCCTAGTTCAAGCGAACTTTGTCGGGGAATTGGAGATATGACTGTGTAGACAGTGTATACTGTGTTTACAGTACAGGCTGATCAAACTGTGTAAGATGTTTGTTGATAGGATCTGCTGTTATTGCAACCACAGCAAGTGAGCCTCGAGTCTGCTCCGATACTGGATGTCCCCTGGGACGTGCATTACCGCTTTTTCTCCCAGGAGGACCGTCGGAGGGGTCCAAACAAAATGTTTGTGCTGTAAGCACAGTATCCACGGTAGCAACAGTAGAGATATTCTAATTGGTGGATACGGCTCTTTGAGCGTTCAGCAGACAGTATTAACGGTGCAAACAGTATAAACAGTGTGAATATGAGACTATATTCATCACACCTGTGGCCCTATCGACCAACAGGTTGAATCTATAATACTGTATAGACAGTGTAAAATTCGTATACAGTCTGATATTGAGAATATCACAGCGATGCTAATCTTCGAACAATCTGTGCAGTCGTAACTGTTTGAGCACCCTGTACTCCATACACAGCTAGTACAGTATACACAGCCTTTACTGTATATACTGTTCAAACAGTGATACAGTCTGTAATGTGTGTACAGTGTACTAATAACGAACAGTATAGACTGTGTATACGGTACTCAATAGATACATGGATCGGACGGTGAATGCAGTGAGTACAGTAACACAGTGTATACTGTATACACAGTTGCAACCGTAAATACCTATTACACAGTATTTGCAGTGTATACAGTAGATCACCCAGCCGAGTTGAAGCGATTCAAAAAGAACAGTTTATACAGTTAAGACTGTGTATACAGTTGATTCACAGTGCAAACCGTAGATACCGTAGTATCTGCCCACACAGGACTCTAGTTCCTATCCAGCATGGAAAACCGTAAAGTAGAGAGTGTATGAACGTTATACCGTTGCAACAGTATATAATGTTAAAAATTTATAGACAGTGTGCACAGTATAGTCGTTATATCTCAGATTAATAGCCATGTCTGATGCCGTTGGGACTCAGACCGATTGATCCGTCTAAATACTGTATATACAGTATTCACAGTGCTACAACAGCACTTGATTGGGACTGAAATACCAACACGGCCACTGCCTCTCAGGACATCATTTCAAACAGTTAGAACAGTGCATCCATTTTGAACTGTATAAACAGTATATACAGTGGATAATCGTGGGTAATCCTCATTCCAATAGTTCAGGCAACGCTCATACCGTGCTATCAAATTATACTGTTCACACAGTATATCTCGTCCAGACAGTGTACAGCTCATATACTGTGTATACAGTAAGATATACTAAATCAGTGGCAACAGCGACCAAATCAGGAAGTAATTTCGATAATCCTTATGCAACCAATATTATACTGTATGTACTGTGTAGACAGTATACACATTATTGAACTGGACCGGGATTATTATGATGTTCCCACTTTATACACCGTTTGTACAGTGCACTTCGTGTAGCCACTGTTCAGACAGTCGACTATGAAACCACAGACAACGAAAAATGGCGTCGTCGCAGTGTGTATACTGAAGGGCGGAATGGGAAAATCGACGATAGCGATCAATCTTGCTCACCGCTTACAGGAAAAGCACGGCGACACAGTGTACGTGGATGTCGATAAAAACGGACACGGAACGGAATTTCTTGGCTTTGGTGATGCGTACAACCAGAACGGACAGCTCGAGGAGGTGATTTTCCGAGATCTTCATCCAAAGGAACTGGTCATCGACACCGAATGGGGATTCGGCGTGGTACCAAGCTCCACGGAGATGTCTACCATCAACGATCGGATGAAAAATCAGATGAACGCGGACGTAATCCTGAAAAACGAAGTGGTCGATCCACTCCGAAACGACGGCTATGACTACGTCGTCCTCGACACACCTGGTGATCCGTCGAAAGTCGCGGACAACGCTCTCGTCGCAGCCCAGAGTTTCATCGTCCCGGTTATCCCGGGACAGGGATCGATCAGTGGCCTAGAGCGTATTATGGAAACCCAACTGTTGCCAATCATCGAGGCAACAGAAGGAGCCGCAGATATATTGGCAATCACGCCGAACATGCTGAGTGAGTCCATCCGGCCAAACAAACCGGATCGACGACTCCTCGAAGACCTCAATCGCAACTGGGCGGATTACCTCCCACCGTACGCCAGAATCACCGACGAACAGTGGGAAAAGATCGACCAGAACGGACGAGGAGACATTCCGTTGCCGGGAATTCGAGAGCGTGATGCGCTTTCGGATTCCTTCTCGAACAATATGCCGGTTGGGGCATACAACGCATCGTGCGACCAGATAGACCACTTCGACACCCTGGCAGATATCGTCGCGGAGCGTGCCTAATATGGACAGTAGCAATCTGAGAAATCAGCTGGATCAGGTCAAAGAAGGAGCAGCACCGGACGACGAACAAACAGAAGATCACGAATCCACCCCAACACCACCAGAACCATCAGTTGAGGAAGCTCCCACAACGGAGAACACAGCCTCCGAGGGTGGACCAGCGTTCACCGCAAGTGAGAGCAAAAAACTCTCCATCTATCCAGAAGCACAAACTGCTCGACGCATCAAACTTCTCTGCAACAGCGTCGAAAACGAACTCCTTGGGCTCGGATACGACGACTTCGAAGTGCGCGAGGCACACGACGCTATGGTTCGACTCGCTCACGAAAACCACGAAGAGATCACTCGACTCGTCCTCGAAGCTCGCGATATATCACCCGAAGCGCTCGAGAACGACTAATAACGGATATCTATTTTGCGACGGCTTGCAGAAGTTGTACAGCGTCAGCACAGTGATACAGTTCAAACTGTTCAGACAGTATAGAACGTACACACTGTGAAAGAAGTTCTAACAGTGCTTACGGTATCAGAAGTGTGTCGCCAGTGTTCATCACGTGTATCATAGCAAGTGGCGACAACCAGTATGTCAGGAAGGATGTTGATGTTTGATCTGTTCGGCGATTGTTCCTGGGACGGGCGTACCACAATCAGAACACCGCCATGAGGGCGTTGTCTGTGTTCGTTCCTGTTCGAGATCCTGTCGATATCGTAGTCTCAAGCCACATTGACAGGTGTAGGTTACTGGAGCCATACCACAGTCCGGTTCAACCAGTCCAATAGCTGCTTCGATAGAAATGAGTAACTGAAAACGTGCAGAATCATCCGGAAAACTTCCGAATCGACATATCAAGTGTTTGCAGGTCAAGAATCGGCGCATACCCAACATCAGGAACGATGCCTTGTGATTTCTGATATGAGGTCTGTTGTTGCCAGCAGCCAGTATTGACCGAGATAACCTTATTGTACGATCCATACCCGAACTTGTGCAGGTGACCGGTGTGGAACACATCGGGGATCTCATCCATCACCAGATAATCTTGCTCCTCTGGAGCAAGGCGAAGCTGGCCGCCATACTGCGGCGCGACGTGGCGTTTTTTCAGGAGATTGTACATCGCCTCGTGCGGTTTATCGAGTTCCAATCCCGGGGTGTCTATAATGACCTCAAACAGCGACACCCCGTGATACATGAGCACTGAAACTCCATCGATCGTAACCGTAGAGGGATTCGCCGTGATGTGGGCATCGTGTGCGCTCATGATCGAGCGAAGTTCCTCATCGAACGCCGGCTGGGGCTCAGCCAATCGAACGGCGTCGTGATTACCGGGGATCATCACGATCTCCATCTCACCGGGCACGTCCTTTAGCAGTTCAGCAAAGCGTTCGTACTGATCGTAGATATCGACAATAGTGAGTTCTTTATCCTGTTCGGGATAGACGCCAACGCCCTCAACCATGTCACCGGCAATGAGGAGATACTCCACGCGCGCGGCAGCTTCGGTGTGGAGCCAAGAAGTGAACTGATCCCAGGCAGCACCGTGAAATTCATCACTCCCAACATGAACGTCGGAGATCAGTGCCGCCTCGACCGGACGATCAGCTGTCGATGGTGAGAAGGTTCGGGGAATATCAGGGAAATGGATTGAATCGACAAAGCAGATCTCTCCATCGTTCGAGAGCGTTCCTTCAATACCAATACACTCATCGAAGCAGAGTTCAGACACAACATCCGCAATATCGCGATCTTTCATCACGAGACAGGGGAACGTCCCCGTGGTGTCCTCAAGTTCGATAATCCAGTGTCCGTTCTTGGTGGATTGAATGTCGTTGACGAGACCGATCATCGCTCCATCGGACCCACCTTCCATTGACGCCAGGGTTTCTGCCGGACGATGGTTCAATCGACCGCGCAACATGCCCGAAAGCCGTTGATACCGGTCCTGAAACGTCTGTAAAAACGTCTCGAACGTCCCCGTCCCGGTGCTATCACCGGTGACATCACCGTCGATCTCGAGCGATTGTGACGGTTGGGACGGCTGTTCCGTCCCAACCCCAGCTGTCGACGGGTCTGACCGTGTCGTGGAAGCGGCGGCCACAGCAGACGACCCATCTCCCCCAGATTCTGTGCCACCGTGAGAATCTGGAACGTTATCCGGATCGATAGACACCGGCTCCGGTCGAGAAACGTCTTCGAGCGAGTCGAGTGCTGATTCTACGTGTGCAACTGTGAGACGAAGCGTCCCCGCTGGAACTGCTGCTACCGTTTCCTGTATGACTTTCGCGGGCGTTTCAGTCGAGGCTATCAGCGACACAGCCGCTCGATCGGCGTTGTATCCCTGCTTTGCCAGCGCCCGCACGACCTGCATTCGCCCGTTCAAGGATATACGTACTCTCGCGGATCCGGCCCAAAAGAATTTGGATCGGGGACCATCGTGCTACGACACCCCGCACCTAACTATCCGTCGGAGGACTCACCGGTTCGCCGGGGAAGAAACAGATACAACACCGTCCCCACGGCTGTGAGTCCACCGAGTCCATATATTGCAACGGTTTCGTATCCGTGATCGAAAAAGAAGCCAACGACCGTCGAACCGGTTGCACCGACGAGAAAGAACACAGTTCGCAACAGTCCCCACACAGTCGCTCGATTGTCAGCGGGGAGCGAGTCGATAAGATAGGCGTTACTCACGGAGTTTATCGCCAGTCGGCTAGAGAGCAGTACCGTGACGATTGCAAGAGGGACTCCCCCGCTAACGGAGGGAAGCACAAACAGTCCCAGCGATGCAACTACTGTTACCCCCATGAGAACGGTGGGATCACCGAATCGGTCGGCAAGCGTGCCACCCAGCGACTGAAACACGGCACCACTGGTGAAAAACAGTGCGTACAACAACGCTGCAGTCGATTGCTCTACACCACCGGCCCGAACGTAGTAAACGGGAAGAAACGCGGTTAACCCCTGTAATACGAACAACAGCACCGTTGCTGCAGTTGTACCCACAATTACTGACCGACGAGTGAGTGCTCCAAGGAGGGTGGACACAGTTAGAGCTGTGGATTGGCGATCTGTGGCGTGCGCCGTTGGTGATTCGATCACACACCAGATTCCACCACCAACGACACCAAGTGGAACGACGAGCCCCAAAACCACAGTTCGCCAGTGGAGTGATGTGAGCAGATGGCTTGCAACCAGTGGAATCACAGCTGATCCGATCGAGCCAATGGCGAGTACGACGCCGATCGCCGTGCCGTCGAACGAGCCGAACGTTTTCGAGAGCACGGTTCCACGTGCTGGCCCATACAGCCCGCTCGCTAGCCCAAACAGCCCACACCCAACGACGAATCCACCAAACGTTGGTGCGACACTCACCCCTACAATTGCCCCGGCAGCCACAAGGAGACTCGTCGTAAGCAGTGTACGTTCGCCGAGCCGATCGGTCAGCGCCCCCGCTGGAAACTGAATCAGAGCGTAGGCACCCCACAGAACCGTGATCGCAATCCCCGCGCTCGTCTCAGAGAGACCAAACGATTGCTGGACAGAGGGAAGCAACACTGGAAACAGATAGCGCCCACCAAGTATCGACAGCCACCCACCGGCCACGACGAGCAACACGAGCCAGCGGCCACCACCGAGAACGTGTTTGGTCCATTGTATCTGCTCGGTATGCGATTCCATTCGAGCGTTGATTCGACCGACGCCATGAAAATCGTGACGAATACCGAACATTGCTGTGGAGGGGTCGACAACCTCAACCCATAACTAACAGAATTAATTATGATATTATTGTCGGGGTGCAGACGATTTACTACCAGGCAATGAGGGCAGCCACAATACAATAGTGTAATGCAACCGTAGTGCGAATATGGAAGCGGTAACTGTGTTGGAACTGGTCGTGCTTGCCACCAACGACCTGGGATTAGTGTTCGTTGGCCTCGGGTTGTTGCTGTCGTTGATCGGAATCGGATGGTGGATGCTCCGACCGCAGGAGCGATCGGCAGAGGAGACAGAAAGCTGGGAATCCAACTCGTCTACAGCCACTGCAACGGCGGAATCAGAGTCCGAAGAAGAACAAACGGGCGGTTTCGTCTTTTCGGACGAAGATACGGGAACGGACACGGATGACGACTCAGATCTGGGTTTCGGAAACAATCAGTGGTAACAAAACGAATGGGTTCCAGAAGATTGTGCGGTCAACTCGCCAGTCACCCATTGGACGAAGCCGACTGCTCCTCGATGAGAATGTCAGCAAGAAGTTCGAGCGGGTGAGTGATCGAATAGCCGGTGCCATGGGACATCTGCATCGCACACGTTGGGCACTCGGTCATCCCTTGCTCACCGGCTGCTGCTTCCATCTCCGCAAACATCGTGTCGCCGATTGCCATTGAATAGTCGTATTTCTCGGCTTTCCAGCCGTACGTCCCTGAAATTCCGGAGCATGAATCGCCGACATCCTCGATCGTCACGCCATCAACGTCGCTGAACAGTTCAACTGCCTGCCGATCGAGTCCTTGATTGCGGGCGTGACACGGGGCATGATAGGCAAATTCCTCTGCATCACCCGCTGTTTCAGCGAGGGCGGCCTCGAGATCCTCATTGAGCCGAAGGTACTCCAGCGCTTCGTACGTGTTCTCACCAACGGAATCGATGCCATCGAGATCGAACAGTTCGGGATACTCCTGTCGAAGCGCCATCGAGCAAGACGTACACGAAGCGATCACGTCGGCACCGTCCGCAATCGCCTCGGCGAGCGACTCGACGTTCGTCTCTGCGTGTCGTTTGGCGTCATCGAGTCGGCCATTCGCAAACATCGGCGTTCCCGAACAGCGCTGTTGTGGGACAAGCACCTCATACCCGAACGATTCGAACACCCGAACCATGGCCTTTCCCACTGCCGGCGTATTGTAGTTCGCATAACAGCCATGAAAGTAGGCCACTCGCTTGTCCGGATTCTCGAGTTGGGCACCGCCGCGTTCGGTCCACCACTCTCGAAACGTCTGGGTGGCAAACGAGGGAAACGACCGCTCGCTGGTGATCCCGAGCACGCGTTCAAGGAGCCAACGCGTGGGCCCGAAATTCGTAAACGCATTTGCAACTCGTGGTAGTTTGCTCGCAAATCGTCCGGCCGTGTAGTAGTTTGCCAGCAGCCGGTTTCGAATCCGCTCACGGAGATCTGAAACTCCGTCTCGAACGATGGACGCCCCGCGTCGAAGCTCTCCTGAACGGAGCGCAGCCAGCGCAGAGCGAACGAAACGCTGATTTTCCACGTACGCGCCGCGTGCCGTGTTGTGCATCTGACTCAACGGGACGGATGACGGACAGGCACCATCACAGCGCATGCAGTTCGAACAGCCCATGATGGAGTCATCAATCTCCGTATCTTCCTTGCGCGTGAGTCGCCACTGTTCTGGCCCCTGGAACTTCGGGCCAGGAAACGACGAATCAACGGAGGCCACCGGACAGACGCTGTCACACGTCGAACACTTATAGCAATCATCAGAGCCCGATCTGAGGTCCTGTTCTGTCGATTCGAACACCGTTACTGGATCGAATGAAGGTGTGTCTTCTGTATCACTCATGGTGAATCAGTTGCTCCGTTCTCCCGCGAGACGACCGGCCCGGACGCCGCTCGTGAGAGAATTTCCGCTCGCTGAGAGTTCCATTGTCACGTCTGTGCCGCCGAGAATGGCACCAGCAGCCCGAAGGTTGTCGTACTCAGGACTCCCCGAATCGTCGTGGGGTTTGAGATCTGCATCCACGGAAAC
Organism: Halocatena halophila; assembly: GCA_027563145.1. GTDB lineage: Archaea > Halobacteriota > Halobacteria > Halobacteriales > Haloarculaceae > Halocatena > Halocatena halophila. The sequence continues at coordinate 685,784 of CP071307.1, read as the reverse complement.
GCCGAACCGAGCAAATGGCTGGTCCGTGTGTGGATTGTCGCCGTACCACTCGGTTCGGTCCTCGGGGTGTGGAACGTGACAGTCGAACACCGATTCCGTGAGCGCAGTGCGGTCGGAGTCGAGTCCTTTGCCGACAAGTCCACCGGTTGCGAGCACGAACTGCGTGGCCTCATACGGGACACTGCTGCCGTTTCGGTCGGTAAACACCCGCCGAATACGGTCACCATCGGCGTCGAACGCCACCACCGGATTGCCCGTCGCCCGATGCACGCCAGCCCGGTCCAACGCGTCGAGGAACTGGTGTTCGAGGCGCTGACCGGGGATACTTGGTGGGCCCATCGGCACTTCGAACACGTCCACACCGAGGAACTGCTCGAGATCCCGGCGAACGTTGGGTGCGTTCTCGAGGCCAAGAAGCGCTGGAAGGCCAACACGCTGTGCCGACTCGAGATGTGACTCGATCCGCCGAGCGAGAGCGATCCGTATCGGCTGTTCTCCAGTGGACGTCGAAACCGACTCGTTCGCATCAAGTGCGTGAACAAGCCGATGGAGCCGTGTGTCCGGCCGATGTGATCCTGGGGCGGAGATCGTTACGCCACGCGTCGGCGCAGGCATCCCGTCCGAAGAAAGCGATGCACTAACATACGGCGCATCGAACGCGCTCAATCGCTCAAAACCGACAAACAACACAGGCGAGCGATCGCTGGCCAGTCCGGCCGCCGTCATCGCTGGATAGCGTGCAGTCGGTTTTATTCGCCCGACGTAGGTTGGAACAAGCGCGTTCGCCGAAGTGTGTCCGCCCGCATAGCTCTCACCAACGACGCGGTCAAACAGGGCGAGTCCGTCGTGAATTGCCTGTGAGCCAACTCGTTGATAGAGATGATGGTTCGGCAGCGACCCCATCGCCTCGAACGGCTCGGCAACGATCTCACCCGCAGGGGTGTATCCCAGCACATCGATCAGCCCGCTTGCTTGCCTGAGCGTGCTCTTTTTGTGCGACAGCAGTCGAACGGACGCCCCAGTTTCAGCAGCTGCGAGCGCACTCGTCATGCCAGCCAGTCCGCCGCCGATTACACACACGTCCGATTCAATCGCCACGCTCATCACCCCCATCGAACCGTTCGAACGCTACCGTCGGCGAAGATTCCGTCTGCGATTGGGCCCGGTTCATCGTCGTTGCGTGTAAATACCGTGTGAGCATGGCTTGTGAGAGCTGTTCGCCCCACAGCGCGTGGCGTTGTCCCCGCCAGCGCTCTTCGTACAGCGCTTCGAGTGAAGTGCGTACTGTCTCGACAGTGTGATCGGGGTGTAACAGCGCTGCCATCCGGTGAGCACAGAAACAGCCCTGACAGTTGCCCATCGACGCACGCGTTCTGATCCGGACTGCATTCAGATCGGTGCCTACCTCCGTAATTGCGTCCTCGAGTTCGGCCCTGGTGACGGCCTCACAGCTGCAGATCACCGGATTGGGATCGCTCGTTGAAAGGACCGACGACGACCGACTACCCAACCGTTGGACGCTCCGGCGGGCGATCGGTGATCGGAGCTCGAACGACTCCATCGCTTCTTGCAGGTGCATTGGGTTTTCACTTCCTGGAAGCGCCACGTCTGCAGTCCGACAGACGCCATCCACTCCGATCCTGTCACAGACGTGATCGGATATTCGTTCGGCCATCAATCGATAGGTAGTGAGTTTACCCCCAACGATCGAGGTCATTCCAGCCAACCCGTCACGGTCGGCGTGATCAAGCAAGAAAAACTGCCGCGTGATGTCCGTGGGATCGCTGGTCTTCGTTTCGGGGGGTTCATACAGCGGCCGCACCCCCCAGAACGACCGAAGTGTACGCGCCTCATCGAGGATGGGAACGAGCTCTGAGAGCGTCTCGATCATCGTCTCGACTTCCCACTGCGTTTCGGGAAACGCATCCGGGTCATCCACCTCCACGTCGGTCGTTCCGAGGATGCACGCCGTTTCGTGTGGGACGATGATATCCGCGTCGCCCTTTGGCCGACAGCGATTGATCACTGTATCGACCTGGCGACAGTTCATCACCGTCATCGCTCCTTTCGAGGGCCGCACGGCGATATCGACGCCCGCCATGGCACCGATCTGTCCGGCCCACGCACCCGTCGCATTCACGACGTGCGTCGCCTTGATGCGTTCTGTCGAACCGGTCATTCCGTTATCGTTCGAATGTGTTATCTCGACGCCGACGACTCGATCTCCATCGAGAAGCAGATCGGTGACTTCGGCATGAGTTTCGATTCGAGCGCCGTGTTCTCGAGCCGCAGCCGCATTTGCCACACACAGCCGAAACGGATCGATCGCGGCGTCTGGGACGCGTATTGCCCGCTCGATATCGTGAGCGAGATACGGCTCGATGGCTCTTGCTTGTTCGGCACTGAGGAGTTCGGTCGGTATATCACACGCAGAACAGCCAGCCAGCTTCCGTTCGAAATACTCCTCCGAGTCGCCCGGCTTTGAAACGAACAGGCCGCCAGTCGGTTCGACACAGTGGCTTGCGATCTCACGGAGTATCCGATTTTCAGAGATACATTCTGCCGCACTCTCTCGGTCCGAAACTGCATACCGACCACCGGAGTGGAGCAGCCCGTGCATCCGACCGGTGGTTCCATCGGTGAGCGTCCCGCGTTCAACGAGCGTGACTGCGACACCACGCATGGCGAGGTCTCTGGCGATGCCACAGCCGGTCGAACCACCACCGATAACGAGCACCTCGGTTTTCGTATCCATCGAATTGTCCGTGGGTTAGTGCCGACGCACTTTATTTTACCGATGGATGTATACCAGCCGTAACTATCATTCGGGCCGAGTCAAGTTGCGATGGAGCATCGAGTGCTCAAGACTTATAGCTGATTGGTCCAAGCATCGATAACGACAGTCGGACACCCGAGATCCGACGGGGCGAAATGGGACAGACAGGGCCACTCACGAGACCGTCCGACGGACGGATTCGACTGGAACGCACGCAACTGGGCTATCAATGAACCGCTCGATGGATCTTCAGTCGAGAATTCGTCGACGGGCAGAATCGAGCACCGAGACGCGACTTATCCAGGAGTACGAACCGATCAGTCCGGTTGCACACATAGAAGAACCCATCGGACGGGGGGCGATAATCGAACGGATGCTCGACTACCTCGAGCCGATTTTCGACGGACAGCTTCCGTCGAACGCCTACATCTGGGGACCGGCTGGGAGCGGTAAGTCAGCGATCGTCACGGCACTGTTTCGTGGGATCCGACAGTGTCGATCCCACACTGACGCCATCATTCACACGGCAACCCGTGTCGAATCGACGACGACGCCTGCGCTGGTCTATGTGGACTGCCGGACTGCGAGCACGGAATTTGGCGTGTATCAGTCGATACTCGATGCCGTGCTCGAGGACGTTCCCAAAAATGGCGTTGGGACAGAACGACTACGCGACAGCCTCCAGGAGTATTTAGGCGCTACGGAGAATGCTCTGCTCGTCGCGTTCGATCACGTCGATGAGCCAGGAGCGCACGACCTTGCCACACTTGAGCGTGCATTCGACGATGTCGCGGATGACCTCTCCTGGATGGCAATCGCCAGAGTACCGCCCACCCGGCCGGTACGTTCCGAAGTCCAAATTGAACTGCCAGCCTACCGCGATCCCGTTATGGTTGATATACTAACACAAAGAGCCTCAAACGGGCTGGCCCATCGTGCGATAGCACACGAACAGCTGCGAGAGATCGCTGCCTGGAGCGATGGCAACGCACACGACGCCCTTTGTGCACTGTTCTGTGCGGCTGACATCGCCACCGCAACTGGCACAGCCACTATTCGTGACCGGGATCTCCATGCCGGGATGGACAGCGTTCCGAAAGGAACAGCCGCCCTCGGACGAGTCCTCGCGCTCGCAGAAAATCGACGGCGGGTGTTGCACGCACTCATCGAAAGCGATCAAGGAGAACGTGCACCGATCGAAACCACGGCTACCTCGATCGCAGACCATCCCGACGTTGCGCTTTCACCCAGTACAGTCAAGCGACTGCTGTATGAGCTGGCCGACAACGGTATCGCACACCGAGTCCAGATCGAGACAACAGACGAACGGGCTGGTCGAACACCGAGTACCATCGAACCACGGTTCCCAACGCGCGTTTTTCGCCGTCTCGATGGACTATCGACGCAACCGTCTGTGGATTCGCACTGACCGATCCTGTCCGCCCGATCAGTGTCGAAGGTATTTTCTCACGATAGATTTATACTGATAGAACATGCTGGTTACGCTCGAAGCCATGGTACGGATAAAAAATTCTCGGCGACTGGACCGAATCACCCGAGGTGACCGATGAGCGACGATACGTACGTGGGTGCGATCGATCAGGGAACGACCGGCACACGGTTTATGGTGTTTGACCACGATGGCCACGTGATCGGTGAGGCCTACGAAACACACGAGCAGTTCTACCCAGAACCGGGATGGGTAGAACACGACGCCGAAGAGATATGGGAGCGGACCCGGTCGGTCGTCCTCGCAGGAATCGACGACGCTGGCATTGACGCCGAGCAACTAGAGGGGCTTGGGATCACAAACCAGCGTGAGACCACCCTGGTGTGGGACCGCAAAACGGGTGCGCCGGTGTACAACGCCATCGTCTGGCAGGACCGACGAACGACCGAACGGATCGAAACGCTCGAAGCCGCCGATTCCGATGAATCGATTCGCGCGACGACCGGCCTCGAACCCGACGCGTACTTTTCGGCGTCGAAAGTAGAGTGGCTACTCGATTCGGTCGACTCCGAGACCGACCACGACTCGTTGCGAGACCGTGCACGGGCTGGCGAGCTCTGTTTTGGGACGATCGACTCCTGGCTGATCTGGCAGTTGACCGGCGAGCACATCACTGACGCGACAAACGCGTCGCGAACGATGCTGTTCGACATTCACGAGCTGGCCTGGGACGATGCCCTCCTGTCGGAGTTTGGCGTTCCCCGCGCGATGTTACCCGAGGTCCGTCCGTCTGCCGACAGCGACTATTACGGGACGACCGACCCAGATGGCTTTCTTGGTGCGGAGATTCCTGTTGCTGGTGCGCTTGGCGACCAGCAGGCAGCACTGTTCGGACAGACCTGCTTCGATCCAGGTGACGCGAAAAACACGTATGGGACCGGCTCGTTCTTTCTTCTCAACACCGGAGACACCGCCGTCGAGAGCGACCACGGACTGCTGACGACGGTCGGATTTCAGCGATCTGGCGAGCCAGTACAGTATGCGCTTGAGGGCTCGATATTCATCACCGGAGCGGCAATCGAGTGGCTCGAAGACGTTGGCCTGATTTCGAACGCCAGTGAGTCGGCCGCGCTGGCACAATCAGTCGACTCCACGGACGGAGTCTATTTCGTTCCGGCGTTTACTGGCCTTGGGGCTCCACACTGGGACGGCAGAGCACGCGGGACGATCGTCGGACTGACTCGTGGAACGACCGACGCACACATCGTCCGTGCGACGCTAGAATCGATCGCGTTTCGGACGCGTGACGTTGCCGAGGCGATGGCTGCCGACGCCGGCCTTGAGATCTCGAGTTTGAAGGTCGATGGGGGCGCGGTGAAAAACGACTTTCTCTGTCAACAGCAGGCGGATATCGTCGGAACTTCGATTGACAGACCGGCAGTTGATGAGACCACGGCACTCGGTGCGGCCTACGCCGCCGGCCTGGCAGTTGGCTACTGGAACGACCTGGATGAGCTCCGCGACAACCGGCGGGTTGACCGGACGTTCACGGCCGATGACGACGGGACGGCAGACGACCGATACCAGCGCTGGACGGACGCGCTCGAACGTGCCCAGGACTGGGCACAGGAGCACTGACCGATGCTGGGTCTGCAGGTGGCGATTATGGGCAATGGAGTCGAAACCATGCTCGTACTCGCTATCACGGCGCTCGCTGGCGGTGCATTCGGTGCGGCGATCGGTGCGCTTCCGGCGTTCGTTTTTACCGGATTCGTCGTCTTTCTTGGCGAAGGACTAGAAATTCTTGAGTCGTCCGTGGGGTCGCTCGCAGGAATTGAGGCAACTGCGCTCGACGTTGGCCTGACGGGATCAATCGGCTTTGGTGTGGTGTTTGGCCCGCATGTTGCGTTCGCCGGCGGCGTTGCGGCCTCGGCATACATGGGCAAACAGTATCCTGAACAGGAGCCCAATGGCTGGGACTACCACCCGGGAAAGGTGATCACGGAGGCGTATGGCACACAGCCGGACATCCTCGCCGTCGGTGCGGCCTTTGGACTGCTAGGTCACGTGATCGAGCGCCTTGCCGTCGCCAGTTCGATTCCAACCGATCCCATTGCCCTCTCGGTCGTCGCGACGGCACTGCTTGCGCGACTCGCCTTTGGATACCCCCTGATTGGGACGCCAGCGGGTGATTCCTGGTTCGATATGCGCCCGTTCCAGAACGGTGACCGTCAACCGCTGACTGACGGTGGCACCGAACGAACTCGGCTGGCCACCGAGCCATGGCTCGCACATCAGTATCGCTGGTCTGGCGTTACCACAATCGGCATCATCGGCGGGCTCCTCGGCGGCTACATCTGGATGGAAACCGGGAGCATATTTCTCGGCTATGCGCTCTCAACGATGAGTCTGACCTTTTTGACGCTTGGCGTGGCGAAAATTCCTGTCACTCATCACATCACGTTGCTCGGTTCCGTCGGGGCAGTACTCGCCGCAGAGCTGACCGGGAGTGTGGTTCTCATCCTCCTCGTTGGCGGATTGTTCGGAACGATTTCGGGGCTCATCGGAGAAATAACACAGCGAGTGTTGTATGCCCACTCTGGAACACACGTTGACCCACCGGCGATGGCGATCACCGTGTGTATGGTAGTTGTTGGTGTTGGGGCCCTGCTGGGAGTTATCCCAACCGCCGCCTATCTGTAGCCGAGCAGTTCACCAGTGCCATCCGATCGGCTGCGGGATGGTATCTCCCAGAGAGATGGTGAGTCGGCTCAGGCCAGTGTGTTGTTGTAGATCGTGTTGTAATGGGAGTACTGATCGTCGATGATTGGTGCTTCGTGGTTGTTCACGATCTCGTTGTGGGCAACAGTGTTGTTGTTGGCATCGCCAAGCTGTTCGCCAACGGTGTCATTGCTCCCGCGCAGGACGACACCCGAGCCGTTGTTCTGAGAGATCGTGTTGTGTGTGAGCAGATTGTTACTGGCGAAATGGAGATACACACCGTGATCGCCGTTGGAGTGGACTCGGTTGTTCGCCACAGTGATGTTGAGCTTGTTGGCACTCGGGGTCTGTCCCGGAGAGATATGCAGTCCTTTCCCGTTGTTGTTATTAATGGTGTTATCCACAACACGGCTGTCGTCCGATTTGCCGACTGAAACACCGAGTCCGTTTCCGGAAATCTTGTTGTCGGCAATTAAACTATTGTACGAAGTCCCACCCACACTGAGGCCAGTTTCGGTGTTGTGTTCGACAGTGTTGTCTCGGACTGTCGAATTGGGAGAGTCATGCAGATACATTCCGTCTCCATTTCCTTTGATCACGTTGTCAGTTACTGTTGCTCCCTCCGCATTCTGTCCACTAATCGCTTGTCTCGTGTTCTGTGCGATTTTTGAGTCAGTAATTGTGATCCCGGAGGCGCTGGCGATATCGATTCCATCCATGTTGGAGACGGTCTGAACGTTCGTAATCGTGGTGTCTGCATCCCAGACGTAAATCCCGGCCCCAAAGTCCGATATCGTCACGTCACGTACTGTAACGTTGCTCGAACGGGAGGACGACGTTTCGATCCCGATCGATTGCAATGTATCAACACCATCGAGGGTGTGGCCGTTGCCGTCGAATGTCACGTCATCTGCCTGGATCGAGATGCACGGATCCCGATCTTTGTTGATGAGATCTGTCGTCAGCTCGTACGATCCAGACGACGTAATTACAGTACAGGAATCAATCGTCTCAGTGCCGTCCGGGCCGTGGCAACGCCAGATGGGATGCCTATCAGCGCTACCAGTACCACAACCCCTACTACAGCTAACTTTGCTCGTATCATACTGCACCAGCGACTATCTAGAGTATTCCCATTGTTAACCTCTGTCTACTGTAAGAATAATAATGTTGGCGGCCGATTCGGACGCTCACAAACGCAGTGAGGCGTACCGTCGATACTTCCATCGGTCCATTCGAGGTATCGTCCGTCGTGTTAATATCGAACGAAATTCAGGGGGTACCTCCGCCGTGAACCTCGCTCAAGGCGGAGGATGCAGAACGGACCAGAACGACACACCTTCGAATTTTGTGAGATATGGACCACCGAGCTGCGTCTTTGGTCGGGTGTCGAGTGGTTGAACGTTCGGATTTCCACGAAATAGATCGACGACCGACATGAACGCCGGCGACGGTGTCGAATCAGTGGCGACAGTGAAGGCGTCCTTGCTGACTGCCGTCTGGACGATGGCACGGGCGTCGTCTCCGAGCCCGGACAGAGAAAAAATGAACCGGGCCCGCAATCGGCTGTCGTATTCGGTGCTGGTTCCAATCCGCGTTGGGGTATACATGAACCGTTTGACCGTAACCTCACCCAGGCGTTCAATCCTGACGGCAACTATTGTGCTATCATCCCACGAAATATACGAATACTCCGGTCCAGAAACTAGCACGGACCGTTGGCGTTTCTCATCAGTGTAGAGAAACGTCGAGGCGACACCGAATGTGTCACCCTCCGCTACTCCAATTTTGCGTAACTGAGCTCGTATATTGCATCTTTGTGGAAGTAATGCGCTCCGTCCGCAAACGGTGGCCGAACGCTCTCGACAACGGATGAATCTCGAAGAAACTGCACGAGGTCCCTGGACGTGTATCCGGTGAGTTGCCGTGACCTGATGGTGGGAACTATCCAAGATGAGAGCTCGACCGCATCCAGTGGCGTCATTCGAAGACTGGCAGTTGACGGAGTTCCAACGGGCGCGCTAAACTGCGTAAAGATGGCTGCACAGCCAGCCACAGCCCCGATCACGGCTGTGCCAACGCTCGTGAGTACCGTCCGTCTGTGCATGTTATAAAGTAGCACTACACACGATCGTGTAGGCCTTGTGGCGACCAACGGAACACCCGTTCTCACCGTCATCTCCTGTGTCCTGGTACCGAGCGCCAATTATTAGGCTGTCCTAAAAATCGAAAGCGTATTATTTTCTTAGGTAAGCCTAAAAACATGGACGGAACGAAGCGCCCCAACTGGCGTCCAACTCGAAGAGCATATCTGGCAACCGGGTTCACGGCCCTTGGAACGGTTCTTGCTGGCTGTACGGGCGATTCGAGCGGACCGACGACCGGCACTGATTCGAACGCAAACGACGATACCGACGAGTCATACTCGGTGTCGATCGAGCCGATGGGTACGGTGTCGTTCGATTCAGTCCCACAGACGTGGGTGGCAAACAATGGGAGCTGGGCAGATATGGGAATCGCGCTCGGTCTCGAGCCGCCAAAAGGCGTGTGGCTGACCGATCGCTATCACACGCAGTACTACGACGCGATCCCGGCGGTCTCCGTTTCGACAGAGGAGATGGTGTCGCTGTATCAGGATGGGGTGAGCAAAGAGCGGTTTTACGACCTGGACGCAGACGTTCACGTCATCGATCCCAACTTCCTGATGAATCGGTTCAAGGGATGGGAAAAATCTGACGTGGACGAGATTCGCACCAACGTCTCGCCATTTTTCGGCAACAGTACCTACGCCCAGCATTACCCCTGGCACGAGGAGTATCGGTATTACACTCTGTACGAGGGGTTCGAAAAGCTCGCGCAGGTGTTCAGACGAACCGACCGCTATGACGCGTTTGTGAACCTGCACGACGACTTTCAAAACACACTCAAGCCGATCGTCAATGAACGATCCACCCGGGCAGGGGCAGTGCTCTGGGGCACTGGTGACACTCCCAAAGAGTTCTACCCCTACCGCATCGGGAATGGAACTGGATTCAAACATCTGCGCGATCTGGGCGTCTCGGATGCACTGGCAAACAGCGACGTCAGCGACTTCCATGGCAGTCGAACCGCAGTCGACTTCGAAACCATTCTGGAAGTCGACCCAGAAGTGTTGTTGCTCCGTGGCTACGAAACAAAAACAGCTTCGGAGTTTCAGAATACCGTCGTAACGTTTCTCGAATCGCATCCAACGGCGAGCGAGCTAACGGCGGTTTCGAACGGCGATGTGTATCGAGCGGGTGGACTCTATCAGGGCCCAATCACGAATATGGTCCTCACCGAACGGCTCGGCAGTGCACTGTTCAATATCCAAAAAGACCTGTTCGATCGTGACCGCGTGGGGGCAATCGTTAACGGGGAGTTCTGAGCCATTCGAGAATGCGGTCCTGACGACCGACGATGAGTGGCTACGTGGTAGTAGCACCCAACAGATCAGTGTATCACCACTAATCACGGAGTAGTTCACCTCCGAACACGGCCAATAGGGAGTACTTACCTGGTCGTTCCATTCCCGAATTACAACCAGCGCCACCCCATTCAAGCACGCAACGGCTAGCCACTCGGCGGTGTCCACACAGGCGTGAATCGAACGTGTTTGAAACACCCTCGGTTAGGGGCCATAAAATCACCGATCGGTGCAGTAAGTCCCGAACATCGTCTAGTAAGGAGGACGTACTGAAGTATATCCCTACCAAAGGATCACCTGGTAGTTTGGGATGACATCACACTGGGATGAGGTCAGCTTCGTGCTGGCCTCCACGTACCGAGTCGCTGTTCTCGAACGACTGATGACCGGTCCGGCAACACCGTCACAGCTCGCGAGCGACACTGACGTATCCATGTCACACATCTCGCGCGCACTCAGCGAGCTTCGCGACGAAGACCTCGTCGAACTGCTCGTCTCCGACGACCGGAAAAAAGGCCGGGTGTACGGCATCACTGACCACGGGAACGAGATCTGGGACACGATCGAAGCCGAAAACCTCGCCTGAGGACGGCTACGATTCGGTTTCAGAACGCTCGATCGATTCAGAGGCGCGCCGATAGAACGCAATGTGGAACGTCGACAGGACGGGCACGACGACCGCAGCAATAAGGAGGGTTACTAAAAACGCAAACAGGGCCAACAACGGTGAGGGATCCACCTGAGACATCACGAGGGAAACGACGAGAACCGTACCGATCATCGAGACGAAATAGACGATACCTCCGACGATATCGTATCCGATCGTACTGAGGATATTGTTTTTCACGACGCGATAGCTACGAGAAAACGAACTGCCGACCGAGCTATCATCGACCACAGTAGCAGCGTAAACGAACTGGAAAATGAATCCAAAAATCATGTACAAACCAACAATAAACCAGTATGCAAGAATCATACTCATAATAAACGTGACAAATGACTCGCTGCTACCCGAATCGAGTGTGCCAAGCAGGGCAATCGAACCAAACAGCTGAGCCATCACTGATATCGCAAAGAGAACCACCCAACTCACCAGTGCGATGACGAACACGTCCACGAAATTTGCCTTCCCCTCGTCGAGAAACGTCGATAACGAGGTCGAACCGTCCAGTGCCTCGTTGCACATCCCCAGAAGCCCACCGATTGCGTACGTGAAAAAGGCAATATTGAGCAACATCCAGAAGAACGAAAATATGAAAAATATTATTTGACCAATTGCTGCCACGATTCCGAACGGGATCATCGCCAGAACGAGCAAAATAGGAACGGCGACCAAAATCGGATTGTTTCGCACGGCATCGATCGACTCGGTGAAGGCGTCGATTACTACCATATTAGTAATCTATTCTATGTTATTATAAATCTAATTGGTACCATTACCATTTCATTAAATATATTCTAATTACAGTTAGAAAATATTCTTATTCTCCCGTCAGGAACATCGCTGGACGGGGCTTGTCCCTCCGATGGTCAGATTACCATGTATTGACAGACTTCTGAGATTGGTTCGGTGTGTCTGCTGGACGACTGACAGTGAGCGGCCGTGTTGCCGTTTCTTGCAGTGATGTGACGACGACCACATACTCACCGGGGTCATCTGTAGTCTCTACTTGCGTTGAAAATGATAGTCGTTCGGACTCACCGGGTGTGAGGTTGAGTTGTTTGTGTGCCCGAGACCGTCGAACCGTATCGCCAGTCCCGTTCCGAGAACGTTCGACGAAGCAGTAGATAGACTGCGTTGTCGCATTCCCACCAGTGTTCACAACGGTGGCGTTGACGCGGAGTTGCGATCCGATCGGGACCTGGTCCGGTGCTGTAACGTTCGAGACGGCAAAATACGCCGGACTGGACCCAGTAGCCTCAACGGTGACAGTGAGTTCGACCGAATCGTTGTGTGTCGAGAGTTCATACGTCGCCGGTCCTGTTTCGTTTGGTGCCCTGACGGTATGTGAAACCGTTTGTCTCTCACCGGGTGCCAGGGTGTTGGTCGTTATCGTCTGGGTTTCGTTGTTCCGACGAACCGTTACCGGCGTAGATCCCGGTGATGTCCCATTGTTCTCGACGGTTACACCTACTGCAAACGGTTCGCCAGACGGAGTCGAAGATGGTGCGCTCGCATTTACGATTTCGAACGATGCTGTTGGCGTTTCGGTGGGCGAATCGATGGTGATCGTCCTCGCGGACACTTCGTCGGCAGAAATGCCATGATGGTAGGAGCCAGGCTCAAGCGACGAAGGAACCGGAATTGTGAACGTCACTCTCGTTTGTTCGCCTCCAGCAAGCGTTACACGGCGTTCAGTCGTCATGTTCGTACTCGAAGCATCGAATGCAGTTCCTGGTGGGAGATAAAACACCGACCGGGTCGCCGTTTCGGAGCCAGTGTTGGTGATCGTCGCCGAGACGGTTATCGTCTCGTTTGTCGCCGCGCGCTCGGGAGCCGAGAGATTCGAGACGCCGAAATACGCACCCATCGTGAAGTTCTGCGTCGTCGTCTCGTTCGGTGAAACGACGGGGAACTGTATTGACGTCGCGTTGTAGTCGCTGGCGTTCGCAACGACTGCGTACGTCCCTCGATCGAGGCCATCGAATTCGTAGTAGCCGCTCTCGTTCGTCGTGGTTTCGAAGGCGTTGGCATCCGCATCGGTAACCGTCGCTCCCTCGATCGGCTCGCCCGCACCGTTCAGAACGTACCCCACAATCGTCCCTGATTTCGGGGGAAGCCGAAAGTCGACGCCCGAAACGGTCTCGCCCGGACCAACAGTGACGACCGACTGCGAGTGAAAGCCAGCTGGAGTCTGGCCGATCGAGACGAGATAGTTGCCTGGCGAAACGGCCATCGAGTACTGACCGGAGCCATTGGTCGTGACCCGTTGTGTGGTGTCATCGCTGTCCGTGCTGGTGACCGTGACGTTCTTGAGGGGAGCTCCTGTGTCAGCGGCGACGACACTGCCGGTGATCGTGCCGTTCGCTGGCGAAACAGAAAGATCAGCCGTGGTGGTTTCGTTGTGTGACACTCTCACGGTTCGATTCTGTCCGTGATACCGGTCAGTATCCACACCAAGCTGATGGTCACCGACCGGGACCGCAGCAAGGGTGTACTCGCCATCTGCATTAGTGATCGCCGTTGTTGATCCATTCGTAGTGTTGATCCTGACAGTTACATTCGAGACAGGCGTATTCGTTGTGTTGTCGGTGACAGTGCCAGAGACCCGCCCAGTGGGCATTTGAACCGTTACCGGCGTGCGATTGCGATCGTCACGCGTCTGCACCGAATAAAACCACTGCTCAGTACGATCCAGTCTATATGGAATCGCCGACGAGAATGTGAGCTGTTTGGACTCACCCGGTGTGAGTGACAATCGCTGCGTGGTGTTCGAAGCGGCTGGTGTGCTGGCTGGTGTGTGGTCACCGACCCAGCGGACGGCATTTGCCAGGATTTGATCTGCAGCCCGGGTAAACGACGGATTCTGCACGAAATACTCGCGACCAAACGTAGCGGCAAGCACTGTCGCACTGTCGGAATCGACGGCTACTGCGGGACCACCCAGGTGACTTCCATCTGCACCCACCGTTCCGATCGTACGTCCATCAAAGCCGTGAAACCACGACCGGTCCGCGTACGGACCGTGGTGGATCGCCACCGCCTCGTTTGTTGCTACAACGCTGTTGACGATCGGATGGTCGGTCGTCACGGTCAGATTGACAGGCGATTGTCCCGTATCTGCATCGTTCGTACTCAATGGGTCACCGGTCACAACCGACCGCTCGACAATTGCATCACTGTATGCCCCCCAACTGTCCAGCCAGATGGCCCCCGTGGTGGTGGTATTGAGCCGATCGACAAGCTGCTGAACGTCAAGTGCTCGACGATCGAGGTCCTGAATGACGACAACGTCGTGGGCTTCAACCGCGTCGATAGCATCCTCATCGTCGATCAACGAGATGGTGTGCCGATCGGACAGCGTTGCGTTGAGCGCGGATACCACCTGGTCACCGTAACCGTGATCGGTGTCGACGACAGCCACTGACATGGTTTCTCTTATAAGATCGTAGGTTACCGGCGTCGCCCCGGTTGCATTACCGGTGTTCGTGATCGTCGTGGAGACGGTGACGGGCTCACCAGGGGTTACGGATGAGGGCCCAGAGAGTGCACCGACTCTGAAAAAGGGCGAATCGATTCGTACCGATTGGGTGGCCTGATCAGCTGGTGTTGTTACGACCTGTTCGATCTCCGCACTCTGTTTTGTTGGCGGAATCTGATGGGAAAACGTGACTGTCGTTCTGTCGCCGGCATCGAGCGTTATGTTCCGCTGGTTGGTACCAACGGACTCGAGTGCGGACTCGACGGTGTGGGTCGCGTTTTCGTTGCCAGTGTTTTCGACCGTTACATTCGAGGTCAACGTCTCCCCGGTGGCGATCGATGGTGGCGTCGCAACTGACCGAATCGTGAACGCTCCACCGCGGACAGTCAGCTGATCACCCGCAGCATCCGTTTTGCTCACCACAGCGTGGTGATACTGACCCGGAAGGGCGTCCGGAGTAAACTCGAACGTGACAGTCGTCGACTCTCCAGGACCCAGATCCACCACCTCACTCGCCACCGTATCGTTCTGTCCGAGGTCGGATGCACTGCCAAACCGGTATGAGAGCTCCTCAATGACGCCTCGCCCACCGGTATTAGTAGCCGTGACAGACACCGAGATCGATTCACCGTGTGAAACTGAATCCGGTGAGTCTAACGCCGACAGATTCACCCGACCTGCAGACAGGTCACCGAGGACCGAACGTTGCAGCAATCGTAGGTCTCTGTGAGTAATTTTCCCGTCGCGATCGAGATCTGCCAGCTGCTCGTTGAAATGTGCGTCTTCAGACAAGGAATCGGCAAGATACTGTTGAAGCAGTTGGATGTCATTGACAGAGAGCGATCCGTCTTCGTCAACGTCGCCGATCTGGTGTGTAGGAACCGGATCAAGCGCGGAGACGGCACCGTACGCATCGATAATCCCAGCGCCATATCTGGTGTCGTTGCCGTCACGTGGCGAGCAGTCCGGCGAGCAGTCTTTCGGTTTGGTTGCTGTGGAGTACAGCGCCCGTTTGACTGCCGCGGGCGTCGAATCGTCAGTATCGCTTGACAGCATAAGTGCGATCACTCCAGCAACGTGGGGGGTTGCCATCGAGGTTCCCGAATGGGTGGTGTAACTCCCATTCGGAACCGCACTCTTCACGCCTACGCCGGGTGCCACCACGTCGGGAACGACGTACGTTGCCGGCCATCCCTCTGGTGCGTGGGGGAATGTGGTGTTTGCCTCGACTGTTTTCCCACCAGAAGAGCCCGCGACGCTGCGATCTTCCGCAGTTGAGCCAACTGCGATCGTTTCGTACACCGATCCCGGTGAGCCGGCAGTCCCCGGACCACCATTGCCACTGGCCGCTACGACAACAGTTCCAGCCGCCTCGGCGTTTCTGACCGGATCGATTAGTTCTCCGTCAGCCGATCCGCCGAGACTCATGCTGATCACATCGGCGGAGTTGTTCACAGCCCACTGCATGCCGGCAATCACCTGCACGGTCGATCCGCCACAGCCAAATCCTGTGGATTCGGTCAGCACCGCACCGTGCATCAACTCAGCGTTCGGTGCCACGCCGATCCATTCGCCACTGGCATTACTGCCTGCGACGGTTCCGCTCGTGTGTGTTCCATGGTCGCCACAGACTGCTCGCGGTTGGCTATCCGCGACGCGCCCTCCTGATTGTGTGAACTCCGCCCAGCCACCAGGATACGTGGGATCGGTTGCATCGGCCGTGTGGAGTTCGATATCGGGATGGTCAATGGAGACGCCACTGTCGAGAACTGCAACGGAGACGTCCTCCCCACGGGTGTCATACTCTGACCAGACGGCCGGGGCGTTTACCTGATCGACGCCGAATGTCGTGTTGTATCCACGAGAGGAACTTGCGTTCACTGCTGGAGGACTCGCGGTTGCAGGCTGGGGACGAGGCGACTGTAGCCGTTCGTTGGGTGAGAGCCGTTCGACGCCCTCCACGGTGGCAATTCGGTCCAATTCGACACGCTCGGTGTCGACCGACAGCAACACAATGTTTGAAAGCCAGAGCCGACGCTCAACCGTCACCGACTTGGGATGAGAACGAGCAAACTCGACAACCGGCCGTTGGGTTTCTGTGGCGTGGCGTCGAAGCGTCGTTCGAGTGGATTCATAATCCGTATTCATTGCGGTGTTCGCCGGCTCGAGTTCGACGATCACTTCAACGGTTCCGTTTTCCTGATTGAGCGCCGGAGCAATGGGGGCCCCGCTCTCTGTGGCCGGTGCTTTCAGGCCAGCCATTCGACTGGTCGAATCTGACGGATCAACCCCTGGGATCGGATCGGTGGCCCCAACAGATGCGATCGGTACGAACGTTGCGATGATAACGATGCAAACGACACTGAGTACGACACTGGATCGTCCATGAATCATGGGTACAACTAGTTCTTATTTGACATCCACGCAGTACAACCGAATAATGCATGTACGAGCGATAAAGACATGTTGTGACCGAACATATCTAATTAGATCCGTGCAATATTAAAAATTGGCCCAATACGCCATGAGAATTGTGTAGAACCATATTTCAATGTCTCACAAATATCAAGTAATAATGTGATTCAGTGTACGTGGTGAGCGGTTTGTGCGAGTACGCGCTGAATATTCGAATAAGGCTACCATCAACGGTACCCACGGGGGTATCGAATCTTAGCACAGTTACTACTGTATAAACTGTAAATACTGTGTGCAGTAGTCAGACCGATAATCACTACGAGCTCCACCGAGACCGTTTACTATAATTACAGTAATACCGATATAATTACATTCTATCCACACTCGAACCGTATACAATCCCTAATCGGCTCAAATTTGTTCATTCACCCCAATCATTTACCACTCAGTTAGAGCATCTATAGTAGTTACTATCATGTATTTGAATGTAGTGGACACGACGTGGCGCTCGAAAGAACCGTTCCATAGACGGTACAGAGATCGTTCCAGATTACACCAGACGGCGATTCACAGCATCCATATCCACAGAGATCCCCAACCCGGGCTCCGATGGGACGGTTAGACACCCGTTGTCGAATTCGAATGGCTGATCGAGGATGGTGTCAGCCCAGCTGTAGTAGGTCGTATCGGAAGGAAGCGCGAACCCCGCCATTCCATAGACAGCATGACAGATCGCCGCCGTTCGAATGCCGAGATCGAATCCACAGTGATGAACGGCGGGAATGCCAGCAGCTTCTGTGAGTGCTACTTGCTGGCGAAGTCCACTGAGGCCACCAGCCGGTGTCAGATCGAGCACGGCAACGTCGAGCGCGTTGTGTTCGATGAGAGACTGAAGATTGTGCGGAACGTACGTATCCTCGTTCGGCGCGATCGGCTGTTTGGTCCGATATCTGAGACTTGCCAGCACGTCATGCATGTCGGTCCGAATCGGTTGCTCGAGATACTGCAGATAGATGCCGGCATCCTCAAGCGCACTGGCAACGCGGAGGGCCTGATCGGGCCGCCAACCCTGGTTGGGGTCAAGCCGAAACTCGATCTGACCGTTAGTCGCCGCGTCCATCGCAATGATTCGATCGACATCCGCTCGCCAATCGCGACCGGCCTTTGTTTTGAGAGTCGTGAACCCGGCTTCTTGGGCGGCAATTGCTTTCTCTCGAGACTGTTCGAGCGAGCAGATACCCAGACAGAACGCGAATTCGACCGAACGATCCGTTGATGACAACGAACTGTCCGTCTGTGACGGTGTGTTTCGTCCGCCGAGGAGTTCATACACCGGACGGCCGAGTGCCTGACCAACGATGTCCCAGCACGCCGTTTCGACTGCGGCAAAAAACATCTCCACGTTGGTGTACTCGATGGTCACGCGACGGCGAATCTGCTCAAGGTCGAACGGCGACTGGCCAATCACCTGCTGGGCAACGCCGTCTTCGATGAGTGATTCTGTGGCGCCAGCAGCCAGAAACGGGCGCATTTCACCCCACCCAGAACGGCCATCGCTCGTATCAACACGGACCAGCACCCGTCTCACCGAGGAGATTTCTCGGTGATTCATGACGTACGGAGCGATGCCAAGCGGCGCATCAGCCCCAACGAGCGGTATTTCGACCGTCATCGCCGTGATGTCCGTGATTTCCATATCCACCACTGCAGTTACCGTGATATAAATATACTGGGCACTTCCGATACATTCATCGGGTTTTGACGATAGTAAAGTACTTACCAACCATTACCTATGAGAACATATGTCGGAAAAGGACCGGAATCCACGCCGCATTCGATCGGTACAACATTCGTGTGCGCTATTACGGGCCGTCCAACAACACGATGGTGCAACGGTCTCCGAACTGGCCGAAGACGTTTCGCTCTCGATGGGTGCCGTCCACACACATCTCGCGACGCTCCACGAAGAGGGGCTGATAGTTAAGGAAAATCATAAATACAGATTATCGGAACAGTTCATTATCTACGGAGATTACGCGCGGAATAATTCCGACCTTTTTAGAGCTGGAAAAGCGGTCGCTGATAAGCTCGCCGAGGAGACGGGCGAGTCAATCCACCTCATCGGAGAGCACGAGGGACTCGAAGTGATTTTCTATGAGAGTTTCGGAGAGAAAGCAGCTGGCACTGCATTCTACATCCAGAACAGACAGAATCCCGAGTTACATCTCCATTATTCCGCCGCCGGCAAGGCGATTCTGGCACATCTCCCTGAATCTCGTTGTGAGGAAATTATCCAGCGGTATGGGTTGGTGAGACGAACGGAGCATACCATCACTGACGAACAGACACTGCTGGAGGAACTGGCCCTGATTCGCGAGCGAGGATTCGCCCAGAACGACGAAGAAGCGATCAAGGGCGTCCGGGCGATTGGCGTCCCAGTGATCGGCAAAGACCAAGCGGTAATCGGTGCGATTAGCCTCTCGGCACCCACAACGCGGCTACAGGGTGACGATTTTAACGATACAATGGCCCACCGTGTGATGCAAGCTGCCAACGTGATCAAAATAAACGTCGAGACGAAAACATCTCCGCTCTGATTCCGGCGCGGTCGTGGCTTGCCCTCACCGTCCATTACGCTGGTACTATTGTAATTCCAGAGCGGTGCCCTCACACAGCACACAGGGTTTCGGTATCGTCAAATTCGATTCGGTGTGTGATAATCAGTCCACGGAGTGACGGGTTCCGTAGACGTCTGGATCATCGTGAAGACAGGCCGTCCAGCCGCCATCGACCGGAATCGACGCGCCGGTGACGAATCGTGCCTCCTTGCTGGCCAGAAACGCGGTCATTCCGGCGATATCGGCCGGTCTCCCGTATCGATCCGCAGGGAGTCCTTCGAGCCGGTGTTCGAGCAGTGGATCGTCGCCAGGATCGTCTTTGATCTGTACGGGACCGGGTAAAATCGCGTTCACAGTGATGTTGAGCGGACCAAGGTCGGCGGCCATCGACCGCGTCATCCCATTGAGCCCCGCCTTTGCCACGTTGTACGGAAACCGCTGTGGATCTGATGCCATGGAATGAACGGACGATATATTCACTATTGAACCACCCGCCGGCATCGAATCGATCGCGTGTTTCGACAACAACCAGGGGGCACGGAGGCTGACGTTGATCACGGTTTCCCAGTCGTCAACCGTGCGATCGAGAAATGGTCCGTGGGTCCAGGCAGCCGCGTTATTGACGAGTACGTCGATCGAACCGAACTGATTGACAGTCCGGGTCACGAGCCGTTCGATTGGTTCTATGTCCGCCAGATCAGCTTCAATAAAGGTGGCTGTGGCGCCGCAGTTCTGGATGTCGTCTGCGACTGCCTGGCCGTCAGCAGAAGACCTGCCGGTAACGACAACGTTCGCGTCTTCGTCGGCAAACCGGCGGGCTATTCCCTCCCCAATGCCGCGTGTTGATCCGGTGACGAGCACGGTTTTGCCGCCAAAGCGGTGCATGTCGGAGGGATTGATAGCAGTGTGTAAGCGATCCGAACGTGGTGTCGTGTTTTCAGGTGTCATTGGTGGTAAGTGGTGTTTCGTTAGGGCCAAACAGTGTCGGTTCCGTGCGGACGGTGTCGTACAGCGCGCGTACAGCTGGGTCGTCCAGTGCAGTGATCAGTCGGGTGGTGACACCAGATTCGAAAAACGGCATTTGTTCAGTGTCACGGGCGTGTGCTAACAGCGCATTCACCGACTCCGGCACGAGATACTGGCGTCTGCCGTCGGGCCAGCTCGTTTCGATTATGCGTGCTGGCGAAGGCCGCGACTCGGGGATGTCAGTTTCGTAGGACCGAACAGCGTCCATATTGACAGTGACGCCCAACCCTGGACCATCCGGCACCGACGCCATCCCCGAATCTACCTCGGGGGGATCCTCAAGCAGGGTGGATTCGAAAATTTGGTGGCAGTTGACCGCTGGAAGGCGTGCCTGCTCGAAGACGCCGCCACAGTGAAGCGAGAACGCAGCCGAAATGCCTGTGCCCACGATCTGAATCATGGCAGGAAGATCGGCCTGGGCGGCCACCGTTGCGTGCTTGCGAATCGCCCCAGGGGCGGCATTCAACAACAGCCCATCGCAGACGTCAGCCACAATAGCCTCGAATGGGTCTATCTGTCCGTAATGTAACAGAATCGGCGTCGACAGCGCATCTCGAAGCTGGGCGTACTCCTCGGTTGCACCAGGTTCGATCGGCGTCTCGAAATGGCTGACGAGTGGAAACTGCTCCAGCGTTGGAAGTATATCGAGTGCTTTCTCGGTGGTGTGCAACGTGGCGTTGAAATCAATCGACACGTCGAACCAGTCGGGGACAGACGCCGAAAGCGCCTGCAGCTGTGCTTCGAGGTCGAACCAGGGTCTTCCTTTCACCTTCAGTGTCGTGTAGCCAGCATCGATCGCACGGCCGGCCTCGTGTACCCAGTCTTCCGGTGGCATATCGATACACCACCAGGCGAGCGGCGTCGAGTCATGAACCTGTTCGCCGAGTAACCGATGGATGGGAACGGACTCGGCGCGGCCGATTGCATCGAGTGCGGCAATTTGAATCCCTGGGCCGAGCGAATCGTCGAACGGAACGTCCAGGACATCCGTTCCCTCAAGACGGTCGATCGTCGCTTGCTCTGTCGGACCGTTCATGTAATAGAGCATCGCCTCGCCATGACCGAGGGCACCACAGGCAAGTTCTAGCTCGAACAGTTCGAGATATCTCCAGTGTGGAAGCTCACGACGAAGGTTCCGCCCAGGAACGTCACGAAACGGCACCCTGACTGGAATCTGCTCTATCCGTTCTATCACGCGATCCGTGGCTGTGAGTGCGGTGTTCATTGGTGGATATCTGTGTTGGGCTGCTAATCTCGGCTCGTTCGTGGGTTCGGCGGATCACTGCGATAGCCCTGTCGGTCGGTCGGTGCTGCGTACAATGAGCCATCACCCGTCACGAACAGCGTCCGGTGGTCAGGGCCGCCAAATGTGCAGTTTGTGGGGAACGACCCCGGGAACGGGTGGGTTTCTAGTACCCGGCCGGATGGGGCAAACACGTAGAGCATTGGTCCCGGACCGCTCTCGTCCGATCCCGCCGTGGCTATTACGTTGCCCTCAGCGTCGAGGCACATGCCATCGATACCGCGATGCGGGCCGAAATCGAACAGCACGCGATACTCCCCGAGGCCGCCGTTCTCGATGGGATACGCACGGAGTTCCATCGGGGCGTCCGGTGCAGGGTCGGTCTGAGCGACGTACAGCGTGTCGCCAGCAGGCGAGACCAGGATGCCGTTTGGCTTTGTCGTGTCCGAAGCCACACGTTCTATCTCCCAGCTACCGTTCGATCGGGGATCCGCGCGATACACAGCCTGACAGTCCTGTGGAAGGGCATCGTATTCGCCGTACCGGGGATCGGTAAACCAGAGTCGACCAGTATCGTCGAATCCCAGATCGTTCGGACTGTTGAACGGGGCTCCGTCGTACGTTTCGATCACGGGGGTTTCAGTCCCGTCCACATAGCGAACAATGCGTTTTCCAGGCGGTCCCTGACACGCATACAGCGCCCCATCGGGGCCGATTTTGAGACCATTGGCTTCTCTCGTGTCGGTACGGAACCGTTCTGTTTTGCCGGTGTCGGGAACGTACCGAAGGATTCTACTCGTTGGAATATCTGTAAACAAAATTCCATTTCCATCCCACGTTGGTCCTTCAGTGAACTCAAACGGGCCAGCAACATGTCTGAACTCCCATGGCATATCACGTAGGGAGGGTGGATGAAGGATAAATATACTGGCTTTCCACAACAAAAAGAAATAGAACAACTAGATATCCAACTGCAAAAAGTAGTTACCCGATGAAATAATTGTAGTAACTTTCCTATTATTTCTAGTTAAAAAGTGATGAATAATATCACAACCTACATGTACTTCTGGTCTAACAAATATCTATGCCAACCGATGGCACCAGTGACCTAGACGGCAGTATGGGGATCTCTCGTCGGCAAGCCATCCAGTTGATGGGAACCAGTGCAACGCTGGCACTCGCCGGCTGTGCTGGGGTAACCAACGATGGTGGCGGAGGGGGCGAGGGGGGACTCGCCGACGGCACGCTCACCATGTACGACGAGGCCAACCCGGAGAAGATCCAATGGAACAACTACTACGGGAAAAAGGTAAACTCCCGGGTAGTTCGAAAGCATCTCTTCGATCCACTGGCGAAGGCACCATCGTACACCAGCAAGGTTGACCCGTCTGAAACGGTCGATCATCCGGATCTGCACCCGGTGATGGCCAAAGAGTGGTCCATCGACGGCGAAACTGCCTCGGTGACACTGAAAGACGGCTACAAATGGCACAACGGCGATGATGTGACGGCAAAAGATGTTGTGACGCAGTTTACGATCGAAAAGCATCTCGAACTGCCGACCTGGAGTGCTCTCTCCGGCGTTTCTGCGGCGGACGAGAAGACCGTCGAGTTCTCGCTCGCTTCGACGCCAGTCAACGAGTCGATTCTTTTCGTGCAATTGCTCGCCATCCGACCGCTCACGACACCAGCCAGCATCTACAAAGAGCACGTCAAAAAGCTCGAAAACGGCGGCAAAGCGGCCAAAGAGGAGTTCATCAACACGAAGATCGAAGAGCCAATTGGCAACGGTCCGTTCAAAATCGACGACGTTGCGAGCCAGCAGTACAAGCTGGTAGCTCACGACGGGCACCCAGCGAGCGACGCGATCAACTACGATGTGGAAGTCGCATACGTCGAAGAGGTCGAGCGGATGCAACAGGGGCTCAAAAGCGACGAGCTCGACGCTGTCGAACGGTATCCGGTTCCAAAGAAGGTCCAAAAGGAGTTCCCTGATCACGTCGAGACGTTCCCGTTCCCTGCGGCCGGCGGCGGCTGTATCCTGTTTAATCTCGAAAAAGAGCCGTGGTCGAATCGGAACGTGCGAAAGGCCTTTGCCTGGCTGATCGACCGAAAGAAAGTGGCCGAGAATGCGCTCGACTGGTCGGTGACACCACGAACGATCACCGGGCTCCCACCAGGACTCGTCGAGTCGTGGGTGGGTGGCGACTTCCTCGAAGCAAACTACGAGATCTACGAGCCAAACCAGAAAAAGGCAGAGACACTGCTGAAAGGCGAAGGATTCACCAGAGAGAACGGTACGTGGCTGACACCAGACGGCGAAGAGCTTTCTGCACCGATCGTCGCCCCGAACGCTGGAACGTACGACGACGTCGGTGAGAGCGCTGCAGCGATGTTGTCCGAGTTCGGTATCAACGCCGAACTCGTCACAAAATCGTCCGCTGCATACGGACAGGCCATCGACAATGGCGACTTCGAGCTGGTCGTTACGATGCACGGATCGGGACAGATGCACTACTACACTATCTTACAGGACGACTTCAACAAACGGAAGCTCCCGCCGACCGGGATGTCCATGGAACGGGAGGTGCCAATGCCCGTCGGAAGCCCGGACGGAGACCTGCAGACGGTGAATCTACAGGGGAAGATCGATTCGCTCGTGACGGCAACGTCCGAGAAGGAAACCCAACAGCTGCTCCGCGAGATCACCTGGGTGTACAATCAGGACGTGCCATCGATCAATCCACACTTCTGGGTGGTGACGGATTATCTGACCAGCGACCACTGGGACTATCCTGATCCCACAGACGAAGCGTTCTTCAACGCGGTGCCGCTCACGTTGCCAAAGCTCGGGAAGCTGACCGCAACGGAGAAATAATCAGCGTCAATCACACCAATTCATGAAATGGTTGTACAAGCGGCTGATGCAGTTTGTCATCACGGTGTTCGTAGTGATGACTCTCTCATTCGGGTTGGTTCGGTTTATGCCAGGGGGACCGATGGATTACATCCGTGCGCAAGCACTGGCGAACGCCGGAACGGGGACAACCCGGACGCTCGTCCTCGAAACCTCACGGGAGGCACTGGGATTCACACCGGATGCGCCACTCCACGTACAGTATTTCAACTACATCACGGACATCCTGATGGGCGATCTTGGAATCTCGATCGCCAACGACGAGCCGGTGAGCGCAATCATCGCCGAGGCGCTCCCGTGGACCCTGTTTTTGATGGTGCTGTCGATGACCATCATGTTCGTCGGAGCGATCGTTATTGGCGCGTTTATGGCCTACCGAGAGTCCGGACGACTCGACACCGGACTCACGAGCATCTTTGCCGTCCTCAACTCGACGCCGTACTACATCGTTGCGCTGTTGTTGCTCTCGTATATGGCCTTCGAGCTGAACTGGTTTCCAAAACGGGGTCGCGTCGCCCCGTTTATCGAGCCAGGGTTCACGGTCGAGTTCATATACAGCGCGCTCTATCACGCCACGTTGCCAGTTATCTCCATCGTGATCACTGGAATTGGAGGCATAGCATTACAGATGCGAGGTAACGCGATCCAGATTCTTGGCGAGGATTACCTCCATGTCGGCCGACTGCGAGGCATTCCAGAACGACGGCTGACGTACCGATACGTCGCCCGAAACGCAATCCTGCCGATGTACACACAGTTCATGATCAAACTCGGAACGATGTTCGGTGGAGCAGTGGTGCTAGAGCAAATCTTCACCTACCAGGGGATCGGGAAGTACATGTTCGAGGCGATTAGCATGCGAGATTATCCACTGATGATGGGCTGTTTTCTGGTTATCACGCTCGCCGTCGTCACTGGCGTGTTCATCGCCGATATGACCTATGGCCTGATCGATCCACGAATCTCGACCGGAGGTGAATCGAATGAGTCGTTCTGAAGGGTCCAGTCCGTTTACCACAGTCTCGGACGTTGAACTCAACGACCGCGAGCGGATTGCCCGATGGCTCGAACAGTCCGTTTTCGCCCCAGCGCGGGTACTGCTCAGCGACTGGCGTGGCATCGTGGGCGCGCTCATCGTCTTTGCGTACATCCTTGCGGGCACTGTCGGTGTCTGGCTGATTCCAGAACCGGTCCAGAATCAGGCACCGCGAGAGGCGGTGTGGTTCCAGAGCATGGAGTATATTCTGGGTGCAGACCACATGGGACGGAGTCTGGTGAGCCTGATCGTCCACGGAACGCCAACGATCTTGAAGATGATTCTCGCCGGTGCGGTGTTCACGACCGTGATGGCGACGACCGTCGGCATGCTCTCGGGATATAAAGGAGGACGCGTCGATACCATCCTTTCGACCGTGATGGACGTCTTCATCACGATTCCAGGGCTACCACTGGTGATCGTCCTCGCGACGATGTTCGAACCAAAAAACGTCTATCTCATCGGCATCCTCGTCACGATAAACACCTGGGCCGGGCTCGCACGATCAATCCGGTCGCAGGTGCTGACGATTCGAGGTGAGTACTACGTGGAAGTCTCTAGAACGATGGGTGTTCCGATCCGAACGATACTGAAAGACGATATCTTGCCGAACATCCTCCCATACGTATTCATCAACTTCGTCCTTGCTGGCCGACGCGTGATCTTTAGCTCGGTTGCGCTGTATTTTCTCGGGATTCTTCCGAGGGTAGGATCACACTGGGGTGTGATACTCAATACGGCCTACTCAAACGGGGCGTTGTACACCAGTAGTCTTCGATACTGGATCATCGTCCCGGTGGCAACGATCGTAGTGCTCTCATATGGGCTATTTATCCTCTCACAGGCAGCAGACAGGCTGTTCAACGTCAGACTCCGGGCGAAACACGAATCGACCAGCGAAGAAACGACCGGCATGCCGGCCGATTGAACAACAATTGTGCTCACACGATTGGTGCACAGTTCACCATGGCTACAAGAAATAAGTGGCTGATAAAAAGATAGTGACGAACATTAAAGTATGATGAACACACCCTATGCAATGATGCGTTGTTATAGCGCGGTCGAACGACCCGTCTGTGGAGCCGACTTGGAACGGGACAGTGCGAACACCATAGAGACCTGCCGGAGGCGAACTGATGGCTAACACAGAACCATACCGGACACCGAACGAATCGAATGACACTCCCGTAAAGCTCGAGCTCCGCGATACGTCGGTGTCGTTTTCAATGGACCGCGGTGAATCGCGAGTGCTCGATTCGGTTTCGATGGAGGTGTATGATGGTGAAATTCTCGGTGTCGTTGGCGAATCGGGGAGCGGCAAATCGATGTTTGCCTCGGCGATGCTTGATGCGATCGAAGCGCCAGGAGAGCTCACGGGCGAGGTAGTGTATCACACCGGTGACGGAGAGACGGTGTCAGTGCTCGATCTCTCGCCATCGGAGCTTCGAACACTGCGGTGGGAGTCGATCGCCATGGTGTTTCAGGGCTCTCACAGCTCGTGGAATCCGACGATGTCGATTCGTGGACACTTCAACGAGACGCTTTCCTACCACGACTTCGATGTTGGGGCGGGAATGGACCGTGCAAACCGACTGCTCTCCGAGTTGTATCTCGATCCAGAACGGGTGCTCGAGAGCTATCCCCACGAGCTGTCCGGTGGAATGAAACAACGGGCACTGATTGCGCTCTCGTTGATTCTCAAGCCCGACGTGCTAGTAATGGATGAACCAACGGCCGCACTCGATCTGTTGATGCAGCGCTCGATCATCGCGTTGCTCGATGCGATCCAGGACGAATACGATCTCACGCTGGTGTTCATCACCCACGACATCGAACTCGTTGCGGATCTGGCCGACCGGCTGGCCGTGATGTACGCCTTTGAGATTATCGAGGCAGGCCCGGCAGACCATGTGCTGTTGGATTCGAGCCATCCGTACACCAGGTCGCTCGTCAACTCCACACCCAACCTCGAAACGCCAATCGAGAAAATGCAGCCGATTCCTGGGGAGGCACCCGATCCGGTGAACGTTCCGACGGGCTGTTCGTACAGCCCACGGTGTCAGCTCGCAGACGAACGGTGTCGCACTGAGGATCCGCCGATGATTGATGCGGGCAACGCCCACGAGTCGGCGTGTCACTACGTAGAGCACGTTGATGAGGAGATTCCACTCAGCATTACCGATGTCACTGTTCAGTAACTCAACGAACCCTGAAGAACCAGCGCCGAAAGACGATGCGCCCCTCATTTCGCTCAAGGATGTTGAAGTGCACTTCGAGAGCAATGCCGGCCTTCTGAATCTGTTTTCGGAAAGCCAGGTCGTCAAGGCAGTCGATGGGGTATCTCTCGAGATTGGTTCGAACGATGTCGTTGCTCTGGTCGGCGAGAGCGGGTGTGGCAAAACGACGCTTGGAAAAGCCGCAATCGGCCTCCAGCGACCGACCGGTGGCAGCGTCAACTACCGTGGGCAAGACATCTGGGCTACAAATGACAACGGAACCGGGCCGCTCTCATTTTCGGAGATCCGTCGATCGTTACAGATCATTCACCAGGATCCCGGTGGCGCGCTCAACCCGAACAAGACGGTGCGAGACATTCTCTCTGTCCCAATAAAAACCTGCGAACCGAGTCTCAGCCCCAACGACCGTGAGGCACGGATTCATGGCATGCTAGAGCGCGTTCGAATGAGTCCACCGTCGGACTATGCCGGACGGTATCCACACCAGCTTTCGGGTGGAGAACAACAGCGTGTTGCGCTCATCCGGGCATTGTTGATGAACCCGGATCTAATTCTTGCCGACGAGCCAGTGAGTGCACTCGACGTTTCGCTACGGGTGGATACGATGGATCTCTTACTTGAGCTTCAAGAACAGTTCAACACCTCGTTTTTGTTTATCTCGCATAATATATCCAATGCCAGATATTTGACCGAGAAAACCGGGGGGAGAATCGGTGTCATGTATCTAGGAGAAATCGTAGAGATTGGTACACCTGATGAGATACTACACAATCCACAGCATCCATACACGAAAGTGTTGAGCTGGGCGACCCCCCAGCTAGATTCCAGCGAGAAGATCGGCGATCCCCCAATCCGAACGATCGACATTCCGGATCCAGTCAATCCACCGAGTGGCTGTCAGTTCCACACTCGTTGTCCGAAAGCGACTGAACACTGTACGAATCACAAACCAGCGTTGCAATCAACGAGCGAAACGCACCGCGTGAGCTGCTATCGGTCGTTTGGAGACGCCCACGAGTACTGGGACAGTCCGTCGATCGCAGAGAACGAGACCACCTCAATAACGCAAGACCCGCAACCTCCAGCAAATGACTGCGGCTCACGCTGATTCGTATGCGTATGAGAGATAGACGAGCCCTCCAGAACAGAGACAGAGCATCCCACCGATAGCAAGTGTGATTACGGTGATGTAGTAGCTCGGCGATGGGGGAGAGAGAACCACGAGTAGACCGAACAACAACAGGAGAATAAACAGGGTTGATTGAAAAATAAATGTCCAGACGTGTTTCATCTGAATGAGTTGTTGGGTGAACGACCCAGTCTGCGACCTCATATGTTCCGTTGTGTGGACTGACAGTTGAGTATTGCCATTATCAGCACGAACCTCACATCGACATGATAGTGAGCATTGGATTCTAATTCTTTTTGATGTAAAAAGACGTGTACTGCCGTGACAACGTTCAAGCGAATGGCCACTACCTAGGATAGTGAAACGATAGCAAGACTCATACACATGACAATCACACCGACACACCAACGAAAGCGCGATGGCGGGTGGCGACGGCGAACCGTGTTACGAACGACTGCAGGGCTGGCAGGGCTTGCCGTATTCGGCCGTTCTAGTGCCGACACCGTCAGTCGTCGGGTACTCCTCAGCGGCAATGCGACGGACGGAACGGTGACGATCGCCGATGCAACCAGTTACGAGCCGTTGCTAACGATTGATGCGTATCCGGTCGGTACCAAAGAAGATCTCCTTCGGGACGCGATTGAGCACACGATTGGAGCGGTGATAAACGCATTCACCAGGGAAAACTATCTGGAACACGCCAATCTTTCACCCGATGGGAGGACGGTGTACATCGCCCGTGGACACGTGGGAGATGTGGTCGCAATCGATCTCGAAACCCAGGAAAAACGATGGGAGCGTTCGCTCACAGGCTTTCGAGCGGACCACCAGACGATCAGCCCTGACGGAACATACATTTACACGGCCGACATCCTTGCCGACCAGATCGACGTGATCGACGCAGAAACTGGTGCCATCATTGATGCAGCTTACGCGCCAAACCTGCCACACGGCGTGCAGTTCCGACGGCTCCCAGCCTTTGACAACCGCCCAATCCTGGTCAACGGCAGTCTGGGCAACATGATCTTCCCAGACACTACATTCGGTGATCCATTCGTTCACCGCCTGTCCTTTATCGACCCCACCACACTGCGTCCGCTCCAGACGGTCTCGCTGGATGAAGGTATCAGACCATTTTCTTTTTCTCCAGATGGGCGATACTGTTACTGCCAGGAGTCGTACTTCCACGGATTCCACGAGGTGGACATCGCGCGCGGTGAGATCATCCGAACGAAATCGTTGCCAAAAACCGAGCACGTCCCTGCTGATCCCGCAGAATACCCCATGCAGGCGGCCCACCACGGAATCGGCGTGTCCGGCGACGGCAAATATCTCTGTGTTGCGGCAACGACTGGCTGGTATGTGGCAATTCTCAACCGAGAGGACCTCAGCGTTGTCAAGCGAATTGATGTCGGAGCACACCCGTACTGGGTGGAAACGTCGGACGACGGTCGATTTGCATTCGTTCCCGTCAGAGGCGATAACGAAATTGTAGTGATCAACTATGCGAGTCAAGAGATCGTCAACCGAATTCCAACAGGGAGTGAGCCCCACGTTATCGAAACCGGGACCATACCTGACCGACTGCTCTAACAGCCAGCTTGGAGTACCATCACAAGCGCCAAGGTGCGCTCACACGTGTATCCAGTATGAGATTTGCCACGATCGTTCATAAACATTCGGACGGCTGGTTCCAGTCACTGGGGGCTACGTTCTCCGAACGCAACGATGTCACACCGATTGCGCTCCACTCGTCGCAGATTCTCACGGACGGAACGGCGGTGGTGCTTTACGAACTCGAGGGAGCTCCAGAAACAGTGCGATCAATTCTCGAGAAGTCACAGACGGCCACGGACTTTCGCGTAACACAGAAACGTGATAACATCATTGCCTACATTCATTTCGAACCGACACCGGTTGTCGCGGGAATGTTGAAATCACCAGCCACGTACGGACTGCTGGTCGATGGTCCGATCACGTTTCACGATGACGGGGGCGTCGAGCTTTCGCTCATCGGGCGAGAGGAAGACATCCAGCGAGCACTCGCAGAGACACCAGAACACGTTGCAACGACGATCAAGCGCGTCGGCCAGTACGCACCAGGACAGCTCGAAACCGTGGCAACTCTCAGCGAACGCCAGCGGGAAGTGTTGCGGATGGCACACAAACAGGGCTACTACGAACAGCCACGGCAGGCGACCTACGATGACATCGCCACACAGCTCGGGTGCACCAAAGCGAACGTCGGGGACATCCTCCGACGGATCGAAAACGCGCTCATCAACGAGATCGTTCAGGATAGGTTCGAACACCCGACTGTCGAGGACGAATCACGGAATCGTACTTAAATTGGTTTCTATGTGAAGGAAGCAGGATTTCCATTCGAATCACGAACGTGGAAGCATGTCACACGCAAGCATGGACGCGTTCGCACTCGATGCATTCATCGAATCAATCGACTGCACGACGGTTGCAGATGGCGTCCATCACTGTACGGCGTTCAGCGGTGTAACGGCCTTCGAAACCGAGGCCGGTCTCGTGCTCGTCGATACTGGGCTTCGTGCAGTGGCCGGCGAAATCGCACGCATGCTGCGCGAAAAGACCGATGCGCCGATCCACACGGCAATCTACACGCACGGCCACATGGACCATGCCTTCGGACTCGAGGCGTATCTCAAAGACGACCAGGAGCCACCGACAGTGATTGGACACGAGGCAATCGAAGATCGGTTCGACCGATACGAGCTGACAGCCGGGCACAACGATTCGATTAACAGCCGACAGTTTGGTGGGACGGCCGAGGATGATGGTCAGCAACCAGGATTTGGCTGGCCAGCGCAGCCACCAACAACGACCTACGAGGACGCTTTGACAGTCGAGGTGGGCGAACTCACGTTCGAACTCCAGCACGGCCGCGGCGAAACCGACGATCACACCTGGCTCTACTGTCCAGAACGGGATGTGGTCTGTTCGGGTGATTTCGTCATTACCGTTGCACCGAATGCTGGTAATCCCCAGAAGGTCCAGCGATATCCCACCGAATGGGCCGAGGAACTCCGCAAAATCTTGGCCGTAGAGCCAGGCACGCTCTGTCCGGGCCACGGTGAACCCATCGTCGACGATCCCGACGCGATCGCAACGCAGCTACGAACAGGCGCAGAGTATCTCGATACCATCGTCGACCGGACGATCGAACTGCTCAACGATGGCGCTCCGCCACACGTCGATATCGTTACTGAAATCGAGCTTCCAGAGCCAGACGAGCCCTGGCTCCAGGAGGTGTACGACACGGGAGAATTCATCGTTCGAAACGTGATTCGGCGCTACGGCGGCTGGTGGTCGGGGCGCCCAAGTGAGCTCAAGCCAGCACCACGAGGCGACCTTGCAGCCGAAATCGTCAGACTCGCAGGCGGAGTCGACAGGGTGCTCGATCGGGTTGAAACGCTCACAGCCGAGGATGAACTCCGGCGAGCCTGCCATCTCGCAGACTTCGCGCTCGAGGCTACCCCAAACAACGAGCAGGTTCGAACCGTCGTTGTGGATGTTTACGAGCGCCGTGCCGAGCGGGCAGACGATCTGATGTCGAAAAACATCTACGCGTCGGCCGGGGCGTATGCCAGTGAGGGACGGAGGTTTCGCTGACGATGGCAGCCAGCAGCCAACAGCTAGCGACCGGCAGCCTCTCGGTGGCCGGCGCGACCGCACTGCTCGTCGGCAACGTCATCGGAATCAGCATCTTCACCCTCCCTGGACCACTTGCTGGCAGTGCCGGTCCGAGCGTCATATTTGCCATTCTTCTGGCAATGGTTCCCCTGGGGTTTGGAATCGCGATGGATTATCAGCTCGGCAGTGCAATTCCGGTTGCAGGAGGCAACTACGTGTACGCTTCACGGATCGTCAGTCCATCGGCCGGGTTTCTCGTTCCGTGGATCATCGTACCCGGCGTGTGGGCCGGGTTGTTGTTCATTGGCGTGGGGTTTTCGAACTACGTTGGACTCTTTGTCGATGTTCCCACGCTGGCGTTGATCTACACGGTGTTGATACCATTTCTGGTGTTGAACATCGTCGGAATCAATCCGGTGGCGCGCGTCCAGATGGTGCTCGTGGCCATCCTCCTCGTGAGCATGGCAGTGTTCATCGTGCCGGGTGCGCTCGCAATCGATCCAGGGAACTACACGCCACTGTTTCCCCACGGCGTCGGCGAGTTCGGGCTTTCCGTGGTCTCGCTGTATTTCCCGTTGCGCGGCTTTTCGATGATCGTTGCGCTCGGAGAAGAGCTCGAAGATCCAACCACATCGATTCCGACGGTGCTCGGGTTTGCAGCCGCCATCACACTGACACTGTTCGCCACGATGGTAGCCGTCCTCGTTGGCGTGGTTCATCACTCGGAACTCGTTAGTGTGGAGGGTGCTATCGTCGAAGCCGGCCGGACGTTCCTGCCCGAACCACTGGCAGCGTTTCTCGCGATCGGTGCTGTCGTCGGCGGACTCACCTCGATCAGCACGACGTACACCGGCTTTTCACGGACACTCATGCGGGCCGCGCGCGACGAGGTGATTCCACGGTCGGTAGCCACCGTCCATCCACGGTTCGAGACGCCACACGTGTCGCTACTCGTGCTTGGCGTACCACCGCTCTTTCTCGCACCAGTAGTCCTGCGTGGACTCGAGAATCCGTCGGTGGTCCTTTCGGTGTTTCTTGCCGTAGCAGTGTTGTTTGCCATGAGTCTCAAGGCAGTTGCCCTCTGGAAGCTCCCTGCTGTCTTCGAAGAACGCTGGGAAAACGCAGATGTTACCTTCACTCCGAGGACGCTCAAACTGCTCGCGCTTGGAACGTTGGTAAGTGCAGTCGTGTTCATCCTGATCACGGCGAGTCAGACACCAGCGATCGTAGGAATGCTTATTTGTTATAGTGTAATTGGACTTGTATATTTCACCCTCGGAAAACGACAGCTCCGCCGGCGAGATGTGGATCTCGATGCTGTGATGAGTACGCTGGCCGAATATGAGTAACATATCACGGTTTCAATGCGCGGGACCCGAACGGAACTAGCCATCCGAGTGTGGCACAGAATAGATCGAAAGACTGTATAATGAACAATGAAACCAAACGCCATGGATAAAGAGATAACACGGCGGCGAGTGCTGGGGAGCCTGGCCGCAATCGGTGCAGTCGGAATGGGGGCCGGTGGTGGTGATCTGCTCGATCGGTTCGCTGCAGGCAGCGGATCGCTGTGGGACACGCGCGATCGATCGCTTCCCGATTCGGTCTCGAGCCCGTACGGACAGGCCACAATCAGCTACGACGACAGCGGTGTCCCGCACATCGAAGCCGATTCTGAGGCTGCGTTGTTTTTCGCCACGGGATACGCACAGGGGGCCGACCGGCTGTTCATGATGGATCTGGTCCGTCGTCAGATGAGTGGTCGGCTTGCAGCGGTGATTGGCGAGCAGGTCGTTGCTCAGGACCGGTTCCACACGAAGCTGAACTTCGAGGCTGCAGCTGAGGCGACCTGGGAGCGGATGAAAGGGACGGAGTCGGCCACGCTGATGGAGGCGTTTGCCGAGGGCGTCAATAGACATCTCGATCGGCCGCTTCCTCCGGAGTTCGATTTGCTCGGCTATGAACCCGAGCCATGGAACCCCGTGGCGACGATGCTGGCAGAAAAACAGACGGCCTGGTCGTTTACTGGGAGTTTCCGGACGCTTCGCAAGGCAACAATCGCAGCTGAGATGGGCGAGGACGTGGCAAATGAGCTCTACCCCCCATCGCTACGACCACGATGCCACCATTCTGGATGACAACGAGTCAGAGAATGCTAACGGAACAACAGATCGCATACGGCCCACTGCAGTCACGCCGGGACTGACCGAGTGGCTATCATCGTTCGAATCACCCCAGGGTATCGGATCGAACTCGTGGGTCATCGGAAAACAGCACACACGATCGGGCGCACCGATGATGGCAAACGACCCCCATGTTCCGTTGTTGGCACCGCCGGTGTGGTACGAGATGCATCTGAAGGGGCCAAAAACCCACGTTCGGGGGGTCACCCTCTCTGGCATTCCGTTTCCGATCGTTGGGGAAACGGAGCATTGTGCCTGGGGTGTGACTGTCGCATACACCGACGGAATCGACTTCTACAGCTACGAAACGAACGACGGAAAATACAGATACGGTGATGAGTACCGATCGTTCGACACCGAGACGAAAACGGTGCCAGTCGCAGACGGTGACGATCAGGAAGTGACTGTAAAACGGACGGTACACGGCCCGGTGGTTGACCACGAGTCCGACGGCGACGAGTTACAGGAGCCGATCGCGGTTGCCTGGACAGGGCTGACAGCAACCCGAACCGGGGAGGGCCTGCTGAATTTACTCCGCAGCGAGAGTCTCACGGAGGCTCGCGAGGGGCTCTCGATGTTCGATCTGCCGTCGTTGAACTTCGTGTACGCAAATCGTGACGGTGAGACCCTGTATCAGGTGGTTGGTAAAGTGCCG
Organism: Halocatena halophila; assembly: GCA_027563145.1. GTDB lineage: Archaea > Halobacteriota > Halobacteria > Halobacteriales > Haloarculaceae > Halocatena > Halocatena halophila. Next base: position 650,128 of record CP071307.1, on the reverse strand, counting down.
ATCAGAAAGACGGATGGCGAACCAGTCGCGGCGAATCGCGTCTTCAACGGCTCGGATAAAGCGGGTGAGTGGCCCGGGTTCAAGCCGTATGGAACCTCGACGTGGGATGAAAACGGGGGTGTCATCCCGTTTGAGGAGATGCCCCACGAGATCAATCCCGAGTATCTTGGCACCGCCAACCAACGCATCGTTGAGGACGAATCGTTCCCCCACTATCTGTCCGCATCGTATGCGACACCGTTTCGAGGAATTCGTCTCAACGAGCGTCTCGACGAGCGCGTCACATCCGGCGAGCCGATCGATCGGGAGTTCATGAAATCGCTCCAGCGAGACACCCACGACGAACGGGCGGCCATATTCGTCCCGAAGATGCTCGCGGCAAGCAACGAAATCGATGGAAAGGCGGCTGAACTGCTCGAAGCGCTGTCGGACTGGGACTACCACATGGATCGAGATTCCAGAGCGGCGTTGATCTTCTCGCGGTTCATTCCACACTATCGCGACGTGGTGTTCAAACCCCGGCTTGAGGAGGCGCTCGACGATCGGCGCGATCCTGAGGAGTACTACGGCGATCAGTGGGTGACGGTGACACTCAATCCTGACTCGGACTGGTTCCCGGAGGGCAGGCCAGTGGCTATTCAAAAAGCACTCGAGCGAACGGCCGCGGAACTCGAAGAGGAGGGCTGGGAAACGTACGGCGATTTCAACACAGCGGATTTCAAACACAAACTGGAGCAGGACTGGCTGGCGTATCCACCCATACCAACCGACGGCGCGGAAGGATCGCTCAACAACTTCCGTCGCGATACTGCCATAGGAAGCAGCTGGCGACAGATCTGTCCGATGGACAAATCCGACGGGCCATCGGAGGGGACCTTCCCAGGTGGCAACAACGGCAATCCGATGTCTGATCACTACCACGATCAACTCAAACGCTGGGCCGACGTGGAGTACACGGACATTGGACTCAAGATGCCCGATGAAACGACGGTGACGTTCACGGAGGACGAACAATGAGCGTCCCCAATACTCTGGAGGAGCTGCGATCGACGACGCGACAGCGCTGGCTCGCAACCGCGGTGGCGGTCGTGGTCGGTATTGGTCTCGGGTGGATACACTGGTTCGGCGTGTTCGTCGGGGCAGCACTCGTTGCGCTGGTCCAACGAACCGTCGGTCGCGGAATCGCTGCAGGAATTGGCTTTGGCGTGCTCTTTGTTGGTGTATTTCTCGTCTCGCTCGCGATGACAGGCGATCTCGATACCTTCCGTGCGATGTCGAAGATAGCGGTCGTTGCCGTCGGTGGGGTGATCCTCGCAGCGGTGTTCGGGTCGTTCGTGCGCGCCGTTCGGTGAATGCCATCGTACGGCTTATTATCTGAGTATGATACGTGCCGAATAATTCTATGCAAATTAATTTATATTTGTGGATCATTATCCATTCAATAGTATAGAGAAAGTGCAATCCCTGCGATGTATGGCTCTTCTCTGAGCAGATCAAGAACACCATTAAATAACTTATTAAATATATGAATATCATCTATTCCTATATGATATATTAGAGAAAATGAAAAGGTATCGTTTCGACACCATTATTTCCTGAGGGTCCGTAGTTCATCTACCAGACGATCAATCCGAGACGACAACCGGCGACGACGGATCCTTGAACGAAAGCCGATGGGTGGGCTCCCATCCGAGCAACTGTGCAGCCTTCGCCGTCGAAACGAGCGCACTGTGGCCACTGAACGATCGTTCAACAGTGGTGTTGGGATAGCACGCTTCAACGAGCGCCGGGGTCTCAACAGCAACGGACGTAGTGTCTGCAACGCCCCAGAACCGTTCGTGATCGTCGAACGGTGCACCAATAGCTGCCAGTGCGAGCCGGGCGGCGTCAGTTCGCTCTATATACGCGAAGAGATCGTCGCGGCCAAACAGCGCGTCGTCGTCAGTAACCGCATCGAGCGACCGATCGACGCCATCGAACGTCTCAAGGAGTTCATCTCGACCCGCGACCCACGGTAACCGTAGCGAGGCGATCGACGTCTCAGAATCTGCGCGCCGGCCGAACGCATCCGCAGTGACTTCGATCGCGTGTTTGGCCGTCCCGTACGGATCACGTGGCGTCACGGGATGAGTCTCATCAACCGGTAGTGTGGCAACCTCCATCGGTTCGTTCTGGAACGTTCCCCCCATCACGTTGACGCTAGAGGGAAGCACCACCGATTCGAGCGCGAGCTCGATGGCCGCCGATAACACGTTGTACGACCCCATTACGTTGCTCTCATACGTTTCGTGTGAGACGTTCGAGAGCGGGTTCGGAATCGACGCCATGTGCACGACTGCATCGGCGTTCGTTTCGGCGAGCGCTGCATACACACTGCCGGGATCAAGCACGTCAGACTGCACGTACCGATCGGCTCTATCGATCACACCGTCGGTGACTCGGGTCTTTTGCTTGCCCCGGTTGAGATTCACTGTCCGATAGCCAGCGTCGTTACAGGCGTCGATGATGGCACTTCCGATCTTGCCGTTCCCGCCAGTAACCGCCACGGTTTGAATTGACATACACACCCTATTGTGAGTCCACACATCAACGTTCCCGTCCGTTGTACCCAATCCGCAACTGTCACGTGACGATTACTCGCTCACCGTCACGTTCAATTCACCGACAGCGGCCCAGGGGCCACCGTTTTTGGCGCTTTCTGCAACTAGTTTGACGTAGCTGCCCGTCGTTGAGCCCCACTCGATAAGCTGTTTATCGCGACTATCGTCGAAGCTCCCGCTTGCAACGGGCTCGCCCCAGGACTGCCCATCAGTGCTCACATACACCGCATACTCGTCGATCAGACCGTTGGTCGTTCCCGTCGGGCGTGGATGATACACCAGACCGTCGACCTGGTGGCTTCCACCGAGATCGAGCGCGATGTGGTGTGGATACGGATCGTCCGGCTCAACCTGCGACCAGGCGGTGTGCCAGAGCGTTCCGCTGTCGCCGTCGATGGCGTTCGACGCCGACCCGTTCGTCGCGTCATCGGCACTGTCATAGTCGTGAATCGACAGCCGCCACTGCGGAATCATATCCGCGCGAGCAATTGTGAGCTCCGTCGTCGTTGCTAGGTCGCCGCGCTCACCGTCGAGTTCGTAGGTGGCAACCCCAGTGACCGACTGCGTGCTGTCAGCGTGGTCCGCCACTGGCATAACAGTCCACGTCGTCAAGACCGACTCGCCGGCACCAACCGTTCCGAGCGTTGGGCCATCAGTCGCCGTCGCCGACCAGCCCTCAGGGGTCTCGAGAGCGACTGCAACGTTTGTAAGCGGCTCGGACTCCCTGTTGGTGAACGTTGTGGTGAGCTGACTGTCGTGTTTGGGCCACAGTGGCGTGTTCTCGGAAGCGACCTCGAGACCAGTACACGCAGGAGCCGGATCATCGACCGGACCGAGATCATCGACGTAGAAGTCATCGATCACGAGCATTCCATGGCCACTATCAACCGATTCAAAGCCAACGAAGAAGCCACCACATACTCCTGTCTCGAACTCCATTTCGAACGATTGGGTTTCATAATCGGGATACGGACGTTGGCTGACTGACCGCTCAGCTGAGACGGACAATGTCTGTGACACAACCGTTGTATAATCGTTTCCGGCGAGTACTCGATAGCCATCGCTGGCAGCTTTATACTCGAACCCCACACGGTAGCGACGGTTGGCATCGAACGCCAACAGTCCGGGTGACGTTCTGGCCTCGAGACCATCGCGCTTATCTGCAATCTTAAACGACCAGTCGCCGTTGATCGTGTCGTTGGTCCACGGCCGATTCGTCTCGGAGAGGTGCATTCGTTTGTCGCTGGTCCCTCCCGCTGGTCCAGCGATAAACGGCGCGTAGCCCTCATCAACGTGCTCGAAGTCCTGGAAATAATCGTGATTGCTCGAGGGGGACCGTTCGGTTGGAACGATCCGTACATCATCGTACTGGACGCGAACTGACCCAGCACTCGTCTGGAGAGAGACTGTCGGCTGTGTGCGCTCTGTAACGTCAAACAGGACACGCAGGCGCTGGAACCGACGGTCAGCCTTCTGGTTGGCCTGCACGTAGTTCACCGGCAGTGGATCGGTTACGGTCCGATCGGTAGCTTGCACGCCATCGCCGTCGACTCGAAGCGTTGCTGGCCGACTCCCAGCGCCATCTTCTCCACCGATCTGCACCCAGACCGACGCGGCGTACGTTCCCGGATCGAGCGAAGCGAGCCGCTGAGAAACGGTGACAGAGTCCCCAGATTCGACCACCAGTTCGTACTGTCCGCGGTCGTTTTGTTGGACTGCAGCGATAGCGTCCGCACCCGACACCGACCACGATTCCAGCGAGCCACTCGCAAAGTTTGGATCCGAGAGCGGCGTGCTTTCGCCCCATTGGGGATCATCGAGCGTTGGTGGCAAACATCACTTGTCTGGATTTCCACCTTTCCGTGAGCAGTAAACGACATACGGCGTCCCCGCCTCGGCATCAATCGTGACCGAACCGTTCGATGGTTGTAGAGTAGTCTCATGGACTCGACCGGTGTCCGTAAGTTTATAGCACTCAAGCCATCGTTTGTTCCGCCACGGTGGCGCTGGCAGTTCCCAGGTCGTTTCGCCTCCGTCCGGATTCCAGTGATAGAGCCGTTGGTTCTGGCCATCGTTCGCAGACCACTGCAGCAGATACGCACCGTCGTCGTAAACGGTCCGATCGTTCCGGGTGATCGTTCGCCGACCGCTGGCGTTCGAAAGCTCGACATCGTCGGTAAACGTCACCGTGTCGTCCGTCCAGCGGACGATTTCGTGGTGTTTTAAGAACTTGATCGGGAGATTCCGATCGAAGACGGTCTCGACAAACTGGGTAAAGTCGTGTTCTCCGGACCAGCCTTGCCAGCCGACCATCTCCGGCACCGGGAGCAACTCCGTGCCGACGAACACGTCTTTCTGGTGAAAACGAATAAACCGGATTATTGTGCTGTTAATTCCACGGCTGGAGTCCGGCCCGTAGTCGATATCGGTCGCCCAGTGTGACCAGACAGAAAATCGCTCCCAGGTTTGTGGGAACTCGGTGGTGGTATCCCACCCAAGATCGTGCATCAAGGTCGCCGTCTTGTAGGCGTTCCACCCGTTTGCGTAGTACACATCCAGATAGATGAACGAAAGATTCTCCTCTGGCACTTCAGAGCGCAACTGTTCGAGCCGGCGCTGAAGTCGGCCCGACGTGAGATCGTAGTGGTGGTCGTTGTAGTAGCTCTGATCGAGCCAGCGCCAGCCTTCGCTGTCGAAATCAACGAGATCGCCGTCGAACCCAGTGGCTTCTGGATAGGACTCAGTGGCATTGAGATGCACGCCAAACTCAGCGTTGAACGCCTCACCACGCTGAATGAGCGTTCGCAGATCCTCACGGCCCCCGGCACGGCGGTTGTAGTTTCCACCGTAATCTGGATGAGCAGAATCGTGGCCCTCAGACTGATAGCCCTTCAGCTCGATGAACTGACCGAGGCCGTCGGTCACCAGATACGCACGTTTCACACCGTCGAGCGCAGCCAGAAACGGCGTCGTCGCTGTCGAACCGAAGTTGTGGGTGATGTACTGTGCGACGCGTTTTTTCGTCTCCTCGACGCCGGGTGGGTTGTACATGATCTCCCGAAACGCGATCGCGCCATCCTGCCAGTTCACGGTCCCATCGCCGTTTTTATCGCCCGCTATGGCTACCTTCGCCCACGGCAGCTCGACGATGTCGTCGGTATCTGACTCTCGATACCGCCAGGGCTGAGACCAGATGCCAGTTCGTTTGTATGATCCACTATCGACGGTCTGTACCGCCAGCCGGTCGGGGTCCTGGCCTTCGTCGTTCTGGAGCGGCCCGAATGCGTTTGTCTCTACGCCTGCGGCGACTGTGTCGGTCGAAACGAACGCGTACGGCGAGCCATCCGGTGAGGATTGAACGGAGCCATCCGCCACGGACACGACGTAATCCCCATTTTTCGAGCCATCCACGCTGAAATCCGTGGCAGCCAGCGTCGCATCCGGTTGTGAATCACGAACAGAAACCAGGTTGTGCTCGGGGATTTCGAGCGTGTGGACCATTCTCGAGCCCCCCTCCTGGATGTCAGTGACGGTGAACGCAACGATCGATCCCGACACACGAATCGAGCAATCGATCGTCACCGCAATCGAAGGAACGGCGAGTCGGTACTCGATTGCACCGTCCCGGACGGTTGAGCTGACTGACGGCGTATACTCGGTGCCGTCGATCAGTAGAGTCGAAAGAGATGCACTGGTGCCATACAACAGGCCACCCGTTGGAGTGTGTGCGTACTCGATGATCCGTGGGAAATCGGTTGCTACCGTCACCGACAGATCTGATGACTCGATCGTCGCCGTTGACGGGGTGGCTGCGTTCGCTGACTGGGCACCAAACGCGGAGCTTGCGAACCCCAGTCCCACTACTTTCAGGAAATTTCGTCTGTTTGCTGTCATTATCGAGGGTTGACCGTGAGTTACCAGAGGCTGGAAGAGTCACCAACATCCCCGTGACCCACCAGCAGTTCTCTCACGTGACACCACCATATTGGAACAATATGTTTTATAACTTGTGGTGAATTGAAATGGGAGGATAACCAACTGAATAGCACCGAAATTGAGACAGATCCCGATCAAGTCACCGATTTTCCTCGTGGACATCGGCCAGGAGCGAACTGAATTCATCAATTATTCGCTCGAACATTATTTTTCCCTTTTTCTCGTTCGCCAACTCTGGTGCACCGATCGCACCAGAACGAGAATACTCCTCAAAGCCCCGATAGACGCTTAGTACTCCGCCATCATGGAGATCCTGTCCGGCCTCCTCGTACGGTTCGTCCATCATAGTGCCCTCGGGATTGTCTCCGACCAACTCGGGATACAGATGCATCATCAACGAGGTTTCGAACTCACCTCCGTGTGCCATCCCGCCTATCTCGCTTTCTCTCACGTCGCCAATTGCGTCTTTTACGAGGGTGAAGTAGGTCGTGCCAAGTATCTGTGTGTCGGGGTTCGAGACGCCTACAGTGCTGACGAGACTGTCAATCACCGGCATGTTTCCACCATGACCGTTGAGCAAGACGAGTGCGTCGAAGCCGTTCTCGAGTGCACTCGCACAAACGTCCTCAAGGAGGCACATCATGTGTGAGTGTTCGAGCGTGATCGTTCCACCGAACGACATGTGATGTGGAGAAAACCCCGTCCAGATCGGTGGTGTTACGAGAAGCGGTATCGAGTCAGAAAGTCGCTCTGCTCCAGCAGCCCCAACAGCATCAACGAGGAGTGTGTCGGTTCCGACCGGAAGATGGGTGCCGTGTTGTTCGATGCTCCCAATCGGAACCACGAGGATGGAACCGGAGCGTTCACCACAGTCACGAATTGCGGAATACGATAGCTGCTCCCACGCAACGGCTGGAGTAGTCGATCCATTACTCATCACGGTCCATTCTTCGATCCCACGTATAAAAAACCATCCCCGCTGGTGAATGATGAATCCACGCTGAACGTCGTTCGACGCTCGCAAAACGACACACGACTGTGGAACGGTCCGTGGACGCCGACTTCGCGACCGTACAGCCAGGTCACATCCATAGCATGGTTTGACAATGACATACGAACCGCGATAATGTGGATTGGCGCTAGCAAATGGAGCCCTGTGGTGGTCAGCTACAATTATTTCAGGTAACTCATTACGAGTGTACGTTCGTAACAGGAACACAGGCGATGACGACGACTCGTGAGGGTCAAAAATGACGGGATCACACGCCACCGATCTGTGGTGTCGAGCCGTTCGGGTGTGCAGAACGCGATCGCTCAACGGGGGCTACAGACCAACAGGAATGGCTATCGGACGCCTTGTGGGGTAGTTCTGATCCGTTATTGTTCGTCGTAGGAAAACTCAGTCCAGGGACCCTCCTGAAACGGATACTCCTCAATCACGTCCAGATCGACAGTGACGCCGAGTCCCGGTCCATCAGGAACCCGAAACGTACCGTCATCGATCGAGAGCGTCTCTTCGATGATGTCGAACGCCAAATCGAACGGATACATTCCGGCCGCGGTGTCTAAGCCGGCGTCGAACACCGCTGGATCGCCATCGAAGACTGGATACTCCAGCAACTGCGACCCAGGCGTCCCGGCAACCAGATGTGCGTTCGCAACGAGACCGAGCCAGGTACCGAAATTGTGCGGAACGAACGCAATTCCGGCAGTTCGACAGGCTTCGATCGCCTGAAGACAGCCCAGATAGCCGTGGTGGCGAACGTCGCCCTGACAGTACTCGATAGCGCCAGTTCGAACGAGCTCGCACAGGCCCGACGGTGCGGGCTCGCTCTCACCGCCTGCCAGTGGCACACCGGTCGAGGCGAGTGACCGATAGCCATCGTAATCGTCGGGAGCGACGGGTTCTTCGACCCAGAGAGCCCCGCGTTCGGCCGCATACTCTGTGAGTTCCCGGATGGTCTCGCGATCGTACCCGGATTCGATCTTCCACCAGGTGTGGCCATCGAGCTGGATCGCCATCTCCTCGACTGTCTCGGCAAGCAGATCGATCGTCCGCCGATCATCGTCCGGTCCGATCCCCGGCCGGTATTTATACCCAGCAAAGCCGACCGACTCAAGCTGTGCTGCCTGCCGGGCGTACCCCTCAGGTTCCATATACATGCCGGCGCTGGCGTAGAGCTCCATCGATCGGGTCGATGAACAGCTGCTTCGGTCGGCGAGCAACGAATGGATTGGCGCACCGAGCTCGCGACCACGACAGTCGAACAGCGCAACCTCCAGGGCGGCCACCGCTTCGTGGTGGAGATGATCCGGAAGCGACGCCTCGGTGAGCAATCCGGGCAGCGATTCGATCGAGGAGACGGTCTTTCCTTCGAGGACATCGGCCACCGGCCCGTTGAGCAGTGTGGCGAACGTCGCTTGCGAAGCGTCGTCGAAAAACTCGCGCATCGCCGAACTGCTCGCTCCAGCCGTTGCGACCCCTCGTTCGCCGTCGGCTGTCTCGATGACTACCAGCACGACATCGCGCTTGTGGAGTCGACGCGTCCCACCGTGGAAATATCGCTCCTGGACCGGTTCGATCGGAGAGGACAGTGCGTATCCCTCAACAGACACAATTTTCATGTGTGTTTACTACAGTCAAACATCACTTAACTGTATTGTCTGGACACACGATCAAGGCCACATTCATGATAATCCACTGACAATCAACTACAACTATCGATGCACACATTCCACCGGTCAAATTCGATTGTTGTCGTGAATTGACGCCAGAAATCGTACATTTACGTGTTTGTATTGACTAACCACATATTAAAATAGAAGATCTAGCGAAGAATTTCACGTATTAGTTCGTGAATTTCAATGATAGCAATTAATACTCGACCAACTATACTGAAATACAGTCATAATGTGTTCAAACACGTGGGATGAACTGGGGGCAGTAGCCTGCTCGAAGATTGCTACCGGAGGATGTGACAACGGGGGTGTGAGATGGGAGCAATGAAGATGACAAAACGGCGAACGCTCGTGCTCGCGACGGTGTCGTTCAACGTCTCGTTTCTGGTCTGGTTTTCGTTCGCTCCGTTCACCGGACCGATTAGCCAGGAGTTCGGCCTGTCGGTTGCCGAGGTCGGGATACTCTCGAGTGCTGCCATCTGGCTCGCACCGTTCGGTCGAATTCTGACCGGCTGGCTGTCCGACCGGTACGGCGCACCAACGGTGTTCGCCATCGTGCTCGGTTACGTTGGTCTGTTTTCGATGGCGAGTGCCGTTGCCAACTCCTACACGGTGTTTTTCATCGAGCGGATGGTCGTTTCAACCGCCGGAATCACCTTCGTGGTCGGGATTCAACACGTTTCGGAGTGGTTTGACGACGATGAACTCGGCACAGCAGAAGGAATCTATGCCGGGATTGGAAACGCAGGTGCGGCTGCGGGCGCATTGTTGTTGCCTCGTTTGTTTCCGGCTGACTGGAGTGGTCCACTGTTCGCGAGCAACTGGCGGGCTGTCTTTTTCTACACCGGCGTGCTGTCGATACTGCTCGGCATTGTCTACTACGTCCTTGGTGAGGCTGCCAGCTCCGAAGAGCGTCGGAGCGAAACGCGCGCAAACGCCAGCGCAACCGACTGGATTCACACCGCCACTCGCTATGGAACGCTCGTGCTCGCGTGCGGATATCTGATGAGCTTCGGGCTGGAACTGGCAATGAACGGCTGGCTGGCAACGTACTATCGAACAGCGTTCGGAACGGACGATCTCGTGCTGGCGAGTTCGTTTGCAGCGACGTTCTCGATTGCCTCGGGACTGCTCCGGCCCATCGGCGGGTATATCAGCGACACGCTCGCCAGAACACAGCGTGACATTATACCGCTGTTTCCCGGTCGGCATCGCGAACAGTGGACGTTCGTGTCGCTGTGTTTCATCGTCTGCATGCTTGGTGTCATGACCCTGGCAGGCCAGTCCGGTGACGTACTGCTCGCCGTGGGAGCAGGCTTTCTGGTCGGCGTGGGCTGTGCGTTCGCCGAGGGGTCGATCTTTGCGCAAGCACCGGCGATGTTCCCAAACAACTCCGGAACGGTCGCAGGAGTGGTTGGTGGCGTGGGGACGATTGGTGGAATGGTGTATCCGGTCGCGTTTTCGTCAGCGGTTTTTGGAAGCTATCATATGGGATACGCAGTCGTCGCCACGTCGATGCTCCCGATTCTCGGACTGGCCGCCTGGGCGTTCAGACCGGCAATCGCGAGCGTTGCCACGGAAGTCGGTCCCTTCAATCGCACTGAGTCGGGAAAGGTCGAATCGGATTGATCCCATCCCAGGAGTGGTAATCCAGCGTAACGAGTTACGGACGGGCACCGCCCGATCTGGGGGCCACCTCAAGAATGTGTGGTTCAGTCTGTCCCCCAGAGGGGAACCGTAACGTTACATCCGTACCAGTGTAATGAATTGAAACCCTCCCCAACGAAAATCGGAACGATAGCTCAGGAACATCGAACGCAACAGTGCGATTTTTACTGGTGGTAGTCCCATCGATCTGTGAAAGGAACTGTTCGAACTACACCCGACCGACCGCCATCACTGTTCGGCCCAGCAAAACGGGAGCCCGGTGCGACGGTCAAAATGTATTTATAATAGATACAAATATGAAAGATACTTTTAAATATATTTATTAATTATTGGTAGCTGTTTGTAGAACGGTTACGGAAGCAATGAGATTCAACAGACGTACATTTCTTCGAGCGGTTGGGGTGGGAAGTTTCGGGACAGTATCTGTCGGTGCACTCAGTGATCCCAGCGCAGCAGCAACAGTTATCACACTCGATGGAGGCGGAGATGACATCTGGGGTACTGCAGACGCCTTCCACTACTACTACGAAACCGTCAGTGGTGACTTCGACGTTGTCGTGCAAAACACCGGCGTCGAGAACACGGATAGCTGGGCGAAAGCAGGATTAATGGTCAGGGAGTCGACAGACCCCCAGGCAGCCAACGTCCTGGTTCGCCGACGATCGAACGGTGAAGCGTCAATGCAGTACCGACCATCGGTGGGAGCCGATACGGATAGTGTTGGTGGGACACAAGCAGACTGGCTCCGGCTGGTCCGCACGGGCGATACGATCAAAACGTATCACGCGAATGATCGCGGTGATTGGACACTCATCGAACGACTTGGCCCGGACGATATCACCCTCCCAGAGACCGTTCCGGTTGGGTTGGCAGTCACGAGCCACGCGACTGGACAGCTGTGTACGGCGACCTTCCAGAAGCTTTCGGGGATCGATCCCGACACGAGTCAGGATATCGGCCCCGTGGAGGTTGCTGGTCGCGTCGACACGCAGGCAGGCGTTCCACTCGTGAGGACCGGCGACATCAGTTCAGTAGGGACGGATACTGCGACGATTAATGGAGACGTGACCGATCTTGGAGCGGCCAACACGGCAGTGTGTCGCTTCGAGTACCGAGAAGTTCCAACCGAGGAGTGGACGACCACGGAGACGCACACGCTTGATGAGCCGGGCTCGTTCAGCGCCACAGTTACGGGACTGAGCAGTCGACGCTACTACGAAATTAGAGCCACCACTGAGACGAGCGACGGAGACACCGCCGTTGGGACAACGACCGTGTTCAGCACCGAAGCGAAGGGAAGTGGCCGTGGGCCACCGCCCCATGCTGGGCCAAACAGCAGCTCACAGTTCGGTCCCGGTGATGGATTTGCGGAGGCTGCCCCCTGGCTCGACGATTCAACCCCCGTGATCACAATTCGGGAGCCATCCAGACGGCAGTTAGTGGCGGCGCTGAATGTCGACGGTCCACGACTCGTCGTCTTTGAGACGAGTGGAACGGTCGATCTCGAAGGCCGGGATCTCGTCGTTGCGACGGACAACCTCTATCTTGCCGGACAAACGGCCCCTTCACCGGGAGTCACGTTGATCAGGGGGCGGCTCACGATCGCTGCAAACGACTGTGTGGTACAACACCTTCGCGTCCGTCTCGGTGACAACGGTCTCGAGGAACCGACCGAGGGATGGGCGCTCGATGCGATCAACACGGCCGACGGAACTGCGAACAACGTAATCGATCACGTGTCGGCAAGCTGGAGCGTCGATGAGGTGCTCTCGGTTGGCTATGACACGACCAACACGACGGTTTCAAACTGTCTGATCGCCGAAGCGCTACACGATTCCGTGCATCCCAAGGGATCGCACGGCTACGGATCGCTCATCGGAAATGGAGCCACGAACGTGGCCCTGCTCGGAAACGTCTGGTCGCAAAACACGGATCGGCACCCGCGGTTGAAAGCGGACACAGACAGCGTCGTCATTAACAATCTCGTCCACAACTATGACGATGGTACGTGGCTCGACCCCGATACTACCGCTGCGATCGAGGGGAACGTCTATCTCGATCCGAGATCGGAATCGGCGAACGTCTTCGCAGAAGACGATGTCGAAACGGCAATCGCCCATCTGGCGGATAACTACACGAACGGTGACGTTCCAATGGTGGACTCGAACGTCACGCAGGTTGGCGAGCGCCCGTTGTGGCCAGACGGGCTCGAACGGGTCGGTGCCGGTCGAACGATCACGCACAATCTCTCGAACGCTGGCGCTCGGCCTGCCGATCGAACGGAACACGACCGTCGGATCATCGAGAACATTCGAAATGGGGTTGATAGTTATATCGACAGCCAAACGGCTGTCGGGGGCTATCCCACGCTGGCAGTGAATACACATTCGGTTTCAGTCCCTGACACCGCGACACGAGTCTGGCTCAGAGCAAAGGCCCGTGACGTCGAATCCGGTGAGTAGGACAGCTCCACAGTATTTCGAATCAAAGGCCCAGCTCTCCCAATCCGAACCGTATCTTCGGGCCAAAACCAAGTGAAAAATTCCCAGATGATCACTTCGCCACCTATCCCAGCGGATTATTTCAGAATCTAGACGGTATGGGTTTCACACATAGTTGATTGGATGTGACAATATTTTGCAAAATGGTAAATATCACCACTATATTCCAGATCCCTCATTGAAAAGTATATTAATAGTGATTATTTTATTGCTCTTTGAAGTTAATTCTGATATCGGTAGTGATGCCAACGGTAATAGAGCTCAGTATGAGATATCTTGTGAAATCCTCACATATTAGATGGTAGCAGCCGAACTCGACTGAATGGATGGATCAACTGTGCGGAACAAATTTTACTATTTATTATCTGAATTGCTATCATTCGAATTGGAATCTCCGTACCGGCGTACGTATGGCAGAATAACAAGATGAAAAAGCGAAACACAGGAATTTCCGAAAAGCACTGCAGGTGGGATTCGATCGGAAATCTTCACTCCCAGGAGTCGACGCTGGTGAGAATCGTCGGACGTGGTTGCATCGTCACGGCAGATTCTCGCTCGATCGCATCGAATGAGTCGTACATTGGCGATTCGAGCGTGAGCCGGCATGCACTAACAGCCAGACCGAGGATGAGCTGTGCCTCATACAGCGCGAACTGTCGGCCAATACACATCCGAGCGCCCCCACCGAAGGGGAAATAGCTGTAGGTCGGTCGATCGGACGGGCCCGCAAACCGTGCTGGCCGATACACGAGTGGGTCATCCCAGAGATCCTCGTGGCGATGCATCAGGAACTGGCTCAACAGCACGTCGCTCCCGGCCGGGAGCGTATATCCACAGAGTCGATCGGGCGAGCGCAGTTCACGGCTGATCACCGGCACTGGTGGATAGATTCGCATTGCTTCCTGGACGCAGTGTTTGGCGAGCGTCGATTCATCGACCGAAGGGGTGTCCGCTGTGAGCCAGTCGGTCGATTGCGTCCACTCATAGAGTTCGCGGTGAATCGATGGATGGTGACAGAGTAAATACCAGCACCAGGCAAGCGCAGTGGCAGTCGTCTCATGACCGGCCAAAAGAAAGGTGATGAGTTCGTCTCGGATCTGCTCATCGGAGAGCGATTCGCCCGCATCCGTTCTGGCCGCGAGCAGCCGCGCGAGCATATCGTCCTCTCCGTTTGGTGATTGTTTGCGCCGTTCGATCAGTTCGTAGACGAGCGAATCGAGAAACTCGGTTGCTTCGGCGAGTTCGCGGTTGTGTTGGGTCGGCACCCACCGTGGAACGGAAAGCGAAACGCCTCCAACCTGCCGGCGAAACTCACGACGGACGGTTGCGAGCGCATCCCGGAGTCGCTCGGCGTGGGGTGTCATGTCCGTCGAAAACATGGCCTTGCCGATGATCGAGAGCGTTACCCGCTCGGTCTCTGCAAGCAGATCGATCGGTCCGTCGTGTTGGTGCCAGCGTTCGACCATCGCGTGGGTCTCCTCGCGAATTAACTCGGTGAACGTCTGGATCGCAGCAGGGCGAAACAGCGGCCGAATCACGCGTTGCTGTCGTCGCCAGTGATCCTCGGAGGCGGTCAATAAGCCGTCACCGAACAGCTCGGCGAGCTGGTCGTCATAAACGTCGGATTTTCGGTAGTTTCCCTGATTCGTTTCGAGCACCTGCTGAATGGCCCCGGGATCGGAGATAAGATACGACTCACCGCGAAAGTACACGCGGACGATGTCACCGTACTCTTGCTGTAGGCTGGCGAGCGTCGTGGTGGTGTCGGCTGCGATGAACTGTCTGGCAACCGAGAGCCACGAGAGGCGTCGGGGACCTGGCGGCCGATTGGCGGTGTGTGTTGAAGGCATTGGATGGATCTCACTCAGTTGGATTCTGTAAGTTCCTGGGCGGTCGCTCGAACATCATCCATCATGCAGTTGAATCGACAAGTTTCTCAGGGGCGTCAATCGTCCCGGGCCGACTGCTGAGACGCTCGTACAGCGTTGGATGGTCCAGCAACAGCGTTGCCAGTGTGGCGTCATCCGAAGGCGTCTCAACGATATCTGGAAGACCCGCACGAAACGTTGTGTCGTCGCCGTCGAGGACGGCGTCGATCCGTTCGAATGTGGGTGTGCTCATGCGATGACGACACCAGTGAGCGCAGTGTTTCTGGGCGAGACACATTAGGCTGTGCCGTCGCATTCACGGGGCTATTTATTACCAATAGACTCAGAAATAGAATCAAGACAGTCCTCTGCGGTTGCAACCATCCCAAACATGCTAACGAAGCCGTGAATCATCGCGGGGTAGTGACGGTGAGAAACCGACACGCCAGCACCAGCGAGTCGGTTCGCATAGGCAATTCCCTCATCTCGTAGGGGGTCAAAGCCTGCGGTGACGACCGTCGCAGCGGGCAGTCCAGACAGATCGCGCGCTAACAGGGGTGAGAGATACTCGTTGCGGGCCTGAATCGGATCCTGGATGTACGCCGCAGAGAACCACTCCATATCCGCGCGTTCCAGAAAGTAGCCATCGCCGTTTTCGTCGTAGCTCTCGTGGGGGTCCGCTACGCCACTGGCAACGGGCGGATAGAGCAGTAGCTGGCGGTCGATTGGTGGCCCATCACGGTCGATTGAGAGCAGTGAGCAGGCGGCTGCCAGGTTACCACCAGCACTGTCGCCGGCCACGACGAGCGTCTCAGGATCGCCACCGAGCGATTCGGCGTGTGTCGCCGCCCACTGTAAAGCAGTATAGCTATCTCGGAGCCCGGCCGGAAACGGATGCTCCGGAGCCAGTCGGTAATCGACGCTCAGAACGAGCGCCTCTGCCCGATTCGACAGTGCCGAACAGAGCGCGTCGTGTGTGTCGAGACTGCCGAGCACGAATCCGCCACCGTGGAAATACAGTATCACCGGAAGGGACGTGGCACTTGAGGGGCGATACGCACGGATCGTTACTGGTCCGGCCGGTCCCGAAATGTCGAACTCGTGGATCTCGTGGACAGATTCGGACTCGGCGAACCCACTAGTGGCTTCGAACTGTTCGCGGGCCTGTGCGGGGGTCACCGACGAAATCGGCACCATCGACTGCTGGTTCATCACCGAAAGAATCGGCTCAAGGTCGCTATCGACGCTATCGGCGCGTCTGGGAGCTGGATCGAACGTGTTCTCAGTCATACGTCGGTCTAAGCTAACACGTACCACAGGGTAAAACGTATCGGTGGGAGAATATAACATAACTGGCCTTGTATCGGACGCAGTATCGTTACATAGCTCACGGGAGATGGATGCGTACACCGATATCCGGCGACGCAATCGCCGGCCGGTCCGGATACAAGCCATGCAATTCGGGATCTTCTACGAACACCAGTTGCCCCGGCCGTGGAAGCCTGGCGACGAACAGCGGCTGCTCGAACAGGCGCTTGAACAGATCGAACTCGCCGACAGCCTTGGCTACGACTACGCATGGGAGGTCGAACACCACTTTCTGGAGGAGTACAGCCACTCTTCTGCACCTGGCGTATTTCTGGGAGCCACAGCCCAGCGGACAGAACAGATCAAACTCGGCCACGGCATCCGCCTGATGCCCCCAGCGTATAATCATCCCGCGCGCGTAGCAGAAACGATCAGCACCCTCGATCTGCTGAGCGACGGCCGTGTGCAGTTTGGAACTGGAGAGTCCTCATCAAACGTCGAGCTTGGTGGCTTTGCAATTCCCCGTGACGAAAAAGAAGCGATGTGGCGCGAAGCGACCGAGCAGGTGACGAACATGCTCACGATGGAGCCCTATCCTGGCTATGATGGCGAATACGTCTCGATGCCAGCGAGAAACGTCGTTCCAAAGCCTGCCCAGTCGCCACATCCGCCGCTGTGGCTCGCCTGCTCGTCGCGATCGACGATCAAACAGGCCGCACGACTCGGGATGGGCGCGTTATGTTTCGACTTTGCGGCAGCAGACAATGCGAAACAGTGGGTCGACACCTACTACGAAACGTTCGAAAACGAGTGTACACCGATCGGCCACACCGTCAATCCAAACATCGCGATGGTGACCGGGGTTTCCGTCCACGAGGACCGACAGACGGCGATCGACCGGGGTGCTGTGGGCTTTGCGTTCTTTCAGTACGCACTCGCTCACTACTACGGAGCGGGTGCCCACCAGCCAGGTCGCACGAACGTCTGGGAGGCGTTCGAAGACGCAGGCGGCGCGGAGGCCATTCTCGACGGTACAGCTGACGAACCAGTCGGTGCAATCGGAACTGTTGACGATGTGCGAACACATCTACGCGGGCTCGAAGACGCTGGTGTCGATCAGGTGATCTTCATTCAGCAGGGCGGCAACAATCGACATGAGCACATCTGTGCATCGCTCGAACTGTTCGCAGAGGAGGTGCTCGAACCGTTCCACGAGCGCGATGAGGCGTATCGAGCCCGAAAGCACCAGGAACTCGAACCCGCCATCAGAGCTGCGTTGGAGAGAAAACAACCGATGGAGTCGATGGACGACGACGAGCCGCCCATCGTCGATCCCTGAGCACGGTCGCACACCGAACGTTCGGTATTGCCGAACAGCTATGTCAGGTGCAGCACGTGACAGATGTACCGTTGTAATGGTCACGAGCGATCCGGAACTGCGATCGTAGAGAATTATTGAAACGAAAGATCAACTTCGATTACGTTCGCGGTCGATCTGATCTGTGTGAGAAGTTCTCTGTCCTCCCAGTCGCCCGCTAGCCGCATTGCAGGCCCAGAAAGCGAGATGGCTCCAGTAACCTCGCCGTTCGATCGGAGGGGGACGCCAAACGCCGTTACCCCCGGCCTATACTCTTCCCGATTGACAAACCAGCCACGATCGCGTCCAGTTTCCAGTTCGTCGTAGAGGTGGTCCCGCTCGGTGATCGTCTCCCCAGTGAATTTCTTGAGTCCCCATCGATCCAGGATCGCTTCGGTTCGGTCTCGATCCAGATGGGCAAGAATTGCCTTCCCAGCCGCCGAACAGTGCATATACGAGTGGGTACCCACACGAAGATCGGTCTGTACTGATCGCTCGCCCTCGGCAAGACAGATGACCGTTGCGAGACCGTGCTGTTCGACCATACAGAACACGCGCTCGCCAGTCTGTTCGGCGAGTTCGGTTACCGCCGGCTTTGCCACGGCATAGAGCGGTTGGGCTCGCTTGACGTACTCTCCAAAGTTGAGAAACCGAAGCCCGAGCTCGTAGGTTCCGCCGTTCGACACCACGAATCCGTTACGCTCTAGCGTCGAAAGGTGATCGTGAACGGTGGACTTCGAGAAATCGAGTGACTGGGCTATCCTCGTGACTCCTGCTCCATCGAGCTTCCAGAGTGTCTCGAGCACCGCAATGGATTTTTCGACCGATCCGAGCGTGTGTGACGACCCATCGGTGGTGTCCATAGAGCGAACTTACCGATCGATCACCATAAACTGTTCGACGATGACGAACGATCAGTGGAGTGTTCGAACGGCACGCATAGCAAAAGCGTTTTGAGACGCCACTATCCAGTATAGCTGTGGTTGGCAATGACAAACCTCATCAATGACGTACGATCGGCGGTGGCAGCAAATGGAGAACGGACGGCGCTCTCCTACGACGGGACAGATATCAGCTACGAGGGGTTCTTCGAGCAGGTTCGTCGGTTCTCGGGAGCACTCAAAGAACGCGGCTTCGAACCCGGTGATCGGGTGGGGCTGTATCTGCCAAACCTTCCCCAGTACGTGGTTGGCTTTTTCGGCACGCTCCACGCGGGAGGCGTCGTAGTGCCGTTGAATCCCCAGTACAAAGCACGAGAGATCGAACATTTGCTTTCCGACAGCGAGACGACAGTCGTCGTCACACTTTCTGATCTGGTGGGGTACGTTGACGCCGTCGTCGAGGAGACGAGCGTTGAGCACGTGTTCAGCGTTGGCGACGCAGATGGGGCCGACGCGCTCAATGCGGTGCTCGCCAACGCGCCCATCGCCGAAGAGCACATCGAGCGCCACGACGACGACGTGGCAGTCCAGCCATACACCAGTGGGACCACGGGAACGCCCAAGGGCGTCTTGCTCACACACAAGAATTTGGGCTGGGATGCGCGCGCAGCCGCGAAACTGATTCCGGATGGAATCGACGAAGACGACCGATTCCTCGGCGTGTTGCCGTTGTTCCACATCTACGGCATGACGATTACGATGATCGCAACGCTGTTCGAGGGGGCTACATACTATCCGGTGCCAGAATGGGACGCCGACACCGTCTGTTCGATCATCGAACGCGAGCAGATCACCGTGATGCACGGCGTGCCCGCGATGTTCAACGACATGATCGGGCTCGAAAATAGCGACGCGTACGATCTCTCCACGCTTCGCTTTGTCAATTCCGGTGGCTCGGGCCTCCCGATCGAAGTGCTCGAAGGGTTCGAAGCGACGTTCGAGGTGGAGCTGTACGAAGGGTACGGACTGACCGAAACGAGTCCGGTCACTCACGCGAACAGTCCCTCGAACAGACGGCCGGGCTCGATCGGACAGCCACTGGAGGGAGTCTCTGCCAGGATCGTTGATTCGTCGTTCGAGGAAGTCGATCCCGTTGAGAAGGGACCAGTCGGCGACGATCAGGAGCTCGATGGACTCACCGGCGAGCTAATCGTCAGCGGGCCAAACGTAATGAAAGGCTACGCTGGTCTGCCAGAGGCAAACGAGGAGGTGTTCACCGAGGCCGATGGCAAGCGCTGGTTCCACACCGGCGATATCGGCTATTACGACGAGGACGGATTTTTCTACGTCGTCGATCGCGAAAAGCACATGATCAACACCGCGGGCTACAACGTTTATCCGCGCGAACTCGAGGAGTTGCTGTTCGAGCACGAGGCCGTCGCAGACGTGGCAGTCGTCGGGATCGACGATGAGCGCCGTGGCGAAACCGTCGCGGCGTTCGTCGTCCCGGCCGGAGAGGTGACCGAAGACGAGCTGAAATCGTTCTGTCTTGACCGGCTCGCGGAGTACAAACACCCACGCACGATCGAATTCGTTGAGGAGTTGCCCCGGACAACGACTGGGAAAGTCCAGAAGTTCGAGCTCAAAGAACAATCCAGCAACGAATAGAGCTGTACGCTCCGTGAAGGAACTTACTTCTTTGTGGCGACCGAGAATGTAGCTATGGGGTTTCAGCTAACAGACGAACAGCGGGCAATCCGTGACGTTGTCAGGGAATTTGGCGAAAATGAGATTCGTCCGGTTGCACGCGAGCACGACGAAGAGAAACGCTATCCCAGCGAGTTGATCGAACAGGCGGCCCAGTACGACCTGATTGCACCCACGATTCCGACGGAGTACGGCGGCGCAGGGATGGATATGCTGAGCTCTGTGCTCGTTACCGAAGAGCTCTGGCGGGCGGATCCTGGAATTGGCAGCGCCATCGGTTCGCGTGGATTCGGATCGAGCATGATCCGGCAGTTCGGTGACGAGGCGATGAAAGAGACGTGGCTGCCAAAGATCGCTTCGGGCGAGTCGGCGAGTTGTTCGTGTATTTCAGAGCCAGCGCACGGCTCGAACGTGGCGGGGATCGAAACCCGTGCCGAACCGGACGGTGACGAGTTCGTCATCAACGGCTCGAAGATGTGGATCACGAACGGCACGGTCGCCGATGTGGCAGTTGTGATGGCCAAAACCGATCCGGAAGCCGGCCATCGCGGCATCACGGCGTTTCTGGTGCCGACCGAGACGGATGGCTTTTCGGCTTCCAAAATCGACAACAAGCTCGGGATTCGTGCCTCCGATCTGGCAGAAATCACGCTCAGTGACGTTCGCGTGCCCGACGACAATGTGATCGGCGAGGTCGATCAAGGATTCTACCAGCTGATGAGCTTTTTCGCCGGTGGACGCACCAATGTCGCCGCCCAGGCGCTCGGTACCGCACAGGCCGCACTGGACGCGGCGATTGACTACGCAGAAGAACGCGAACAGGGGGGACAGCTCATCAAGGAGTATCAGGCGATCAGTCACAAGATCGCCGAGATGGCAACCAACGTTGAAGCGGCACGGTCGCTCACCTACAGGGCTGCCGGACACGTGATGGACGGTGATGACCGTGAGGGAGCCCGCTATGCTTCGATGGCCAAACTGTTTGCCAGCGAGCACGCCGTCGACGTTGCCGACGAGGCGATCCAGGTTCACGGCGGGGCCGGCTACGTCACCGACCACCCCGTTGAGCGGTTCTATCGCGACGCACGAATCACGAAAATCTACGAAGGTACCAGCGAGATCCAGAAGAACATCATCGCCGATTCGCTACTCTGAGCCGATGCCCTCGCGCAAACGAGCAACATCACCCGCGTCGTGTCCACAGACGACAGTCGCGTTGTGGCGTCGCTCGCGGTCTTTGAGCCGCTGGAGGCTCTCGAACCAGTGCGAACTGCTCCAGAGCAATCCGGTGCTCATTGGACGTTCCTGGTCGTAGTTGTCCCGGACGTACGCCTGATCGCCAGCGACGATCAGCGTCTTCCCGTCAACCGTAATCTGTACACCCAACAATCCCGGCGTGTGCCCGGGGAGATGAACGAACTCGATCCCTTCGAAGTGGGTTTCCGATCGCTGATGGACGATTTCCCAGTTCAGATCGTGATCGAAATCCGAGGCCACGTACGCCACGCTTCCGGCATCGGTGTTGGCACTGTAGTAGGCGTATTTCAGTTCGTCCTCGTGGACGTAGATGGGAACGTCCGTCCCTGCAAACTCGTAGAGCCCACCGGCGTGGTCTAAGTGTAAATGCGACATCACGACCGCATCGATCTCCGCGAGGTCGTAGCCGGCCGTGGCCAGATCCGAGGCAAGTTCGTGTTCGTCGGCGTCGTAATGTTCGAACGCGGCGTACAGCTCTGGGGGCCAGTAGCCGTCTCCCGCCGACGGATGTGAGCCTGTATCCCAGAGGATCGTCGCCTCGGGATGTTCAATCACCAGATTATACACCGGACTCTCACCCATCATCGTCTGGGGGTTGGAGTCGTTCGCCGTTCCCATCACTGTGCCACCCACGACATGGTTGATGTCCGCCCGAATGTGGCCCCGGTTGAGTAGTTCGATCGTGATATCCATCACATGATAATCATGTAAGGAGCAATCGTAGGTATCAGGAAACAGGCAAAAAACGCCGGGAAGGTGTCAGCTGGCGTCGATGACGCTCGCCAGATCGTTGCCCACCTGATCGTCACCCAGATACTCGGTGTGGCTGCCGACAGTGTCCGTCACGTCGATGTCGGCGTAGTTCGACGGCCCGGCACAGTCTGCACCTTCCGTGCCGAGCGCCGGTTCGCCGAACCAGCCGTACGCCGACCCCACCGTCGAATCGTTGTGCGAATGGTAGTTACGAACCGTTTGAGCCGACGCGCCGATTCCCTCGTGCCACACGCCACCAGAACAGACGGTCGAACCGTTTGCTGCCGTCCCCATCGCGCCGATCGTCGATATCGTGTACCCAGCTGAGAGTTTGTCCGCCGTCCAGTAGACGACTCGACCGCCCAGCGAATGGCCGGTGAGCCTAACGTTCGTCGTGCCGTCGTCGATCGAGGCCTCAATGAGTGACGCGAGCGTTGCTCCAACCCCCTCGGTGTCCGCCTCGGCATCGAAATACCACCAGTTGCTGGCCGGCCACTCGATGGCGATCGATTCATCTGGGGTGTAGCCGGCCGTCTCGAGGGATCCAAGGATGGACTCTGCCTGACTCGCTACCGAATCATCGCCGTACCAGCCATGAACGAAGACGAACAGCTCTTGAGCGACTGGAAGCGTTCCATCCGTAACGAATACGCCATCAGACTGTTCTGTGAACCGGATCGTCGTGACCGCCTGGGCTGCGGTGGACTGAGCCATTGTAACTGGACCAGCAACAATTGCCGCACCCATTCCCCGCAACACCGTCCGGCGGCCAACCCGTCTTCTGCTCGATTCCCCCCGTTCATTCGTTTTGGTATTGTTCCACATACCACCCATATATTATTATTTATTATTTTAATACTTTTTGTTTATATTGAGAGAAGTTAAAATGAAGTTGGTGGTCGATCGCGTGGACCGCTCGGTCGGCTCAGTCCGAAAGCACCACAGCGGCAAAATCGCTACCGACCTGTGTGTCACCCAGATAGTCGAGATGGCTCCCGACGGTCCCAGTAACATCGACATCCGTGTAGTTGCCCGGTCCCGAACACGCCGCACCCTCCGTGCCGAGCGCTGGTTGGCCGAAAAATCCGTACGCACTGCCGACAGTGGTGTCGTTCAACGAGTGATAGTTGCGAACAGTTCCAGCGCCAGTGGCGATGTCCTCATCCCAGTCTCCACCAAAACAGACGTTCGAGCCCTCGGCTGCGGTGCCCATGGCACCGACCGTGTCAATCGTGTACCCCGCACTGATTTTCGAACTTGCCCAGTAGACGATACGGCCGCCGAGCGAATGTCCAGTGAGTCTGATACTACCACCACCAGCGTCCGAAAAGTCCTCAATTAGTTCTGCTACGACTTCGCCAACCGATTCGGTGTCGCTCTCTGCGTCTGTGTAGAGAAAGTTCGTTGCGGGCCATTCGACCGCAACCACTGCGTCCGGATCGTAGCCGCCGTCCTCGATCGAATCGCGGACATCAGCAGTCTGGCTCACCACCGTCGAATCACCGAACCAGCCGTGAACGAAAACAAGTAGCTCATCAACCACCGGCAAATCGTCGGTGGTGTAGAAATTGCCAAGCATTCCTTCAGAGACCTCCACCGTCGTCACGGGCTGGCTAGCTGCAATTCCACTGAAACCACCGACACCAACTGCAGTCAGCCCAACTGCTCGGGTGAGAACGCCTCGGCGCGTCATCGGTAGTGTCGTTCGATTCGGTCGGTCGGATCGATCGGATTGTTTTTTCATGCGGCAACGTACTATTTGCTACGATTATAATTAATTTCTATTATGGTTATAGCCACGTCTTTAATACGGTTCTGTGAAGATACCAGAAAACTACCCATCAAATTTATCACAGAGAAATACAACGCAACAATAATGTGCCACGGTATCACTAGACGGGAAACTCCCGTGCCAGAACGGTGAGCACCAATGTGGGAGATAATGTACACCATCGCGCCGGACGGTGGCCGTTTCGATCGTGCAGAGCAGATTCTGTACGAAAATGGTGTCGTACTCAAGACGATCCAGTCGATCGAATTTCTCACAGACGACTCGATCGTTATCGTCTACGAGATCGATGGGAATCGCGAGACACTCAAACGGTGTCTGAACGATGGATCTGGAAAAGTCCTGGAATTTGCTGTGAGTGAAGAATCCGACCCGCTCGTTGCCCAGATCAGATTCATCCCGGATACACCACTCGATGATCTTCTCCGGATTCATCGATCGTACGGCGTTACAGTTGTGTTCCCGATCCACTACGTAAACCACGATCCGTTTCGAATCGAGCTCACTGAAATTGGCCCGCGGGCAGAGCTCCACCAACGGATTCAGGAGACGCGTACGATCGCAACAGTCGGAATCAACCGCGTTTACCGGCATGATCCAGCATCGACTCGATACGCTGGTGTGCTCACACAGAGACAGCAAGACGTTCTCGAGGCGGCGATCGAGGCCGGTTACTATCGGATTCCACGGGAGACCACCCACGAGGAGCTATCAGAGACGCTAAACTGTAGTTCGAGTATGGTCGGTCAACACCTTCGTCGGATCGAACGCCGGATCATCAGCGCACTGTATCACGGTGGCGAAAGGATGAACACAAACGCGTGACCGGTTTCGAAATGGAGCAGTTATTTGGCAGTCGCCACCTATCGAGAACCATGGAGTACGAAACCGTTACCGTCGAGTACGATTCACAGACCGGCGTCGGTCACATAACGCTGGACCGACCGGATTCGCTCAACGCGCTGAGCGAGCAGTTGTCCGCAGAGATCGTCGAGGCGCTCAAATCACTGGAGACACAGGGAGATTCGAGCGATCGCGGACTTCGTGTGGTCGTGATCGAGGGAGCTGGTGAGAAGGCGTTCTGCGCTGGTGCAGACATCAACGGTTTTTCGAGCGCAAACGAGGGGGAGCGCTCGGAGCGGCGGGCTCACGAGTTCATTCCAGAGTTTCCGGTGCCAGTCGTGGCAAAAATCGACGGCTACTGTCTGGGTGGTGGGTTCGAACTGGCGCTGTCGTGTGATCTCCGGCTCGCGAGCGATCGCTCGACGTTTGGCTTTCCGGAAGTGGACCTTGGACTCCTGCCGGGGGCAGGCGGCGTGCAGTTCGTGACGAAACTCTGTGGCCCGGCCGTTGCCATGGAGCTCGCAATGACCGGTGAGCACGTAGCTGCCGACTGGGTGCACGAAAAGGGACTCATCAATCGCATCTACGACAGCGAGGAGTTCGACGAGTCGGTCGATTCGTTCGTCGCGTCGCTGGCCGAACAGGCACCACTGGCCGTCCAGGCGATCAAGCGATCGGCACGAACGGCGGTCAACACTTCCCGCCAGGAGGGCCGGCGCTACGACCGCCAGCAGTTCAACTCGCTGTTGAACACCGAAGACTTCGAAGAAGGCGCAGCCGCGTTCGCTGAAAATCGCGATCCGGAGTTCGTCGGTCGGTAGTTCAGTCCCACTCCTCGCCGATACCGCGCAGCGAAAACGGTCCGACGGGGAGATTGTAGCCTGCCTCGAGTGCGGTGTCTACCTGTTCTTCGGTGGCAACGCCAGCATCGACAACGCGCTGGGCTTCACGGCGCATCGCTCCGTAGATCCGATTGGCGACGAAGCCATACGAACCGGGATCGTCGTCCACGACGATCGCCGTTTTTCCGAGTTCCTCAGCGAGCGCCTCGGCACGCTCGACGACAGCGGGGTCAGTTTCGGGCGCTTTGACGATCTCGACGAGTTCCATCACCGGAACCGGATTGAAAAAGTGCGTGACCGCAACGCGCGATGGATCGTCAACGGCGTTGGCGATCGATGCCACCGAAAAGCCACTCGTGTTTGAAAACAGCGGCTGGTCGTCGGTCACCTCGTTGAGCGCCCGAAACACCTGGCCTTTGATGGAAAGTTCCTCGGTGACCGCCTCAATGACGAACTCGGTGTCCTGCGTTGCCGTCTCAAGATCGGTCGTGAATGTGAGCCGATCGAGCGTCGCATCACGTTCTGCCTCGGTGAGATAACCGCCCTCGACGGCGTCATCGAGTCCGAAGCTCCCTGAGATAAGCCGTTCGCGGGCGGCCTCGAGGAGTTCGTCGTTGAGTTCGCGAACCCGAACCTCGTACCCGTTTCGTGCGAGTACCTGTGCGATACCACTGCCCATAATACCGCCACCGATGACGGCGACAGCGTTGTCTGCCATAGATACGGACAGGTGTGGCTGCCCCTTAGCTGTTCCCAACCGAGCAGCCGATACCGCATTCGTGTGAGATGGTTTTACTATCGTTCAGCCGTTTGGTGAGATATGCGATATCACGATTCGGAGACCGCCACCGAAGTCGCTGCGCGCGTTCGTACGTTCATGGACGAGGTCGTCATCCCGCGTGAGCGACGCGCGCTGGCTGATACCGACCCGATCACGGTCGCAGAAATCGAGTCCTTCTGGGAGCAAGCCAAAGACCGCGACCTGTTCGCACCCCAGGTGCCGACCGAGTTCGGCGGCCAGGGACTGGAGTTCTCAGAGATGCTGCCCTCGTTCGAAGCGGTCGGGAGAACGCTGACAGGGGCGCTCGCAATACGGGCAAATGCGCCCGACGAAGGGAATATGCACACGCTTGAGGCCGTCGGCACGTCCGAACAAAAAGAACGCTGGCTCAAGCCGCTGGTCCAGGGTGACATCTCCTCTGGCTTTTCGATGACTGAACCACGACAGGGCGGTGGTTCCGATCCGAAAATGCTCAAAACCACCGCCGTTCGTGATGGCGACGAGTGGGTGCTCAACGGGCACAAATGGTGGACGACCGGCGGCATGAACGCCGACATTCTGCTGGTGATGGCACGAACCGACCTTGAGGCACATCCGTATGCAGGCACGTCGATCATCGTCGTTCCGAGCGATGCAGACGGTGTGAACGTTGTCCGGAACATTCCACATCTCGGCGACGAATCGATCACCGAGTTCCCGGTTGGCCACGCAGAGATCGAATACGACGACGTGCGCGTTCCCGTCGAAAACACGCTTGGTGAGGCTGGCGAGGGGTTCCAGATCGCCCAGATGCGACTCGGTGGCGGTCGGCTCACCCACTGCATGCGCTATTCGGGAATGGCAGAGCGCTCGCTCGATGTCGCCAAAGCGTATCTGACAGAACGGGACGCGTTCGGCAGTGCGCTTGCAGAGAAGGGATCACTGCGCCATCGGATTGCCGATGCCGAAACGCGACTCCACGCGGCCCGTACCATGGTTCGCCATGCGGCCCGGGAACTCGACCGAAGCGAAGCCCGCATCGAGGTAGCAATGGCAAAGCTGTTCACCGCGAACGTCACCAACGATATCGTCGATCTGGCGATTCAGTGCTGTGGTGGCAGTGGCATCGGACGCGATCTCCCGCTTGCACACTTCTACGAGCACGTTCGTTCGTTCCGCATCGTTGATGGCGCAGACGAGGTCCACCGCCGGTCGATCGCTCGCCACGCCTTCGATGACGTCGAAACAAAAGAGCTCGAAGTGCTCCCAACGTTCAACGAGGAAAATCTTCACGACTCGCTCCGAGACGACGCTCCTCAGTAGTTGGCCTGTTCTTTCGCGTTCGAAATCTGGGTGTCATACTCATCGAGTGCCCATTCGTAGGCCGCCTCGGACGACTGGCCCTCGATCAGGACACGATTAACCATCTGATCCTGAATGTAGGTCGTTCCCACGTGCAAGGTCTCGGGTGAGCTCGGCAGGTCGGGACTCTCGAGTTCCGGGACGATCTCGGTTGCGATTTTCTCGTTTTTCTCGAGGAAGACACCATCCTCGGCCTGGAAGATCTCTGCGTTCCGATACGCATCAGCGTCCATCACGTCCGCATACGGCGGGATGAACCGCATCGGCTCGAGCAACGACACTGGTACCATATGTTCTTCACCAAACATGTGCTTGTTGAACTCCTTTGCACCCTCGGGATTGCTCGATCCCTCGATGATGGGGGTTCCGTTGGCGAGAATCCAGCCCCGTGTGATGGGATCGGCCCCCTCACGAACGGGAATCAACGCCTGTTCCGTGTTGCGCGCAATGTCGGTCGCTCCAGCCGCATACGCCGGTCCACAGAGCCAGGCGTTGTTCATGAAACACTGCGCAATGCGGCCACCGGCCCAGTACTCGACCGTCTTCGCCCACGAGAGACTGGATGGGTCCGGCGAGTAGTTCGCAAGCTCCTGGAGCACCTCGAGGACGGCCATCACGTGCTCTTTTTCGAACGCGAGTTCGATCGACTCGCCCGCAGATTTCCAGGTCTGACCGCCGGCGTTGTACAGCCAGTTCGAAAAGTCCGATCCGGACTTGCCAGCCGGCGTTCCAGCTACCCCAAAGCCGGCCGCCTCCACTTCATCGGATTCGTGGATCGCTTTGGCGTTGTCCACGAGACCTTGCCAGGTTTTGGGAACCGAGAGACCGAGTTTTTCGTAGATGTCCTTGCGATAGTTGAACACACCGCCCACGTAGATCCCGTTGGGGATCATGTGCATCTCATCGGCGCGATCGCCGTTGAACGGCTGCATCGTGTATTTGAACAGCGTCTCACCCCAGGTGGATTCTAACTCATCGATCACCGAATCAACCGGCTGCGTCAGCCCCTGATTGAACAGGTCGCCAATTTCCGTCTGGGTCGCGTGATAGCATTCCGGTGGCGTATTCGACTGCAACAACGTTGCCAGGCGCTGGCCACCCTGGCCTTGCATGCCGGCGTACTCCACCGACACCGACGCGTCGGACGACGATTCGAATCCGGCGATGAGTTCGTCCTCCCAGTAGGACTCCCACTGCTCGCCGGTGAGATCCGTCAGGATGTGGATATCGCCGTCGCTTGATTCATCGTTCGTGCCACCGCTGTCCATTCCAAGACAACCGGCGATGGCCGTCGCGGTGGCCAGTCCCGTGGCTCGCAACACGCCACGGCGTGTTGGTTGGTATCGTGTCATACACCTCCAGTGTTGGTAACTGGAGCATAAGTGTTTCGATCAGTCGTGTAAATACTAGAGATCGAACTGATTGAATCGATTAGCCGATTCGAATGCCACTCGCAGGATCGTACAGCGAGAGCTTCTCTACGTCGATCTCGATGGAGTACTCCGTCTGACTTCCGCGGAAGTCGGCCGGCGTCTCGACGGTCACGCGACCCAGTGGAGTCTCGAACAGGCTGTGGGTCCGGTCACCGAGCGTTTCGTCAAACACGTGTGTGGCGGGAATGCCACTGGAGTTCCGTTCTGTTACCCGGAGATGTTGTGGTCTGATGCCGACGCGCAGGTCGTCGCCGTCGTAGCCGTTCAGCCCATCGTGTGCCAGCGTGAGATTTTCTCCCGCAAGCAGTTCGGATCCGTCGTCTCCGTGCTCGATCCGAACGTCGAAAAACTCCATTGCGGGTCGGCCGACAAACTCGCCAACGAACTGTGTGTCCGGTTGTCGGTACACCCGGTCTGGCGTGTCAATCTGCTCGAGATGACCGTCGTTCATCACCGCGATCCGATCGGACATCGTCATTGCCTCTTCTTGATCGTGAGTGACATACAGCGTCGGACAGCCGACCTGATCCGTAATCTCTGCGAACAGCGGGCGCAGCTCGTGTTTGAGCTTCGCGTCGAGATCGCTCATCGGTTCATCGAACAGAAACAACGTCGGCTCTCTGATAATCGATCGACCGAGCGCCACGCGCTGTTGTTGACCGCCCGAAAGATCCCCGGGATACTTCGCAAGTTGGTCTTCGACCTGCAACAGCGATGCCGTCTCAACGACCCGTTCGTGGCGGTCGCTCCCATCGATGCCGGCGAGTTTCAGCGGATATGCAATGTTTTCTTCGACCGTCATGTGTGGGTAGAGCGCGATGTCCTGGAACAACAGCGCCACCCCCCGCTGTTGCACCGGTGCGGTGGTGACGGTCCGGTCGCCATACCGGATCTGGCCGCTCGTGACGGACTCCAGGCCCGCAACCATTCTGAGCGTCGTGGTCTTGCCACAGCCCGAGGGCCCGACGAGCGAGACGAACTCGCCGTCCTCGATCGTGAGGCTGAGATCATCAACTGCAGTCAGTGAGCCGTACTCCTTTGTCACATCGTCGAGTGTTATCGAAACCATTTGTTGTGTATCGTCGTTATGGATGGTACTCGCGTCATAGCGCCCTGATTTTGAATCCCTTCAGCAAATATGACTGAAGGAAGAATGCGAACACGAGCGGGGGCAGCGTGAGCATGAGACTCATCGCCATGAACTCCGCCCAGCTCGCGTCCCACTGTGAGCCAAGCAACCGAAACAGTCCGGCCGGAAACGTGGTGGCATCGTTGCTCGGCATCAACACGTACGCGAACGTGAAATCACCCCACGCGATCGCAAACGCGAAGATTGCGTTGGCGATCATCGCCGGCTTTGTCTGTGGGACCACGATGTCGACAAACGCCCGCCAGCGAGGCGCGCCGGCCACCCATGCGGACGCCTCTACCGACTCCGGAATCGTCTGAATGTACTTCCACATCAGCCAGACCGAAAACGGCATCGAGATTGCACTCAGCGTCAGTATCAATCCGAGATACGAGTTCAACAGCCCGAGCCGATCCCAGATGAGATACAGCGGAATCGAGAGCACGATCGGACTGAACATATAACCCAGCAGCAAAAACCGTGCAACAGCGATCTTATACGGAAACTCAAAGCGGGCGAGACCGTAGCCCGAAACCAGCGAAATCGCCAGCACGGTGAGTACCACGCCAACGGTAACGATCGTGCTGTTGATGAGATACTGACCGACCGTTGGATCGGTAACGACCGCAAACTGCTCGAGTGTGACGGTGTCGGGAGTGGGGAGCAAGCCACCGTCCTGGACGCCAAGCCGTGTCCGAACGGCGTTGGCAGCCATCCAGTAGAGTGGAAAGCCAAGCAGTACAACGAGCAGGATTGCGCTCACTGAGAGGCCGAGTCGATAGAGGCGGTTCCGGTGTCGAAACGAGAGTCGAACCGAGCGTCCAAACGAATCAGCGTCGCTCACGTTTGTACCTCCTGGCTGGGATTGATCGCTCGTAAATAGAGGACTCCGCCGGCAAACAGGACCAGAAACATGATCACGGCGATCGCATTGCCCCGTCCATACGCGTTCATCTGAAACGTCTCTTTAAACGCCAGAATCGGCATCGTTGTCGTCGCCGATCCCGGCCCACCCTCGGTGAGCTGCCAGATCACATCGTATTTGTTGAACATGAAAATCGCACGGAGAAAGACGACGACAGCGAGCGCACCGCGTATCCGCGGGAAGGTAATGTCGCGAAACTGCTCCCACCGCGTTGCCCCACACACTCTCGCCGCCTCGTAGAACCGGTCGGGAATCGAACGGAGCTGAGCAAGCGTAAACAGCGAAACGAACGCTGCAAACTTCCAAGAAGAGATCACCACGACCGCGGCCATCGCCAACTCGGTGTTTCCCAGAAGAAAATCGTTCCACAGCCCGAGTGAGGAGCCAGCCGCGTGAACAACACCGTCGTACGGATCGAGCATGAACTCGAAGACGACCGTGACGACGATCGTCGGAACCAGGTACGAGGTGAACACGAGCGTGCTCACCAGTCGGCTGGTGCGCGAGAGTTTATCGATCACGAGCGCCATCCACACGCCAACGACGAACTGAACGAGCGTCGATCCAACCATGAACAGCACACCACGCCACATTGATCCCCAGAATCGGTCGATCTGGAAGACCTCGACGTAGTTCGAGAGGCCAACGAACGACCACTGTGGGTTCAACAAATGTACGTCGTGAAACGACGCCACGACGGCAAACGTGATCGGACACAGTGCAACGATGGTGTACAACAGCAGTACCGGCGTGATCGACAGCCACCCCCAGACCGATTCGGGGAGACCTCCAAGCCACCCTGGAGACGACACACTGTCGTGTGGTGGGGGATCACCAGCCGTGTCAGTTGCCATGATACCACATTGGAAAACCAGTTGTTAATACTTTCGTCGTGAGCAATTTTTCGAGATCCGTTCGTATGTGATGGTTCAGTCGTCGCCATCAGTGGAGACGGTAGCGTTGGACCCACTGGCGGTCGTCCGACAGAACAGTGGCACGGAGACAACCAGCAGACAGCCACAGAGCAACATCGCACAGAGGAGATACGTGTTCCGGTAGCCAAACCAGAGATCCACAGCCGGCACGGCAACAAGCGGGCCGAGACTCAATCCCACGTCACCCATGCCGTTGTAAATACCACCCATCCGGCCGAGTTCATCGCCTGGAGTGAGATCTCCCAGAATTGCCAGCAGAGACGGTGCCACGACGCCCATGCCGAGGCCAATACAGACGATGGCACCGAGCAACGGCTCGACCGACCGGCCAACGGCGAGGACCACAAAGCCGGCCGCCATCGAACAGAACGCCGGGACGGTGAGAATTGATCGGTTCCCAATGCGATCGGAGAGCTTGCCGGTGGCAAGCGTCGCACTACCAGAGCAGAGCACACCGACCGCCATCACCAGTCCACTGATTCCGGCGGCCTCGAACGAACCCAGTCGGATCGCGTGATCGCTAGCAAATCTGGCCATCGTCGAGAGGATGATCCCACCCCAGAGGAATCGAACGCTAAAATTGCCAACACCCACGGCGAGGACGATCGGCTGTCGTGCTAACAGCCCAGGGAGCGAACGCAGCGTGACGCTCTCGTCTGCTCCACCACGATGGACGTCAGGTAACACCATCGCTGCTGTCACGCCAGCAGCGAGCGCCAGCACGCCAGCGACAAGAAACGCCGTCTGGATGTCAAACAGATCGGCCACAACGCCACCGACGACCAGCCCAGTGGGAAAGCCGAGCGACTGACCACCGCGCATGTAGCTGATCCACCGACCGCGGTTCTGGCTCGTCGTGACGTGCGAGATCGTGGCGAACGCACCGATGAAGACGAACGCGCTGCCGATTCCCCAGAACAGGCGCGCAAGCACGAACACAACGCCGGGTATCGATATCGTCGCCCCTCCCGGAAGGGCGAGCATCGTGGTCGGTGCTCCCAATCCGATGATGTAGCCAAATGGAGCCGCCGCCTGCGTGAACAGCCCGCAGATCATCGGCCAGCGCGCGCCGAGACGGTCGACGATCGCACCGGCCGGCGTGTTCATCACGAGCCGAGCGATCCGATTCGCCGAGAGGATCACGCTCAGCGTCACGGCGCTGATCGCCAGGTGGTCGTCAAGCAATGGGAGCGTTGGGAACGCGACCCCAGTTGCCACGCCGCCGAAAAACACGCCGGTAATCACCGCCAGGGCGATCGTTCGGATCTCTCGCTCCGTGTAGTGGTGGCTATTGCTCATCGTCAATCCACCTCGGTCAGGATTGATTGCGTGTTGGTTGACCAGCGATTGCACCGCTGAGACGGGATGAACGTACTACTCACGACGACAATCGATTCGTTTTCGCCCGACGACATACGTGTTTCGTCGTCAGAGTTACGTGTCTCTCCTCCCGAGTATCACTCGATGAATGATGAGTCGTTCTCGGCACTCGAATCGCGAGTCGGCGATTCCGTGGTGACCGTCGAGGAGTTTGCCGTCACTGCTGGGAAAGTCGCGGAGTTTTCCCGTGCGATCACCGATCCAAATCCGGTGTTTCTGGACGAATCCGCCGCTGGCGAGCGGGGTCACGATCGAATGCCTGCGCCACCAACGTTCACCAGGGTGAGCACATTCACGCGGTATCGACCACCCAACACGCCCGAATACGGCATCGAACTCGGATTCGATCCAGAACGACTGCTCCATGGCGAGCAGTCCTACGAGTACGAACGCCCTGTTCGTGTTGGCGACGTCCTATCGGGAACGTCGACGCTCACCGACGTGTATCGACGCGACGGCCGACGCGGCGGGACGATGACGTTTGCCGAGCTCGAAACAAGCTTTACGGACCAGCACGGCGAGCACGTACTCACCGAGTGCTCGACGACGATCGAGACCGCACCAGTCGATGACACGACTCACACCGACGACGATACTGTCCAGGCCAGCCGCGGTGGGAGTGCAACCTCGGTGAGCGGGTTGTCACCCCGATCGATCCAGCCACGACGCACACCCCCAACCGAACGACTCGACTCGACCGATTCGCTCGCCGTCGGCGATCGCGGTCCAACGATCACCGTCGAATCGCTCACTCGACAGGATTTCGTCCGCTATGCTGGTGCCAGTGGAGATTTCAACCCGATTCACTACAACGAGCCGTACGCAACGGCCGCCGGCATCCCCAGCGTGTTCGGACAGGGAATGCTCACCGCCGGAATCACCGGGCGGGTACTCACCGACTGGGTTGGAATTGACGCAATCGACTCGTTTGGCGTCCGGTTTCAGTCCCGGGTGTTCCCAGGCGACACCGTCGTTGCGTCTGGAAACGTGACGGAGGTGTCCGACGACATCACGATCGAACTCACTGCAGAAACCGAAACGGAGACCGTACTTTCTGGCAGGGCAACCGTCTCCGACGTAGCGTAGCCATCAACAACTAATTTCTGAGTAACATTTATTAGTTACCCATCACACGCTGTTGCATGGAACTCGCATCCGTGGCCAAAAGTGCACGATCCGGGAACGTCGCCCGACTGTACGACGAAACCGTCCGGCACCACAGCGAGAGCCCAGCAGTGGAGTATCACGGGCGGACGCTCACCCATGCCGAGTTGCAGACCGAAAGCGCTCGGTTCGCCGGTGGGCTTGAAAAACTGGGATTCGAACCGGGTGCGACGCTCCTGGTGTATCTCCCCAACTGTCCGGCGTATCTGATTGGTGCACTCGGTGCGTTTCGAGCGGGGGTCGTGGTCTCGCCGGTGAATCCACAGTATCGAACCCGGGAGCTGACACACCAGATCGAAGATACGGACGCGGATGGGGTGCTCACACACGCCGCGCTACTCGAACACATCGATGCGACGCTCTCAGCGATGGATAGAGAGCTTGAGGTGATCGCCGTTGCCTCGAGCCGTGACGATGTTCATCAGTTCGAATCTGTCCGAGACACAGAACAGTTCGTCGAACGCGATGACTCTGACGTGGCGCTGTTGCCCTACACGTCCGGAACGACCGGCCAGCCCAAAGGCGTACAGCTCACACACGCCAACGTTCGGGCACAGCTCACGTCAACGCTTTCAGAGGGCCAATCGGTCGAAGACGAAGCCGTGCGGAGTCTGATCTGGCTGCCGTTGTACCACATCACGGGGTTCACTCACAGCGCCCTTCAGCCGCTTATCCGCGGTGGAACGGTCTATCTCAGGAGCGCAGCCAACTGGAACGCATCGAGCTGTATGGAGCTGATCGAATCCGAATCGATAACGCACTTTGTTGGCGTGACCGCAATGTACGTCGATATGGTCACGGCAGCTGATTTCGAAGCGTACGACCTCACTTGTCTGGAGATGGCCGCCGAAGGCGGGGCAAAGCTCTCTGGGGCTATCCAGGAGGAGTTCGAAACGACAGCCGGCGTGGATATCGGTGAGGGGTACGGACTTACCGAAACACACGGTGCGACCCACAGCCAGCGCGGCTCAACGATGGGGCTCAAACCCGGCACGGTTGGGCAGCCAACGCGAATGACTGACTGCAAGATCGTCGATGACACGGGCGAGGAGCTGCCGATCGGCGAGCCAGGCGAGTTGCTCGTGCGGGGGCCACAGGTGATGGCAGGCTATCACAACCTCCCGGCGGCGACGGAGGCCGCGTTCACCGACGATGGATACTTTCGAACCGGAGACATCGCTCGACGAGATGAAAACAACTACTACGAGATCGTCGACCGGAAAAAACACGTCATCGTCAGCGCGGGCTACAACGTCTATCCAAGCGAGATCGAGGCAGTGCTCACCGAACACGAAGCTGTCACCGAAAGCGCCGTGATCGGGGTGCCTGATGAGCGACGCAACGAGATCCCCAAGGCATACGTCGTGTGTCGTCCGGACGTAGAGGTGACGACAGACCAACTCAAAGAGTACGTTCTCGAAACGATCGCTCCGTACAAACACCCCCGGGAGATCGAATTCGTTGAGGAGCTCCCCCGCACCGCGTCGGGGAAGGTACAGAAATACAAGCTCGAAGCCGAGGACGACACCTGACAACGGGAGTCAGAACAACGACTGGGCGATCGATCGTCGCTGGATTTCGTCCGTTCCTTCAAAGATGCGATAGACGCGTGCCGACCGATACTCCCGCTCGATCGGCAGATCCTTCATGAATCCAGCACCACCGTGAACCTGCATTGCAACGTCGGCAGCGGTGTTGTATAGCGCTGCGCCGCGAAGCTTGGCCATCGAGACCAGCTTTCGCGCCTGGTTACCCTGATCAAGCGACCAGGCCCCATAGCGATACAGCTGTCTGACCTGCTCGATCTCGGTCGCTAAATCCGCCAGCTGAAAGCTAATCCCCTGGCGCTGGCCAATCGGTTTGCCGAACGTTTCACGATCGCTCGCGTAGTCGACGGCCAGATCAAGCAGATGCTGGGCACTTCCAACGCTGGCTGCCGCGATCGAAATCCGACCGCCACCGATCCAGTTCATCGCCGTTGTAAAGCCCTGGTCTATCTCTCCGAGTACCTGGTCCGTGCCCACACGACAGTCAGTGAACTGGAGTTCACACTGGCTCCCAGGCGTCAATCCCATCGTCCGGTGGATTCGCCCCACCTCGTAGCCAGGGGTGTCTGCGTCGACGAGAAATGCTGTGATGCCGTGATAGTCGCCCGACTCACCGTTCGTTCTGGCGAACACGATCGCAAAATCCGCGTACGGACCGTTCGAAATCCAGTATTTCGTTCCGTTGAGCACCCACTCGTCGCCGTCTTTGTGTGCTGTTGTCTCCATATACTGTGGATCGCTGCCGTGTGCGGGCTCAGAGAGCGCAAAGCAGGTCGTGAGCTCCCCCGCCATCAACGGGTCCAGATATTGGTCGCGCTGTTCGTCCGTACAGGCCAAAAGGATCGGTGTTGGTCCGCCCGCACCGCCGAGAATCGCCGAGTGGAATCCTGGCGGCCGGTTCGAAAGATGTTCGGTGACGATCCCCCGCGTCACGGTTGAGACGCCGCCACCACCGACCGATTCTGGCATCGACATGCCGTAGAATCCAGCGTTCACCGCGCGCTTGCGAACGGTTTCGAGAACCGAACGATACGCGTCTACCTGTCGGTTGTCGCTGTCGACAATGTGTCGTTCGTAGTCCGGCCCGAGAAACTCCTCGTGTTCGGCCTCGAGCGGTGCGACCTCCTGGTCGATGAAATCGTCGAGCGCCCGCTTCAGCTGGATTGCCTCGGATGGCTCACTAAAATCCATGCGGTGTATGGTATCTCACACCAAATAATAGTTACCGGTAACTACCAAACCGCAGACTAATTATGGGATGGAAAAGAGTTCCTTCACGGCTGGCCCATCGGAGTCGAACTGATAGACGCCATCAGACTCTGACAGCCGGCCGTGTCTCGCGAGATGGTCGAGATGGGAGTAGGCCTCTCCTGGGCCGTGCATCACGTGGATGCCTTCGAGCGAACCGAACAGTTCAGCACTCACCTCCCAGGCGTTCATCGGTCCGTGCTCTGCGACGACGGTTGCAACCCGCGTGGCTCGTTCGACGTGGTGCTCGTAGATGGTGCGAGCACGATCTGACGGCACCGTGATCGCGTCACGATGACCCGGCCAGGCGACGGCAAACTCCTGATCGATGATTCGCGAGAGCGTCGCGAGATACTGATCAAGCGGGTGTTCGACGCGGACATCCGCCCCGCCGACGTTCGGTGTGTATTGACCCAGAATTGCGTCGCCGACGAAGGCCTGCGTACTGCCGTCTTCGGCCGTGAATGCAAAGCAACACTGTCCTGCCGTGTGACCCGGCGCGTGTATAACGGTGAGCTCGGTTCCAGCAACCGTGAGTTGATCGCCATCAGCCACTGGCGTCACCGAGGGCGCTACTGTCGTCGTCGCTGCCGTTCCAGCCAGCCGATCAAGCAGAGCCGCCCGCCGGTCTTCGGGAATGCCCCAGCTGGTGAACTGCTGGCGCTGGCGTTCGAACAGCGCGTCGGTTGGGCCATCCTCCTGGGCAACCAGCGGGGCATCAGCCTCGTGGACGTAAACGGTCGCATTGCTCTCGCGCTGGAGTACGCCGGCGAGACCGGCATGGTCCTGGTGCCAGTGGGTGACCACGATCGAATCGATCTCGGAGAGGGCAACACCGTACTCTGCGAGTTGTTCTCGGAGTCGGCGTTCGGTTTCTGGTGTTTCGATTGCAGTGTCGATCAGTGCAACCGAATCGTTGCCCCTGAGCAAATATACGCTGTTTTCTCCCTCGAACTCCGCATTCGACAGCGAAATGACCTCCATACGTTTCGTTGGTGTGATGTCGGTTTGATCGTTTCGGCGAATGGCTCAGGTGTAGGCCTGAAGATCCGTCAGTTCGTAACCCACCACGAGCTTCTGGATCTCGGTGGTCCCGTCCGGAATTGTCATTGTGCGCGCATCGCGGTAGTAGCGCTCCAGGGGATACTCCGTCGAGAGACCGTTGCCACCGTACACCTGAAGCGCTTCGCTGGTGACCTCCACCGACTTCTCACACACCCACCCTTTCGACAGCGAGGAGAGCATTCGCGCCTCGGGATCACCCGCTGCAATTCGTTCTGCGGCGTGGCGACTCAACAGGCGACCCGTCTCGAGACCAGCGCGGATGTTGTACAGCTTCTCCTGAATCAACTGGTGCTGGCCGATCGGCTGCTCGAACACCTCACGATCGGTGGCGTACTCAAGGGCTGCCTCGTAGGCGGCTTGCATGATTCCAACGGAAATCGAGGCCATGCCGTTTCGCATCGTAGCAAACAGCGTGTTGAGTGGATTCCCGCTAGTTGATGCACTCCCCAAAAACGAATCTTCGGGATCCAGACGACCGTCGGCCATTGCACTCATCACCGCAGTCGAGAGCTTGTTTTCGGCTGGAATCCGACAGTCGTCGAAAAACAGCTGCCCAGTGGGGGAACCCTTCCAACCGAGTTTGTCGAGCGAGCGGGTCTCGAACGACGCCGTTTTCTTATCTATGAGAAACATATCCCGATACTCCTGAGCTGTATCCCAGGCGACGACGATCGCGACGTCTGCGATCGGCGCGTTCGACACCCACGTTTTTTCGCCATTGATGACGTAT
Source organism: Halocatena halophila (assembly GCA_027563145.1). Classification (GTDB taxonomy): domain Archaea; phylum Halobacteriota; class Halobacteria; order Halobacteriales; family Haloarculaceae; genus Halocatena; species Halocatena halophila. Next base: position 610,461 of record CP071307.1, on the reverse strand, counting down.
TCGTCGCCGTCTTTTTCGGCGGTTGTGTTCGGAACTTTCGTATCAGAGCCTCCGGCCGGTTCGGTTATCGCAAAGCACCCAACGAGTTCGTCATTGGCGTACTCCGATTCGTACGCCGACCGTGTTCGTTCGGAAAAGATTTCGAACATGCTCACTGCCATGGACATTCCCATGGTTACCTGGAGACTCGGCCAGACGCGAGACACCTCCTCTCGAATGAGCGCATCCGTAACTGGATCCGTGAACGACTCCTCGGCGTATGGTCCGAGGTCAATCTCTGCCATTTTCTGCATGTAGTCGATCGCCTGTGCTTTCGTCAGTGGCTTGCGGTCTGCCTCGGGGAGGTCTGGTGCAATCTCGTTTTCCAAAAATTCCCGGACCGTTTCTCGAATCATCCGCTGTTCTTCACTGAGTTGCATCGTATATCACTGAAACTGTACCTCGCACAAAGAAACTGGTATGTGTTAAGTCTTCACCCAGAACAGTACCGGTTTGTTTATGCAATTCGTGTCTCGAGATGATTTCGATTTTGACTCTCTGGGGCGTGGAGTTCGAATCAACCACAGATCAGATTTTTAACTACTTATGCTGTTCAACAGCGATACGGCTAACTGAGATGAACAGACACATTCCAAACTATACTGTAGTCTCAATATGTTAGTATAATGTATTTACTGTGCCAATAAGGCTCGTCAATTGCTTTTTCGGACAGTAAAATCGTATACACCCCAAAATACGGAGATACTGTCTTGATAAATGCAACCTATACTGATGAGTATTCATATATGAAATTCAGTCAGAACAGTAATAGATGGACGCCAGCAAGGATGATGCTAGAGAGCAGTATCTATACATCCATCAAATTGTGGAATATTATAATATTTGTCGTTAGTTCAAAATCAATTAATCGTAGATGCTGTCTATTTGTATCTCTGTCACACACCCTTCTCAACGTGATACCAGTCGGTCGTGCCTTCGATGGCGTACTCGGTGATGGCTTTCGTTGCTGCGAGTCCATACAGTGGAAATACCAGTGGTGTGAGCAGCCACTCCCAGCCAATTCGATCGACTGTTCCGTTCGCGTAGTCGATACCACGAACGAGTCCAGTGATAGCGACGATTGTGACGAGCGGGAGCATCGAGAGGACTGGATCACCCATGACCACCAGAACGACGAATTTTGCGGTCAGCGACAGCAACAGTAGATTGCCGAACACCGAGCTCAGACAGATGCCGACGCTGAGCAGGTCCCGAAAGGAACGAGGGGGTAACCATTCACGAACGAGAAGATGAAGCACCTGCGCGTAGCCGCTCATCCACCGTTTTCGTTGCCCCCACCAGTCATCGATCGTGTGTGCAGCTTCAATCGTCGAGGGATACCGAAGCTGTTCTTTCACGGAAAGCCCGTTTCGATAGCATCGATAGGCGAATTCGTAATCCTCCGTGACCATCTCCGGGTCGTATCCATCGACCGATTCGAATGCAGACCGATGGAGCACGACTGCTCGACTCGCTGCCAGTTTAAAGCCAGTGACGAGATTCAACACCCGACTCGTCACATAGCTGAGTAGCACGGATTCGTAGTAGGCGAAGGCTTCAATGACCCCTGGTGCACGTGGCACCGTTCTTCCCTGCACGATATCGTACGATTCGAGCCCTTCGAGTGCTGTCTCCAGAAATTTCGGGTGGACTGATTCGTCCGCGTCGAACACGCCAATATACGTCTCATCAGTTTCTTCGACGGCGAAATTGATTGCACCGGCTTTTGTTCCGGTGTATCTCTCGTTGATCAGACAGTATACCGGCTCATATCGAGACGCAAGCGTTCGAGCACGGGTAATACTCGGTCCGTCGTCCGGTTCACAGACAATATACACGTTCACCGGAACTGTCGACGCGATTAGACTCGTGACGCTTTTATCCAGGATCGCCGCATCCGTATACACGGGGACAATTGCTCCAACCGGATCGTCTTCGGAGACTGTGACTGGCTCGCTTGTGGACGAACGCGTATCCCTCCACGACAGTCGGTCACGCAGACGGGCCGTCAGTCGATCGTCTAACGGATCAAGAAGCTGGACGATAAACACCAGCCCGGAAAGCGACAGGACACTCGAGAAGGTGACAGCGGAGATCACCGCCTGAATCGTCCCCACGATAATGATGATCGCGAACAGATCCAGGCGGAGATTGATCGTCGAGAGCCCGCGAACCAGCTCGAACGTGAATATTCCACTCGACAGACAGACGAAGCAGAGTCGGCCAATCCACCGTCGGCCGATCGTCCGCAATCGATCCATTGTTTGACCCATAATTGGAGTATCGTATTATTGTATTGGTTTTCTGTGTGCTATATCTTACACACTATCCGCACTATCGGCAGTAGGCCTGTGGGGACCTCTCCGGTCAGCGATGACAGTCGTTCGTCGTCCGAATCCAACAGCTATGCCAGTTGAATCGCAATGAGTTTTTTCCAGTTGCTGTCGGTGATGGAGGCAGTTTCTCATGGGACACATATTAGGAGTGTAGAATGAGTCTTCGCGAAAGAGCACAAAAGCTTCGGAATCGATATGCCACACTGAGAACATCTGAGAGTTGTCGCATGGTAGATACTCAGCGGAGAGAATCGACGAACACACAACTTTCGGCACGGGTGACAACTCAGGCTAGCTTTTCGAGCTGGCTGTCGCGGAGGACAGATTTGAGAACGATATCGGTGTCTTGAACGAGTCGATGTTCGAGATAACTGCCCTGGCCCCGGCCACCGCCTGTGCGGGTGGACTCGACCACGCCGAGAAACGCCTGTTCTTTGAGCAGTTCGTAGACGCGATGTTCGCTGAGCGTTTTCGTACCCAGCGTGTCGGCGATTTCAGTGTAGTGGTCGTAGATGTGACTCGTCGAAAACTCGTCTGCATCGTTGTTTTCCGTGAGCAATGCCAGCGCATAGAGAATGAACTTGACTTGCGTAGTCGACCCCCTGAGCAGTTCTTCGAAGCGATCGATTTCGGCCCATTCCTGGGCGTCTCTGACGTGGGATTCGGAGATTTTATCGGCGTTCTGTCGTTCGGCCAGTTCACCTGCATGGCGAAGGATCTCGATTGCTTTTCGTGCGTCGCCGTGTTCCTGGGCGGCGAACGCGGCCGTCAGCGGAATCACGTCGTCCGTGATCACTCCATCGTGAAACGCGTCACGACGATGGTTCATGATTTCCCGGAGTTGATTCGCATCGTAGGGCTGAAAGACGAACTCTTCTTCCCGGAGACTGCTTTTGACCCGCTCGTTGAGCTCGTTGTGGTACTCGATCTTGTTGCTGATAGCGATGATTCCGAGATGGCAGTCGGCCTTGCCAGATTCGCGTGCGCGAGAGAGTTGCATGAGAACGTCGTCGTTTTCTAGCCGATCGACCTCGTCGAGAATGATAACGACCGCATCGTAGCGTAGATCGAGAATATCCCAGAGATAGTCGTAGTACTCGCCACTGCCGATCCCGGACCGTGGAATGTCAAAGCCGGTGATATCGTTGTCGTTTACCGTCCGCGTGATCGAACGGGCGACGCGTGTTTGCGTATTGTGCTGTGCACAGTCAACGTAGACCATTCCCACCGACGCTCCCTTCGCTTCTGCTGCTCGTTTTGCCCGTTCAGTGACGTGTCTGGCAACGAGTGATTTTCCCGTTCCGGTTTTGCCGTAGATCATCACGTTGTTTGGTGGCTGATTGTGAACGATTGGACGAAGCTCCGCCGCAACGGCCTCAATCTCATCGTCGCGACCAACGATGCGGGCGCTCTCTGGAACGTGGCCGACTTTGAGTAGCTCCTTGCGGTTGAAGATGTGCGCGTGAGCGGTGTCGTCGTCGAAGTTAAACAGGGGATCCTTCGAGGGATCCTCGAATCGATCGTCGAAGTCGGAGAGTCGCGGAGCCTCATCGACCATGTATATAGATATCAGTGAAGGGCGTTTACTTAGGTTTATCCCTCCTGAGAAAGAGTGTAACTCACCACTACACAGGGGGGTAGCCGTATCGTACGATGCATATCAGAATATTAATATGAATACCGAAAACAGAGTGTATTCATCGCGGGTCCTCCACCAACGACCAGTGGCGTTCCTTTATGCGGACACCGGCAGTCAAAAACGAAGTGTCACACGTTCTTCGACACAGCACAACAACGGGAGTTCATCAAAGACAGTCCGTCGATCTCGCTTCAGAAGTCGATTCTCCCACCCCTGGTCCAGAGTGAAACGCAACTGAACGGTGATTTCCGTCAACAAACCTAGTACGAACGAATATATTAAAGAATATGAACGAATTATTCCAGTATTAGATTTAAAAACGTACCACTCAGTGTGGGGCACACCCCTCGTCCAGAATGAAACCGTGCAAACATCCAGTGGTAGATCGCGATTGGTTCCTGGTTCCGATGACACCCACCCCCGATCAAGAGTGTAACCAATCACAGGGGTCTCGACCAACGCGATCTCTCCCACACCCACCCCTCGTCAAGAGTGAAAGCGAACAAACGGATGGGGTGGTGGACTGCGTTGTTCATGCACTGGGAATCGGAATTCAGGGGGAGAACCGCGGAGCAATCGAGAAGAAAATGAGAAAAAATAGAGAGATTGGTAAGAAAATAACCCCGATCGATCGACCAATAGTAGTCGAGAACTCCGTCAAAAGTTCCTTTGTAGGCAGTATATCGGTAGAAGCCAGACATCCCAACCTAAGACGATGCTTGTTGCTATTTTAAATAGATTTCTAGAAAGTATGTTTCTATGTCGGATCTCTAGCTAGGATTGATCTAGAAGGAATAGTATTTTATATTATAATACGGTTGTTTCAATTTTGAATTAGTAACTAGACGATTCTAGACTAGTAACGTAGCATATGTTAACTTTTTATCGGTAGCTTTAATAGCGATAGAGGAGAAAAGTCCATTGAGTGAATCCAACGAATGAAGATGGATCATATGATCCATCTTGATTCAGGAGAAACGAGGGGATACTTCCGCTCTATCCATCGAGTAGAACTTACGCGTATTACCAACCAACACCACCATTGTTACAGTAATTGCCTCTATTGCTGGTGGGGCCCCTCCCGTCTGTGCTTTCACTCTTGACGAGGGGTGGGTGGGGTACTCACGTTACAGTCTTGACTGGGGGTGTCTCATGGAGAAACGTCGTCACTCGCTGACGTTTTTGTGGTAACTGCTAACGTGGGCACCGATTCGTATGAGTTTTGCCACAATATGATTTGTTCGCTCCGAGAGAAGGCGTTCGGTTGAAAGGAATGTAGCTCTGCACTATCGTGGTGGTCTGAGTCGGTAATACCGACGATTCAGCTCGTACATGTACCCTTCTCGCATTGTTTTCAAGACGGCATACGAAAGGCACGCTCCCACGATGGGTAGCAAAAATGTGAGATCCTGCAGCACGTGTGGGGGAAGCATTTCAGGAAAGAGGTTTTTGACCGATAGCGCCGCAATGGTAATCGAAAATATCACCCCACCAACGCCGATGGCTGCCCAGAATGGCTGTTCTACGGGCCTGCGAGCCGATCCTTTGTTCAAAAATGGAACGATGGCTATCACCCCTATCACGAGCAGATTGGCGAGCACAGCGTACATTCTATCGGTCATCAACTTTTCTCCGCCTAGAATCGAAAGCTCTGGATTCAGAAAACCGAGTTTCAAAAGCCCGAACGACCAGTAGAGATACCAATCCGGGAGTATCACGGCGGGCGTGGTCGATGAATCAGCTGGTGCTTCGAGATGTGGCGGCATCGTCGCCGACAGAAACATAATCATCCCAATAAAGAATGATGCGATTGCCAGATTCCGTATCGTTTCGTGGGGCCACGTGGGAAATCCGAGTACATCCCGCTCGATGTAGCTCGATGAAGTCCGCAACGCCTGGTCCTCGTGGCGGGCGCGCTCGAAATACTCATAGGTGAGCTGCGAGAGCCCCTGCGTACGTGCTTTCCGATCGGTCCAGGTTGGCGTCTGATTGTCTGGAGGGACAGTATCACCGGAACTTACTGGATCTTTCTGCGATGGAGGGTCTGACACAATCTGGGCCAATGGATGCCACTGTATTGGAATTCATGGAGAATTTCACGACGTGGAAATACGCCACAGATTTTTATCCAAAAATATTGAATTATAAAAAAGCTTGGGGGAGAATCACCTACAGTGGCTGTAGCCTGCCAGTGTCAACGAAATTCTCAACGGATATTACCAACCTTAATCGATGCCCTCTCCATAAAAGAATCACAGGAACTGTTTTCTTATCGGCAACCAAACGGCCAGGCACATGTTCGACGATGACGATCTTTCCACGATCAGGGAGTCCCACGAACAGTGGACCGAGGAGACGCTCGATCCCGTACTGGATGCGTACGGAGAGCGTCAGGACCGGTTCGCAACCGTCTCGAATCATGGCGTCGATCGGCTGTACACACCCAATGACGTGGCCGATCTCGACTACGAACGAGATCTCGGTCAGCCGGGTGAGCCACCGTTCACCCGCGGGGCATATCCCACGATGTATCGCGGTCGGACGTGGACGATGCGACAGTTCGCGGGCTTTGGAACTCCTTCCGAGACGAACGAACGATTCCATTACCTGATAGAGAACGGTCAGACCGGGCTCTCAACGGCGTTCGACATGCCATCTCTGATGGGAATCGATTCCGATCATCCAATGAGCGAGGGTGAGGTAGGAAAGGAGGGTGTGGCGGTAGACACACTCGCTGACATGGAGGTGCTATTCGATGGCATCGACATTGGTTCGGTCTCGACGTCTTTCACCATCAATCCCAGCGCACCCGTCATCTACGCGATGTACGTTGCGCTTGCCGACCAGCAGGACGTTCCCCGTGGGGAGATTGACGGCACGCTCCAGAATGATATGCTCAAGGAGTTTATCGCCCAAAAGGAGTGGGTAATTCCGCCACACCCCTCGCTGTCGATCGTCACGGACACGATTGAATTCGCGGTCGAACAGACGCCCCAGTTCCATCCGGTGTCTGTGTCTGGCTATCACATTCGGGAAGCCGGCTCGACGGCGGCCCAGGAGGCGGCATTCACGCTTGCTGATGGCTTTGCCTACGTCGAGGACTGTCTCGATCGTGGGCTGGATGTAGACACGTTCGCTCCGTTGCTCTCGTTTTTCTTTAACTCGCACAACTCCATCTTCGAGGAAGTGGCGAAGTTCCGCGCAGCCCGTCGAATATACGCCAGGGTGATGGCTGACTGGTACGGCGCGAGTGCCGAGGATGCCCGCCGGCTGAAGTTCCACACCCAGACGGCCGGTCAGTCCCTAACCGCACAGCAGCCGTTGAACAACGTTGCCCGCGTGACGATCCAGGCGCTGGCCGGTGTCCTCGGTGGTACACAATCTCTACACACCAACTCGTTCGACGAAGCGCTTGCCCTCCCCTCGGAAAAAGCCGTTCGAGTGGCGCTGCGCACCCAGCAGATCATCGCCGAAGAGTCGGGAGCGGCCGACATCGTTGATCCGCTGGGTGGCAGTTTCGCGGTCGAGGCACTCACCGACGAACTCGAAGAAGAGATCATGACGTATATCGAAGAGATCAAAGAAATGGGCGATGGCTCGGTCCGTGACGGGGTACTCGCTGGCATCGACAGCGGCTATTTCCATCGAGAGATCCAGGAAGCCTCCTATGAGTATCAACAGCGCGTTGATGCCGGTGAAGAGACCGTAGTCGGCGTGAATGCTTACGAAATCGAAGAAGACACCGCAGTCGATATTCTCACAGTAGAGGAATCCACAGAACAGACCCAGCTCGAACGACTCGAACGCGTGAAATCTGAGCGAGATGACACAGCCGTCAAAGCGTCGTTGACCGCTCTTGCCGAGACGATTGAAGCGGGTGATAACGTCATGCCGGCGATCATTGATGCGGTGAAGGTGTACGCCACAATGGGAGAGATCATGAGCGTTTTCGAAGACGAATACGGATCGTATCAGGAAACGCCAGTTTCTGTGTGATAGCTGTTCCGGACCTCTTCCTGGTCGATGAAACAATAATAATTATATTCCCTACAGCCTACAATCCTCGAATATACTGATCAGTAGCAATAATATGATCTATCTGTTCTTGTCCTGATGTAGTGATTTTATATGATCGCCCATATGAGATCACAGGCCAGCGAGACACTATACCGGGTCTCAATGGGTTATGCTTCTTCATATATTAAATAAACAATTGTATTTGCCATACTGTCGATAGCCTTTCTGTAGTACGAACTACTACATATATCCCTCTCATGTCTTGGTAGCTGAGAAAAGAAGTCTAATAAATAATATCTACTAGGGACAACACTGTTCTACTTCGTGTTCTTTTGGTATCACATTATTGATACCTCTACACCATCTTTCGCTGCGGTGTAAATGGCAGATAGCGTTTGCATGTCTGTGCGTGCGTGCTCGCCGTTGGGGTAGATTGGGTTCTCGCCGAGAACGCGGTCTGCAAAATAATCGAACTCCTCGGTCATCTCATCGCCGAACACATCACCGCGGCCATCATTGATGTCGAGGCTCCGTCCATCGGGTCTATAGACCGTGAGTTGCTGCGATGACTGTCCGAGGAAGGTGGATTCGAGAACCAACTCGCCGCTCGTCCCAACGATCCGGAGATGTCCAGACCGGTGGGCGTGCTGACTGGCCGTACAGGCGGCATACGTGCCATCATCGAACTTGACCGTGAACGTGGCGTGTTGATCGGGGACGTCACAAAACGCCTGATCCACGGAGTGCATCTGGGCAGTTACGCTCACCGGATCTGCATCGAGAACGAATCGAGCCGTGTTGAGTGGATAAATGCCGAGGTCCATGACGGTAGCGCCGTAGCCGGCGAGTTCGGGAGCAAGTCGCCACTGGTCTGGATCGGTAGAGACTACATCGAGCAGTTGCTGGCCCATGTGGCCATGGACACCTACTGGATCGCCGATCGCGCCAGTGGCAATGAGTTCACGCATCCGGCGCACCTGGGGGTCGGTCTGCATCCGGTATGCAACCATCAGGGGAACGTCTTCAGTGGCCCGGATGAGCTGATCTGCCCGCTCAGTGGTTGCTTCGATCGGTTTCTCACAGAGGATGGCCTTTCCGTGGTCGGCTGCTGCGCTCGCGTACGGAAGATGGCGGGCATTTGGCGTACAGATATAGACGGCGTCGTATGATTCGATCGCCTCCCCATCGACGAATGCTTCGTAGGTGAGGGCAGTCTCAACGCTGTCTGTTTGTTTCTCGACAGCAGCGGCCGTTTCTGCGCTCGAACTGACGACAACGGTTGTCTCACAGAAATTCGACCGCTCGACGGCTGGAATTGCCTGTGCTCTAGTCCACCAGCCCAGTCCAACCATCGCAATTCGGAGCGTCCCCGAATCCAGCGTTTCCCAGTCGCGCGCTCTGCTCTCATACGGGCACCCATCGTCGGTCATACACGCGAGTTTGCCCGAATCATCAAAAGTGTAGTGGACAGTTAAAAAATTGATCCCACTATGATACCGAATCACTGCTTCAACCGGCGAATCTTCGGTGAGAACCGTCTCTGCGGTCGTCGTTCCGACTAGTTATCTACTCCGCCGCTGTGTTGCGTTTGATCAGGAATATCAGCATACTCGGAGAAAAACGCGATGAGCGTGTCACGCCACTGCTTGGCGTGAACGAGCTGTTCGTCTAATCGCTCGGCTACGTGTCGGTGGCGTGCCCGATCAATGTCACCCTCCAGACCTGCCCACCGATCGCGCATCGACCGCACGGTTTTGACTCCTGCAACGCAGTTTTCATAGAGTCGCTGGATCACAGTAATTCCCTCGTACTCGTACTCCCAGGGGAGGTGGTGGAAAAACAAAAGGAGCTCCGTGGGACAGTCCTCGACCGACAGATACTGCTCGGCGAGCGGTTCGGGAAACTGTTCTGCGTAGTCGGTCCGATCGACGCCTATTCCATCGTCATCCGCACCGTGATACTCCGGCCACTCCCATGGATCAGGATTGTAGTGGTTTTCTAATACATCATTCTTATTATACATCATATGTAACAGCCCGAGATGCCCAGTCATGTAATCGAGAACGGCGGGCCAGGAGTCATAAAGGATGCTAGACACCGTCTCGACAACGGCCGGCTCGTTACCGAACGTCTGTGTGACCCACTCTGCGGTGATGGTTTCGATCTCCAGATCTGGATCCCAGACGAGGCGACCAAATCCATAGAGATTCGCCTGTGCCAGATAATGGCCGGTCCAGTTCGGATCTGTACCGACGTTTCCAACCCCAGCGATGCCGTTTCCGTCACTGTGAGCGAGCAGCTCTGATACCGGTGTTCGCTCTTCATGAGCGTGGGTATCGGTCTCGAATATTTCCTTCCATTGTGGGACGAGATAGCAGATATGTACGCCCTGACCCGTGTACTCCTGTGTAATCTGGAGTTCACACGCGAGATTTGTCTCAGAGAGTGCACCGAACAACGTCGACACTGGCTCTCGTGGCTGAAAATCGACTGGTCCGTTCTTGATCTGGAGGGTGACGTTTTCGTGAAACGCTCCGTCGAGCCCCGCGAACGTGTTGTACGCCTGAACGGCGCGATCATCGTGTGAACCATACACGAATGCCCGCCAGAAAACCCGCCCGTCATGGGGGGCAAGTGCACGCCCGAGCAGGTTCGCTCCCTCCGCGTGGGTCCGGTTGTAGTCGTGTGGCCCCGGCTGTCCCTCCGAATCGGCTTTCACGAGCACGCCACCGAAATCAGGAACGTGGTCGTACACCGCATCGAATGTCTCCGACCACCACTGGACGACATCGTCGTCGAGTGGATCGGCAGTGTTGAGCGCACCCGTGAGGACAGGTGCACCGAAGTTGACCGAGAGGTAGATCTTGATTCCGTACCGTCGGAATACGCTCGCGAGCGCTGCAACCTTCGGGAGCTGTTTCGACTGGAGCAACTGCCAGCCGTCCATGCCAGCGGTTGCCATATTCTCTCCGGGCCTGTCTGGCGTTTGTGTGTTGACGTTGTTGAGGACGACCCCGTTGATACCAACGGCGGCGAGCAATCGTGCGTAATCACGGTATCGATCCCGGAGATGGGGCAACTGCGCCCAGTCAAAGATCGACGAGCCTGCGTAGCCGCGCTCAACGGAGCGACGAAACGGAGTATCCCAGTGATTGATGATCCGTGCGTCGTTTTTCGGTTCCTCGACGATGTCGAGCTCGTCGATCGGCTGTCGTGTAGCAAGGAGTCGGAGCAGATGAAAGGTGCCATACACCATTCCAGCGTTCGTGGCTCCCGTGATGACGAGACACTCCGTGTCTTCCCATTCGACCGAGCGAATGATATACCCATCCTCGTGAAGCGCATCGATCTCGGTCTCCGCAACCCCGGCCCGAACGACCGCCATCCGTTCGCGCCGACCGACGGCGAGAAATCCATCGACCGATCTGGGGGGGTGCATCCAGAGGTGTGGCTCTCGACCGAGCAATCCCGTCAGACCGGTGTGAAGCTCATCGCGTATCACACCAAACTCCGGTCCGGCCGTCGATGTGAACACGTGTGAGCACAGCTTTCGATACGACAATCGGCGTGCTGGGTTCTGAATCGGTTCATAGCGCAACCAGCAGTCGTCATACACAGTTTCTCCCATTCCATCAAATAATTGAATACATCGTATAAAAAATCACCACCCAGATACGACCGACGCAGCTCAAAATCCGTATAATCGCTTTGGACGGTGGTAGGCGACGTGTTCGATTAGCTCTCTTGCTGTCTCCATTGGCATCCGGCCACGCTCGACGTGATTGCCGACGACGTTCGCAAGTGAGCGCCGGAACATCTCGAATCTAGAGGAAAACGACAGCAGTTTCCGAGAATCACTGACCATTCCGGCGTGATTTGCGAGAAGATCGACCGAACCGACGTATTCGAGCTGGTGTTCCATGCCGAATGGACTGTCGTTGTACCACCATGCGGGCCCAACACTGACGGTCGGGAATGCTCGAGCGATCGTCGTGAGTGTTGGATAGTGTGTCGGATCAACACAGTAGAGGACGATCTCCGATTCGCCATCGAACGTGTTGAGAAAATGTTGGAGATTTGTAGCGATGTCGATGGTCTGTGTCGTAACGGTGCCTCCAGCGTCTGCACCGAGCTGTTCGAATAGCTCATCCCGATAATTCCGAACAGGACCGATGTGAAACTGCGTGACCCATCTTTTTTCGGCATTTAGCCCGCCGATATACTCGATCATAAACGCTTTAAAATCCGCAATTTGGCGGTCATTTGGTGACTTGCCGCGGCGCTCTGTCTCGTAGATGGTGGCTGCCCGTCGTTTGCTCACGGGCCGAGTAACTGGCTCTTGAACGCTCAGATCACTCGCTCGACAGCCATGTTCGGCGAAATAGTCGTGTGTCGTCTCAAGCGCGTCGAGAAAGCCTGTAAAGCTGCTCGTATCAACACCGGTCGCTCCCTGAAGTTCGCGAACGAAATCATCCCAGTCTCGGTGGCCGATGTGGACGGCCCTGTCCGCTCGCCAGGTGGGATACACGTCGATGCTATCGACTTGTGTATCGGCGCGTTCGTGCAACTCGAGCGTCGCCGTTGGATCGTCCGTGCTACAGACAACGTCGACACCCATCTCCCGGAGCAGTGCCTGCGGACGCTTTTCGTCGGATTCCAGCTGTGAAGCCGTTTCATTCCAGATCTCGTCGGCGGTTGATTCGGAGAGTGGTTTTTCAATGTCGAACCGTCGCTTCAGATCGAGATGAATCCATTCGTACGTCGGATTTCCGGCCAGCTCTGGAGCGATTCTCGCCAGGGCGTTCCATTTCTCCCGATTCGATGCCTTCCCCGTGATCTGATCTTCGGGGATGCCTCGCTTTCGCATCGCCGTCCAGACATAGTGGTCGGTCGCGCCTTCAAGCTCCCACACGTCGTTCCAGCCCTCATTTGCTACAATTTCGCCGACATCGATGTGGCTGTGTGGATCGATAATCGGCAGCTCCTCGATTGCGTCGTATAATTTCCGTGCAGCGTCCGTTTCAAGCAGGTAGGTCTCGTCAAGAAAACCCATTGTAGTAGATGACACAGTGGTTACAATATTAACTGTGGGGGTCACCGTCGACCGCCATCTGTCGTGGGCGCAGATTCGAACGTGCCACAAACGGTATATTCTATCCTTCATAAACAGCTATCCACATATGGTCAATCAATCGACTATCACAAATGGATTTGAACGGAGCGGGGTCGTCGTCATCGGTGGAACGACCGGAATTGGCCGTGCAATTGCCCTTCGGCTCGCCCAAGCGGATGCGGATGTCATCGCAACCAGTCGTTCTCGCGATGCGGTCGCAAGCATTACTGCTGAACTCCGTGATTGTGACGCAACGACAACGGCGGCCACCTGTGATGTTCGTGATCGAGAGTCGATCGAACAGCTCTGTGACACAGCAATGGCGACCCTCGATTCAATCGATCTGCTTGTCAACTCCGCCGGCACAGTCGGCACGGCGTCTGTCCTCGAGATGTCCGAATCGACATTCGAACGCGACATCGACGTGTGTCTCACCGGTGTCTATCGTGCCATCCAGGTGTTTGGTCGAGCGATGGATGGCGGAGCTATTGTCAACATTTCGTCGATGTCGGCCGATCAGGCACGAGAAAACCGACCTGCATACTGTGCGGCAAAAAGCGGACTCAACGGACTAACACGTGCTGCAGCAGCCGATCTGGCCCCCGACATTCGCGTCAATGCCGTTGCGCCTGGATTTGTGAAAACCCCATTAGCTGGTGATAAACTCGATGACGGATCTTCGTTCCGGGCGACCGTTGACGAGCGAACCCCGATGGGACGGGTGGCAACCCCAGAAGAAATCGCAGACACCGTTCTCTTTCTGGCGAGCAACGGAGCATCGTTTATGACTGGCGAAGTACTCACGATCGATGGTGGATACGACAGTAGTGCACAGTGAACCCCACAGCGTTACTACAGTTGTCGTGGTTCTTTCGGATTGAGATTACTGAATTCGGTGAATGTAACTACTGTCTCGTCGCAGTTACAACGTTCATTCGAATCCTTGGGTATTGCTGTCATCTTTCACAGGGAATGGCTTCATTCTGTGGGTAATTGTATCGTTCACTGTATCGGATGATAGTTCATCATCTGTGGATCGGCGTATTTTCACACGGTGGTGTCTAGTACTGGTGTTTTGGTGATCCGCTCACGCAGGTCTACTGAAGGCATACGCAGTGTAGAATTACGAACGTACGATTGTAATGGTTTCCGCTCCTCGAGATCCACCATTCCGGGAACTGGCAGAAATTCTCATCCCGATTTTCGAAATGTTAGAACCTGTTGTAGCATCTCCCACACAGTGATGAGAGGACTGATCTGTGGAAAGACCGATGCAGCAATCACATTCTGGAAAGGGCCCTGAAGCTACTGGTTTGAATGGGAGCGCACCCCTTTTCCCCGATAGACACCCTCAACTGACTGTTGGATTCGACTCTGACGATCAATCCGAGTCCCTAGAGAACCGATTCGAGGGTGTCGACTGCGTCGTGCAATGTGGATGCGATGTCGGTATCCAGTCGCGTCATGTCGATGCGGAACTTCGGTCCACCAACGCTCAATCCACCGAGTATGGAGCCATCGGTAGCGTACACCGGTGCACCGACTGAAACGAGTCCCGGGGCGAACTCCTCGTCGACGATTGCGTGTCCATCGCCGCGAATTTCCGCCAGCGTTGCTACCAACTCCGACCGACTGGTGATCGTCGCTGGTGCCTCTCGAGGGAGTCCCCATCGGTCGATTATCGCCTCACCTCGCTCCGAATCCAGTGCAGCCAGGATGGCCTTTCCAGCGGCCGTATTGTGCAGATAATACTCCGATCGATACCCTTCGACAGCATCTTCATCACTCGAAGCGCCGTAGAACAACAACAGTCGTCCGTGTTCGAATATTGTGAAGTTCGCCTCCTGTCCCGTGGTTGTGGCAAGCTCATCGACGACCGAGCTAACGGCATCCATCGACGGATACCGACGACTGCTGCGCCGTCCCAACAGCGCGAGTCGATAGCTCACCCGGTAGACCCCGTCGTCCTTGACGACGTAACGATGCTCGCAAAGCGTGTTGAGATGGCTGCAGATGGAGGGCTTCGAACTGTCGACGAACTCATCTATTTCGGCGAGAGTGAGCCCATCGTGTTCGAGAATGAGACGAAGTATCGCAAGTGAGGTTTGCGTCGTTTTCAGTTGACGCCCAGTTATCTTCTCTGCCATATTCCATGGATATATTCTAACACCATAACTATTTCTATTATGTAAATCTCGAATAGAAATTGGGTGTGGTGATTTATTGCTGTCGTCGATCAGATCGCACGCGAGCGATGAACCCATCCGATGCGCGTGATTGCTTCAGCACCCAGTTGTCCGAGCAAGCCCGCCGCTTCGAGGTCGTGTGATTCGAACGCGTCGACGACCACATCACCAGCACTGAGTACGCCATGGTCTCCAATCGGTACGTATAGCCCAGAACGAAGCTCTCCGCGGCTGTGATCGTCGTCAGTTCGATCGTGGTCCGAATGAATCTCGGGCTCACCGGTTCGAAACGTCCGTGCTGCGGGCGTCGACTCCGCAATCTCATAATCCGGTCGATCCCCGGCCCGCTGGACGCACTCTTCGGTCGCAACGACCGCCTCAAGGGTTGTCCCGTCATCGCTCACGAGCCGTACTGTCGTGTTGACGAGTCCGAGAATGTTTTTGGCGGCGCTCGCGAGTACGGATGCCACATCATCTTTTGAGCTTGCCGTTCGCAGCGTCTGGTTCGTCCGTCGGAGGATCTCGATCCGCTGCTCGCGTCGTTTGGTTGCCGTTACGTCTTCGACTGTACCAAAGAGGGCGGATGTCTCACCGTTCTCGACCTGTGGCGCACACGAGAGCCTGATCAGTCGCTCTGTTGTACCAGACCCAGCCAACGCAACGTCGACAGTAAACGACGCACCATCCTCAACCGCCTTCGAAACCCCTGAAGCGATTGTATCACGGTCCTGGTGATGATACTGTTCAAGAAGTGCGGAGAGTGTCGGTCGATCAACACCAGCGATAGGATGAACTGCTGTGGCGTGGGGACTCCAGTAAAGGGACTCGTCTGCGATATCGTACGTCCAGACGCCGAAACCGGCGAGCGATTGCAGTTCATCCAACAGTGTGTGATACTGGCGTTGGGCCGCTGATCTATCACTGTCGTTCTGGATTGACGTTCGCCAGGGGGCTCTCTCGACCATCTGTAGGTACCACTTGTTATGATATCAACAATAATATCTCTGTTGGCGTTGTTTACTGTTGGGGTACTCCAGCAGTACGGTTGGCTGGCGTCAATGACCGTGTAGTTGGTTGCGTTCACCCCAGGATTTACTTCTGCCCTGTGTGTAGTGAGCATGATGACAGGTAACGATGCGTGTACAGAGCCACGGGTTTCGGGGCGGTCGAATGCTAGAACTCTGACCACGCCGATTGATCCTGCCGAGTACGAATCGTTGGGTGCAACGCTTCGTGACCGTGTTGACGGCGAGGTACGTTTCGATAGCTACGCCCGCGTGCTGTATGCGTCTGACGGGAGCATTTATCAGGCCCAACCGGCGGGCGTGGTCTGTCCGAAGACGGTGGCCGACGTCCAGGCGACGGTTGAAACGGCGACCGAGCATTCGGTGCCACTGCTTCCACGTGGCACCGGTTCATCGCTTGCAGGCCAGGCCGTCGGTCATGGCTGTATCGTACTTGATTTCACGAAACATATGGATGAGATCGTCGATATCGATCCTGTTGCCAGACGTGCCACCGTCGAACCCGGCTGTGTACAGGACCATCTCGACGACCAACTTTCACCCCACGGTCTGAAGTTCGCCCCCGATCCCGCGTCATCGAATCGTGCAACGATTGGTGGGGGAATCGGAAACAACTCGACTGGTGCACATTCGGTTCGATACGGCATTACCGATGCGTACACGGAGGAACTCAGGGTGGTTCTTGCGGACGGAACGTTGATTCACACCCGGGAAATTGTCCTCGATGGCGAGGAGTACGAGGCGATCATCGAACGCGGCGGAACTGAGGCGATACTCTATGCAACGGTCAGAGAGCTGGTTAACTCACACTCCGCCGAGATCGATCGTCGGTATCCGTCGCTGAAGCGATCCGTTTCGGGATATAATCTCCAAAAAGTCATCTACGAAAACGAGGCTGGCGACCGGGTGATCAATCTCTCGAAACTGTTCGTTGGTGCGGAGGGAACGCTGGGCATCGTCGTTGAGGCGTGCGTTTCGCTGGTAACCTGTCCGGAAGAGACCGCCCTGGCGCTGTACTGTTTCGATGACCTCCGGGCGGCGTTACAGGCCGTGCCGCGTGCGCTCGAACATCCCGTGAGTGCGGTCGAACTGATGGACGAGGAGGTGTTTCGGCTGGCTCGCGAATCAGAGGGATACGCCGAATACGCACGCGATGTCCCGACAGAGACGGCGGCCGCGCTGTTGTTGGAGTGGGACGACGAACTCGTGGATGATTTCGACGCGGCGATCGGAGAGGTAACGAGTCGATTCGTCGACGACGGTAGGGCGTTTGCCGTTCGTGAGGCCCACAGTGACGAGGCACAACAACGACTGTGGAAGCTCCGGAAGGCAGCCATCCCACTGCTGATGAGTCTCGAAGGCGATCCGAAACCGTATCCGTTCATCGAGGATGCGACTGTCCCTCCCGAGGCGCTTGCCGAGTACGTCGAACAGTTCGAGTCAATCCTGAATGCACACGACACTGAGGCGGCGTATTTTGCACACGCAGGATCCGGAACGCTCCACATTCGTCCAATTCTCAATCTCAAAGCCGAATCCGGCGTCGAGACGATGCATTCGATAACGGACGACGTTACCGATCTGGTGGTCGAACACGACGGATCGTTTTCCGGTGAGCACGGCGACGGGCTGGCTCGAACGGAGTACAACCCCAAGCTGTACGGGCAAGCGCTCTGGACGGCGTTCAAACGGCTAAAAACGGCGTTCGATCCCGACTGGCTGTTGAATCCGGGAACCGTGGTCTACCGCGAAGACAGCACAGACCCGGGGCCACCATCGGATCGAGGCGTCGGTGCGGACATGCGAGCGAATCTCCGATACGGGCCGGAGTATCAGTCCATCGAGCCACAGACTCAACTCGATTTCGACGAAGAAGGTGGATTCTCTCATCTCGTTGAGTTGTGTAACGGCTGTGGAACGTGCCGGCAGACGACGGGCGATGTGATGTGTCCGACGTATCGTGCCTCAAAGGACGAAATTCAATCCACGCGTGGGCGTGCGAACATGCTCCGAGCGGCCATCTCGGGAGAACTTCCGGAAGAGACGCTTCAGTCCGACCGATTCCACCGGGAGGTACTCGATCTCTGTATTGGCTGCAAGGGCTGTAAAAGCGACTGTCCGACGGGTGTTGATATGGCCAAATTGAAGGCCGAACTCAAACACCAGCACCACGAACAAACCGGAGTCGGTCTTCGATCGAAGCTGTTCGGGCACATCGATACGCTCGCCGCAATTGGAAGCGCGACGGCACCTCTTTCGACGATTGGGCCCCGGTTGCCGGGGAGTCGTCTTCTTTTGGAGAAGCTGTTTGGCATTGCCCGTAACCGCGAACTGCCACGATTCACCCGAGAATCGCTAACCGCGTGGTTCGATAGTCGAGATACGAGCTCGATACCGGCGGCTGACGCCACAGAACGAGTGGTGCTCTTTCCCGATACGTACACTAACTACAGCTATCCGGCCGTGGGTAAAGCGGCGATCAAGGTGCTCGAAGCCGCTGGCGTTCACGTTCGGATAGGTGATGAGCTCACACCAAGCGGTCGTGCGGCGTTTTCAATGGGACTGCTCGATCTCGCCAGTGATCGTGCACAGACCAACGTGCAGACGCTAGCACCCAGGGTAGCGGATGGATGGACCGTGGTGTTCGTTGAGCCCTCCGATGCGGTCATGTTCCAGGATGAGTATCTGGATCTACTGGAAGGAGATCGCGTCAGGGCAGTGTCGGAGGCCGCAGAAGGGATCATGGAGTTTCTCGATCGTCGCCGACTGATCGAAGCGCTTCCGCTGGCGACGCCGACCGAAACGCTTGCGTACCACGGTCACTGCAATCAGACGGCAATCCATCGCGACCACCACGCCGTCGGCGTGCTTCGCCGTGCTGGTTACGAGGTGGATCCACTGGATTCGAGCTGCTGTGGGATGGCCGGCTCGTTCGGCTACGAAGCCGAGCATTACGAACTGTCGATGGCAATCGGCCAGCAGCTGTTCGATCTAATCGGAGAAAGTGACGGCGAAGTCGTGACCGCACCCGGCGGGTCGTGTCGGTCCCAGCTGTCGACATACACTGATGAGGACCGACCCCCGCATCCGATCGAAACTATCGCCAGACTCTTGCAGTGACCGTCTTTCGCGAGGTAGACCCACCGAACGGCCACGCTTTCGCTTGGTTTCGAGCGGCGGTGATTACACAAACGAAGAGAGTACACGCAACGACTCTCGAGCCGCTCGATCAGGGGTATCTGGATAGGT
Source organism: Halocatena halophila (assembly GCA_027563145.1). GTDB lineage: Archaea > Halobacteriota > Halobacteria > Halobacteriales > Haloarculaceae > Halocatena > Halocatena halophila. Next base: position 590,857 of record CP071307.1, on the reverse strand, counting down.
GTAGAGCTCCAGTGTCGCATGCCCCGTGTAATCGATATCATCGAGCGCATCGAACAGCCGTCCAAAATCGAGATCTCCCTCGCCAGGAATTCGATGGTAATGCTTTCCACCCCGTCCCCCAACGATATCCTCGATGTGGAGTCCAGTGAGATGGCCCCCACAGCGACGGATTGCCGCAGGCACGTCCTCGCCGTAGACGGCAACGTGACCGATATCAAGGTTGATCCCCAGGGCGTCGCTGTCAACTTCATCGATGAGCTCGAGTGCTTCGTCGGTACACTCGATGAGCAGTTCGGGTTCGAACTCGATTCCCAGGTGTACGTCTCTCGCTTCGGCGTAGCGTGTGATCTCCGCGAGCGAGTCTAGTAGGTACTCTCTTGCCCGTTCCGGTGGCGTTCCGGCAAGCGGTCGCCCCGAGGTGAGACAGACCGCAGGAGCGTCGACGACGGTCGCAAAATCGATTGCCGATTTCGTATACTCGATCCGCCAGCGCCGATCCGTTGTATTCGCGGTGATAATCGTCGGATCAAAAAATGAAGAGGGAGGCGCATCGTCGTAGTAGCCACGTGCGGTGTTCGCGTTCACGTTCGAGACGGCAAGCGCAGCTTCCTCGAGATGTTCTGCGAGTGTGACCCATGACGACTCATCGAACTCCGGAAAGAACGCGTGTGGGACATCTCCAAGAATCTCGACGCCGTCATACCCGATTGCTGCGATCCGATCGATTGCCTCTGACAGTTCGTATTCAGTGTACGCGTTCGTCGAAAACGCAAGTTCAACCATGGGTGACACTCACATTGTATCACATTAACTGCTTGGGAACCGGTTGCCCACGGGTGGATCGCTCAGCTCATTTTGAACGTCTTTGCCATTCTAACCGTTGCCATGAAACAGCCTCCCGCGATGATGCCCAGCGACGGCACAATCGCTCCGGCGACGGCACCGTTCAGCAACACGAGTCCCTGTAAACAGACGCCAACTGTTGGACCAACCGTCGCCGGCGTCGGGTCTGTGTACGTACGGTAGAGCACAGGACCGATCCAGTAGCCAAAACAGCCCAGCAAACCATATCCCACACCGAGCGCACCGATCGTCGTTGGTTCTTCGATGAGCAACCAGAACGGAACTACTGTGGTGAGGAGTGCTGTGTATGCGACGAGAAGTGCTGCTCGAGAGTTTGGTGCTCCCGTTTCGCCCTCTGCTAGCCGGGTGATGGCTCCAATATAGAGCGCAATCGCGATCGCGTAACCGATGGCCCATGGTGGCGCATTGAGCGGATTAACGGCCAGTGATACACCGAGCAGTACGTTCATTCCCCTGCACGCACCCATCGTGACCCAACCGAGCACGCTCCCTTTCCACAGTCCATCGTAGAGTACGATCAGTGTGGCCAGGATGATTGCGACGATTCCCGATTGCGGACCTCCTGAAAGATACCCACCGATAATACCACCACAGAGCAGGGTTAGGCCTCCAGCGAGCGCCATACGTCCGGAAATTTCTCCCGAGGGGATCGGTCGTTTGGGTCGTTCGATAGCATCCACAGCTGCGTCGGCGTAGTCGTTCAGAACGGTCCCTGCACCGTACAGACAGATCGAAGCGAACGAGGCCCCGACCAGGGTGGGCAGTGACACACCCTGGCCAACGGCGAGCCCGATCGCACAGCCAGCGATTACGTCTGGCGGTGCCGTCCCGAGATTTGGAAGCCGAACAAGTGTTGCCCAGGCCACGAGTGACTGTCGAACACGATGAGGCGTCCAAACGCTGTCAGTCGACACCATTGTGTGAACAGATTCTCACATCCAGCCGTGTTCCTGGAGATACTCCTGGGCGGTTGTGGCCGTTTCTACCGCGGTATTCTCATACGGATACAGTTCGACCGTGACGAAACCATCGTAGTCACGCTCTTTGAGTGCGCTGAGAAAGCCGTCGATGTCGAGCACGCCAGCTCCGAGCTGCGTGTGTTCGTGTGTTCGATCCGCCGGAATATCCTCGAGATGGTAGTGTGGGGTGTACGGTGCGAGCGGGCCAATCAGTGCTGTGGGATCGCCGCCAGCGACAAAGAAATGGCCCGCATCGAAGTTACAGCCGACGGCTGGCGAATCGATTTGATCCAGACACGCCAGTAGCTTCTCGGCGGACTCGATGAGCAAATTCGGCTCGGGTTCGATCAATAGATCGATCCCAAGTCGTTCTGCTGTCGGTGTCACCGCTTGGACGCCCTCGATGAACAGCTCCATCGCAGTGGTTCTGTCCATCGCCTGTGGAAGGGGGCCACCAGGAGGAATCGAGATGCTGGGTGCACCGAGCGTGTCGGCCATCTCGAGTGCACGGCGGGTGTGTTCGATACGGGCACGTCGGTCGCTCTCGATGGGTTCGATGAACGACGGATGGTGAAATGACTCTCTTGGACGTGCATACTCCACGCGCTTTCCCCGATCCGATCGCTCGATCGCGTGGAGCATGAACGCGTTGCAGTTGCTGATCGTGAGATTGTGATCTGCAAGCTGTGCCCGTAGCTGGTCGATCGTCTCCTGGCTGGTCTGTCCGGGGACGAGATGTGGCTCATCGAGCAAGAGCTCTACGCCGTCGTATCCAGCGCTTGCCACGTGATCGATGGCATCCGCAAGCTCGTGCTGGCGAAACGCGTTCAGGGAGAATCCAAATCGCAATGGTCACACCCCGACGGTGAAGTTCGGCGAGTGGTTGAAAAACGCCCGCGGATTTTCGTAGACAACTTCTCGAACGGCCGCCCGGTCCCAGCCGCGATCGAGCATCCGATCTCGCGCTTTTGGAACGGCAAGCGGATCCGACGGATCCCAGTCTGCAGCACTGTTTAGCAACATCTTCTCCGTCCCATATGATTCGAGCAGTTCGATTGCCACGTCGATCTCGATCTTCCCTGGATAGAGGGTAAACCCGAGCCAGCAGTCGGTTTGGAGCGCGATATCGATCGTTTCTGGCGTGTTGTGATCGATCACGATTCGCTCTTCGGTCACGTCTTCGTCGATGATCATCTCTACGAGTTTTTGGGTCCCCGCCGGCTTATCCGTGTGTGGCGTATGAACAATCACCGGCAACGAACGCTCTTCAGCCAGGCGTAGCTGGCGTCGAAACGCCGCTTTCTCACGGTCCGTTCCCTGATCGAGGCCGATCTCGCCCACTCCAACCACTGCGTCGCGGTCGAGATACTCCGGCAGTCTATCGATCACTCGGTCTGCAAGCTCCGGATAGTTCGCCTCTTTTGGTTCTAGCCCAACGGTCACGTAATGGTCGATCCCCGCCGTCCGCTCGGCGCGCTTCGTCTCAAAGCCGATGAGCTGCTCGAAATAATCGAAAAATGACTCGGCGTGTCGTTTGTCCGTCCCGCTCCAGAACGCCGGCTCGATGCAACATTCGATACCTGCCAGACGGGCCCGCTCGTAGTCGGTGCTCGACCGTGAGACCATGTGCATGTGCGGATCTATTATTGGAACTGACACGAGAGAATAATCTATCTACAATAGTATTATATTTATGCTTTATTTAGAATTAAAAAATAAGAAAATTATGTTGATTCTTACCATCACCTTCGACACTATTCGTGTGTGCTATCAAGCTCTGGCCGAGTCCCGAGCAGTGTTTCGATTGTGGGGACAACGTGCTGTGCGTCCATTGGATCGGGAAGTTCGAGCGTCCGATTGTAGAGCGCTGGCCCACCGATTCCGAAGACTGGCCATGTCTCACGATCGGTTCGGCCGTGTGAGCCCCCAACCCGGCTGGCATCGAGCGAAATTCTTCCATCATCGGAAAGAAAGAGCTCACATGGATCGAATCCAGGCTTGGCATGAATGTCCATCTGGCGAGCGTACCCCGGCGCGTCTGTTGCTGTCTCCCACCAGTAGTACTGGAACCACGCGTTCGAATTGGCAATTGCGAGCAGTTCGCCGGCGTTGGGATGGTTGATTGCGTACGGGGAGTCATCACCTGCTTCGACGACGGTCTCGACGCCGTCGAGCTGGGCAAGAGCGGCCTTCGCGTCCGGAATTGAATCGAGACTGGCGTAGATGTGTGCAATCTGGTGGTCGACCATTGCGAACGCCTGTGAGTTCTCGAAATCGACCTCAGTACCACCAGAACTGTCCTCGGTGAGGCTCAGCAATCCTGCATCCCGGAGTGTGCGATTGGGATAAACGGGTGTGTCAACGGACTGGAATCCGTACTCGCTCACGACGGTTATCGCCGTTTTTTCCCAGCGACTTCTGGCTTTCAGCGTGGAGAGCAACTCCGCAACGAGCGTGTCAATCTCACTGACGGCCTCGGCCAACTCCTCTCCGGGACCGTTCTTGAGGCCTGCATAATCCAGATGTGGGAGATACACCCAGAGCAGATCGGGATCGAATCGCTGGATCGAAATGGCTGTTGCATCGAGAATCCACTCGCTGCTGGCACGGCTCGCGCCAGGTCCCCAGTACGCATGCAGGGGAAAATGTCCAAGCTTCTCTCGCAGCGTCTCATAGAAGTCGTCTGGATTCGTCCAGCAGTTCATCTCGATCAGGTTGTTGTCTGCGTCCTCGATCGGTGCCGGTGTGATAGCAACGTCGGCCGTCGAGCCGATGAGGTGCTGGAAGAACAACGCGCCCGTCGTGTGGCCCTGTTCGCGTGCGCGCTCCCAGAGCCGGGTTCGGTTGCCACGGTCACGCTCCCAGAACGCCACTGAACTGGTGGCCCGGTCGTACTCACCGCTCGCCACGTCACCGTGATCGCTCGGTGGGCTGCCGGTGGCGAGCGTCGTCTGTGCCGGCACTGTCAGCGCGGGAAATGAGGGCTTCATCGGCACGACCGTTTCGAGAACCGAGGCAAGCGCCGGCGCAGTCGACGGCGTGATGTGGTGTGGCTGGAGTCCGACGATATCCAGTATGATACACCGCGTATTCATGGATGTTCCTCGGCGTGGCGTTCGACGTACCGTTCGAGCATCGAAAACTGTCTGGAGAGGTCGTGTTCGTCGACGCCGAGTGGCGATTTAAAAAACGATGCCAGCTGGGGTTGTGGTCCCCCCTCGCCGTGTTCGTCCGCGTGAGCAATGAGTCGAACAAGATCGAGCACGAGCGGCGCTGCCAGGGCTGAATCCGATCCGTCCCAGGTGAACCGCATCGACATCTCCGTATCGAGAAAGCCGCTGAATCGAATGTCATCCCAGGCGGTCTTCCAGTCGCCAAGCGGTGGCGCATAATCGATCCGGACCTGATTGTGAAACGTTCCATCGAGCAACTCCTCGAGCACTCCACCTTTACTTTCGAGCTTGCCGGCCTGGTGGGTTTCATCCTCGAGGACGCGCCCATCGTTGTTTCCGAGAATATTGTGTCCAGACCAGGAGGTCACGCGAAGATTTCGGCCGGCAAACAGCGGGGCGAGCGCTGATTTGACGAGTGTTTCACCGGTTTTTCCGTCCCGGCCCATGTGTGGGACGTTCCGTTCGATAGCGAGCTCCTGGAGGCCCCCAAGTGATGCCCCTGTGCTGGGTGTGAAGTTGATGTAGGGATGTCCATCGAGCAGCGCCGCATAGGCATACACCGCGCTCGCCGGAAGCGTCCGGTCGTCTGTTTCGATGGCGCGTTCGATTGTGGCTCGACTGTCGAACCGTGCTGGTTGCTCGAGTGGTTGCTCCGTCGAGGCGACGTTCACCACCACGAGCCGTCCCAGATCGTGTTTCTCAACGAACACTCGATACGTCCTCCTGAGCTGTTCGACCATCGACGATAGCGACTCGCCATTAATTGATTGCTCGGCGAGCGCTTCGATTGCAGAACCGGAACCGGTGATCGTTCCCGTTCGTATTCGGTCGTCGATTCGTTCGAGCTCGTCACTGACGGCTTCAACGGTGGAGGATGGTGGCGTTCCGTTTGCAGCGAGCAATTGTGCCCGAGAACTGATCCCCGTCGTCGTTATGTCATGTCCACCAAAGACGAGATCGTCGAATCCGGGCAGTTTGAGTGTCGTACACGGCGGTCGTTCGGTCACGAGTCCAGCGGTTGTGGCGTGTCCAGTGGCAATCGCTCGTGCGCCAACGATCGCCATCGTTCCCACATTTCCCCGGGCTCCAATGAGCCAGACGCCTGTTCGTGTCATACGTTGTTGTGTCCCTTACCGTGTCCGTTTCCACGGCCATTGTCGTGTCCATTGCCGCGTCCCTTCTGGTGTCCGTTTCCACGACCGTTGCCGTGTCCATTGCCGTTTCCGGTCTCCTCATCGTCGGTCACCTCGAACCGGAGCATCATCTTGTTGTCCTCGTGTTCGAGCATATGACAGTGCCACGGGAACTGTCCGGTGTAGCCATCGAATCGAACGGCGATTCGGACTGTCTCGTTCGGTGCGACGCGAACCGTGTCTTTGTGGCCACGTTCGTTCGGGTCCGGTGGGTCGGTCCCGTCGGGTCCGCGACCAATGACGCGAAACGTGACCAGATGGAGATGGATCGGATGCGATCCGCTCGTGGTGTTCTGTAGCTCCCAGATCTCTGTGGTGTCTCGCTGGGGACGGACAACCCCGTCTGCATTGCCGAAGCCATAGCCGTTCAGCTGATACGTAACGAGTCCATCGGCAACCGAAACCCCAAGATCCATCGATCGCGTTCGTGTTGCGTCCGCTGACTGTGGTGTCTGGTGTGTGGGGAGTGTGAGCCTTTGCGGGTCGATGCTCGGATCGTGGGGTGGACTGGTGGGGTCCGTGACCCGGATCTGGAGCAGTTCCTCGAGATCGCTTCCCGAGTGCTCACCACGATACGGCAGTTCTGCGACGTTTTTCAGCACCAGGGTTTCGCCGGCAAACGAAGCAAAATCGACGATAACTTCTCCGCGCTCGAACGGCTGGAGTACGAGTGTCTCGAGGTCACCACCCGGCCCGATTGGGACGACTGACTCCAGATAGCCCTGATCTGGGGCGAACTGATAGAGCGGTGGCACACCGATTCCGGATTCTGACGCCAGCCGGAGGCCGAACGTCCGGTGATTCGCACCGTTCAACAGCCGGAACCGATACCGTCTGGGCTCGACTTCGAGCGATGGCCAGACTGCTCCGTTCACGACGGCAGTATCCCCCGCAAACTGGGGCGTCCAGCGCTCAGGATACGAAAGCGAGCCATCTTCATTGAACGATTTGTCCTGTATCAACAGTGGTATGTCGTACTCGCCTGCCGGGAGGCCGAGTTTCGACTCTCGGTGCCCTGTGAGAGCAACCAGCCCGACGAGTCCGGCGTAGGCGTTCAATCGAACGATTCCCAGCGTGTGGTCGTGATAGGTCGATGTCAACCGATGCTGGTTCATCGGCAACTCCTGCCATTCGGCCGTACGCCGTGGCCCGGTCTGTCCGTCCGGAGAATGCCACATGTCGGATTGTCCGTCGTGTTCGGGCGCTACCGAAAGGCCATGAAAATGTGTCACCGTTCGGACCGCCGGAACGGGCTCACTGCCGTCGTATCCGGGATGATTTTCAGCTGTCGTTCCGCCGATTCGTTCGTCAACCGCGAACAGGTGCTCCGAGGGAAGCTCACTGTTGTCGAACCGAACGGCGAGTCTCTGATTGTGTTTCGCTTCGATCAGTGGACCGGGATACTGCCCGTCATAGCCCCAGAGCGTGGTGGCTCCGAGTGCAGGATGGAGATTCTGCGAAAACTCTTCGATCGAAATGGTGTGTGAAAGGGCACCCCTTCGCCGTCCGTCCGGCTGTCTGGGTTCTGGAATCGGCAGAGACTGGACGAATTTTTCGAGCGTTGGCGAACTCCCGCCAGCAACGCTGCTGAAAAGCTGGGGAAGGGTCCCGACCATTCCAGCACTAATCCCTGCCTGGAGCAGTCGCCGCCGTGATATCCCGCTCATTGTGTATACATCACCCAGACAGATTTTGGCTTGTGGCTTCGCTGGTGGCACTCACTCTGCGGGGATAGTCCCTGTGGCATGCAATCTCACTGCAGTACTCTCTACTGAATGTATATAAAACTATCTTCTAATAATAGATAATTTTATTTTATAGATATCTTACCAAAACGAAACTGCTCGGTCTAACGATCCTCACTTTTTGGCTCCCATCGAAATCACTGATGTGGGTGTTCACTCTGGGGTCCGTTCCACCGATCCATGAGTCGTGCACTCCGATAGAGCGACTTGATCGGCGCTGGGGCACCATCGTACTCATAAAAACAGTACTCGCACTCGGTCGCTGCCCTGGCGACGTTGAGAACGCCACGAAGGGGAACGTCACCCTTCTCAATATCGACCATCTCGTAGGTATCCGCGCTCAGCTTGCGGAAATCCTTGACGTGAAGCGATCCGATTGAGTCGCGATGGCGGTTCAGAAATGAAATTGGGTTCACCCCGCCGGCAAACGCCCAGCCGATGTCAACCTGGAGGTGAACGTGATCGTTGATTGCCTCTGCAAATATGTCGTAGCCGCTCTCTCCATCGAATGTCGTCGCGAACTCGTGGTCGTGATTGTGATAGCCGACACCCTTGATGGTCCCTCCTGACCTTTCAAAAACAGCGGTCCCGGCCCTGTTTAGCCGCTGAGCCCACTCCAGAATTGCCGTTTTGCTCTCCCAGTTGCTCATATACGGTGTGATCAACCACTCCGTCCCGAGCTGTGTGTACAGCTCGATTGTCGCCTGAAATTCGTCTTCTGCCATCGTTTCAGGACTCACCAGTCCCGTGTGCGCAGTCGGCATCTCCACGCCCGTCTCTTCTATCGCCGTGAGCACAGCCTGTGGGTCGTCGATGAAATACGGTTCGAACACGTCGTAGCCGCTCTCTGCGTGGAGATAGACGAAATCCGCCACCGAGTACTCCGAGCCGAGCACTCGGTTGTATGTGTACAGCTGCGATCCACGCTCCATCTCAGTTTCAGGGCCAGACCATGTCTCAGTAGTGGCTGTGGCTGTTCCCATCGTGCTCGTCAGGCCAACGATCCCGAGGCCTTTCAGCATCCTCCGCCGAGTGATCGGCCCTGTCGCGTGGGCAGATCCAGTACTCTCCGTTCGATTCGTTGCTGACTGTCGCTTTTCACACCATCGTTGCATGTCTCACACTACTCATTAATAGTATAGGTAATAAAATTTATTTAAAGATTGATTATGATTTTAAAACTAGATCAGAGAACTTGAATCTCACCCAGCATCGAGCTTGGATGCACGGTACAGACGTACTCGACCATCTCGGTCGTGGCGGTGAACGTGAGTGGTGTCACCGCGCCGTCTTCCATATTGATGTCGGTTTTGGTGATGGTGTTGCCTGAAGCGTCCTGGATGGCGAAATCGTGTGGTGCACCGTCTGCATTCGTCCACTCGACGGTGTATTCTGCACCGTCTTCGAGTGTGAGCGTTGGATTCGTTGTGTCGACGATACCATCGGGTGCCGTCCCGATCCAGCCGTCGATGAATCCATCGAGCTGGATCGTCGTTTCGGGATCGATGGTGTCTTCTCCACCAGTTCCATCATCGCCGTCGGTGGATCGAATTTCAATGCCACTGAACTTTGAATAATCAGCGTGTGTCGTGGTGGTGATCGAGAGCACCGCCTCCGAGACGGTCACATCCTGGATCGTTTTCGTTACCGCGGTGAGACTTCCTGCCTCTTCGTAGATATCGAAGTTCGAAAGCACCGGTTCGCCTTGAATCGAAACGTCGAAGACGCGATCGCCAGCGCCGGTGTCTGCACCACCGCGGCCATCGATTCCCCACCATATCTCGGCAAAATGGAGGGTAATGTCGTACGTTCCGTTCGGAACGGCGATCTCGTAGCCAATATCTGGCCCTGCGTGTTCGGTCATGTAGAGCAGATCTGCCTCCGTGTTGGCGATGTCGTGGCCATCACCGACGATCGAAGAGACACCGTGGTCGCCTCGCTGTGTGACCGATGGATTCGGGACCGACTCGTAGGTTAGCTCACCGACCGAGACCGTACTGTCGTGGTCTTCTCCACCAGCATCCAGTCCAAACGGCACGGACAGCGGTGTGGCGATTCGAACTGTCTCGTTCGCGAGGAGTTGGCCATGGGTGCCGTCTCGTTCGTAGGCAACCTGCGTTCTGAGGCCATACTCGCCGCTGTCGGTCGACTCGGGGGCGGAGATCGTCCACTCGACGGTGTGGCTCGATCCGGGTGCGATCGAACTAACCGTCGTTTGTTGGTCTGTGGTAGCCTCAAGCTGGCCGTCTGTCGACTCAAGCGAGAACTCGATGCCCGTTAGCTCCTCATTTGATCGGTTCGTGATCGTCGTCTTCGCTGTCGTCGATCCGCCGGCGGTCATCGTCGAACTTGTGATTACAAACTCGATTGCGTCCGCACCAAGCGATCCTGGTCGGTGCTCGACCCGATAGATTCCCGGATTCGTCCCGCCATAGAACCCTTCGCCGTACTCCATGAGATAAACGGTCCCATCGGGCCCAACTGTGAGATCCATCGGTCCGTTGTAGGAGTGTGATGGCATGAACGGAGCGATATCGAGGATGTTTCCCGATTCGTCAATCGTGGCGTATTTCAGCCAGTCAGCACCCCACTCCATGATGAACCACGACCCATCGAATGACGGCGGTAGCGCTCGCTCTGCGCGCCCTGTCTCCGGCTGGTAGATCGTTCCGGACATCGGTGCCCCACCCGGTGGAATCGATGGCCATGGCCGCTGGTCAGGAACGATTTCCTGAGCGTACTCGGGAGCATTGGTAAGAAATTCCTCCCAGCTGTTGGGATAGTAGATCGTGGCCGGTGTCACCGGTGGCAGCTCACTGAGGCCGCCGTTGTTCGGCGAGTCGTTGCTGGGCTGTGCCGGATCGAAAGGCTCTCCCGACGTTTCGGTTGCAAAATCATAATCGACGTACGGAACGTTCGGCCCACGAACGTACGGCCACCCCGCGTTCTGGGCGGCTTCAACCCGACGGAACTCGACGATCCCGTTTGGCCCCCGGGTTTCGTCCCACGAGCCGGCGTCAGGCCCATAGTCGGCGTAGTAAAGCACCCCGGTCTCCTGATCAACGCTGAGTGTGAACGGATTCCGACAGCCCATCACGTAGATCTCCTCGCGAACTAGCCCTTCCTGTCGTGCGTCTGCATACTCGTCGCCGGAAAAGAGATTATCCTCGGGAACACTGTAGGACCCATCGTCCTGTGGAATAATTCGCAGGATGCTTCCCCGAAGGTCGTTCGTGTTCGCTGCTGTTCGCTGTGCGTCCCAGTACGTGTGAGACAGCCCAGCTGCGTCACTCTCCGGTGGCCATACCCCATCACGCTCATCGATCGGCGCATAGCCACTCGAAGCAAACGGATTCGTGTCGTCGCCGGTCGAAAGATAGAGCTCGCCGTCCGGTCCGAACGCGATGTCACCGCCGACGTGACAGCAGGTTTCGCGCTGGGTCGGCACGCGAAGGATCTCAGTCTCTGTCGATCGGTCGATTGTCGCTCCTTCGACGGTGAATCGCGAGAGGACGTTGTAGGGCGTCTCACCGACAACATCCTCCGGTGGGGAATAATAGCAGTACACCCAGCCGGTCTCCTCGAATGCCGGGTCAAGCGCAATCCCCTGGAGGCCATCTTCTTCACCGGCGTACACGTCGAGCGTCATCGCTTCTGTCACCGAGCCGTCGTCGGGATGGATGACGCTGATAGTTCCGGATTCGCGCTCGGTGTAGAACAGCCGTCCATCGGGGGCAACGTCCATCCGCATCGGCTCGGAAACATCGTCGGTCAACAGCGTCTTCTGGTAGTTCGCCCACACCGTTCCGGAAGCGCCACCGGATTCGAGACCACTTGCCCAGAGAATCCCACCGAGGACGTGCTCGAGAAAGGCGTCTTCGTCGAATGCATCCTCAGTGTGTCCTCGTCCGGTGTACCACGCCCGCCCGCCCCGATAGTTCCGACACCAGCAGATCGGATGATCCGCTCGCGACATTCCGGCTCCCTCGTAGCTGTCTTCGTCGATCGTAGCGAGCACATGGACCGATCCACGGGGATTGTCTGCGAAATCGTACCACTCATCAGTCACTGTCCAGCGCTCTGAAAGGTGATTCGTCGAGGGGTGCGTTCGGTCGGTGACGGTGATCTCTGCCTCCTGGACTGCCGGATGGCCATCGAAGTATGCGCCACCCAGCATGTCGCCGTAGAACTCCCAGTCGTACTCGGTGTCTGTGGCGGCGTGAATTCCAGCGTAGCCGCCGCCGCGTTGCATATAGCTCTCGAACGCTGCCTGTTGGTCTGCGTTCAACACGTCACCGGTGGTGTTGAACCAGACGATCGCGTCGTAGTTCTCGAGTTCATCGACAGACTGTGGAAACGCCGAGGCGTCGTCAGTGATCGTCTCAATCGTCACCGTCCCAGCACCTGTTTCCGCAGCGATTCGTTCTTTCAGACCAGTGAGCTGCTCGATACCGTATTCGATGTTGCCGTGTCGGTAGCCGGCCGTCGCAGAGAACACCAGCACCGAAACCTCCAGTTCGGGTGCTGTGCCCACCTCAATCGTTCCGCGCATCTCGTGGCGGTTCGTCTGTGAATAGTACTCGGCCATCGCCTCGGTGGCAGTGAACTCAATGGTCTGGGTTTCGCCGTCGTGTGGCTGCACGGAGCTCTTTTGTAGCTTTGTTCCGTCTCCATCGACGATGACCACGTTGTGTGGCTTGCCAGTCCGGTTCGTCCACTTGAGTGTGTACGTCTCGCCAGCCACCAGAGACAGCGTTGGATTGCTCGTCCTGTCGATCTCAGCGGGGACGATCCCACGCCAGGTGTACCTGGGCTTTCCTGCGTGTGCTGGTGGTCCCCGCCCACCAGACCCGCGCTTTGGACCGTTCGAGTCATTCGGTGATTGCTCGATCGCTTCCAGTTCGATCTGGTTCGACCGAGAAGATTCATTGGCATGGATTGGGGCCGATCCAAGCAATCCCCCAACGCCGATCGCACCAGTGGTCTGTAACAGCCGCCGTCTGCTGATCCGCGGGTCTGTCGATTTGCCGATACCGTCCGCTACCGAATCGTCTGTACGCTTTTCGGTTACCATGTTGTCTCGGTGCAATATTATACATTCTTTACATACATATTATACATTTCATAGTAGCAATTAATTCCGGTAATAGGGAGTAAAAAATTACTGATGTGGACTGATGGCCATTCAGGTGTCGCTCTGGACGACATCGATGGCACCGACCATGGTGCCGGGATGGACCGTACAGATGTACTGGTCCATCTCCTGGGAAACAGTGAACGTGAGTGGTGTCACCGCGCCGTCTTCCATGTTGATGTCGGTTTTGGTGATGGTGGTACCCGAAGCGTCCTGGATGGCGAAATCGTGCGGAGCTCCATCAGCGTTCGTCCACTCGACGGTGTATTCTGCACCGTCTTCGAGTGTGAGCGTTGGATTCGTTCCGTCGGTGATGACATCGGGAGCGGTCGCCGCCCATCCACCGGTGAGTCCATCGAGCTCGATGGTGGTTCCTGGCTGAATGGCTGACTGGTCATCTGATCCATCGTCGCCATCACCGTCCGAGAGTTCAACGTGTCTGCGGACGCGCTGATAGACCGTTTCGAGTCCCCCTCCGAAGCCACCGATCTGCGTTAGCTCTGCATCGTCGAACCAGACCGTTCCGTTGGCGTTCCCCCAACCGCCAAACAGAAGGTTGAGCTGATACTCCGAGGGAGAGCCACCAGTGGTAAACGTGGTCTCGAGCCGTTGAAAGCCATCGACTGGCTCCGTGAAGTAGTCAGTGATGGTGTCCTGCCCGAGCGAATGGACGTTCAGGGTGACGCCGTAGGAGCTACCGATCTCGCCAAATCCGTCCTCTGAGTTTTGAAAGTCGTCCGACGTTCGAACCCACGCCCGGAATCGGTACTCGGCGTTGGCTTCGAGTTCGAGAAACTGTGACCAGGAAGCGTCTGCCCCTTCCGCGGAGCTGATACTGAGACTATACTCTCCCGTTCTGGACGCTTCGGTCGTCGTCTCGTGTTGTGCCGTCCCGCCGTAGGTGATCGGCTCCCAACCATCGGGAGTCCCCTCCGGTATGGATTCCATCGACGGATTCTCGAGGAGGTTCGGGCGCTCTCCCGGATCCGGTGGCCCAGTGGTGTCTTCGTTTTCCTCGTAGGCAGCGATGAAGCCATCTGCATGTTTGGCACCGGCAATCGAGGCGGCCTCGAGGAGGATTGGTTCTTCGGCCGCACCGTCGGAGCTGATCATCGCATAGATGGCTGCCCCGGCTTGTTCGGATGATGGCATGTCGGCAAGCGAAAGCAACGCCCAGGCCCCAACTCGCCGATCCGAATCGGTTAGGAGCCCCGCTTCGAGTATTGCCTCACGGGTCTCTGCAGTCCGTGGTAGCACCCGCAGCGCCGCAATCCGAACGCCAGCTGCAGAGTGTGTCAACGCTGCTCTCGCACCAGCGATCGCGCTTTCATCACCGCCAGCAGCGTCGAGCGCACCAAGCCCATCGAGCGTCCAGAGCGCGTGGATCGCACTCGGATCGTTGTCGATGCCATCGAGTGATTCTGTACTGATCAGTTCGAGCAGCTCAGCCACTACGTCGACCTCCGCTCGCCTGATCAGAAGCTGTTGGGCAGTCGTCCGCCAGAACATGTTCTCACTCGAGAGCGCCGCTACGAGCTCGCTGGGAGTCGCGTTGTTCAGTCCAGTCTGTGTGTTGGTGGCTGCGTCGTCGTAGGTGACCCGGAACAGCCGGCCGGTTGCGTGGTCGCGCAACTCAGTGATGTAAGCGTTCCCTGGGCCGTTCTCGAAGCCGTCTGGCGTCGGATTGTGCTGGAAAATATAGTTGTACCAGTCGATGAACCAGACCATCCCATCGGGACCGACCGCAGAGTACGTGGGCGCAAACCACGCGTCCGTTGCGCCAACGAGATTGTGGGCGTAATGTGATCGATAGCCGGCCCCGTCGGGTTCCAGAAAGAACGTTCCCAGCAGATGTCCAGTACCGTCGCTGACAAAACTGGCTGCATTCCAGTACTTTTCAGGATACGCTCTCGCCGTGTAGATCGTGTGTCCCGCTGCGGCGGTGAAGCCGCCGTGCCAGTCCACCTGCCGGACGCGGTCGGTGACTGGCAGGAATCGATTCGTATCAGCGGTCCCACCGATGTCGGCTGGCTCGGTCCCGTTGATTGTATCGTAGTAGCGATACGGGATGGCGAGGTAGTTGCTCGGTCGACCTGCGGTCGCTGCTGATCCAAACGCCAGACCTTCCTCGGTGAAGCCGAGGCCAGCCTGGTTGCCTGGCAGTTCAGCAACCACCTCAAAGGCCGTCACAGTTCCCGACGAATCGACTTTGAACCGGTAGACACAGGCGCTCACGTCGAACTGTTCGCCAGCAACAGAGCCGCTGAAACCCGAGTATCCGACCTGGCCCCAGATCCAGTTGTCGATTCCATACTCGAGTTCGTTCGGCCCGGCGTGGGTGTCTCCATTGCCGAACCCAGAGAACAGCTCGATCCGTTCGTCGGCTACGTCGTCGCCGTCGGTATCTTTGAGATAGAGCATCTGTCCGCTTGACTCTGGATCGTTGAGATTTGCGACCACGAGTCCGTCGCCGATGTGCACCAGACTGGCAGGAATGGAGAGCGCATCCGCAAACACGGTGAACGAATCAGCGGTTCCATCGCCAGTGGTGTCTTCACAGATGACGATGCTGTCACTCCCTTGGCCCAGCTCGTTCGGATAGTCCTGTGTGACAGCCAGCCATGCGCGGCCCCGTTCGTCGAATGTCATGTCAATGATGTTTCCACGAATATCTGCAGGTAGCAGTTCTTCGGTGACGAACGGCTGGATACCGAACCCCTCTGGGTGAATCATTCGATCGACCGTTTCTCCAGGATCGAGCGCGCGTTGCATACGCGTCCACTCCGTTCCGGAGCCGACCTCCTCGGGGACCGTTGGGGAAAGGAGACTTCCTTCGGGTGGTGGATAGTACGGAATGGTTTCGTCTACGAATTCGAGCGGATCGAGCGTTCGTGTGTCTTCTCCGATCGTCTCCCCGTTGTGCGTAACCCATCTGATCGCGTTCTCGATGAGTCGTTTGAAACCCTCTGTCTCCCAGGTTCCCCGGTCGTGACCCCAGGCAGTGTAGAACACGCGACCGTCTCCCTGCGTTCGAATCCAGCTCCAGGGCTCGGGCGATTCGTTTTCGCCGTAGTCCGGAAAATCCCCGTAGGCAAGCACAGTGATGTCGTCGTTCAGATTGGTGTGTCTGTACGTTTCGTCTTCGGCGACAATCGGCTCGAGCCCGGAGAGAACGGGATGTGCTGGGCGTTCGAACGTGGTACTCATCTCGCCGTAACCGTGCGATTCGAACTGTCCGCCAACCAGCTCGATGAAGGCGTCACTGTCGGTGAAACAGGCCGAAGCGCTGTGGATCGGAACGAATCCCCCACCGTTCTCGACGAATTCGACGATCGATTCCTCCTGGCTCTCAGTGAGTCCAGACCGATTGTCGTACAGCAGCCAGGCGTCATAACGATGTAGCGTACTCGATTCGAGATCGGCCAGCCGATCGGTGTACATCACCTCGATACCCCGATTGAGCAAATACTCCGTCAACTGGAGCTGGCGGGCGGGCCCATTGTGGCTTCCGCCCGAGGGGCCACCCAGCATGAGGACACTGATACGGCCCGGACTGGGTTCTGGAACCGTGCCGAATTCGATCGATCCACGCATATTGTGGCGATTTGGCTGGGAGTAGTATGTAGCCATCTCCTCGCTGGCAGTGAACTCGACGGCCTGAGTTGTGCCTTCGTGTGGTTCTACAGAACTCTTTTGCAGCTTTTTCCCACTCTCATCGGCGATCACCATGTTGTGTGGTTTTCCGTCCGTGTTCGTCCATTTGATGGTGTAGGTCTCTCCCGGCACGAGCGTGAGCGTTGGATTGATCGTGCCCCTGATTTGGTCGGGAGAGATCCCCTTCCAGACGTGCGTCGGCTTCGCTGCGTGTGAGGGTGGACCACGGCTGTGCTTTCCGTTCGACTCTGACCCTTTCGATCCGGCGGAAGATTGCTGGACGGCTTCGAGTTCAATGACGTTCTTTTCGATTGCGTTGGATGCCCGCACACCTGTGGTAAGCAACGAACCGATCCCGACTCCACCCGTGGCCTGAAGAAGCCGGCGTCTGCTGAGCGTTATCGGCGGTTGGCTATCGATACTCGTCTCTGGTGGACCACTGTCGTCCTGACTCATACTGATACAGTCCACTATAATTCAATATTCAACCTTGTTTGAATATTTGGTTGCGGGAAAAATTGCCGATATATTATTGTTTTACCAAACTTTGATTCAGGATATCACTATCAGCTCGCTCGGTGTATCCGGCCAGTGGATCCATTTGCTGCCACAATATTGATTATTGATCATCGTATCAATACTATCGCATTATGACTGCAGGCCAAATACTCGCCATACGCACACCATGCGTTCGAATCCCACTCAGACCACACCGTGATTCGATTGCTGTGCGAATTAATCCGGGGTACCGACGATGACGGTAACGATCGTCGGCACGCTCGATACGAAAGCCCCGGAGATTGCCTACGCGCGGGAGGTCCTCGAATCACAGAACGTTGCCACACACATCGTTGATGTTGGGATCATGGATGATCCAGGTCTTGAGCCCGACACGAGCGCTGCTGCGGTAGCCAGTGCGGCGGGCGAATCGTTGTCGGCGCTTCGAGAGACAGGTGACCGAGGAGCGGCAATCGACGCCATGGGACGCGGGGCAGCCACAATCGTCTCCAGACAGTACGATTCGGGTTCTCTCAAAGGAGTGTTCGGACTCGGTGGTTCGGGGAACACTTCGATTGCGACCGCAGCAATGCGTACGCTGCCGGTAGGCGTCCCGAAGCTGATGGTCTCAACGATGGCCTCCGGTGACACAGAGCCGTACGTCGGTGCCCACGACGTGGCGATGTTCTATCCAATTGCGGACATCGAGGGGCTGAATCGGGTGACGCGAACGGTCATTTCGAACGCCGCCTCTGCAATGGCTGGCATGGTGATGAACGACGCCGAACGGACCGCAACTGGACGGCCAACAATTGGTTGTACGATGTTCGGTGTAACCACTCCCTGTGTCCAGCAGGCACGCGAACGCCTCGAAAAAGCGGGCTACGAAACGATCGTTTTTCACGCGACCGGAACGGGTGGAAAAGCGTTGGAACGGCTGATCGAGGAGGGTGTGATCGACGCCGTCCTCGATATTACGACCACGGAGCTTGCTGACGAATTCGTCGGTGGCGTGTTGAGTGCTGGACCCGACCGACTCACTGGGGCCGGTAATCGTGGCATTCCGCAAGTCGTCTCGGTTGGCGCGCTCGATATGGTTAACTTCGGCCCTATGGACGACGTTCCCGATGCGTTCGCCGACAGAACACTGCACGAACACAACCCACAGGTAACGCTGATGCGGACGACCCCTGAAGAGTCCAAGGTGCTCGGACAACGAATCGCACGGAAGCTCAACGACGCCACCGGACCGAGAGCAGTTGTGATTCCCACTGAAGGGATCTCGATGCTGTCCGTCGAGGGTGAGCCGTTCTACGATCCCGATGCGGACGCTGCCCTGTATAACTCCTTGCGAGCGAATCTGGACGATGCTGTCGAACTGATCGAGGTTGCCACAGCGATCAACGACGAGGCGTTCGTCAGTGCGGTCGTTCAGAAACTTGAGGCATATCTCGAATCAATGCCCACAAATACGTAAGACCATGGTACACTCACACGCTCGATCACAGCTCTCGTTCTTTGTGCATCCGGCTAACGATGTCGATTCGCTCGACATCACTGGTGTTCTTGAGGACGTCAATCAGCTTTCCATCACGCATGATAGCAATCCGATCAGCGATATCGACGACAATATCGATTTTATGAGAGATGAGAATGCCCGCCTTTCCCTCCTCGGGAATCCGTCTGACCAGATCGATGATCTTGTCCGTTCCCGTGGTAGAGACCTCGGAGGTGGGCTCGTCTAGGATGATCGTCGGCGGATCCCTGATCAAAGCGCGCGCCACGGCCACGGCCTGTTGTTGGCCACCAGAAAGCTCTTCGACGGGTGATTCGGGATCGAAATCGAAGCCGATCTCCTCGAGCAACTGATTGCTCTCTTCGACCATCCGTGCCTTGTCGATTTCTCGCAACAACGACCCCCTGAGGCCGGGCTTGCTTGGCTCGTGACCCAGAAAGATGTTCGTCGCGGCGTCGTTCGTCGGCGTGAGATGCTGGCCCTGATACACCGTCGCGATCCCCGCCTTTTCGGCGTCTTTCGACGACGTGAAACTGCGCTCGACGAGTCGGTCGTCCGATCTGACGTAAATCTGCCCCGCCGTGGGCGTGAGCACGCCAGAGAGCATTTTCACGTAGGTTGACTTTCCAGCGCCGTTGTCACCAGCGATCGCTAAGATTTCTCCGCGATTGATCTCGAGATCCACGTCGATGACCGCGTCGATCGCCCCGAAGGATTTCGAGAGTCCGTCGGTTTTGAGGACGGTTTGCGTGTTCGCTTCGTCGGTTGTCTCCGAATTGTTCGGTTCGGATCCGTCAGTTTCTGTGTGCGATGTGGTGCTGTCGGTCATTGTCATCCATTAGAAGTTGTTCTGTTGCCAGTTACGGAGCTCGCTCCAGGTGTTGCGTTCGATTGCGTAGTCGACGTTTTGCTTATCAACAAACGTGACGCCGAACTCTAAGTGTTTCATTTCGACACCACGCTCGAGATACATCCACGCGAGTGGCACGTTCAGAAAGCCCTGTCCGTACGGATCCTGGCCCATCGTAAAGTCGACACTCCCGTTTTTGATCGCTTCGAGGACCGCCTCAACGAGGTCGAACCCGCAGATGATGAGCTCTCGGTCGATATTCCCCCCCTCGACCGCCCGTGACGCACCGACAGCCGTCCAGAATCCGGCACCCATGACGACGTTGATGTCCTGATTTGTGGCAAGCCGACTTTCGACACGACTCTGTGCCTGGGCAAAGTCCGTGGTCACATCGAGCGTTTCATCGATCAGTGTTACGTCCTCTTTCGTCTCCAGAAACGACCGCGCCCCGGGATCGACACGGCGGGTAACCGCCGGATTCCCGGGCAATCCGTTGCCGATCAACACAGTGTACTCCTGGGCATCCAACTCGCTTTGCATCCTGTCGTACGCTTCGGCCGCCATTGCGATTCCACCCTCCGTATCCCTGATCCCCACGTGCGGTATTACTGCCGATCGGTCGCGGTAGGTAAGATTTTCGCGCATCTTTTCGTTGTTCCACTCGCCCTGTGCGGGTGAAGAGTGGCCGTTGATCACCGCGATATCGTTGTCAAGTGCCCTCTGGATTGGTGCGATGTACGCCTGGCCGTCGAGTATCGTCGTTACCAGCACGTCTTGACCGTTCTGTAGCTCATCGATCATCGTGTTGATGATCTCGATCTGCTCGCTCTGACTCTGTGAGCCCCCAGAGGGACCAGTGACACCGCCATCCCACCCGAACTGGTTCAGCGCATCGTTAAATCCCGCGATCAGCGGTGTAAAAAACGGATTCGCCACGTTCTGAATCACGAATTCGGCGCGTCGGGTGATTCCCGTCTCTGGGTTCTGATTGTCGATTGGTGCAGATGGCGGTTCAATCATGGGAATGCGCGAGTAGTTGAACTCCTGTGGCTGATTGTCCTCTCCATTGGAGTCTGAATCAGCACCACCGTCGTCGGTCGAACTCCCACTTCTGTCTTCGAGAAGGCTCCCACAGCCGGCCAACGAGGAGGCAAGCCCGATCGCACCGAGCTGTTTCATGAGCCGTCGACGTGATACCCCGAGCTCTATCGAAAACGTATCGTCACTTCGAAGTTTTTGGCGATCGATTGCCATGCGTATACACGACACAGTTGATCACTTAACTTTTTCTTTCAGATTACTTTTCACTACTATTGAAGGACCACAACAGTCAGACAAAATTTCAGGGGTCTGGTTTCAGCCCAATTGCCAGCGACTCAGACGAGATTACTCGCAAAGTAGACCGCAACAACGATCCAAACGGCGTAGGTGGCCCCAACGGTTATGGCACCGTCAATAGGCGAAAGGTCGTGTAACGACCGGACGGATATCCACAGGGTGACCGCCATGAGCACAGCGACAACCACGAGCGATCCGTATACGAGAATCGAGAGGAACCCGAACCCATAGAGTGTGAACGGGGCGAACAGAAATATCGCAGGTGCCATCCCATAGCCGACAGCGACGAGCGTACTGTCGCCATTTGAACTGCTGTGGCGGTGGGTGGCAACGGGGTGAACGGTGAACACCGCGAGCAATACCAGGAGTGTGATCACCAGATACACCTCTAGGAGCACCATCACGGCACCAGAGAGATTTGCTTCGGCAATAAACAGGACGAACCGGTCGGCGAACGGTGGCGCAAGGAACGATGCCAGCAACGCAAGCGACGCGACGATTCCGCCAATCGCGAGGATCGAAACTGCGACGAATGCAATGGCTTCAGTGGATCCCTTCTCCGGTGCCTGATCGCTGAAAAACGACCGTGGGGAACGAGCAATCTGAGCGAGCGGTCTGGTGTACCACTCTCGAATAAGCCGGAACGAAAACTCCGAGAACACCGTATCGAGACCAATTGCTGCGATGATGAACAGTCCCGTGATGAGCCGAGAGAATTTCGGCCCGAAGCCTCCGAGCGTGAGGATGTTCTGTGCAAAGCCCAGTACAAGCGCGCCCATCAACACGCCCGTCATCGATCCCTCTCCCCCAGTGAGCTTCGTGCCTCCAAGGACGACCGCAGCAATCACGATCAGTTCAGTTCCTGTGCCGGTTCCGGGCGAGACGCTGCCGACGTATGCCAGTTGTGAGAGTCCGGCAAAGGCGGTAACACCACCCACGATTGCAAAGCAAGCGATCTTGATCCGGTGTGGATCCAACCCCGTCGTTTCTGCGGCGTTGATGTTGTCACCCGTCGCACGGACGTGGTGTCCGAACCGCGTTCGAAAGAGGATGTGATGAAGCACGGCCAAAAGTGCGAGCACCCAGAGTATCTGTGCAGGAAACGATGTGAACGTCTGCGGTTCGTCGTGAACCCCGGGGAGGGCGTAGGTGAGCGCTGGGATCGAAAACAGCGTGACGTCCGTAAACGGGATCCCAACCGGCAGTGGAAGCGTGTACGTTCCACCGATTGCTTTCATAACGGGGCCGGCCTCTGCGGTTGAAATCGTTACCGCCTGTCCGCCTAGCAGGAGAAAGTGAGCGCCGCGAAGGAGCGTCAGCGTCCCGATCGTGACGATCAACGACGGAAGACCCAGCTTCGTCACCAGTAGTCCCTGTGTCACGCCGTAAATCATCGCCAGTGTGATCACGAGAACAATCGTAAAGACGGGATCGAATCCGCCAGATATCATAACTGCCGCGAGCCCACCAGTGATTCCGACAAGCGAGCCGACCGAAAGGTCGAACTCTGCGGTGACCATCAACAGCGACATACTGTAACCAATGATGGCGACGATTGCTGCCCCACGAAACACCCTGATCGCGTTGCTGATCGTCAGAAACGACGATGCATTCATGGCAATTCCGAGCGCGATCAACGCGATCAGGCCAACCAGGACGCTTGACTCCCTTCGATCGACGAGTGATGATTTGATCGACCGTAGTCGGTTCTGAATCGGATTCATTTCTGTTGCCAACGGTGAACACCTACCACTGTAGTTTAGGTGAAAGAACAAATAATTTGTTCCCTGTTTGGCCATGATTTCGCTCCGTACCGGCCAGACATGATTGTCACGACCGCTCGTTTCCCCGCCTTCGCTGCTCGGAGCTGTGTTCAGTAGTCGATCGTTTTGAACGCTCGCGTCTGTGATTCAATCGCTGATTCGGTAGCCAACCGCTCGACGCTTGATGCACCAAAGAATCCCACGACACCCTCGGTGTTGGATAGGACGTATTCTGCATCATCAGGCTGGGCGATTGGGCCACCGTGACAGATCACGTGGATCTCTTCGTCCACAGCGGCGACGGCGTCGCGGTGTGCCTGCACGCGCTCGACGGCCGCGTCCAGATCGAGTGCCGTTTTTGCACCGATGGCACCGGAGGTTGTCAGCCCCATGTGTGAGACGATCAGGTCCGCACCGGCGTTTGCCATCGATTCGGCCTGTGTTTCGGTGAACACGTACGGACAGGTTAACAGCCCCTGATCGCTCGCCTCGCGTATCATCTCGACCTCCTGATCGTAGCCCATTCCGGTTTCTTCGAGATTTTTCCGAAAGTCGCTCGCTTCGTCGATCAGTCCAACGGTAGGGAAATTCTGGACGCCAGAAAATCCACGTCGCCGGAGCTCTTCGAGAAAGACAGCCATCTCACGGAACGGATCTGTTCCACAGACCCCTGCCAGCACCGGCGTTTTCTCGACGACCGGGAGCACTTCGTGGCCCATCTCCATCACGATCTCGTTTGCATCGCCGTATGGAAGCATGCCTGCCAGCGATCCACGACCGCTCATTCGATACCGTCCCGAGTTGTAGATGATGAGGAGATCCACACCACCCCGTTCGGCAAATTTTGCAGAGATTCCCGTTCCGGCTCCGGCCCCGATGATCGGCTCTCCGGCGTCAAGTGTCGATTCCAGTCGCTCCAGTGACTCCGTACGCTTGTACTTCATCGGAATGCAATGCTCACCCACAATACTTCAATATTTCGATAGAATCAGTTCTTCGCATCCCCTCTGCTATCGATTAGTCTTCGGGGAACGTCCCTGGGGGATGGATAGTGGCGTTATCTGCCTCCTGAATTGTTGATTCTGGACCTGCTGGTCCGTAGACGGCAATGAATCTGAGCGGCTCCCAGCCAGTGTTCAGCGTCGAGTGTTCGACACCGGCTGGAATGGAGACCATCATTCCCGGTTCGACGGTTTGTGTTTCGTCGCCGATCATCTGTTCACCGGTTCCGCTGAGAACATACAGGAGTTCGTCGCTTTCGGGGTGGGTGTGGCACTCGTGTCCGTTTCCGGGCTCAAGCACGACGACGCCGCTACTGAACGTGTCGATCCCCGTCGTTTCGGGCTTGTGAAGCCACTTGAGCGTTCCCCAATCGAGTTCTACTGTTTCGGTGGCGTCCGGTCTGATGAATCGCGTTCTGTCAGCCATCGCGTTCAGTTTACTTCCGCAAGTAATTGTAAATATTGTGGTTGTGTGGCTCTCTCGGATGGACTACCCTGCTTTTTCGATATCAATCACACGCTAGCCATCGCGCTGTTTTCATACTGTGAATGACTTCGGGTCGGCTGTGATGTCCAGATCTTCAGATTATCTTTGAAATCATGGTTTTATTTATAATACTGGTTCCATATTCGAATTTAAATGGCGGTTCTGGCGTTTGATTTTGCCGCTACAACTGGTGGCGGACCAACGCTGGAATAGTAATATTCTCATTTTGAAAATTTTCTTTCGGGTTCTTGCCTTTACAACTGTACAATCGTAATGTGGTGGTTCGCGAACGATATCCAGACACTCCCAACCAGAGTCTCCACACAGTCACCTAAAAGCTCTCCACTTCTTGTGTGAAATTGTAGTACGATAGCCCCGATTTAACGAACACGAACGTTCGAAGGCATCAATACCTATCTGCCAACTCTTTACAATAGTGCAATCGAAATTGAAATTGAAAGTAGTTAGATTACGAGTAAGACAATTGGGATGAGTACATTGTCGAATTACTGTATACTGCTTTTTCAATCGTTTGAATGTCTCACTACCTTCCCCTTCTCCCCCATAGCATAATAAGAACTGTCCGTAGACTATAGAATGCTCTCTCGTCTCGGGTATCATATGATACAATAGTAGCGTCCGGAGCGATCTCCCCCTGGAACCAATCGGTTACATTGTTTCGATTGCATCGAGAATCTGTTCCATCCCCGACGCTCGCAACTGTGGCGTCTCCTCGATCAGTTCTTCACGGGTCCAGAACCGAGCGGCCGCCGCATCATCACCAGCCTGTACGGTGCCATGTGCGTCGGCGACCGGGGCAGCGTAGTTGAACGTCACCATCGTCGCACCATTTTCGAAGGTCAGAAATCCTTCTCCGATGAGTGTTAAGTCGTTAGTATTGACGACGAGATTCGTCTCTTCGTTTAGTTCTCTGGCAGCTCCAGCGCGTGCGGATTCCCCCATTTCGATGTGTCCACCGGGCAGTGCCCATTCGCCAACATCTGCACCGCGTCCACGTTTGATGAGCAGTACGCGATCGTCGTCCACGACGGTGGCACAGGCGGCTGGTGTGGGATTTTGCCAAAGTGTCAATTCGCAGTCTTGGCAGTACGGGATGGGATCGTTCTCTCGCGTCCGCTCTTGGAGGCGCTCACCGCATGCGGGACAGTAGGTTGTGTCTTCGTATGGGATGATACAGGCCATATAGATGTATCTTGTGTCATTTATAAAGTTCTGACTATCCGTGCACTCACTTTCCGGCCCTGCTCAGTCCATCACTTCCACCAGTTCGACTCCGTAGCCGTCTGGATCTTCGACGAACGCAACACGCGTATCCGCACCATCGGAGTGAGACGGTTCGAGACGCACTGCACAGCCGGTTTCGTCCACCAGTCGCTCGAATTCGGCATCCACGTCCGCTACCCCGACTGCCACGTGGTCGTAGCCATCGGACTCTGGGGGAACCCTGTCTGGTCGGTGTTTGAACTGGATCTCGGCCTCACCAGTACCACCCACAAACACGTTGGTGGTCCCATCATCACCGACGAACTCCCATCTCTTCTCAAGACCGAGTGCATCGACGTAGAACGAAAGGGTTGTCTCGAGATCCGAAACCCACACCGCGTTGTGTAGTACCTCCATGTCTCGAGTTGATTCCCGTACTGATATAAATTGACTGGTTATCGGAGCATCCTGGATGTTTCTTTGTGTGATCCAAGACGAAATACGCCAATACTCGATTCACGGTCCGAGAACCCTGAAGTTTGTTCGATAATAGCAGACGCTTATTCGCACTAGGCGAGTGGGCCACCAATATCATTTTCGAGCAGTGCGAAACTTCGTGCTATTAGTAACAGCTTTCATCCCTTCCTGAAGCGTAGCTGGCTGTCACCTATGGTGCTGTTCGCAAACGCCGATTCTCTCTCGAATGTGATTACAGCTGTACGTGCGTAATGCCCTGCTGTGCGGTCTTTTGAGAATCGGTGGGTTCTCTCCCTGTTCAGGGTTGGTTGTCTTTTCCCATCGGGCCGGACTGTTCGTGATTGGATCGACAGTCTGTTGTAATTTGACTATTGATTCCATTAAAATCACTTAACTAATAATCAAAAATAAACACTTGCCGACAGTCTCTATCGATGGCATCCTTGAGATATCCTCCAGATAAATGGACCGTTGATTTCTAGAGTACTCTCCCAACGCTCTGCAATCGCGCCACAATTTCCATGTATATCTCGATCCACCCAGACTATACTCTCAGCAGATATTATTCTCACATATATTATTTATAAATATGATAGATTAATTTTGATATACTATGGACAGTATTAAACATAGTTTAGAATTGCCTGATCTACAAGTGGGCCAGAACTACCACACAGATGGCCTCCAAATTTGTGAATCTCGATACTCTCGAAACATTGTTTAGTAAGGGGCAAAATTGCAAGTTATGAACGCAAGCAGGTCGGTTGATTTCGACACGGAGGCGGCCGTCGAAGCCTGCCTGTCTTCACTCCCTGCTTCCCCCGGTTCGCACACTGTTGCGTTCGGATTCGACGGCGTGATCGATACGGTCCGAGAAATGGTCGCACAACGACAGGGTCCAGACGACTACGTTCGGATCGGTGAGCTGTCGACGCTCACAGATCGAATTGGCGAATCGGCCGCGAAAGAAACGTCAGTGACGATTGAATGGGTCGATAAAGGAACCAGGACGGGCGGGCTCGTCGCACACCACACGAGGGCGTTTGCAAAACTGGGATGTAATCCAAGGATGATCGGATTTTTCGGCGATCCGATCACAAGCGAATTCGAATCCGAATTCGCTGCGTTTCCGAAAGTAACGCTTGGCACGCCTGGGCGGACAGCTGCAGTTGAATTCAACGATGGAAAATTACTCTTGACCGAGACGACGGGTCACCACAACCTCGACTGGGCCACGTTACAACGACGCCTTGGTCACGAACGGCTGGCGAAACACCTCGATGAAGTTGATCTGCTTGGTGTTGGCTATTGGGCGATGATTCCCGGGCTCCCATCGATCATTGAGGGGCTAGCGACGGAGCTGTGGCCAACCCTTTCGTCACCACCAGCCCACGTACTGTTCGACCCGGCCGATATCCGTCACTTTCCGTCCCAAAGACTGGCGGCCGGACTCGACCCGCTTTGTAAACTCAACGAAACTGTTCCTGTGACTGTCAGTGGAAATCGAGGGGAGGCCATCGCGTTCGCTACGCTCGCCACCACTGGAGTCGATCATGAGTCACTGGCTGCGGTGGCAACCCACGCCAGAGAACACCTGGGGGTAGACCGGTTCATTGCTCACGGGGCCAGTGGCGCTGCGACCGCGACAACAGAGACAGTTGCACGCGTCGAGGCGCTCCAGACGAACGATCCCGTTCTCACGACCAGTGCGGGTGATCACTTCAACGTCGGCGTTGGATTAGGGCTCCTGGAAGGCATGAACGAGGGCGCACTAACCGCGCTCGGAAACATCGTCGCTGGGTCGTTCGTTCGGTCTGGCAACGCACCCTCCTATGAGGATATCCTATTGTATGCCGACACCTACGCGAGTGCTGTGGGCTCGGGAATGATGATGTAGCGCAATCAGTCTGTGGCTAATTGAGCAGTTGTATACGACTGATCCAGAGTCACCCAATCGTTCGTCACGACTGGCGCTGGGCATCGAGATGGCAATATTCGCGGCCTACTGCAATAACGGACTGTTATGGCGCTGGGTCCCAATTGGGAGGTAACGTCTACGATGGTACCTGCAAAACGCCGGCGATTGATTGTTGAGTTGATCACCGACCGAGGTGGCTGTTCGGTCACCGATCTAGCGGCTGAAATGGACTGTTCTGCGGCGACGATTCGTCGCGATCTGGACCACCTGGCGAATCGAAATCTCATCGAACGATCCCACGGTGGGGCCGTTCCAGCCACGGCTGTCGGAAACGAGCAAACGCATGGACAAAAGGAGCTGCAGAACCTGGAGGGCAAACGCCACATTGCCCAGGCGGCACTGACAGAACTCCAGGATGGACAGGTGGTGCTGTTCGACGCTGGGTCAACGACCATGCAGATTGCACACGCACTCTCCGAGGATCGATCGTTTATCGGTGTGACGAATTCACCAGTGCTCGCGCTCGAACTCGGATCTCCCTGCGATACGGTGCAGCTCACCGGTGGATCAATGCGCCAGCCCACACGTGCACTCGTCGGACCGACGGCAGAGCGATTTGTCGAGCAGAGAACGTTCGATGTCCTCTTTCTCGGCACGAACGGTATCGACCCATCGAGCGGACTGATGACACCGAACGAAGAAGAAGCACGGCTGAAAGGGCTCATGATCGACAACGCCACGAAAGTCGTCCTCACAGCTGATATCACGAAGCTGGGCAAACAAAGCTTCATCAGATTCGCAGAGATCTCCGATCTTGATGTGTTTATTACGGATGGCGAACTCGCGACTGGTGCCCGCGAACCGTTCGAGAGTGCCGGTGTCGAGGTAATCGATGGGTTACGGGCATGATCGCGACGATAACCCTGAACCCCGCCGTGGATTATACGGTTCGGATCGATACGCTACCGGGACCCGACGAGATCGCTCGGACGGACACAACTCGGCTCGATCCCGGCGGCAAAGGAATCAACGTATCGATGTATCTCGATGCACTCGGAACGGCAACGGTTGCAACTGGACTGGTTGGGGGCGTTCATGGCGATTATCTTCAGGCGGCACTCGAACGCGCTTCTATCCCCCACGATTTCGTCGAGACTGAACGGTCCACGCGCCTGAATACGACAGTACTCACGAGCACAGCCGAGTATAAGATCAATCAAACCGGCCCTGTTGGCGATGATTCACAACTGGATGCGGTCGTCGCCGTCGTCGAGCGCCACGATCCTGAAATGGTTCTGATCGCAGGTAGCCTCCCGGAAAAGATCAAGCCGTCTGCGCTAACGCGGATTGCTAGAGCTGGGTCGTGGTCCACCGTGATCGATGTCGATGGTCAAGCACTTGGAGAACTGACAGAAGGGTTCGACATCTGCAAACCGAACCGAACGGAACTTTCAGTGGCAACCAATCGGCCGGTCGAGTCGGTTTCTGAGTGTCTCTCTGCGGCGAAAGCCCTGCGTGAGAATGGTGACTTCGAAGTAGTTGTCGGTTCACTCGATACGGATGGTGCCATCCTGGCAACTGAAACTCAGTGCTTACACGCCCCAGCAGTTGAAACGGACGTTGTCGATACAACCGGCGGGGGCGATGCATTGCTCGCTGGATTTCTGTCTGCACGAGACGACGGAGGAAGCTATCGAGACGCACTCCGTCTGGGAATCGAACTGGCCTCCTGTGTGGTCGCCGTCAGGGGGACCAGCCTTCCTCGAGCGAGCGTCCGTGGCTGCGATCCGACCAGCGTTCCAGTCACACCGATATGAAATTGGTTATCACGAGTATTGACGTCCGGCCCACCAACGTCGATTTCAAAAAACACCAATAATTAATAGGAATGGGGACTTGCCATGATACTGGTTGCCATACTGGCAACCAAATCAGTCTATGACGAACGACAAACGCAATTCAGACGGTTCCCATTCAGCGCTCTGGGCACCTGGACGATCGTATAGCCGGCGAACGATGCTCCGATCGATGAGTTATGCCCCATTGCTGCGGACAGTCCTCGGTGGTGGACTTCTCGGGACAGCAATGCTGGCCCAACCAGTTACGGGAACGAACGGCGCTGCTCCGTATCGACCGGCCTACCACGTTACGCCACAGCGTGGATGGATGAACGATCCAAACGGCCTGGTCTATCACGACGGAACGTATCATCTGTTCTACCGGGCTGGAGAAGACTTTCGTCGATGGGATCATGCGACGAGCCGGGATCTCATTTCGTGGACCCACCACGGAACCAAAATTCCACACACGGACACTATTCAGGCGTTTTCGGGCGGTGCGGTCGTCGATACGGAAAATACTGCCGGGTTCGGCCATGAATCGATCGTGTGTCTCTACACGGGCCACCACACCGCGACGGGCATCGAAGACCAGCGATTGGCGTACAGCACCGATGGTGGTGACACCGTACGGAAGTTCGTAGACAATCCCATTCTCTCCGACGGCCACGATGATTGGCGCGACCCCAACCCGTTCTGGTACGCCCCCGACGACTCTTGGCGGTTGGCTGTCGCTCGTGTGAGTGCGAACGGCACAGACCGACCGGCGGGCATCGAGTTCTACGCTTCAGACGATTTCCGCGATTGGACGTATCTGAGCACGTATGAATCGAGTGGCGTTCCGTGGGAGTGTCCGGATTGTTACCGACTTCCCGTCTCGAACACCGGGATGGACCGGTGGGTGGTAACCGTCTCGACAGGATTTGATCACGTCGAGCACCACATTGGCTGGTTCGATGGCTCGACGTTCACCGCTGAGAAAACGGTGCCCGCAGATTTCGGGTGGGATTTCTATGCTGCACAGTCCTGGAGCAACGAGCCAGCAGTGGATGACCGATTGCTGGTGGGATGGATGAACAACTGGGCGTACGCCAGAGAGACGCCACCGAGTGGCTGGCAGGGTGTTCAGTCCTATCCACGCCGACTCGGGCTAACGATGACTGAAAACGGAGTTGTCCCGGTACAGACTCTCGATGAGTCGTTTTTCAACCGCCGCCAACATTCTCTCGTAGAGATCGAGAATGCACCGGTCACGGCAACGAATGACCCACTCGCCGATCACCAGACGATCGGTGTTCCGTACTACGAAATCGTCACAGAGATCGATCCTGGCACGGCGGATGCAGTGACGATCGCGACACGCGTAGACCACGGCGTCGGACAGGAAATCCGGATCACCTACGACTGTCGCCAGCAGCTGTTGACGCTTGACCGGTCCGATGCTGGAGTCTTTTTCGGCGACCGGCCACAGACCTCGACGAATCATTCCCTGCGCCCCGGTGAGAACGGGACCATTCGTCTCAGAATGTTGGTCGATCGGAGTTCGATTACGACGATCGCCAACGGCGGCGAGAAATGGCTGTCAGCTCGCGTGTTTCCAGATGAGACGAGCACCGACACAACCGTTAGCGCAACCGGTGGACGGGCGGTTCTCACGGCGTGTTCGGTGTACACTCTTCACCCCGCGATTGAGGATGGTGGTGTCTATCGCATTGAGAACGTCAATAGTGGGAATGTCCTCGACGTTCGGAACGGCGACACGAGTGATGGTGCTGTCGTACAGCAGTGGGAGGATCTGGGATACGACCATCAGCGGTGGATCGCACACGAGATCTCAACGGATCGATACTGGTTCGAGAGCGTCCACAGCTCGAAGGCGCTCGACATCGAAAACGCCGCGCTACAATCAGGAGCCGAGACGACTCAGTGGGAGTGGCAAGGAGCTGCAAGTCAGCAGTGGATCCCACAGCAGATCGAGAATGGAATCTATCGGGTGCAGAATGTGAATAGCTCACTCGCACTCGATATCACGGACGCATCACGCTCGAACGGTGCACGGGGGATGCAGTGGGAGTGGTGGGGAGGCGACAACCAGAAATGGCGATTCGAACGCGTCGGATAATACAGAACCAAAAAACGAAACGAGGAGATCCGTTCGCTGGTGAGTGGATCCCATATCTTTTTACGACATCACATACACCTCCGGATATGGACCGTTCGACAGTCGCAGTCACCGGTGGGAACGGCAAAATTGGATCGGCAATCGTTGATCACCTCTCGGAATACGGCTATGAAACGGTGAACATCTCCTGTGGAAACCGCCAGGAACAACGCGCAGATAGCTACATCACGGCGAATCTGCTTGACGCCGGTGATACGTATGGGGCCCTCGCGAAAGCCGACGTAGACGCAGTCATCCACATGGGGACGATTCCGGATCCCTACTCTCATCCCGACCACACGACGTATGAGAGTAACGTCCTCTCTGCTGTGCACATTCTCGAAGCGTGCGAGGCCCTTGGAATCGAATCGGTCTGTCTGGCCTCAAGCATCAATGCGATAGGAAGCGAACATCAACAGAGACCAGCACAGATTGCGTATCTCCCGATCGACGAACGACACCCGCGACGCCCTGGGGATTCCTACGGCATTGCAAAACACGCCATGGAGGTCACCGCTGATGGATTCGGCCGTCGAGGGTCGCTTACCATCGCCTCGCTCCGATATCCATGGGTGGCAACATCGAGTGAAATCCACGATGCGTTCATTGACGCCGATCGATCGATGGCAGGACTCGCGACTGCATCCGATGCAACCACACGCGATGTTCTCTTTTCGTATCTGCACATCGACGATGCGGCCACAGCTGCACGGTGTGCAATCGAAGCGACGTTCGGTGGGCACGAACCGTTCTGGATCACAGCAAACGATACAACCGCGGCGGTTCCAACCGACGAACTGATCGAGACGTTCTATCCCGACGCCACGGTCGAAACCGAATGCACAGGCCATGAAAGTCTCATTAGCTGTCAGAAAGCCAACGAACTGCTCGGATGGGAGCCAGAGTACCGCTGGCACGATCTCTAGTTACGGCTGCTTTCGGTTGAGTCACAACAATTTTGAGAACCGGCTCGGAACGTTCGTGCGTTCAGCCTATGAGCGTTGACATCGATCCGCAGGATCCACACTCTCTGCGTTCGCATCTCGACACCATCCTCGAGTTCTACCACCCGGACTGTCTCGACGTTGAGAATGGTGGGTACGTTGCCCAGTTCGACGAACGGACCGGAACGATCTACGACAGTCGATCGAAACACCTCGTTGCAGTGTGTCGATTCATCCGAAACTACAGCATTGCACACCGTCACGGCACACGAGACTGGTCTCGATCACCAGTCGAACACGGTCTCGAGTTTCTCCGATCGGTACTGTGGGACGACGATCACGAGGGATTTCACTGGATCGCCACCGAGCGCCAACCCAGTGACAGCCGTCGGCTGTGTTATGGCCACGCATTCGGCCTGCTGGCGCTCGCTCGAGGGACTGATCTCTCCATTCGTACTGCAATGGATTTGCTACCGTCAGTTGCTCGGGTGATCGAACAGCGGTTCTGGGAATCCAACCATGGGTTGTATCGGAGTGCATTCGACTCTCAATGGTCATCTCCGAGTGCCTACCGTGGCCAAAACGCGAATATGCACATGTGTGAAGCACTGATCGCCGTCTACGAGGCGACAGGAGAACGGCGATATCTTGAGCGGGCGCTCACGGTTGCTACCGGCGTGACAATCGAGTTGGCCGAGAAGACTGATGGGATGGTGTGGGAGCATTACACCGAGGACTGGGAGCCAGATTTCGAGTACAACCGTGACGATCCGGACAACACCTTCCGCCCGTGGGGGTTCCAACCCGGCCACCAGATCGAGTGGGCGAAGCTGCTGGCGATTCTCTCACGATACAGTGATGAACCGTGGCTATGCGATCGGGCGATCGAGCTGTTCGAAGCCGCAGTCGATCATGGATGGGATGACCGTCGTGGTGGGTTGTACTACTCGGTGGATCTGAATTGTGAGCCAGTCGTCACGGATAAGTATTCCTGGGAAGTTGCCGAGGCGATCGGGGCTACAACAGCCCTCTACGAACGTACTGAGAATCCAGAGTATCTGGAGTGGTACAAACGGTTCTGGTCGTATGCAAAATCAACGTTGATCAATCCCAACCACCAGAACTGGTATACGAAAGTCACTGTGGAGAACGACCCGGTGCCAACGAGCTCTGGGATCGCCGTTGAACCCGGGTATCACCCCATCGGAGCGTGTTTCGAGGCGATTCGATCGCTGTAATCAACGAGTAACTACGCCTGGTTGTTCGTCCGAGATAGTCGATCCAGCGCGCGCTGTGTGTCTGCTGTCAGCACGCAACACCATAATGTATTTATAATAAATGCAATGACCTAATAGTGGACGATAGTTGGTGACGTCTATCCAATGACTGTAACAGAAACGAAACCACGTATCGAGGTAGCGGGAGTTCAGAAACGATTCGGCACTGTCGAGGCGCTGTCGGATGTCTCGCTGACGCTCAATGAGGGTGAGGTGCTCGGACTCGTCGGTGACAATGGAGCGGGAAAATCGACGCTCATCAAAACACTCGTTGGCATTCACCAACCGGACGCGGGCGAGATTCGTTTTGATGGTGAAGCAGTGACGATCGATGGACCGAAACACGCCCGGACGCTGGGTGTTGGCACAGTTTATCAGGATCTCGCGCTCGTTGATGAGCTATCGGTCGCAGAGAATCTCTTTCTCGGTCGGAAACCGGTTCGAAAGCTCGGTGGTGTGTTGCCAGTCATCGACGAACGGACGATGGCCGAGCGGGCAGAACGAATCCTTCGCGAACGGCTGGACATCGAACTGGACCCCGACACTCCAGTCGAGTATCTCTCCGGCGGTGAACGACAGGCGATCGCCATCGGTCGAGCACTCGTTACCGATCCGGACATCGTGTTGCTCGATGAACCCACGTCTGCGCTGTCGAAAGCCGCCGTTGAGCGCGTTGAGCAGTTGGTCCAGCAACTCAAGGCGTCTGGTCACTCGGTTATCATCATCGATCACAATCTCGAAGAGGTGCGGTCGATGACCGATCGGATAACCGTTCTCTTTCAGGGCCGCACTGTCGATACACTCGAGACCGCAGCGGTTTCACGGGACGATATTGTGTCGATGATGGTGTCGGGCAAACCCCTCGGTGGCCCTGCAAATAATGGAGCTGATGGGCAATCGTCAGCCACACAGCACTCTACGTCCGATTGAGTCGGCTCTCACACGATGGGAGTGGGTGGTCTTCTGGAGTTACCCATTCTTATCCTCTGGATGAATTTTCGTGGGTGGCGATTCTCACTGACTCCAGTACTTTTATTATCTAACAAAATATTGGAAGTGTATGTCAAGCAAAGACGCCCCTGATAGGGGGATGACTGGCATGACTCGTGATAGCATCGAACGCGTAAATACCACTGGCCGTCGCGGGTTTTTGACAACAGCGGCGTCAGGCCTCGCAATTGGTATTGCGGGATGTCTCCGAAGTGATACCAATGGAGGTGGAACAACATCGTCCGATAGCACACAGCATTTCGGGGTCTCAATGAAGGGAATGGGACAGGCCGGACTGTTCGTCCAGGGACAAGCTGCAAAGTGGTACACTCAGGATATGTCCGACGTGACGGTGACCGTTCTCGATGGCCAGCTTGATGCAACAAAGCAAAATCAAGACGCGATAAACCTGATCAATCAGGGTATCGATGGCTTGCTACTGAACCCATTCGATGCGAAGGCTTCGACACAGATCGTTGAGGCTGCGACTGAGGCGGACGTGCCAGTGATGAACTTCGATACGGCGACGCTATCGACAGACGTGCTTTTGGGTGCAATGTTCGGTCAGTACCGTGGTGGGAAGGTTGCAGCCGAACGATTCACCGAGTTGATGGAAAAGCGGGGAATGGAGAGTGCAACGGTGATAACGAGCGTTTTCAATTTCGAGTCGACGACGAGCCAACAGCGACTGCGTGGATTCACCGAAAACGTCCCCGATAGCGTCGAGATCGTCGGTCGGATCGAGAGTGATGGGACTGCAGAAGCCTCCGCGCCAAAGACACAGAGCGCACTCCAGGCAAACCCAGACGTTGACGCGATTTACTCAAACAACGTGGGAAGTGGAATGGGTGCTCTGACAGCACTGAAGCAGTTTGGCGCATACCACAAAACGGACCACGACGACCACGTGATGGCGTTTGGAATCGATGGTGGCCCAGAACTCAACCAGGAGATTGGAAAGGGGTACTACGATTTCGCCATCGATCAGCCACTCCACATGTATGCACCACTGACCCTGGAGCTGTTGTGGGCCTATCTCGATTCAGGCCAAAACGCACTCCCAGAAGTGGACAGCACGGTCACTCCCGGCGATAATCTTGCGATTGAGAATAAGACGGTGTTCGATATCCAGCCGTGGAGCAAGCAGTTCTGGGGCCCAGCCGAGATGCGGACCTACGAATCTGATGGGACGTCCTGGTGGCCGTGGTTGCAGTGTAACCACGCCACGATAACACAGGATAACGCCGATGCGTCGTATCTCTACGGAAATGTGGCACGCGTATATGAAAACAACAACTGAACGACGTTGATTATGACCAATCAATCACCAATCCTTGCCCCGCTTCGAACGCTCCGAGATTCGAACCGAACGAAGCTGGTGTTGTTCACCCTGGATAACCTTATCTGGCCCATTCTGTTGGTGGCATTCTTATTTTTCTCAGCATTATTGCCAGAGATTTTCACGCAGTACCGCAATATTCGATTTTTGCTCTACACTAGCGCTGGGCTGGGGGCAATCACCCTTGCCGAAAGTATCTGTCTGATAAGTGGCAATTTTGATTTATCGGTCGGCTCAGTTGCCGGATTCTCGGCGATGGCTGGCGCGTTATTTCTCACGGAGTGGGCTCCAGGAGCACCTGGAGTGATTGGCATTCTCGTCTTATTGTGTGTTGGGGGAGCGATCGGGCTGTTAAACGGTGTCTTGATAGCCAAGATGGGTGTCAATCCATTTCTGCAGACGCTCTC
Source organism: Halocatena halophila (assembly GCA_027563145.1). Taxonomy (GTDB): domain Archaea; phylum Halobacteriota; class Halobacteria; order Halobacteriales; family Haloarculaceae; genus Halocatena; species Halocatena halophila. The sequence continues at coordinate 554,107 of CP071307.1, read as the reverse complement.
TACGCTCATCATTTTTGAGGGCGGCATTCTCGTTCTCTCATCGCAGTCGGTGTATGGGCTCCCAGTGAGCTATCTGTGGCCGGGTGAGGCGGTCATTTCGATTCCAGTAATCAACCCAATTCCGGTTGCCATCTTCATCATGTGTGGATTGTTTGTTGGCCTCTGGTTTGTATTGTCTCGGACGCGATTTGGGCGTGCGGTGTACGCAGTCGGTGGTAACGAAGCCTCAGCCGCTGAGGCTGGCATCGATACGGACCGCGTCATCATCGCTGTGTACGTCATTTCTGGCGTCCTTGCAGCGACTGGTGGGTTGTTGCTCACCGGATTCAATGGCGGTGCAACCCCAACGACCGGAACGTCACAGCTGTTTCCAGCGTTTACTGCGGCGGTTATCGGTGGAATTAGTCTGTTTGGCGGCCGTGGGAACGTGATCAACACACTTGGTGGTGTCTTGTTGCTGGGAACAATCAGCGCCGGTCTCGTAATGCTGAACATCGATCCAACGGTCATCCAGACGGTGAACGGGATCGTACTACTGGCGGCGATTTTGCTCTACACCGTCGTTCATCAGTATCGAGAGCGACTGCTTTCGGATCTGTGAGCCGTCTCAGAGTCCGTTGCGTGCCCTTTGCATCCGCATGGGACACGAGTTTGCTCACCAGCACAAGCCTGCTCGCTGCGTGTACAGTGCTCTGAAAACATACCAGTTTGGTGACTGAATATTTATGTGTGATTGGCAACTGTACTACGTATGGAGCCTACTATGCTGCTTCCCTCTCGACCAGATCGTCGATGGACACTCGCAAAACAGCTCGGTATTTCCACTGCTGTCGTGCGGTTCTGGGGTGAATCATCCTGGTGGACGTTCGATTCTCTTCAGCGGACGGTTGCTCGGTTCGACGACCACGGACTCTCACTCGATGTCGTCGAGGATCGACCGCCGATGACGAAAACAGTGCTCGGGCTCGATGGCCGGGATGCGGAGATAGAACGGGTCCAACGCTTGCTGCAGAATATGGGCCGCCTCGGTATCGAGACGTACTGCTGGGTGTGGACGGAAAATCCCGTTGGGGTGGTACGGACCTCGGATTCGATCCCTACACGCGGTGGGTCCCGAACGGTGGGCTACGACCATCAGCTCGGAGAACTGGGTCCAGACCATCCCCGTGCCGGCATCACCGAAGCCGAGCTCTGGGAGAATCTCGAGTATTTTTTGGATGCGGTCGTTCCAGTCGCCGAATCTGCGGGCGTCAATCTGGCCTTGCATCCGGATGATCCGCCACTTTCACCTGTCCGCGGCGTTCCCCGGTTGGCCACCTCCGTCGAGAACTACGAACGGATCCTTTCGCTTTCGGACAGCGACCGCCACGGGATCACGTTCTGTCAGGGCAACTTTGCCGCAATGGGGGCGACCGTCCCCGACGTGATACGCTCGTTTGGCGATCGCATTCATTTCGTTCATTTCCGCGATGTGGACGGTACGGCCGATTCGTTCGTCGAAACGTGGCACGACGCCGGTCCCACTGATATGAAGGCTGCTATTGAGGCCTATCGATCGATTGGCTTCGATGGTCCAATTCGCCCGGATCACGTCCCGAAGATGCTCGATGAAGAAGATCGTGATGCGACTATGACGGGATATACGGATATGGGTCGGCTGTTCGCCATCGGCTACATTAAAGGATTGTTGGAGTGAGCGCTCTCACCACCTTGTTCGAACGAGAAATTCGACGGATCCACCACCCAGATACACGAGCAAATAGACCGGCCCGAGCCCGATGGCGTACAGCCCGAGTCCGAAGATCGTCTCGACCATCAACAGTCCATTTCCGACGGCAATGCCGAGCCAGAACAGCACTACAAGGCCGAACACCACCAACGGAATCACGAGGTTGAACTGACGATAGGCGATGATCGGGATCGCAACCACAGCGATGGTGCTGACAGTCAGTACCAGCAGCCAGCCGACCGTTTCAACAGATAGATGGTTGATAAATTCGGTGATGCTCCAGCCACCGAACAACAGCCCGGCGACAACATACACCACAACCACGAGAACGCCCAGCCCGATCGCTGACACCCATTCGTTGGTGAGTCGACCACTGAGAAAACCTGGTAGTCGCATATGAACTCATTTTCATTGTTCACTGTAAATTCACCGACCCTCTCATTCACGATTGATACCTTCTTCTAAATAATACTCGATCTGATCACGGGTGGATTCGGCTGTTTTGACGAACTTGACGACGCGCTCGCCGCTTTCGGTGTCGTCCTCGAGCACCACCAGTCGAAGCGATTGGTCCGTCAAATGGTCGAATAACGCGTCAATCTGTGCCGGCGTCCCCCGGACGACGAATCGTTCACCGATTGGCTCACCGTTCTCGACGTCGCGAATCGTCTCGACTATGGGAAGAAGAATCGATTCTCCCATCGTTCGGGCGCGTTCACGCAGCGCTTCGTCATCATCCTCGAATTCAGCGGCCTGAAACGCCTCACGCACGATACGTGAGAAGACGAAATCCCGACCGCGATCGAACGGCAACGAAAACCCGTACGCCAGCTCGTTGTGGTGTTGCGATCGTGTCGTGTACTTTGCCATCACCGACCCATCAAGGGATTTCAGCACGACACCCTCCCGGTTGGTGGCATCGAGTTCCTGAATGATCGATCGAACGACGCTCGGTGCGGTTTCTGTATCGACCGTCTCGAATAGCCTGGGCTGATCGAAGCCGAACTCCTCACAGAGCGCCCGTCGTTCGGACACCCCAAGAGAGACACCGCTCTCTCGGTCGCACACATCAAAGACACAGAATGTGTGGGAGTCGATGTCTGGATAGTCGTGTGTGGTGTAGGGCGTCTCCGGCCCAACGAGTTCGGCACAGAGCAGCTTATCCGGATGGCGATCGAAAAATGCCCCCAGCTCTAGCAACTCGCTGGCCCTGGCGGTGGTATACGGACAGTGATAGCCACTTCGTGTGAACGCCATTGGCGCTTCGACGGCGGCGATTCTGACGTTGACGCCGTCGAGTTTCTCCTCGATTGCGATTTTCCCGTCGAAAAACGACCCGATACCCGTCTCGAGCCGTAGAATACGGGGAATCTTCGGATAGCCACGGACGATCACCGACGGCTCCTCGATCACTACCGTTCCGCGTTCGATACCGTGTCTGGCGTTCGATAGCGCCAGGTAGTTGTATCGATCGGACTCGCGGCGTTCGAAATGCTCGAAGAGACTCTCGGGATCGCCCGCCTTCGAATCGAGCCGTTCGAAACACTCCCGCCTGTCCATATATTTTACTCCGGCTTCGAGCGTGAAAAGTGCTCACATGGTGTGAGAAAGCCACCGGTGCGTTCCGGAGGAAGATGCCGCCGTCAGTACGGAATCACGATCAGTGCCACGGCGAGAAACGGAATCAGTGCGAGCAACATGGTGACAGCGTAGCCAAAAACGTCGCGGGCGGCCATTCCGGTGATGCCGAGCAATGGGAGTGCCCAGAAGGGCTGCAACAGATTCGTGTGCGCATCGCCGACCGCGTAGGCAACCGTCGCCTGTCCCACGGGGACGCCAAGATCGGCTGCCGCAGTGAGGATCGACGGTCCGATAACGGTCCACTCTCCGCCACCGGACGGAACGAACACGTTGACAATGCCTGCGGTGAGCCAGGCAATCGCTGGAAACGTCGTTGGTGTCGAGATAGCAATCAGCTGGTCTGCGATCGTTGCTGACAATCCGGACGCATTCATCATGCCCATTATCCCCGCATAAAACGGAAACTGCAGGACGATCCCGGATGTGGCTGTGATTGCTTCATCGAACGCGGACTGGTAGGCCTGTGGTGCCGAATACAGCGCGAGACCGACGAACAACATCCCGAAGTTGACCACGTCTAGGTTCAGCGCCCCGAGTCCCTCCGTGACGAACGTCGCGATGGTCACGAGCACACCACCGAGTGCGAGCAGTCCACCAAGCACTCGTCCAGTTGTCCACCCGCCCTCAGACTGATCGTCCGGGTCGTTCGATCGCTGTGGGGACCGATCGCCAGAAGCGCTTCGCTCGGGCTCGTCGAGAAACGCCGTGATTGGCTCGCTTTCGCTCTCCGGTGGTGTTAGCACGTACAACACACCGAGACTGTACGCTATTCCCAGGACGACGAGCGCCAGCGTGTACGGATGAAAGATCGTCTGGGAGGTCGAAACAAGGCCATCGACAATTCCAGCCTTGATGAAGACGTTTCCTGGGGTGTTCATCAGGAGTGGCCCAGATGCGGCGAGTCCCCAATGCCAGGTCAGTCCCAGCCCCATGTAGCCCGCAACACAGAGCAGGGGATAATGGACCGTAATCTGGCGTTCGTGTGCCCGACGACCCATCTCCCGTGCGAGAATCGCGCCAACGATCAAGCCCAGTCCCCACTGAATCCAGGCTACCACCATCGAAACCGCTCCCACGAGCACCACGGCCTGTGGACCAGTTGACGGCACAGCCGTCAGTCGATCGATCCCGCGCTGTACGAGTGGATGATACGCTAGCACGTAGCCCGTTGCGAGGATCAACACCATCTGCATGCCAAACGAAAGCAGATTCCAGAACCCGTCCTGCCAGAACTGCACCATTTCGACGGGACTCCGACCCTCGACGAGCAGTCCTGACAGAAACACCACATAGGTCAGTCCGATCGCAAACACGAACGGACTCGGCATCCACGACTCGACGAACGCAGAGATTCGTGCGCCAGTTCGCTGTATCACTGTGCCACTGTATTGTGATGACATTACACGAATGACATCGTGAATGATCAGGTAAATACGTGTTGTATTTCTCGATATTATTTTGGATAGAATAAAAACTCGCAGGTCGATCGGTACTCAATTATTGATCTGACTCACGCACGTAGCGTTCGATCACGTCATCGTCGATCCGTTCGAGCAGTTGGCTTTGATCCAACTGTGCGACGAGTCGGTCGTATCCTTCTGCAATCCGTTGATCGACGGTGTCTCGGTCGATGTGTGAGTTTGTAAACAGCTCGATTGCTGTCGCACGAACGCGCTCGTGAACGCTGTCGTCGATATTGTGGTCATCGGGGAGTCTGGTTGCATCGAACAGTTCATGGAGGGCTTCGGTGTCGTCGAAGTCGTGCTGAAACGATTCCGTCCGTCTGCGCCAGTCGTAATGTGGAGCGACTTCATCCCACCAGCCGTCGGCTCGTCGAACGTCTTCGAGGAGTGCACGTCCCACGGTCATGCCGTGACCAGCAGCGATCAGCGCCTGTTCACCGTGACCAGCCAGCCCGCCTGCAACGTAGAGTCCATCGATTGGCGTTCGTCCCTGTTCTCGAACGTACTCGCTGTCGAAATGCTCGTGTGTCTCGCCGTCGTGGCAATGTGTCTCGAACAGCTCCGTATCATCGTCGAGTCCCCGGAGATAGCCACCATCGTACGAGGAAGTTGCCACGACGAACGGAGCCGTAATAGTGCGATCATCATCCGTGTCCACTCGAAACCCCGAATCGATTGCAGTTACGTCGCACACCCGATCGGCGATCACCTCGCCGCCAGCAGACGAAACGTGATCGTGCATGAGGTCGTAAAACGTTGGAACGTCGATGCCACCGGGGAACCCAAGAAAGTTCTCCAGATACGCACACTGTCGAAGCGATGCGTTCCCTCGGTCGAAGACGAGCGTCTCGAGTCCGTATCTGGCCGTACTGATTCCAGCGCCACAGCCGGACGGGCCACCGCCAACGATCACCACGTCGACAGCACATTCGGACTCGTTCGCTGGAGGTTGGCTGCTCGATGGTCGATGTGCTGAGGGTGTATCGTTCATACTCAATCCCTCACCGACGCGATCAAAACGGTTGTGGTTGGATACTCGTAACCGTCCAAATGGGCTTACGCGTCGCGTTCGATTGTTTGTAGCCGTTCGATTCGTTCTGTCGTCTCTGGGTGCGTTTTCAGGGCGGGATGGACGTATCGCACGTTCAGCCAGCGGAGCGGCCGACGCACCTGACGGCGAATCGACCAGAAGGCCGGACGGCCGCCAGAGTACGTCAGTGCCGGTCCGGGATCGTCGTCTCCATCGGGAACGATCGACATCGATGCCAGCGCCACCTCCCGGGCGTCTCTGTCTGGGGCTTTTGGAACCGTTCCGTCGAGTGTCCGTAACGCACTGGCCACCGACGCGGGATCACCGATGAGCGCGCTAGCCCCTCGATCGGCGGCGATTTCCCGTGATCTGGCGAGTGACGCGACGAGCAAGCGACCGAGTGCCCAGTAGCAGTACGAGGCCACCCCGATGGCCAGCAGTTGAAGATGCCCGGTCTGATATTGAAACGATCTTCCAAGCGCTCTGGCACTCGACAGTGGCAGTTCGACGAGCGTCATCACCGCAGCGTCGCGGTTTTTGATGTGGGCGATTTCGTGGGCAATGACGGCCTCAAGCTCTGACTGATCGAGTGATTCGAGCAGCCCCGTCGAGACGACGAGCTTCGTTTCATCCGTCGTGAGTCCGGTCGTCACCGCCAGCGGCCGGTCACGGTACGATCGATACACGCCCGGCATCGGTACGTCAGCCAACTGTGACAGCCGCGCCACTGTTGCATGCAGTTGTGGCTCAGTGTGCGGATCAATCTCCCGGGCCCCGAACGTATCGACGGCGTCCGTTTTGAGTGCTCGATAGAATACGGCGACCGCCGCCAGAACGGTTATTATGCCGCCGAGGAGGAGCTGTGTTTCATACGCGATCGAGACGTCGAACAGCCCTTCGAGCCACCCGATTGTCCACGCCAGAACGCCGGTGATACCGGCTGCAAACGCCAGGGTCAACGCCAACAGCCCGAGGAGGGTCAGGGCCATCCGACGGCGCAGTTCGTTGTCGAGGGACCAGTACATGGCAACTAGTTGTTCACATTCCTTCAAAAAACCCGGGGTATCGAGTCGGTTTTCTCGTCGTGAAAGCACGTGGATTAACTCCGATGGGACCCTGTTCGTGGTATGGACCGGTATCAGAACACGCGCCAGCCCGACTGGGAGTGGTGGTCGGTGCTCTGGGACGACCCCAAAGCGGTCCTCGAGACCCTCGACATTCGTCCCGGAGAGAGCATTGCCGACGTGGGTGCGGGAAACGGCTATTTCACACTCCCTGGAGCCGAAATCGCTGACCCAGCGACAGTCTACGCGATTGATATCGATCAGGAGCTGCTTGATGAACTCGAAGCAGCCACCGACCGGCGTGGTTGCTCGAACGTCCGAACGATCCAGGGCGACGCACGAGAACTGCGTCGCCTGCTGCCTGCGTCGGTCGACGTTGTTCTCCTTGCGAACACGTTCCACGGCATCGAATCACCCGCCGTGTTCGCCCAACAGGCGTACGAATCGCTCACCCCTGGGGGTCGATTGATCGTGTTGAACTGGAGAGATCGACCACCCAAAGCAACACAGGTTGCTGGCTCGCCACGCGGGCCACCACACGACCTGCGCACACCCCCCGAAGAAACGATCGAACGGTTGTCTACCGCGCCGTTTGCGTCCTTCCAAACTGTAGCTGTTCCACCACACCATTACGGTGTCATCTGCGAGCGGTAACGACAACGAGTTGCTGATCCGAATGGTAGGCTGAACGCTTTGTGGCCGGCGACCCAACCACCTTTCATGCCGGGTACACTGCCACGCCAGCGATTCGTGCTGGACACCTCGCTGTTCATCACGGAAGCGATCCGTGATGACGACCAGGCGCTCGAGCCGGCGATTATCCATCTCCTGGATCTCGTAACGACAGCCCGACTCGAACTCAATATCTCCTGTTATATGCCACCGTCAATCCACGACGAACTCGCGGGCATGCTTCGAGACCGCTCCGTCAGCGAAGCGGTTCACTCCCGGATCGACACGTGGATCGTTCGAAAGAGTCCGGATCGATACGGCGTTACCATTCCAGCCGATATCGTCTATGAGTTTATCGACGAGATGAGCCACCGAGTCAACCGGGGACGGCGTGTGTCCGAACAGGCCATACGCGAGGTCGAACAGCTTGACCCCGCCGAACTGTCGGAAGGGAGCGGTGGAGACAGCGAATACATGACAGAGGCCGATCGGATTCTCTCGAACATGCGAGATAAATACCGAAAGGCGCTCCGTCGGGGCGTTCTCGACTCCAGGGAGGATTTCGATCTGCTCGTTCTCGCGCGTGAACTCGATGCTGGTGTCGTTACAGAGGATCGTGGTATCATCTCGTGGGCAGACGAGTTCGGCCTTCGATACGTTCGAGCAGGTGCGTTCCCCACACTCCTTGAGGAGTACCTCCGTGCAACCGGCACAGCAATCGACCGGACTGAGTGAATACCTTCGTCATCGTACCAACCCATTTTCTCACCCTGTAGATTAATCGCCATTCTCGATGAGTTATTCTCATTTGTGTTCATGATTGCTAGATATCTGTACATCTATGACAAAATTAATGGGCCAGTATCCATTTTCTTCCCAAAGGATTTATTGCACAATTAATTGTATATTGAAAAGAACATTCAAATAGAAATAATATCCAATTGAATCAAGAATGGATTTCAAATAAATACTAGCCAAACGATGACTACAGGAAGGACCAAACGGTTAGGGACGATCGTAATGGTGGCTGTTCTGGTCTTCTCAGTGGTTGCACCGGCAGTTTCCGGTCATACCAGTGGAGACAGTGCGACCCAGCCAGCCACGGCACAACAAACGTTCTCCGAAGAGAGGGCCACTTCGCAGGGAACGACCAATGAGACGTTACAGGCCACAAACGGGACGGTAGAGGTTCTCGTACAGGTTACAGAGATCGAACGCAAACGGGCGAGTTCGGCAGTTAATGCGAGCTCGACGCTCCGCGAGCACGCCGAACGGACCCAACAACCCGTGATCTCGTTTGCAAAATCACACTCGGATGCGATAACGGTGAAACAACAGCTCTGGCTGTCAAACACGGTGTTACTTGAGGTCGACACCTCGAGGGTTCGACTGAAAGAGCTCGCGGCCGTCTCGGGTGTCGAACGACTTTCACCGAATCGACGCTACTACGCACCCGACGAGAAATCGAGTTCGAGCGAGTCTGCGTCGGCTGTGCAAAACACGACCTACGGACTGGATCAGATCAACGCCACCGAGGTGTGGGACGCCCACGACACGAAGGGTGATGGCGTGAAGGTGGCCGTTCTCGACAGCGGTATCGCGCTTGATCATCCTGATCTCGAGTTGCACACGGACGACGCCAGCGATCCAACGTATCCGGGTGGGTGGGCAGAGTTCAACACGGACGGTGAGCAAGTCCCCGACAGCGAGCCCAGCGCGGTCTGTGGCGACCACGGCACGCACACAAGCGGGACGGTCGCCGGTGGTAAAGAAAGCGGCGAGTGGATCGGCGTTGCACCGGATGCCGAGCTGATGCACGGTGCGGTGTTGACCGAACAGTCACTGTTAGGCTGTGGTGGCTCGACAGTAGAAGTGATTGCTGGGATGCAGTGGGCGGTCACCAACGACGCCGATGTGATCAGCATGAGTCTCGGTGGGCCGGCTGATGGCTCGATGGTGTCGGCCGTTCGGAATGCCGATGCGGCAGGCTCACTCGTCGTCGGCGCGATCGGCAACTCGGGACCAGGAACGATTGGGTCACCAGGTGCCGTCTACGAATCGATATCCGTTGGTGCAACGAACGAGGCGCTGGGAGTCCCTGAGTTCTCTGGCGGTGCAGAGATAGATACGAGTGAGACGTTTCCCGATGCGCCAGCCGAGTGGCCCGACAGCTACGTCGCGCCGGATGTCGCCGCACCGGGTGCACAGGTGAAAAGCTCGGTTCCCGGTGGTGGCTACGACTCGTTTAGCGGAACGTCGATGGCAACGCCCCACGTTGCTGGCGTCGCGGCGCTGTTGCTTTCGATTGGCGGCGAGGAGATGGGTCCCGATCAGGTAAAGCGAACGCTGTATCAGTCAGCGTTCAAGCCGGCAGACTGTTCTCCAAGCTGTTCGCCGCGCGATGGAAACGACACGCGATACGGCACCGGTATTGTTGATGCGTACGCCGCCGCCCAGCAACTCCAAACCATTCCGGAACACGAGCTGGGTGATGTGGATGCAAGCGGGTCCATCACCGTCCAGGACGTACAGCGCCTGCAACAGCATCTCGCCGGAACGCTCGATTCGGACGCGACGTTCAACGAGAATCTCGCGGATCTCGACCGCGATGGGTCGATCACGTACGACGATCTCCAGCTGTTACAGCTCAAGCTCCGCGGTGACATCACGCCCGGCCAACTGCAGCTCTCGAATTTGAGTGCGCCCGAAACAATCGACCACGGCGAAACCGCAACTGTCACCGCAACGGTGACGAATCCGGGTGATGAAGGCGTCTACGACACGGTCGCCTATCAATTCGACTCGAATGAGCGCGCGACGACACCGGTCGAACTCCAGCCCGGCGAATCCACGACGGTGACGTTTTCGCTCGAAACGAACGACTATGCACCCGGAACGTACGATCATGGGGTGGTGTCGGCCGACGACAGTGCGAACGGATCGCTGACAATCGCAGGCGCGAACTTCGCCGTCTCGGAGTTTGCTGCTCCTGATGCAGTCGAGCAAGGGACACAGTACTCTGTTTCGGCGACGGTACACAACGACGGCAACGAACCGGACACCAGGGCCGTCCATTACCGGCGGGATGGTGTCACAGTCGCCACACAGAACGTGACGCTCGAATCTGGCGCGTCGACGCAGGTGACGTTCGAGGATCTCACCGTCACGTCGCTTCGTGGAACCATCACACACGGCGTCGCCACGGCTGACGATACAGCAACCGAGACGATCACTGTGCGGGCCGGAGCGTTCTCCATCACGGAGACACAGGCCCCAGAGAACGTCACCGCTGGCGAGTCCTACGGCGTGAACGTGACGATAACGAACACAGGCAACGCTGGAGATACCCAGCAGGTCGAGTACACCCTCGCTGAATCACCGCCGTCCGTCGCGGTTGTCGACTCTGATGAGGGGTATGGCCCACAGGTTGCCTCGGCGCTCAACGCCACGCTACCGGAGGGCTACACCGTCACGCTCGTCAAGGATGCGAACGCAACGGCGGCGATCGATTCCCACGACGTGTTCGTGATGCAGGACGTCTCGCCGACAGCGCTCGACGTTCCGGCGTTCGTGGATGCGACGAACGACGCTGGCGTTGGTGTCGTCTGGCTCGACAACTGGGGGAGCGATTCCGACGCGATCGAAGAGCGATCGAACGCAGTAGGCGATCCTGCGAGCACTGATCAGGAAGACGCTGGCAACGCGCCGGTAGCCTACACGGTGACCGAATCGCATCCGATTCTAGAGGGACTCGGTGGCCCCGGTGAGCAGATCCCGATCCACCAGGCAAACTTCGGTGACCGCAGCTGGTATGAAAACTACAGCGGACAGACGATAGCGACCGTTTCAGCGAGCGGCTCCTCGGCTGGCGGCCCCGCACTCGGTGTGGATGCTGATTCGGCGACCGTGCTCGCTGGCACCCTCGGTCGGGAGTATTTCGTCGAAAACGGAGATTTCACGCCCGAAGCTGATGCAGTGTTGGCGAACGCAGTGACGTGGGCAAACGATGTGGCAACGGTCTCAGGACACTCACGCCAGTCGAACGGAGCGAACGAGACCGTAACGCTTGAGCCGGGTGCGTCAACGACGGTGACCCTGACAAACACCCCACCTTCGTCAGTCGCAGAATCTCAAGATTGGCAACACGTATTCAGCACCGACGACGAGACCGTCTCCAAGCCGGTGACGGTTCGACCGCCGACTGGTGGCGTCGGTGGGATGATCACGTCGGCTGCTACCGGTGATCCGGTCCAGAACGCGACGGTAACCGTCGGCGGTGAGAATCTCTCACGCAACTACACCACCAGCACCGACGCCGATGGCACGTATTCGGTCGATGACGTTCCTGTTGGGACCCACACGATTTCTGTCAGCTCCGATCAGTATCAGGTGACCGCACGTTCGATTGCGATCGAATCCGGCGAAACCGCGACGGTTGATCTCTCCGTTGAGCCACGCAACGGGACGATCGGCGGTGTTGTCACCGCCGCTGATACTGGCGATCCAATCCAGAACGTCACGATCCGTCTCGAAGATGACAAAAGCTCCGTCACCACGGTAACGACTGGTGCGGATGGCACCTACGAGGCGTCGGTGGAGCCAGGCTACTACGTCGTGAATGTAGCCGATGGGCCACCTGAGTACGGTGCCGAACAGATCATCACTGTCGGACCAAACGAGTCCGTGACAGACATCGACTTCGAGCTTACCCCGGAAACGGGGACGATCACCGGCTACGTGACGAACGCGGCCGGCGCGCCGGTTGCGGACGCGCACGTCATCGATGCTGATGGAAACGCGTTCAACGTCACGACCGGCGAAGACGGTTCCTATGAGATTCCGGAACTCGACCGGGGCACCTACGCGCTCCGCGTCAATGGGCCAGGCTACAACCAGACGGACATCTCCTTTGTCGAACTCGGCGCGACAGAGTCCGTCGAACAGAACTTCACGGTCGGGTCGTATCTCACCGTCACGGACCTTCAGGGGCCAGCGAACGCAACCCACGGAGAGACGATCACTGTCGAGGCGACGGTTACGAACGTCGGCACCGAATCGGTCAGTCGGTCGGTCGTCTACTTCCCACCGGGAACGCCGTTCAGTGACGGCCAGTTCACAGAGGCAAGCGACGGTGTCCAGACCGTGACGCTCGATGGTGGCGAGAGCACGACGGTGACGTTCGAGTACACCGTCGAGGAGTCGCTCTCGCCGGGCGAGTATCAACACGGCATCTCGGCGGATGAGATGGCCTCGACCACCATCACGATTGAGGGCAACAAGCCCGACCCCGCGGCTCTCCGCGTGACGAACGTCTCAGCACCGGAAACAGCCACGCCAGGAGCGACGATTGGGGTGAACGCCACGGTCAGCAACGATGGGAATTCGACCGTGAGCGGTCCAGTCAGCTATCATTTTGACGGGGAACTCGTGACGACGAAAAACGTCACCCTGTCGGCCGGAGCAACCACAACGGTGCTGTTCGATCACAGGCTCTCAGAGGCGACCGGAACGTTCAATCACAGCGTCGAGTCGGAGACCAACGCGGTTACTGCCGAGCTTTCGGTCGAAGCGGCCGGCTCCGAGCCGGCCTACTTCGCGGTGTCGAATCTCACTGGGCCAGACAGCACTGCACCCGGCGAGACGATCACCGTGAACGCAACGGTCACGAACACGGGCGATGAAACCGGAACACAGTCGGTGTTCCTCTTTTTCATGGCCAGTGAACAAACGAGCTCATTCGCTCCGTCGGATGTTGGCACAGCGAAGATGACCGCGGCGTTCCAGCCAACTGCCGTCCAACAGGTCTCCCTCGACGGTGGTGAGCAGACACGGCTCTCGTTTACCTATCAGGTTGCGAGCGACGCTTCCCCGGGTGAGTATGAGTACGCTGTCTCCTCATTACAGGAGACCGCTGTCGAACCGGTTACCGTCGCGGAATCGAGCGGCGAGTCTCAGCTTCTTACGCCAGAGACCGTTACAGCGTCTGCCACCGGGTAGCCGGTACGGACGCGCGGTCTGTTGTGGCGATCGAACGCACCACTTGCGTTGTGGCACAACGCACGGAATTCGGGAACGGTATCTACTTTTGTATGTGATATCTGCTGATTCGAAGCCCACGTTGAGGCGCTCGAAGTCTGCTTGAGCGCTAATCCATCCACCCTCGATACGTGGTGTTGATCTCGATCACGCCTGCGACGTTCCGAATCTCCTGCGGTAGCGTTTCGTAGAACGTTTCGTCGTCGATCGACTCAACGCTCGCGCTAACTGCGATCGCACCCAGCAGCTGGTCGGCTTCGGTGGCCAGCCCAGTCGCAACACACCGGATGCCGTCGTGGTGGTCCTCGTCGTCAAACGCGATTCCACGCCGTCTGATGTCGGCGAGCTCATCGGTGAGCTGTGCTCGATCCGGCGGTGCGCTCGCCTCTCGGTCAGCACGATCGAGCACACGTTTTCGTGCATCCCCTTCCATCGCCGACAGCAGCACTTTGCCGGTCGCCGATGCATACAGGGGCTCGCGACTCCCGAGATGGGTGTCGCCGATCGGCTCATTATCTGCTGTCGATTGATACAGCGTCACCGCGTAGCCTCCGCGCTCGACGGCCAACCGAGCCGTTTGCTCCGTATATTTTGCCAGTCGATCGATCCCGTCTTTGCCAACGCGGTAGACCCACTCGCGCTCTCTGGCGATCCCACCGTACGTGAGCGACCGCAACCCCAGTCTGTATCTCCCAGCTGACTGCTCGACGAAATCGTGATTGGATAGCGTCGTCAGATAATGATGAACGGTTCCCTTTGACAGTCCCACACGATCGCTGAGTGCCGTCACGCCGATTTCATCGGTCTGTGCGATCACCTCCATGATCGCAATCGCATTTTCGACCGATTTGATCGTTTTGCTGTCTGACACACCCTCGTCCATACCAGTAGCTACAGGACCTGCACCAAATAGTCTCTCATAAAGGAAACAATATTGACAGTATTGGCCCCCTACTCGATCAGCTCACCGTTGTCCGCATAGATCCTGTGAACGAGACGCTGTATCGCGAGCGCCTGCTCGAGCGTGTTGATCGAGGGATCTCGCCCTGTCGCAACCGCCTCGAGGAATGTCTCCATCTGGGCGACGTACGGGTCGTTCGGTGTCGTCGTGACCGTCGAATCGAGATAGTGGTGGGCCCCACCAGTGCGTGCTTCATAGAACGTCAACGACTGGTGAACGTCCGTCGAAGCGTTCAACACGTCAGTGATGTCGAGCAACGCGCCGGCCTCTGTCCCGTGGATGTGATACTGATGGGCCGATTCTGCATTCGTGGCCCACGCCACTTCCACCGTCGCCGTTGTTCCCTCAGAAAATGAGAGAAACGCTGATACGGAATCCTCAACATCGAACATGTTCGCATCGTCGTCTTCGCCCCACATATCGAGATACGCATACGACTCTCTGGAGCCAAAATCACACCGTGTCGTAGCCATCATCTCTGTAACGGTCGTCTCTTCTAAAAAATATAACAGCAAATCGAACACGTGAATCCCGATGTCGATCAACGCACCGCCACCAGCGATTTCTTTTGCGGTGTACCACGACCCACGCCCTGGAACGCCTCTTCTGCGGCGGTACGCCGTTTCGACGTGGCGAATCTCACCAAAAAATCCCTCGTCAATATACTGTTTGAGAATCTTGCACACATTTAAAAATCGACTCTGATAGCCGACCATACAGAGCCGACCGGTCGATTCTGCCACCCGTTGAATGGTGCGTGCGGCCTCGAGGGTGTGTGCGAGTGGCTTTTCGATGAACACGTCATGGCCGCGTTCCATCGCTTCGATCGCGGCCGGGGCGTGGAACTTATTCGGTGTCGCAATGATGATGCCGTCGAGTTCCATCTCGAACAGCCCCTCCGGATCGGTCACGTGGTGCTTTTCAAACTTGCGGTCGAACTGGTTGCGAGCGTCCTTGCTGGCGTCGGCCCCGAACACTCGCTGGCCGGCGTTATCGAGCAGCCGGGCTCGGTGTCGGCCGTGTGTCCCCAGCCCAACGATGCCAATGTCGAGCTCGGTCGTCGGATCCATGGGTTCGTGTTACTTTCTGCACACAAACCGTTTACGACGATGAGGATTCTTCCTCTTCGAGCCGTGGAGAGTTCCAGTACGGACTCCCATCACGAACGCGGAAACACCGCACATCTGCACCGCCTGCTGGGAGTGGATCGGGCTCGACGGCTGTGCAGTGCTCTCTGGCCTCTGGACAGCGGGTGTGGAACCGACACCCACTTGGTGGATCGACCGGATCCGGAACGTCGATCGTTCGCATTGGGATCTCCTCTGGTGTGGAGACGTCGCCACCGAGATCCGGCGTCGCCCAGCGAAGCACCGACGTGTAGGGGTGCTGTGGATTGTGAATCAGCTGCTCTGCCGAGCTGATTTCGGCGATTCGTCCGAGATACATCACCGCGATCTTTCCGCTGGCGTGTTGGGTGAAGTATCTGGCGTTCGAGAGATCGTGTGAGATGAAAATAAACGACGTGTCGAACACGGCCTGCAGTTCGAGCATGAGATCCATCATTTCGACGCGGAGCGAAACGTCGAGCGCACTGATCGCCTCATCAGCGAGGATCACGTCGGGGTTCATCAACAGTGCCCGTGCGAGCGCAACACGCTGTTGTTCGCCACCTGATAGCTGGTGTGGATAGCGGTCTGCGAAATCCGGCGCAGGATTCATTCCTACCCGTTCGAGCAGCGAGTAGATCCGCTCGCGCCGCTCGCTGGCGCCGAGTGCTGGTCTGACCTGCCGGAGTGGCTCCGAGAGAATTGATAAGAGCCGCCGATTGGGGTTGAGCGAACTGCCCGGATCCTGATGGATGATCTGTAATGAACTACGCACGTCCTCCCAGCTCTGTGTCGTCTCGGCTGACCCATCTCGGATCGCCCAGATGTCCTCACCACGGTATCGTACCGTCCCGCTGGTTGGACGCTGGAGGCCAATCGCCGTCTTCCCGAGCGTGGTCTTCCCACAGCCGCTCTCGCCGACGAGCGACACGACATCATTTGTTTCGATCGTGAGCGATACGTCATCGACGGCCCTGACCTGTTCGGATTCGTCGCCGAACTCGAACAGTCCGGGGCGGTTTTCGAACGCTACTGTAACACTATCGAGTTCGAGTAATGGAGGTTCCTCACTCATGAGTGATCACCGCCTGGCTGGTCTGTCGCATAGTTCAGTTCGATCTCCCACTGGGCTTTCTCCCAGTAGAAACAGGCAACGCTGTGTTCGGGGGCGGGTGAATCCATTGCGGGATCGGTCGTGCGACACTCTTCGGTGGCGAGCGGACACCGGGGGTTGTACGAACAGCCACTCGGGACGTTGATCGGTGCCGGGCTCTGGCCCTCGATTGGACGCATTTCTGCCAGCGGCGCCTGCAGATTCGGCGTTGAGTTCAACAGCGCCCGGGTGTAGGGGTGCGATGGATTGCTGAGCAACTGTTGTTTCGGTGCGAGTTCGACGATGTCGAACGCGTACATCACTGCCAACCGGTCTGCGAGCGCCCCAACGAGTGCCAGATCGTGCGTGATGAAGATCATGGTCAGCTGGTATTTCTCCTGGAGTTCTCGCAGCAACAACAAAATCGACTGTTGCATCAACAGATCCAGGGCAGCGGTGGGTTCGTCCATCACGAGCAGTTCGGGATCAAGCACGAGTGACAGTGCGATCAGTGCGCGTTGTTGCATTCCACCGCTCAGCTCGTGAGGATAGCTCTCAAGAACGCGATCGGGATCGAGATACAGATCTGAGAGGAGCTGGCGGGCCCGATCCATCCCGGCCTGGACCCCCCCGTTGTGGGCCTCAATCGTCTCGATGAAGTGATCTCGAATCTGCATGGTGGGGTTGAACGAACTCATCGCCCCCTGGAACACCATCGAAATCTCCTCCCAGCGAAGCGATCGTAGCTCGGATTGACCCAGCTCGAGCACGTCGATTGTTTTTTCTTCCGCCTGGTAGGTAATCGAGCCGCTGAGATACCCCGGATCAGGAATCGCATCGAGCAGCGAGGATGCGAGCATCGATTTTCCAGAGCCGCTCTCGCCAACTATTCCGAGAATCTCGCCGCGTTCGACGTGTAAAGAAACGTTATCGAGTACGAACGAGGTACCGTCGTCGTAGGTGACCGAAACGTCCTCAAGCGTCGCAATCGGGTCGTCTGGTTGGTGTGTTTGTGCCATCAATGAATCAGCTCCGTGGAGCGTTGCTCTTCAGCGTCGTCTGCGTTCGATTCAGATTTCCCTGCGAGTCGAGTTCTGACACGTGGATTGAAGACGCGATCGAGACCCTGTGCCAACAGAATCAGTGACAGCGCAATACCCATGATCGCGATCATCGGAAAGACGAGTAGGTAGAGATTTCCGTCGGCAACGAGTGCGCCCGCGTTTTTGTACGCCTCATCGAGTTGCAGCCCCCAGTTTTCGACGGATTTCGGCAGGATTCCCAGATAGTAGAGTCCAACGGATGTGAACACCACATACCGGGCCGCATTGGCGAAGTTGACAAGGATGAACGGCATCAGGTTTGGGATGATGTCCTTGCGGAGAATTCTGAACGTGTTCACCCCCATCGTTCGTGAGGCCTCGACGTAGGGCTCTTCACGCAGTGTCAACACCTGTGACCGAATGGACCTGCCCAACCCGGCCCAGTAGTTGATCGTGAGCAACACACCGATCACCAAGGGGTTCGATGGCCGGAACACGACTGCCAGTACCATGATCAACGGCAACCCAGGAATCGACATCGCCGCATCCGAGAACGACGTGATCGCTCGGTCGATGCGCCCACCCTTATATCCGGCGACGGTGCCGATCAGCGTCGCGATGCCTGTCGCGAAGATGCCCCCAGCGAAGATCATCTGAAGCATCTCGGGTGTTGCGTGGATGATCATCGAGAGCACGTCCTCACCAACGGCTGTCGAGCCGAGTGGAGCGTCCACCGTGGTGAATGGTGCGATTGATCTGTCGACCTGATTCGATGTGGGCGCTGGATAGACCAGTACCCCGACGGTGCCCATCAGCAGGTAGCCAAAAAACAACAGCCCCCCGATGACGGTCCGCCGATCTTTCGACGCGACGATCGCGGGCTTGTAGATGAGCTCATCGAACAGCTCGCGTGCTCGCTCTCGATGCGTTAATTCGACGGCATCGTCATCGTACTCGAACGAAAAGGTCTCTTCCTCGCCGGTGGCTGTTGCGACGATTGATGGTCGCTCACCGCCATCCGTTTCAGTAGGTTTCATTCGACTCACCCGTTGTGATCCGTGGATCGATCAGTCCGTACGTCAGATCTGCGATGTACACCGAGATAACCAGGGCCGTGGTGATAATGAGAAAGATTCCCATCATCAACGGATAATCCCTATTGTCGAGGCCGAGAAACATGTAGTAGCCGATCCCGTTGTAGTTGAACACCTCTTCGAGGATCACTGACCCGCCAAGATTGAACCCAATCAGTGTCAGAAAGCCGGTGTACATCGGCAAGATTGCGTTTCTGGCCACATATCGGACCGCAACTCGTCGGTCAGAGAGCCCACGGAGTCGGGCCACGCGGACGTAATCAGCTCCGAGCACCTGAATTGCGTTACCTCGCATTGCAAGTGCTTGTAGTCCGACACCAGCGAGCACCATGGACAGAATGGGGAGATACGCGTGATCCAGTGCGTCGAGGATAAACACCAACAGCCCCGATTCAGGATCGATACCAGAAGTCGAGCGATAGCCCGTGGGCAACAGTTCGAGCTGGTAGCCAAAGACGATGATCAGTGCAATACCAAGGACGTAGAACGGCACCGAGGAGAGCACAATTGAGGCCCCCGATGACAGCAGATCGAACGCTCCGCCCTCTCGATAGGCCATCAGTGCGCCCCAGACGATTGCGATCGCAAAGATCAGGAACGTTGCCGTCACCATGACGAAGATGGTCCACGGCAGGGCGTCTGCAATGATCGTCATCACCGGTTTGTTTCGCGAGATCGATGTTCCGAGATCACCCTGTATCAGTGCCACAACGTAGTCAATGTACTGTACTTCGATTGGTTTGTCTGGATGGACGTTCTGATACGTCTGCAACATTGCATCCACCTGCCCAGCCGGCACGCCCTGACGAAGGAGCTTTGCTTCTAGCTGCGCCAGTGGCCCACCGGGAAGCAGCCGAATCATCCCGAACGTAGCCGTGATAACGACCCAGATCGTCAGGACCGCACGGGCAGAGCGTTGAAAGTAGTAGTTGATCATTCGTTCATCGAATTGGAATGTGTAATCGGTGAGTTCTCGTGTTTGATTCTAGCTGGCGGTTAGCCCTTGTACTCCAGATCGCCCGTTCGTGGCAACCAGGTGTTCGGATACCGGATACCGAGTGAATCGGTTCCCTCATCTGGCATGCTCCACTCGCCTTCGGCGTCGATGAACGACTGTCCCATCTTCTCCATGACGGGCAACATCGGGAGATCCTGATTGGTGACCCAGGCGAGCTCGACCGTTATTTCGTTGATCGTCGCTTCATCAGACGCGACCGCGAGCTCGTCCAATCGGTCGGACGGATTGATGGTCTGCTCGCCAGAGCCGTCCATCGCTGGCACCGTCACGTCGCCACGGTCGCCGCCGCGGGTTGTATCAGCTGCCGGGTAGTTATACGAAAATCCACGGGAGTTTTTCACCAACTGGTGGTGAAGCGAGAAATATGGATAAACACCCTGTGGGACGCCATCAAGCCATCCGCCGGTGGTGATTGCGAAATCGCTGTTCGGCCAGACGGTGTCGGTCAGCGTTCCGTAGTCGCGTGATTCCGAACTCGCTGCAAAGCCAAATGAGCTGAGCTGATCGACGATCGTTTTCGTCGCATCGTTCCAGTCGTTCCAACCACTGGGCTCGACGATCGGCACCTCAACGACGTTTCCGTCTGAATCCACCCAGTTTCCGTCCTGTTGTGCGTAGCCTGCGTTTTCGAGCACTTCAGTCGCTTTCTCCGTCGCGGCGGTATCAGCGCCGTAATCGTCGAAGGCGTCGGTGTGGTCTCCGATCCACTGTTCTTGCTTCGAGGAGGGGATTCCAACTGGATATGGCGGCACCGATTTCGAGGCCGCAGAGACGTTATTGACGACCTGCTTGCGGTTGATCACGTACTGAATAGCCTGTCTGACCGCGCGATCACCCATATGCTGGTGATCGTGGTTTGGAACCAACCCGTACCCCCACGCTCCCGGCGTCTGGACCTGCATGAAGTTCTCCGGGAACGATTCCACGACATCAGGCGGAGCGTACAGATTGAACGCCGAGTCGATCTCGTCGTTTTTCAGGGCCTGATACACCGAGTTGTTATCCTCGTAGTATTTGAAGACGTACTCGTCAAAATTGATGTTCCCAGCATCGGGGTGGTCGTCACGCTTTTTCAACAACAGCTGTTGCTGGTCTTTGCTCTCGATCGTCCAGGGACCACTCGCGATCGGCTCCGAGTATGCAAACTCGGTGAGCGCCTGCAGCCCGGCTTCTTCATCCTCCTCGATCTGATCGAGAAACTTACCGAACTCGCTCGCTTTCTGGTGGAGATACCGAGCAGCGAGGATGTCGTATTTGGGGATCTGCTCACCGAGTTCGGAGTTAAAGGTGAACGTTACCGTCGTATCATCTGTCGCCTCAATGCTCTCGGTGTAGCCGGCATACGACGCGCCGGTTTTGAGCCCGAGATTCAACTGCGTGGCAACGTCTTCGGCCGTTACGTCGTCGCCGTTCTCCCAGGTAAGATCCTCCCGGACAGTCAGCTCGAATGTATTGCCGCCATGCGACCAGTCGGAGATTGCATACCCCTCGAACTCCCCGGTTTTGATGTTGTATGCCACGAATCGATCGAAGATGGCGCGTCGGGAGATCTCCGCGCGGGTAGACGGATTCGAGTTATTCCACTGAAGTTCCGCAGGGATCTTGTTCGTCATACTGACGTGGCGAGCGCCCGACCCATCACCGCCGCCACCGTCCGTCCCATCTCCTTCGTTACTAACGAGATCCGCACACCCCGCAAGCGAAATCGCACCTGCCGCACCGCTCAATTCGATAAATCGACGCCGATTCAACTGCATGTGTCGGCTTTCGTCGTTCTCTACCATGTTACACGTTAACCACGAGACACACTGGACAATAAATGTTGTGGTAATAACATCTATTCTTGATATTCCAACGTAGCAGATACGAATATTCATACGATTACACTCAAACAAGTAGTTATGTCCTGGGTAGATTCGTTCTGGGCGTACGTTTACGAGCAACGCGCGTATGGAGTCCTGATGCTGGCGTTTCTCTCTTTTATGCTCGTGCTCTCGTTCGTCCCGCTGGCGTTCGGAGAGCCAGGGACGGCGTCGTATCGGCTTGGACTGATAAATATTGGACTTATCGTGATTGCTGGAGGAACGACCGTTGTTCTGTTCGCCTACAGTTATCGCCGTCGTCGGTCGTTCTAATTGCTCAATTGATGCAAATGGTGTTCACAGGATAGAAACGTCCGCACGGATTCATCCCCACAGGATCTACCACTGGTTGACAACCCAGGACATTGCTAGCCGTCGAATTTCTCTTGTTACCGTCTTTCATCTCCCAGTCGTTCCATTCTACGGCCAAACACAGCTAGTCGTTTGATTCTGTACAACGGTGCTGTCTTTTACTGACTCCGTTTGATACTATCAATAACAGTTTCCAGTGTCGAAACACGCCGCCAATCCGAATCGATTGATCGATATCCAGATCTGTAGCGGTGAATCGATCGTGATTCGCGATTGGCGGTCCGTTACACGAGTACGGATGTAACACGTGGCCGACTGGCGTTTGACACTGTGAAACGGCGGTGTCCGTACCGCCCTTGTGTTTGTGATCGGTTAGATACTGGTCTGTCGGGCATTTGCTGGCGTCAGCAGGAATGAAATGGATTATCCTGTTAGATACACTCAAACAAAGTGGGTGGTTGCTGATTGTGAGCTAGCGATTCAGGATGGCTGCGCCGGTCTCGAGCGACTGGAGTGGATTCGTCGGCTCGTCGTGTTCATACACGAGAACGGAACTGTCGGCTGCGGTGAGACACCCCTGGATATCAACATCGCCGGTTCTGACCTCGACGGGGGTTGCGGTTTCACTGTCACAGTCGGTAACGTGGAGCAGTTTACACCGATCGCCGTACCGCTCGAGAAATTCGACGGGATCGCTGCCACCGGCTTCGATCCAGCCGATATCGAATTCGAACCCCAGCGCGTCATCAGTTTGCTCGATGAGCACCTCAAGTGCCGTCGACCCCGCAAGCTCTCGGAGCTCGTGGTCGTGATTGTGGTAGTGCAGCGTCGCGCCTGCGTCGGCTACGTCCTGGGCAAGCGTGGAAAGTCGCGTTGCGGTCTCCTCGATCGTGTCGGCTGTAAACGCCTCCGGATCGAGCCATGGCACGACGAACGTATCACAGCCGACAGCACTGTACGCCTCGATAACGCCTTCGAGATCGGTTTCAAGCCGCTCGATGTCAACGTGTGCACCGACCGCCTCGAGTCCAGTCCGTTCGAGAACTCTGTTCACCGCCGCAGTATCGCAGTCGGCAAACCGATGAGCGAACTCCACGCCGTCGATGGTGGTCTCCCCAATTCGCTCGAGCAACACGGGCAACGGGTGATCGATCTCTCGGAGCGTGTACAACTGAATTGCTGTAGAGCTCACGTTTGGCGTTTTGTCTCCGATGATAAATATGTATTCCTGGAACGAAATTGCTATTTATCAGGTACACTCTGTGTTACTGTGCGGATGAGTCAGCACACAGTAGCAATCATTGGAACCGGTCCCGACCCCGCTACTCCAACGGTGGAGGGGTTCGCGATGGGATACCGGCATGCAGAAGCGTATCGAGCGAATGACCAGTGTCAACTCGTGGGGTGTGTCGATTTGATCGAGGAGCACGCGGTCGCGTTTGCAGACGAGTTCGATCTCCCAGACGAGGCGGTGTTTACCGACACTGCATCGATGCTCGATACGCTCGAGCCCGAAATCGTCAGCGTTACCGTCCCTCCGTCGGCCCACGAAGCTGTCGTCACGGAGTGTGGAGCTCACGAGTGCGTACAGGCGATCCACTGCGAGAAGCCGATTGCCGACACCTGGTTGGGTGCACAGCGGCTGGTCCAGGCGTGCTGGCGCACCGGAACGCAACTCACATTCAACCGCCAACGCCGGTTTGCAAAGCCGTTCACGGAGGCAAAGGCTTTGCTCGATGCCAAAGCGATCGGCACGCTAGAGCGCATCGAAATCGGCTGGGGTGATTTTTTCGACACCGGTGCTCACACCGTCGATCTTGCCGGTATGTTCGTCGGCGAATGTCCCGCAGAGTGGGTTATCGCTCAGCTCGATTACCAAGCAGAGGACGTTCGCTTTGGCACCCACCAGGAAAATCAGATGTGGGCCCAGTGGCGGTACGATTCTGGGGTCCACGGGATGCTCGCCACCGGCGAGGCCAGTCACCTCGTCGATGCGACGATGGTGCTTCGGGGCACTGATGGAACCATCGCCATCGATTCCTCCGATGGAGCGACCCTCGAACTCACACAAAATGGGGAAACGTCGTCGATCGACGTGGATGGCGAGTCGATTCATCACACGCCCGCCGATAGCGAACTCTACGGCTCACGGCTCCACTCCCGGGCAATCGACGAGATGCTCACCGCGCTAGAAACCGGGACGGAGTCGAATTTATCCGGGCGAATCGGCCTCAACACGGCCGAAATTCTGTTCGCCGGTTACGAATCAGTCCGTCGGCGCGAACGGATTGATCTCCCGCTCTCGATTGCAGATCATCCACTCGAATCGCTCGTCGAAAGCGGTGAGATAACCCCGACACCTGCTCAGGACTGAATCGCACGCCACATTCACGGCCGTACGTGGGGTCGAGAGTGACCACGCCAGCCTGGATGATCTAATTCGGTTCGGTGGTCGCCGAGAATTGTTCACCAATCCTCATCAGATTTTACGAACTGTATATAGTAGTAAGAATTAATAGATTGGAGTATATCATACAATGACGTACCACGCAGAATAGCGTGGAAACGTCAGCGGACGATGGGTGGGTACCATCATGAGTGACAACAGTAACAATCGAACGACCGAGGAATCGAGCTCTCTGAGCACGGGACTGGGCGCGTCTCGTCGGGATTTTCTCCGGGCGACGGCGGCGACGGGATCCATTGCGCTGTTCGGGGCTGGTGCAGTCTCGACGGCGGGCGCGGCGGAGATACCAACACCACGGCTCCATCGAGACGGGAATTTGCTCCGGGATCCGGACGGCAATCGGGTGACGCTGCGCGGGTTGAACATTGCAGATCCAAAACGAGTCGACGTGACGGCCCCGGCCAGGGGGATGAATGCGGTTCAGGTGATCGACAGCCTGACGGACACGTCGAACGGCTGGTATCCACGGGTAATTCGGTTGCCCGTACAGCCGGTTGACATCGGCGAGTACGAGCCAGGCTCTGGACCACCGATTCCCGCGTTCACGGAGTCAGAGCTCATCAGCTACATGGACGACCATCTGGATGCGGCCGTCCAGCGCTGTAAAGACCGCGGGGTGTACTGCATCATCGACTACCACAGACACCGTGATGTATCGTGGGCAGAGGGCCAATCAGGGCCAGTGAACACGGCACTACAGGACGAGGTGGATCTGTTCTGGGACGTTGTGGCTCCCAGATACGCGGATGAATCACACGTGCTCTATGAGGTGTACAACGAACCCCAGGAGCCGGGGATGTGGAACGATCCGACCACGACAGAGTGGGTTGCAGACATCTGGCAGCTCTGGCTGGAGATGGCTCAGCCATGGGTCGATACGATCCGTTCACATGCGGACAATCTCATCCTGATGGGCTCGCCGAGCTGGTCACAGAGTCCGGAGGGAGCACTCGTTGAGGAGTTCGACGGCTCGGACATTGCCTACACCTATCACATCTATCCCGGGCACAACTCCAGTCAGCAAAACGACTGGGAGGATGCTACGAACAACGGCGAGGGCGTCGCCGGCGTCTACGAGCAGGCTCCGCTGTTCGTCACGGAGTTCGGCTGGGAAGAAGGTGCTGGCCAGTATATCGGTGGTACGGATTCGGGATTCGGAAATCCATTTCTCGACTGGTTAGAACACCACGAGGCGATCCACTGGACGGCGTGGGTTGCGGATCCGGTCTGGCGACCGGTGATGTTCGAGCGGCCGTTCGCGGATAATGCCGACGATTCGATCGGCGATCCGTACAATGGTACCGTTCCGACGGACTGTCCAGACCGGCCGTGTGAATGGTCGCTCACGACTGGTTCTGGTTCGATGGGCGATGATGTCAAAACCGCCCTGTACGAGAACCGCAACGACGGCATTCCCGGCGACGGCGGTGGTGGCAATGAGGACTCGACAGCACCGACACCACCTTCGAATCTCACTGTAACAGAGACGACTGCCAGTTCCGTGACGGTCAGCTGGGACGCAGCCAGCGACAGCGGTACGGGCGTCGATTCGTATCTTCTCACGGTTGACGATCAACAGACACA
Organism: Halocatena halophila; assembly: GCA_027563145.1. GTDB lineage: Archaea > Halobacteriota > Halobacteria > Halobacteriales > Haloarculaceae > Halocatena > Halocatena halophila. Next base: position 527,932 of record CP071307.1, on the reverse strand, counting down.
GACCGTGCCGGCCGGAACCACGAGTGCCACGCTTTCGGGGCTCAGTTCAGATACCAGCTACTCGGTCGGTGTCTCGGCACTCGATGGCGCTGGCAACGAATCTGGTGTCGTAACGGTGACCGCGACGACGTCGCCTGCAGACGATGACGATGGCGATGACACGACTGAACCACCCGCAAACGCGCTCGTGATCGACGATTATGACGGCGACCCCGGCTGGGCAAGTAACAACAACGATCTCGGTGAGTGGTGTGGCGCTGGATCGTTCGTCAACGGCGGTGGCACCGAATCCGGCGGCACACTTACCCTTGAGTACGACAACGGCGGCTGGTTCCAGAGCCAGATCAACCAGACGATACCCGATTACACCACGCTCGTCATCCGCGTCCGCGGTGCGAACGGGGGCGAAGAGAGTGACATTCTCTTCGATATGGGCGGCGTCCGGACGCTGCTCGCGAACGTCACCGACGATTCGATCACCACGGAGCTCTCGAACGTCGCGGTCGATCTCGAGGCGGCTGGCGTCGACACGTCGGCATCGTCTGGGTCGCTTCGCTTTAACTTCTGGCAGGGCGGTGCCAGCACGATCGACATCGAACACATCTATCTCGAATAATACGACAATGACACAACACACGGACGACACAACGGAGACAGGAGAGACTGCACAAACGACTGAATCGACGGCACAAACGGGCAGATTCACCCGACGGAGCGTCCTGAAGGCGGCCGGGGCTGGGGCACTCACGCTTGGATTCGCCGATGCACTGGTCAGCTCGGTGTCGGCTGTTGGCATTCCCACGCCGTGGCTCCATCGGGATGGCAATCTAATCAAAGATCCCAGCGACAACCCGGTGATTCTTCGGGGGGTGAACATTGCGGATCCCGCGCGGCTGGCCAGAAGCTGGCGCAGCAAAGACGCGATGGCGGTGTTCGAGAAGGCGACGAACACCGACGAAGACTGGTACAGTCGCATCATCCGAATCCCAACTCAGCCACAGGACATCAGCGGTGTGAACAACAGCCTCCAGATGGCACACGGCGACGATTGGGGGCCATTGCTTCCGGGACAGTTCAGCCAGGCGGATCTCGAGACGTTCTTCAGCACGTACATGGATCCCCTCATTGACGCTGCCGAAGAGCAGGGACTCTACGTGATGATCGACTACCACCGCCACTTCCCGATCTTCCATCAGCCACAGCACGAGGAGGACCTTGGGGAGTATCAATGTGGGAATGAGAGCTTCCCGAATGACATCGGCTTCTGTGGTGAGCGGGGTGTGCTATGGAATTCAGAAGAGCAGGCGTCACAGCTCGATGGCTACACCGAAGAGTACGCCGCTGCACTTGACGATGAGCTCCGGATGTACTGGGAATTCGTCGCGCCTCGGTACGCCAACCGATCACATGTCATCTATGATGTGTACAACGAACCGACCGGTCCCTACGCCGGTGACTGGGGTGCCCCGGATACACTCCCGCATTCTGGTAATGATGAGGGTGGCGACGACACTGATGTGACTGATCCAGTTTGCAAGGACTACTGGGACATGTGGGTTGACCGGGCTCAGCCGTGGATCGATATCGTACAGGAGAACGCTCCACAGAACCTCGTCACGATCGGGTCGCCACGATGGAGTCAGTACACCTACTGGGCACCGGAAAACGAATTCTCGGGTGACAACATCTGTTACACCGGTCACGTGTACACTCACGATTCGATGCGGCCGCTCTCGACGTACTTTGGCGAACCGGCCCAGGACGTTCCGATCTTCTTCAGCGAGTTCGGTTGGGCGGAAGGCGGCGGCAAGGACAACTTCTCGTTCCTTGAGGGGACGGCCTCCGAGTATGCCGACGAGTTCGCGACGTTCATCGAGAATAACCCCGTTCACCCGATCTGCTGGAACTTCGATCACACCTGGGAGCCGGCCTTTTTCCAGCACGATTCGAGCCAGGACGGCACCTGGGAGATCTGGGACTACGAGGCCCGTCCCGGGCAGTGGTGGCGTGAGTTCCTGGCGACCCACCAGTCCGACGATCTGCCCGGTGGTGGTAATGGGACGCCGACACCAACAGCGACTTCGACGACGACCACCACCGACACCACGACCACGACGACCTCGACGACCACAACCAGCCCCTCGCCGACACCAACGGAGCCGCCGGGCGATGCGCTGATAATTGACGATTTCGACGGTAATCCGGGCTGGTCGACGAATTCGAACGATCTCGGAGAATGGTGTGGGGCAGGCTCGTTCGTCAACGGTGGGGGCACTGAATCCGGTGGCGCGCTCACGCTTGAGTACGACAATGGCGGCTGGTTCCAGACCCAGATCAACCAGGATATCAGCAACTATTCGATGATCGTCATGCGGATGCGTGGCGATACCGGCGGCGAAGAGAGCGAGTTCGTCTTCGACATGCCGGGCGTCAGAGCTCCCCTCTCGAATGTCACCGGCGATTCGATCACCACGAGCTTCTCGAATGTTGGCGTCGATCTGGATGCTGCTGGCGTTGACACCTCGTCGTCGTCGATTTCGCTGCGCCTGAACTTCTGGCAGGGCCACTCGAGCACGCTCGAAATCGAGGAGATCTTCCTCGCCTGATCGCGCCCTAGACACTTTCTTTTCTCTTGCTGTTGATTTTGAAGCAAATGATCACACGACACCAATGACACACCCGAGAAACGACCGACCACACAACACAGTCCGACCGAGCGTTGCGAGCACACTCAGAATTGAGGAACACAGACACGAATAACGAGTGGATTTACGATGCCACAGGACGATATACACGACACCGACCGAACGACCGAGGAGAAGCCACCGACACGCGTATCGCGGCCGTCACGTCGCACGTTTCTGAAAACGGGGGCCGCATTGGGGGCAGGAAGTCTCCTGGTCGGATACGGATCGACAGCCATGGGACAGAAAGTTGAAGCAATCTGCAACGGCGAGGGATCGATTTCCGTCAGCGATGGCTTTTCGTTGATCGGCAACGAGTGGGGCAATTCCGGGGCAGATCAGTGCATCTGGCGCAACGACGACGGCAGTTACGGCTACGAGTTCGACGCGAGAAACACCGGCGGTGGGATCAACTATCCGGAGGTGTTTGCCGGAACAAGACCCTGGGGGTCAGACACTGGAATACCGGAGTTTCCAATCCAGCGCCGGGATATTGATGAGCTGATCATCGACGTTGCGGCCAGCTATTCGATGAGCAACGGCGAGTGGGACTGGGCCGAAGAGTGGTGGCTCCTCGAACAGCCACCGAGCCAGCAGCCCGAAACCCACCAGTATGAGGTGATGTTGTTGCTCGACTGGGGTGGCGGTCACAACCACGGCCCCGTTCAGGACGAAGCGGCCTGGACCGACCAGTTTGGAAACACGGTTGATCTGTGGACGACCTACGACTCCGGTGGAACGGACGCCTATTTCTACATTTTCCGCATCCAGGGGGGCCACGACGGCGGCAAGATCGATATGACCGAGATCGTCGACTATCTGACGGCCGATGGCGTTCGTGAGGATCTCTACGTTTCAGGGATCGAACTCGGCAGCGAGTACTGGCAGAACGCCATCGGTGAGATGACCTACGAAACGTTCGATGTCACGATCAACGGATCGACGTATAGCTCTGGGAGCGACGGTGAGCCGACGCCCACTCCAACGGCGACTGCAACTGACACGCCGACAGAGACGGACACGCCAACGGAAACCCAGACCGACACTGATCAACCGGGCGATGTACTGGTGATCGACGACTTCGACGGCGATCCTGGTTGGTCGACGAACTCGAATGATCTCGGTGAGTGGTGTGGTGCAGGTTCGTTCGTCAATGGTGGGGGCACTGAATCTGGTGGCGCGCTCACGCTTGCGTACGACAACGGCGGCTGGTTCCAGACGCAGATCAACCAGGATATCAGCGAGTACGCCACGCTCGTTATGCGGGTCAGCGGTGCGAACGGGGGCGAAGAGGGCGACATTCTCTTCGATATGGGCGGTGTCCGCACGTTGCTCGCAAATGTCACCGACGATTCGATCGGGACGTCCGTCACGGATGTGCGCATCGATCTGGATGCGGTGGGCGTCGATCGCTCCTCGTCTTCACTTTCGCTTCGCTTGAACTTCTGGCAAGGCGGTCACAGCACGATTGAAATCATAGCGCTACAGCTGCAGTGATAATCATGACACAACAGGAAGATACCACCAACTGCATCGCCAACCCGGTACCGGAAACACACTCGGAACCGCGAGTGAGCCGACGGCATACGCTTTGTGCCATCGGAATGGTAGCTGGTTCTCTCGTAACTGGTCGAGCCAGTGCTGGGGTACCAACGCCACGACTGCACACCGATGGCCGGTGGCTCAGAGATCCAAACGGCAACACCGTACAGCTCCGGGGGATGGCGACCGCCGATCCGGGATTTTATCGACGGTTCCATCCAAAATCATTCCAGGAGGTGCTCCAGTGGGCGACCGATGAGAGTAACGGCTGGTATCCAAACGTCGTTCGGCTTCCGATAACGCAGGACAGCGTCGCCCACTTCGGGATTACAACGCTGATCGAGGAGATCATCCGTCCGGCAGTGAATGAGCTTACAGCACGCGATGTGTATGCGTTGATAGATTTTCATCTCATCAGACCGTACACACAGCCCGCAACGGAGACGTACAACGAGGAAAATGATGAAAACTTGCTTCCAATCGACGACGTGATGACGACGTTCTGGTCGGCGGTCGCCCCCGAGTTTGCCGATGACGAACACGTGCTGTTCGAACTGTTCAATGAGCCTACACAGCCAGCGATGTACGGTGACGACGCTGGGGCCTGGCAGACATGGCGAGACGCGGCCCAACCGTGGGTGGATCTGATCAGAACGTTCGCTCCGAGTACACCGATAATTATCGGCTCGCCACGCTGGACATCAGTCACCCATATGGCTCCGGAGTTCCCGTTTTCCGGTGAGAATTTGCTGTATGCCGGCCATATTTATCCGGCAAACGGCGCACCATCGTCGTTCGACCAGTACTACGGCACTCCAGCACTCGACGTTCCGGTCGTGATCACCGAATTCGGGTGGGATCCGGCCGGTGGAAGCGTCGATCAGGGAACTACCGAGGACTGGGGCGAACCGTTCCGTCAGTGGGCCGAGAGCTATCAGAATATGGGCTGGATATCGTGGTGTTTCGACGATTCGTGGGCCCCGACGTTCTTCGACTCCCCGGACGCCGGTGCAAACGAACCATGGACACTGAAGACAGACTCCTCTCAGATGGGTGGCTACGTCAAATCATGGCTCGCCGATCGACGCAATGACAGCATTCCAGAGTCACCGATCGACGACTCGCAGTCGCCGCCAACACCACCGAATCTTACCGTCACGCAGGCCACCGATCAGAGCATTGAGCTCTCCTGGGAGAGTGTGACCGACCGTGGAGATGCGGGTCTTTCACACTACGTGGTGTCGGTCGATGGGTCGTCTGTGGTTGCGGTTCCTTCAGGTACTACGATGGCAACAGTGACTGATCTTGCCCCTGACACCACTTACGAAGTGGGCGTTATCGCAGTCGATCAGGCTGATAACGCGTCTACTCCGGCACGTATCACGACAACAACGCCCGGTGATGATGGGGATGGAACGGAGCCTCCACCGGACGCGCTCGTGGTGGACAACTACGACGGCGATCCGGGCTGGTCGAGCAATCGGAACGATCTCGGTGAGTGGTGTGGGGCAGGTTCGTTCGCAAACGGCAGTGGTATCGAATCAGATGGTGCACTCACCCTTGCGTACGATAACGGTGGCTGGTTCCAGACGCAGCTCAACCGCGATATCAGCGAGTACGCCACGCTCGTCATCCGCGTCCGCGGTGCGAACGGCGGGGAAGAGAACGATATCAGCTTCGATATGGGTGGTGTCCGGACGTTGCTCGCAAATGTCACTGACGATTCGATCGGAACGACAGTCTCTGATCTCACGATCGATCTCACCGAAGCCGGCGTTGACAGGACGGACCCGTCCAGCTCCCTCCGACTGAGTTTCTGGCAGGGTGGAAACAGCACACTCACTATCCAATCGATCCATCTCTCATAATGCACCGAACAAACCCAAACAACGGCGATACGACACTGAGTACAGAGGCGACAACCGAAAATCAGAGTAAATCGACGAAAGCGTCGTGTCTCTCCGCACGGGCGAGCACGTCACGGCGGTCGGTTCTGAAGGGAATGGCCGGAGGAATGGTCCTTGGGCTCAGTGGAATCGGCTCGACGAGCGCCACTGGCGCATCGTTCGGTGATGGAGTGAATCTCCAGCCGTCGTATTTCTGCAGCGGCGACCAGCAGTTGGGATGGGGACTGATGAACCAGTATCCCGACATACAGACGGTTCGCATCGAGATCGAGCCGTTTTCGTTCGACGAAGTAATCACAACCCGCGATGACGCAAAGCGGTGGATCGATGAGGCCACGACGAACGGCTACGACGTAATCGCCAGCTACCACCACTATCCGGACAACGGCGCATCTGACGCTGGCTCACTCCAGTCGGCTGCCGAGTGGTGGGTGGACCACTACGACTATCTCACGCAGGACGCCTCGATCACGATCAATCTGATGAACGAGTGGGGTGATCACACCGTTACGGCCGATCAGTACGCGAGTGCCTACAACGAGGCACTCGAAACGATTCGCTCGGGAACGGGGTACGATGGTCCGATCGTCTGTGACGCGCCAGGCTGGGGACAGGAGACACACCGGTTGGTTGAGGCAACGACGATGATCGATGATTCGAACCTCATCTGCTCGGTGCACGTCTACCCAAGCGGGTGGAATCAGCACGTCAACGAGGCGCTTTCGCCTTCTCATCTCGACGTGCTCGATGCGACGGGCTATCCGTGTCTGATCGGCGAATTCGGGAACTGGGCGGCGAGTTCGAGTGGGACGGACTGGGAAGCAGTGGTCGATCACGCGAAATCGCTCGGCTGGCCAGTGATTGGCTGGGCATGGAACGGGGATGGCTCCGACGAGCCGATGAACATGGCAGATCCCTACTGGGGTGATTCGTGTTCGGCGAGCTCGTACACCTCGAGCGACTACTTCGATGTTGTCTACGCCAAACTCGGCGATTCAACAGCCGATACCACACCTCCAACCGAGCCATCGGGACTGACGACGACGCCTGGGGAAACGACCGTTGCGATCGACTGGACTCCAGCCACGGACGCAGAAACCGGTGTCGCACAGTATGTAGTGACTGTCGATGGATCGAACGATCACACCGTTCCCGCCGGTACCACATCAAGTACTGTCTCTGGACTGACACCAGAGACGACCTACCAGCTCGGTGTTGTCGCCGTCGATGGCGCAGGCAATTCGTCGAGTCCAGCGACGACCACCGTAACGACGGTGGCCGACGACACTGATCCACCAGCGTCGACACTGGTGATCGACAATTTCGACGGCGATCCGGGTTGGTCGAGCAATCGGAACGATCTCGGAGAATGGTGTGGTGCCGGGTCGTTCGTCAACGGTGGGGGCACTGAATCCGGCGGCGTGCTCACGCTTGCGTACGACAACGGCGGCTGGTTCCAGACCCAGATCAATCAGGATATCAGCGACTACTCCACGCTCGTCATGCAGGTCAGTGGTGCGAACGGCGGCGAAGAGGGCGACATTCTCTTCGATATGGGCGGTGTCCGCACGTTGCTCGCAAATGTCACCGACGATTCGATCACGACGACCGAATCCGCTATCGCCATCGATCTCGTTGGCGCGGGCGTCGATCGCTCGTCATCTTCGCTTCGCTTGAACTTCTGGCAAGGGGGCACGAGTACACTCGAAATAACGACGATCAGACTCGAAGAGCAATGACAGGCGATACTCAACCACCAAAAACAGACGAATCGACCGCGACAGACACGGGCGTCGGTTTCGATCGACGGGCGTTTCTCAGGGCTGTGGGTGCGCTGGCGCTCTCTGCCGGGCTCACCGGATCGGCTGCCGGCGAAACGGCGGATACGTCGAAAACGGTGGCCGAACGGATCGACGAACATCGAACGGGAACGCTTGAGGTCACCGTCGAACGAGAAGACGGCACGGTCGTTCCCGACGCCCAGGTCGAAGTCACGATGTTGGAACACGATTTCGACTTTGGCACTGCAGTCAACGCGAACACACTGCTCAATGAGTCCAGTGTAGGGGACAACTATCGGACGTACATTCCAGAGCTGTTCAACACTGCAGTGCTCGAAAACCGGCACAAGTGGCGCTTTTTCGAGACCGAAGGGCAGCTGGCCGATGATGCCACAGACTGGCTGCTGGGAGCAGGACTTGATGTACGTGGTCACGTCTGCATCTGGGGTAGCGATGGCGTCAGCGCGATTCCGGACGACGTGCAGACGGCAATCGACAACGGCGATGCCCAGACGATTCGAGACCGGTCGATGGCACACATCGAGGAGATCATCACCCACTACGGCGAGGACATCACCGAGTGGGAGGTCGTCAATGAGGCGATGCACGCATACCAGCTCCAGCGCGGTGTGTACGGCGACCAGATCGACACTGAAGAGCCCTGGACCGGCGAAGTCATCCCATGGAGCTCTCAGTTGCTCACTGACTGGTATACCACGGCCGAGGCTGTGATCGAGTCGAACGATCTCGACGTTGGGATTGGCGTCAACGACTTCAATCAGTTCGCCTACGACTACGTGGACGGCCGGTACGAAACCCAGATTGACCATCTCCAGTCGAGTGTGGATCTCGATACGATCGGACTGCAGGCCCATGTGGCAGCGCGTACCGGCGAAAACGATACGAATTCGAATCCCGACGCAAGGATTTCGGCCAGCCAGGTCGCGGCCGAGATCAACCAGTGGGCAGACCACGGCGCGCGCGTGAAGATCACTGAATTCGACATGTACAACGGTGACGACTGGACTGACGACGAAGAGCGGGCGACCGTTCTCGAAAACTATCTTCGTGGCGCGTTCAGCCATCCCGGTGTCGATGCGTTCATCATGTGGGGCTTTTGGGATGGTCGCCACTGGGAGAACGAAGCGCCGTTGTTCTATCAGGACTGGTCACCCAAACCCGCGTACGACGTGTGGAACGAACTGGTTTTCGGCGAGTGGTGGACCAGCGAGGGCGGACTCACCGATTCGGATGGGACGTATTCGACTGCCGTCTATCTGGGTGACCACGAGATCACTGTCAGTACTGACACCGACAGCACAACCGCCACCGTTTCTGCAACCGACGCTGGGACGCCGGCTGCGGTCACCGTGACGGTCTCGGGTGATGGAACTGGCGAAGACACGACGCCACCGGCCACCCCAAGCGGTCTCTCGGTGCCCGAAACAACCGCCGAGACGGTGACGCTCTCCTGGGAGGCCGCCACCGATACGGGTGGCAGTGGGCTTGATCAGTACGTCGTCACCGTCGATGGTACGACCACACAGACGGTTCCGGCCGGCACGACACAAACAACGCTGTCGGGACTCACGCCCGAGACCACCTATTCGATTGGTGTGTCGGCCGTCGATGGTGCCGGCAACGAGTCGGCTGCGACTACTACGACGGCAACGACTGACGCCGGCAGTACTGACCCACCGGGTGACGTGCTGGTTATCGACGATTTCGACGGCGATCCAGGCTGGTCGGCCAATCGGAACGATCTCGGTGAGTGGTGTGGTGCTGGGTCGTTCGAAAACGGCAGTGGATCGGTGAGCGATGGCGCGCTACTCCTGGAGTACGACAACGGCGGCTGGTTCCAGACCCAGCTCAATCAAGATATCAGCGAGTACGCCACGCTCGTACTGCGGCTTCGCGGTGCGAACGGGGGCGAAGAGAGCGAGGTTCTCTTCGATATGGGCGGGGTGCGAACACTGTTGTCGACCGTTACCGACGATTCGATCACCACGAGTTTCACTGATGTGGCGATCGATCTGGAGGCGGCCGGCGTCGATCGTACTGGTTCGTCGCTATCGCTCCGATTGAACTTCTGGCAGGGTGGCTCGGGCACGATAGAAATAGAAGAAATTAGACTAGAATAGGATAATCAACTTCCTTACAAAATCAAATTTCAAAGCGTATTCATTGCCAAACGCCTATGATAGTTCCAAATTACTGCGATAATAGAAAAATATGTCGATATACTATATGGATCTCCCCCGAGTAATTGGAATTGACTAATAAATTTTGACGCGAATTATTATAAATACTTATCTGAGGATATAGGGTGTGCGTGGCCACATTAGTGGAAGATCAAATAAATTAGCATCTTCGAAATCACAGCGTAGAAGCTCTAAGATGGGAGAATTACTGAACAAGCTAGTTAGGCAAAGTCGTGTGGTTTTAAGAGCTTTCCACAGGGAAATAGCATAAGACAACGATGAGTACTTTTAGGGAAATTCAAGATGTGCCGAATACAGGACAGGAAAAAGGTGACTCTGTATTTGACCGGCGTGATCTAAGCGATATACATGATGAAATAAGGGAGGTCTATCTTGCGGATAGACGTCCCTGGGTAATCGGTTATAGTGGTGGCAAAGACTCGACTACCGCTCTCCAACTTATCTGGTACGCGATCTCTGACCTGCCTGAGGAACAGCAAGATAAGCCAGTCTATGTCATTTCTAGCGATACCTTGGTAGAAACACCAAAAATAGTCAACCATATCGTCAGTACTCTTGAGAATGTAAATGAATTTGCGGCCAAGGATGATTTACCGTTTGAAGCTCATAAAGTCACACCACAAATCGATGATACATTTTGGGTGAACCTGATTGGACGTGGATACCCGGCGCCCAACCAGAATTTCCGTTGGTGTACGGAACGGATGAAGATTGACCCAGCGGATAACTTCATTAAGGAAAAAGTATCAGAGCACGGTGAGGTTGTTGTTATCCTCGGTGCACGGAAAGCCGAATCTTCAACCCGGAAACAGGTAATGGATCTCCATGCTATTGATGGCAGCGTACTTTCACGCCATTCCAAATTCGCTAACGCCTTCGTCTATACCCCGATCGAAGACTGGATTGTCGATGATGTCTGGTCCTATCTGCTACAGGTTGATTGTCCGTGGGGTAAGAACAACCGTGACCTTGCTGCCCTCTACCAAGAAGCTGACGACGAGTGTCCCATGGTGATCGACACCAAAACCCCGTCCTGCGGCAATAGCCGGTTCGGTTGCTGGACCTGTACTGTCGTCTCGGAGGACAAAGCGATGCAGAACATGATCGACGAGGGAGAAGATTGGATGGAATCTCTCCTTGAGTTCCGAGACTTTCTCAAGATGACGCAGGATCCCGAGAAAAAACCGCAGTACCGAGAGGTAAAAGGCCGACAGCATGGACGGGTCAGGGAGAAAACCAACGGTAGCGACGGTATCATTCCCCGTGCCTATAAATTCGAATTCCGCAAGGACCTGTTGGAGAAACTGCTGCAGACCCAGAAGGAGGTGAACGATGAACTACCAGAGGACGAAGAGGAGATGGTGCTAATTCGTAAGGAAGAACTCCGTGAAATCCGACGACTCTGGAGAGAGGAACAGTCCGACTGGGAAGACTCCGTGCCCAAGATTTATCGAAGGGTTATGGACGAGGATACAATGGAGTGGGTTCACGACGATCTCGGAACCTTCGGGGCGGATGAAGCCGAACTCCTCGGAGAGATCTGTGAGGATCATGATGTCCCGAGAGAACTCGTTCAGCGCCTTCTCGACACCGAATTTCAACACTACGGAATGAAGCGACGGGCCTCGATCTATAACGAATTAGATAGGGTGCTGAAAGAGGATTGGAGACCAACGGACGAAATTATCGCTGAGATCGAAGGAGAAGACCGCGTCGAGACCTGGAAATACCCAGGCATTGAAGGATAATACCTCATATATGAAATTCAATAAGCTTGTTATCGAGGATTTCGGCCCGTATCGTGGGCTGAACGAACTGGATCTCACCACTACAGATGACTCACCTATCATCCTGTTTGGTGGGCAAAACGGAGCAGGGAAAACTACCCTATTCGAAGCCATCCGATTTTGTCTCCACGGACGCAGTGCTCTTGGCCGTCGTGTGGCGATGAGAGAGTATCATCAGACCATTCGAAGCCGTCTGCATGACTACCCAGACCGTAAGGCAGAAACAGCATCAGTCCGGCTTGAATTCGAATATGCCCACATGGGTGAGAAGGACCATTATTCCGTGGAACGAACTTGGCGTGACAGAGGAAAGAGCATCGTTGAAAACGTGGAGATGCGTCGGAACGGAAAGATTCCGACTGAACTTGACAAAGATCAGTGGCAGGATTTCCTCCAGCAATTGGTTCCGCCTGGTGTCGCTCAGCTGTTTTTCTTTGACGGCGAAAAAATACAGGAACTCGCCAGTGCTGTCGAGTCTGATGACAGCTTCACAGACTCGATGTACTCTCTTCTAGGCCTAGACCTCGTCGACCGGTTAGATACTGATCTTTCTATCTACGTTTCACAGAAGCTCGATAGCTCCGGTGTTGAAGGTATCAATGACGAACTCGAAGAATACCGTGGGGAGAAGGAAGCGTTAGAAGAAGCAATTGAACGGTTAGGTGCAGAAAAATTCGAGAAGAGAGAAGAACTCGGCGCAATCCAAGACGAGATCAACAAGATTGAGGCTCAAATCGCATCCGAAGGCGGCTCCTACGCTACCCGCCGTGATGACCTGAAGGAACGCCGAGCCGAACTTAAGGCCAGTATCGCTTCCCATGAAGAGCAGATTGAGGAAATAGTCACTGGAATTTTCCCATTCACATTGGCACCAGACCTCTGTGAAAACGTTGTTGAACGTCTCCAAGAAGAAACCGAGCAGCAGAATCAGCAGACTGCAAAGGAAGAGCTCACCAAAGAACTCGATGATGTGCTAGATGAAGACGATGTCTGGGAAGACCTTGGTGTCAGCGAAGGCGACGTCAACGAACTTACCTCCCGTATCTACTCCAAACTCGAGGGCCAACTTGAACACGATGGCGACGATACGCAGTTAGCCCATCAGTTCTCCCGGGCGCAACGTCAAGACATCTACTCGGTTGTTGACCGAGCGATGAACGACATTCCTGAGCAGTTCGCCGAGATCAACCACAAGACAGAGGCTGATGTCCGGGAGCTGCAAGAAGTAGAAGGTAGTCTTAGTAAGGTTCCCGACCAATCGGTTATCTCACCGATGATCGACAAATTGAACGATCTAACAGAGGAGAAAGGTTCACTCAAAAATGAGATTGAAGGCCTAGAAAGCGAAATCAACACACTTCAGAACAAGCTCGAAACAGTAAATAGCCGTATTCAGAGCAAGCTCGATGAAAAGTCCCGGCTCGAAGATGTCTCTGAACGCGCCAACCTCGCTTCCGACGTTCGAAAAGCAATTAAGGACTACCGAGATGAACTCACAAAGGAGAAGCTCGGGAAGCTAGAAAAGGTGCTAAGTGATCGCTACCTCACTCTTTCCAACAAGAGTGACTTCTACGAGAAAATCCAGATTGACGAGGACACACTGGACATCTCTCTTATCACGAAACATAGCAGCCAGAAACCACATACAGAATTGTCGGCGGGTGAACGACAAATTTTCGCCACGTCTCTACTTTGGGCACTTGCTGAGATTTCTGGTCGACCGCTTCCGTTCATCATTGATACGCCGCTTGGACGATTAGACCAGAATCATCGGAATAACCTGATTAAACAGTTCTTCCCAGAGGCGTCACACCAAGTTTTGATTTTCTCTACTGATACCGAAATCGACGACCAACAGTACAAAGTCTTGAGTCGCGATGTGGCGAAAGCTTACCACCTCGAATATGATGAAGCAGAAGGAGTCACGGTTCCAACCGAGGGGTACTTCTGGGATGACGACACAGAACAGCTCTCTTACGGAGAGATCACATCATGAGTAACGAATTCAACCGTATCACATTGGGAAGCGACGCAACGCATCGATTACAAATGCTGAAAGGCCGGACAGGAATGACCCACAATTTCACCTGTCGGATTGGTCTCTGTTATTCGTTAAACGAGCCTCGGCCTCCAAGCCAAAGAGAGTACGATACAGAGGGACTCACCATCAATCGCTACACCCTGTTCGGAGAGCACGAAGCTCTCTATCTCGCACTTGTCAAAGAACGGCTTATTCAGGAGGGAAAAGACCCCGATGAGGATCTCTACGATGAATTAGTGGCACACCTGAACCGGGGTGTCGTCCGAATCTTTGGAAATATCAAGAATATCAACGATTACTATACCCTGATGCCCGAACGGCTCAAATCAGAACAAGGTGATCTGGCCACGAATGAGTCCTAACCCCAAATCTCCAATATATCTTGACCACCACGCTACAACTCCTGTCGACGAAGCGGTTGTCGAGGAGATGCAGCCGTATTTCACAGAACAGTTCGGAAACCCGGCTAGTGATGATCACATCTTTGGATCCAACGCCAAGAGGGGCGTCGAACAGGCCCGGGAACGTATTGCGGATGTCATCAACTGCCGGAGCGAAGAGGTCATCTTCACCAGTGGGGCCACAGAGTCGGATAACCTCGCTGTCCGTGGTGTAGCTGAATACGCCAAGAAACAGGACAAAGGTAGCCACATCATTACCAGCGTCACCGAACACGAAGCGATCCTAGAGGTTTGTAAATCCCTCGAGAAAGACGGATTCGACATCACCTATCTCACCGTTGATGCACACGGTTGTGTCGACCCACAAGATGTTAAAGAAGCGATTCGGGAAGACACCATCCTGACCTCGATAATGGCCGCTAACAATGAGATCGGGACTATTGCACCGATAGAAGACATTGGGGAGATTGCCAAGAACAATCAGGTCTTCTTCCATACTGATGCAGTCCAGGCGATGGGATATGTCCCGATCAACGTCCAAGCAATGGGGGTCGATCTAATGTCACTATCTGCTCACAAAATCTACGGCCCGAAAGGGGTCGGGGCACTCTACGTCCGTAGACGAAACCCGAAGGTCAAACTCCAGCCATTGATTCATGGGGGAGGCCACGAACGAGGGTGGCGCTCTGGAACGCTTAACGTTCCATCGATCGTCGGATTTGGGAAGGCTGTCCAGCTGGCTGACGAGCAAATGCAAGAGCGTAGTCAACATGTTACCGAGCTCACCACAGCGATGTGGGAGCGAATCAATACTGAACTCGACGATGTTGTCCTGAATGGCCATCCAGAAAAACGAATTCCGAACAATCTCAATATCTCCTTCACTGGCGTAGAGAACAAAGCGTTGGTCCAGAATCTGCAACCTGACATCGCGGTTTCCGCTGGTTCTGCCTGCGCAACGGGGAAGGTAGAGGCATCTCATGTTCTCCAGGCAATCTCAGATGAAGAGGATATCTGGCATTCAGCCATCCGATTCGGGCTCGGTAAAGACAACACTCAAGAACAGATTGAATATGCGACTGACCAGGTAATTCAGTCGGTTAACCGGCTTCAAAAGCTGACGTTCTAACAGTCGTCGGTAACACCAACCATATCTTCTTTAATTTGGTCTTTGAACATCACAACAAATATTTTATAATAGTTTATAGAAGATAATTGTACAACCCTGAGCCCGGGAATCGATCTGTGACTTCAGTTCTATAGGTCATTGAGGAAGTTGTAGTAAAGTTCGAGAAATTCATCCAGTTGGGATTGTGGAGTAATTTCGCTTCTGACTAGTCGGAATCCTTTCTCGGCATAGCAGTTGAGAACTTGGATTCCTTCTTCTGAGAGCCGAGTGTTACTGCTGGAGTCCAGCAGGTTCAACATCAGCTGCCTAATCTCTTCTTTCTGTCCCCAGGGGATCCCTTCTCGCTCGATCTCGGCTACAATTAGCGAGCCGTAAATCTCGTATTTCTGGTCATCGTAGTTCTGGATAACATAGTCGACAAACTGCTGCTCAGCTGGAGGCTCCTCGTCATCTGGGACACGGTTGCGGGCTTTGATCCCTGCCATTGCAGAGAGGTAGTACTTGTCCCAGTCACTCTCAAACTTGTTGGTTGTACTGGCTTTGTTAATGTTATTATAGTAACTTCTTGATTCCTTGCTCAATCTAAAAGACATTATTCAGGTTGCCTCTTGCATTTCTTCTTCGTCCACTTCGGATTGGAAGTCCATGAAGTAGTCCTTGTTCAGGCTTTTCTCGACCTGTCCCGATTTTTCGGTTTTATGGACGGTACAGTATTTGATGTCGCCGGAGTCCAGTCCGTCAACGAATCGTCCACGCTCTGGAGAGATCACAAAGATCACCAATTGATCGAACAGATTCGAGATGATCGGGGCGACTTCTGCCCGTTTTTCGTAATCGATGCTGACTGCTGGGCTGTCGATGATGAATGGGACGTCGATTGCAGAGTCTTCGAATAGCGTAGAGAGGTAGGCGTAGGCAATTGATAGTCTCTGCCCCTCGGAGACGTCCCCCTTCCCTTTGATCTTGATCGAGTTATCGATATCTTCAATTTGAACCTGTGACAGTCCGAGGATTCTCTGAAGTCGCTTGTTGGTCTTATCGATCTGGCTCTGTTTCAGGGTAGCCAAGTATCTGTCGATGAAGTCTTCGAAGATGTCTTCGAGGAGATTGGCTCTTTTCCCGAAGTTGACGGTGTTGCTGGCCTCTCGGACTTTTTGAGTTCGCTTATCCACCTCTTGTCGGCAGAGATGGATGTTGTTCTTCCAATCCAAGCCTAGTTCTTCCCGCTCGTTTTTATCAGTACTCGTCAATTCACGCCGTTCTTGCTTTTTCTGGTTTTTCTGCCGTTTCTCCTTTTGCTTTTCTTTAGTAATCTCTTGGAGGCATTTGTTCATGTCTGGGTCGTCAAGGTCGACTCTTGCTTTTTCCTGTTTCTTCTGCTCCAGCTTTTTTCGCTTGGCTTCTAATTCGTTGAACTTGCTTTCGCAATTCTCGAAGTTAGGAATTCCTCTCAGATCTTCTTTGAGAAGGTTGAGGACGCCGATATCCTCTTCGGAGAGATAGTGGTCTGCATTGTTCAGTATGGCTTCTGCGTGATCTTCGTCGATTTTCCGTCCACAAATACATTTCGGGCGTTTAGACAGTTCCGTGAAAAACTCCTGGGAAGTCGGCTTCGGCAGCTCCATGATATTCATGTTCTTCACGAGTTTCCCCATGTCGTCGTGGAAGTTTTCATGGAGTTGGCCGGGCTCCCGCATCCGTTTCAGGACTTCATCTGTCGAGTTCTTTATCTTAGAGCGTAGCTCGGTGATTTCACGTTCCAGCCGGTTATCCTTCTCTAGTTGCTCTTGGTTCTCGGCCAGTAATTCACTACGTTTAGTGCTCAGTGACTGGATAGTCTGTTCGTGCTCTTCTATCTCGGATTTAAGCGTTTTTTCTCTCCGCTTAAGCTCTTCAATCTTTTCTTGAGCGGTGTCCCGCCGTCCCTTAATATTCCGGTAACCAGGTTCGGTATCGACGCTTCCCTCGCTCTGTTTTTCCTCTACTTCTTGCTCGATCTTATTCTTCTTATCTTCCAGCCGGTTGAGGTGGTTGACGATCTTCAGGGCATTCTCCGCCTCGGCCTTCCCAGTCTGAAGGAAGTCCTGCGTGAGTTCGCCGTTGAAGACAAACAAGTTAGTGAAGGACTCATTAATCACTGTACGCAACTTATTCGGCGGGGAGTGGCCTAGCATGTTCCCACCGCCAACCTCGCTGGGGCGAATTGTCCGGTACCGGTGATCATAGGTTTCGTAGTCGAGTTCGAGGCGGAAAGTGAATTGGTTCCCGTTGGATTTGAAGTCCGCTTCAAACCAGCCTTCTATCGCATCGTACCCTTCTGGTTCAAGATTATTGACTGTGAGCTTGCTTTCCTCACTCTCATCCAGATTCTTGCCTATGAGCACCGTCCGTATCAGGTCCATTGTGGTTGTTTTCCCGGTACCATTCGGCATCTGGATCAGTGAGATGTGATGAGTATCTCCGTCGTCTCTAATCAGACTAATTTCCAGATCTTTGAACTCCCGGATGTTCTTGTACCGTATACCTGTAATTCTAAGATTCATCGAGTTTCTCTTCTTCTGCGAGCTCAATTGAATTGATAAGTCTCTGTAGGTCACTTCCACCAAAATTGTTGTTGACAGTGTTTTCGTAGAACGCTAAAAATCGCCTCTCGACGTCGTCTGACTGTTCGTGTTCTTCCATTACTTCTTTCATTATTTTTTCAACATCTTGTTTTGACATATTAATTCTCCTTCTTGGTCACCTTACTGAGATCTGTTAGCCAGTCGTACCGAATCTTGTCTGGAGGGATATCGACTTCATCGTTTTCTGGTTCTCCTTCGATATCACTTCTGACAACAAAGTCAACTATATTAGCTGTTTTCCCAGGGTTATCAGGATTGGTTCTGAGTGCTCTGCCAATTCGCTGGATGGTAGTTCCTTTGGAGCGGTTTGATGTAAATAATATGATGTTTTCCACTGACTTAATATCGATACCTTCAGAGATTGCCTTGCTGCTCACGAGGGTTGAGATGTCTCCATTTGAGAAGGCGTTAAGGGTTTCCTCAGGATCTTCTCCGTAGTACGTCCTGTAGCTCTTGGTGTAGTTGTGGATGATTTTTTGGACCTTGTATCCGTATTTCTTCGTCTCAACGAAGATGAGACAGTCCTTAAGGATGTCAGGGTTGTTCTTGAGATGCTCTCTGAAGACCGGAAGCTTCGCCTCCGAAGTTTTCCGGACCTTGGCCAGCATAATGTACAGTTGGCTTTTGAGAGTACACGGGTTGTTTTCTTTCATCCCTTTGAATGTCCCGAACGCTGCTTTCTGTTCCTCTTTATCCTCCTCTGAGAGTTCGTAAAACAGTGGAGTATAGTCTGTTTCACAGAGGATACCTCTCTTAATTGCGTCTTCAGCAGAGAATTCGTATACTACGGGGCCAACTTCGTCTCGGAGGAAGTCATTTCGATCCGAGTCGTAGGGGTCAAAGGGTGTGGCGCTTAGTCCAAGACGGTGTTTGAAAATATTCAGCCCTCCAGTGAGGTTTGCTTGTCTTGTGTCGCTGCCCATATTGTGGACTTCATCAGCTATAAGAAGACTTCGTGGCAGTTTGTTGTTAATGTCTCCGTTGATGGCTTCGTGGAGATTGTCGTAGGAGATTATTAGTGTCTCCAGCTTGTCTCTGTTCTTAGTCAGGAATTTCCCTAGGTCATGATTTCCTCCATATTCTTGGTAAATCCACATTTCGTCGGCACTGAAGTTCTTAGTGAGGGTATTGTGCCATTGATCTAAGAGATCGTTTCCTTGAGTGGCGACAACAATGTTCTCTACGGCGTCTTGTCTGAGAAGTCGGTTCAGGATCTTAAGGGAAGTTCGGGTTTTCCCAGTTCCTGTTGCCATGTTGAGAATACCGTGACCATTCTCCAGAAATTTGTTCATCGCAATCTCTTGGTGCCTCCACCGGTAGGCACTGGTCAGCTTTTTTGACTCTGAAGGTTCGTTATACGGTCGGTCGTCTTCCCGTAGCTCTGCGATATTGAGGGCGAGACTGTCTGGCAGTGAGATACTGTGTATTCCTTGTTTGGCGTTATCCCAGATGCTATCGAACCTTTTTTCGTGCTTTTCTAGCTTTCTTAATTCTCGATCAGAGGCCCAAGAAATAAAGACAGTATAAGATTCGTAGTTTGAAAATCCTTTGCTGCTGTCGTTTTGTGACCCGTGGAAGGCGATTTTATCGTTGTTGGTATCCCGTATAATTCCCCATTTGTCGTGGAAGTCACCGGACAGGTTCTCACCGGTAATGGCGATTTTAATATCGAGGAGGCCATCAGCAATCATCCACGCGATAGTGTTCCTAGTCTCCTTCTCGAGCCCTTCTTCGATGTTAGGGACCATGGTGCTTAGCCGATCGTAGAGTTCTTGACTCCGTTTGGCTTCTTCTCCTTTCTGAAGTGTCTTCCAGTCGTCCTCCTCCAGTATAGGACTGATAATCCACTTCGCGGTGCCTTCGTTCTCCGCTAGTCCTTTCAGACCCTTGGAGGCGAACTTAAACCAGTTGCTGGTGAAGTAGCCGACTCCTCTCTTATACTCAACAGCAACGTTCAGAGCGGGATTATAAAATTCGTCAGCAAAGTCTACATCGGAGGTTTCGATGACTCCTGGAAGATCTAACTCTTTCAAACCTTTGTTAGAGCCTAACATCTAGAAATATGCATTACATACTTACTATTTCAACTCTTCGATATCATATGGGATAATAATTAATATATAACCTTCAACAGTAGTTCTTACAATATAAATATATGAATAATATATTGATAAGATATCTGTAACGTACTTACGGAGATCAAGGGCAAGAAGACGTAACACCGATTGTATGGCGGCAATCAACTATCTCAAAGAAGATAGCGTGACGATAGCAGAAGCTGCTAAGCGGACTTAAATTCAAGCAGGTATTTCCTCATACAGTCAATAGCTACCACAACTCGTAGATTATTCTGGATGAAGTATTCGTTCGTCCCCGGGTGGCCCCCCGAGAGCGTCTTCGATTCGATCTGGCCATTTCTCTTCGTGTTCTTTTACAAACCCTATGAGATCGAAATTGCCTTGGATATCGACTTGCTTGTCGACGTAGTCGGTCCCGGCATCAGCGTGCTCGAGCATCCGTGTCCAAGCCTTCGTTTCAAGTTTCTTTTCATCGATGTCTTCATCGACTTCTCCGGACTGAACTAACTCGGCTTTAACGAGCGAATAGATGAACTCAATCGCTGACTGATGCTCATCCCTCGTAATATCTCCGACCTTGATGAACGTCTGGCTGTAACTATTCCCTTTCTCTTTCTTATAGGTCTCCTCCCGGAGGAACCCGATCGCTGCACCGAGCGTAAAGAGTTCGTATCGGTGCTGGAATGGATAGTCATCGCTGTTATCGACGATGGCTTTGTACAGGTCGAGTCGAGTGCTTTTGATTGATTTTGAGAGTGCCATTTGTTATTCCTACATTAGAGTTGTCTGCCTTTGACCAGGAGAGATTAGTGCTGCTTCAGGTTCGTCTTCCTTCTGCTCGATTTCTAGATGTTTGGATGCATACTCCGACAGGTACTCTATATCCTCCTTTTCTAGCTCCCGTGGATGATACAGGATAATCACCTGTTCACTGAATTCAGGATAATACTTGATCAGATTGTCTTTATGTTCTTTGTCAAGTCTACTGAGTGGGGTATCAATCACGACCGGAGCCTTACGAGCAGTATAGTTGTTCAATCCGGCAATGAACGAATACGCAATAATCTGAGTGGCGCCTGCGCTCGGTGCCTGCTCTTGAACATCTCGTGTTGCTGTGTCGGTCTTCACCTGCAGCTTATATTCCGAAGTGATATTGATCCCATCGTAGACATCCGATTTATTCGTGAGTTCTCTAAACGTCTTTGAGGTATGGTTCTCCACCGCCGTCTGACGACTCTCTACGAACTCTTCCTTGAGATCCTGCATTGCTTCTTTGGATCTGGCGGTCAGGTCACGAAGTTTCCGGAAATATTTTTCATCTTCTGATGCCCCGCCTAAGCTGTCGATCCGACGTTCCTTTTGCTCTTCCT
Source organism: Halocatena halophila (assembly GCA_027563145.1). GTDB lineage: Archaea > Halobacteriota > Halobacteria > Halobacteriales > Haloarculaceae > Halocatena > Halocatena halophila. The sequence goes on along the minus strand of CP071307.1, from coordinate 506,366 downwards.
CACCCTCCACCTTTCCAATCTTCTGATTAATATCTTCAATCTCACTCTTCAATTCTTCAATCTGTTCGTTGGTTTGTTCTTTCTGTTTTTTCAATTGTTTGTGATCGTCCTCTGTGGCCTCATCAATCTCTTGTTCCAGATCATCTCGTGTACTGCGGAGCGTACGCAAATCCCGTTCTAATTCGTAGATCCGTCGTTGAACTAGTGTAAACTCTTCTTTCTTCTGTTCACTACCCAACTCTAACTTCGACGCTTTATCTCTCGCTTTGATCGTCCGTTTACGTCCATCGGATGCCAACTCTTCAAGTTGGTCTCTGAGACTCTCTTTATCATCTTTGTCTAAGGAATCTCCACAGATGCAAGTCCCAGATTCAAGAATATGCTTGATCACTTCTTCGCCGCCATCGATTGAATCGAAATCATAGCATTGTTCGACGTGAGATGTGCCCACAGCAGTGATCAGTGGTCCTGCAAGCCGCAAGAGGTCTTGACGACGATCAATCTTCGTATCAAGCTCAGATTCTTTGTTGTTGATCTCATTTTCTGTATCATCTAGCTTCGATTGTTTTTCCGCAATCTCTTTGATATTTCCTAAATCTTCTTCAATCCCACTTAACCTCTTTTCTGCCTGATCACGGTCGTTTTTGAGGCGTTTCTTCTCACTCTCTAAGTGTTCTTTGCGGAATAAGATCTCTTCCAGATCTTGCTTTATTTGTGAATACTCATCAACATTTGACTGAGCTGTTAGGAATTTCTTATTATACTGCTTTTGCCGTTCCCTTAGGTCTTCAATTGCATTTTGGATTTCCTCGATTCCGAGAACAGTTTCAATTGCTTGCTTGACCTCCTCGGTGTGCTTCATATACTTTTGCAGATCATCTTCAGCATCAAAAAAGAAGAATTTCGAAGCTTTCTCCGGTAGAATTGGATTGATGACTTCGTTGTATTCATGTGGCAAATCACTCTTACCAACCTCCTGATTACCGTTCTTTTCTACGGTAACGTAGCTGTTGTTCGGACTTCGCTCATCCGGATCGTCAACCTGATCAAAAGTGATCACCCGTTTGATCTCGTAAACATCATCCTCATGCAGGAATTCAACAGCGACACTTGTTTCGTCTAACCCATCCTCCGCAGCTTTTCGATTAATTGCCTGCCGTTGTTGCTCGTTGACTTCTGTTCTTGTTCCTTCAAAACCGTAGAGGCAAAACTTTAGACCAGAGTAGAACGCGCTCTTCCCTCTGTCATTTTGGCCTTCGATGAGGACTAGCGGCTTGTCATCATCTGTTTTGAGATCGACAGCAACCTCGCTATGATAGGGCTTATAGTTATTGAATGTAACTGAGGCTATCTTCATTTGATGCCACTTGCTTGATCAAGTGTAATAAGCATTTATCCTTTTAGTTTCTATCACAGGTATAGTGATAGAGATATTCACATCAAATACTTATTGCTCTCTATTTTCAGCATAGTCTTCAATGATGTCTTTCACTCTTTCGCGAATCCCATGCCGATTTTCCATGTTCACCACTTTCTCCTCCTCAGCAAAAAGATCATGAAGAAGTCCTTTCGGGACGTCGTGTTTCTCCGCTTGTTTCTCAATCAATTCATCAATATCGTCGTGGGAGTCTGTCGTTTCAGTACTCATTGATGTATGCCAGGTGCCCAAAGCCGTATGGCTCTAAGTTGGTACGCAGCTTTTGTTCGACTTGATGATGGTTCTCGGCAGACCGAATTAATACTTTTGCTCTTCTCAACTCCTGTTCAATAACCTTCCGAGCAGTTGTTCCACGTTGCTCAGCTGTCAATCCAGGGAGAGTGATCATATCATAGATTGCTGCTTTATCTTTCGCTTCAGTCTTTCGTAGCACTCGCCCGCGACGCTGAACGAATTGACGTTTATTTGTCGAACTTGCTATTAGAACGCAGGTCGGACAGTTAGGTACGTCCACTCCCTCATCCAGACAATTAATTGCCAATAGGTAATCAATAAATCCTTTTTCGAATTTGTAAAACGCTTTCTCCTGTTCCTCATTCGCCATCTCAGAAACGTATACAGCAAATGCTTTCTCCTCGCTTTTGAGGTGGTATTTTACTGCATCCACCTGTTCGTTGTCCTCACAGAAAATAATCACAGGTGTCGGATGGCTGCTCTGAAGGAAATCCCTGAATCGGTCTGGCTTTGAGCGTGCTTTTTTCTTGATTTTCGCTCGTTGTCGTAGCAATATTTCGTGTTCTTCTTCGAGATCTGGAGTTGGAGCATCTTTATCGTTTAGTTGACCGCTAACTTTCCCGATTCGCTTCGTATAGTCTATGAAGTCTTCGTACTCCTCTGGATCAAGTTCACAGATGATTGGATGGTACTCATACCGAGTCAGGTATCCGTTATCGATCGCATCTTGGGTTTTAAATCCGAATTCGTAGTTGCCAAAGTAGTCTCGGATCACTTGAGTGCCTTTTTCATCCCATTGTCGGTCTGGCGTGGCGGATAAGCCGATTCGGCGGCCAGCATCAATGTTGAACAGACGTTGGTATGTCGGTGCCCCGTAGTTATGTACTTCGTCAGCGATGAGCTGCAACCGCTCTGGGGGGGTAAACTTCATGTATCGTTGAAAGGCGTCACCAGAGGCTGTCTGGATCGTTGTGAGAATCACGTGTTTCGGTGTATTGTCGATCAGCTCCTCATTATCGATCCGGTATGGGTTAACGATCTGGGTAATCCTTTCTCGCCAGTTCGTCTCGCCCCGGCACTGCAGGATACTGGCTTCGTCTCCGAATACAGCCCGTATCTCATCTGCCCATTGCCCAAGCAAGGGTGACTGAGGAACTACGATCAATGTTAGCCGGCTATCTGCCTGTAACTGGGCTGCTCGAAGTGCTGTATATGTTTTCCCAGTCCCTGTCGCCATCGCGAAAATTCCATTATATTTGTTATCAATCCACCAGTTGATCGCTTCGGTCTGGTGCTCCCAAAGGTCACGGTTTTTGTCCCTTTTACCCCCTGCACTAGAATCTTCCCGATAGAACATATCTAAAGCCGGTTTCCCATCAACAGTCCCTGGACTGTGTTTCTTCAGTCCCTCCTTGATAGCTTCAGGTAATTTCTTGATAACGATATTCGGATCCTTATCTTCCCAGAGTTTGTCGAATTCCTGCTGCTTGTCTTGGACTCGAATGTCGTCTACATCTCGCCAACTGCAGAAGACATCGAATGACTCGTAGTTGTCTGTCCACGCCAGCTCTGTCTCGTTGATTGATCCAGAGAACGCAACCTGATTTCCATGCGTGTCAGTGAAGATTCCTTTCTTTTCATGATAATGACCAAATGGATTTACAATTTCATCTTGTCGTATAAATGCTACGCGGATCTCAAGTAAGCCTTCTTTCACCATCCACGCAAGGCACCTGAACCGATCATGTCTCAGATAATCCGAAAACTGGTCAGCGGTCAGTCCACGGTGAAGGGACTCCTCTACGATCTCATCATCTGTTATCACCCCGTTTTCAAGAGCTTGGATATCGTCTTTGGTAAGCCGCGGACTTACCACCATCCGCATTTTCCCACCGCTCACGATCAGCTGGGATATACCGCGAGCAGCGTTCATTAATGACTTGCTATCAAAATAGCCTGCAGCCCGGTCATATCGCTTCGTCTGCTGCAGACAGGGGACGTAGAATTCTTCTAGGAGATCATTCTTCCCTGTTCGATAACTCCGATCAAGTGGAAGGCTTTGCAGCCCCCCACGGCTACTTGTTTTCGTATCTGCCTCCCTTGTGTCTTCCATCTATTCTCTAACCAATTTATACGACACAATCGGCTTATTTTTTATCTTTCTCAGCCAATTCACAGTTGCGATCATATGGTTAGCTATAAGGCCAATCTCTTTGGCTATGTTGTCTTTTTAGAAACTGAACAGGATGTCCGGTCGAAATCACGGCTTGCCACTCGGGCCTAAAGACACAATTGAAACTATCGAATGAGTCCAGCGTGACAACTCAAAGAAGTTTCAAACACCCACGAACGATGGCACTCTACCGTCGCAATGCGGACAGAGTTTCCCACTGGTCGGAGAATGTGCTGATGGAGCCAAGTAAACTCAGAAGCATTGGTTTTGTGGCTGTGATCGTCATGATTGAATGTGCTTTTCTAATATTCAATCGTCAGTGGTGGCAACAGATGTGGGGGCTGTCATCACTGGACGACCCAGCGCGTGAGAGCTGATTACAGCGGTGGTCCCGGGAAGTACTACGACATGACAATGGTGTTCTTGATCGGAGTGATCACCGTTGGTGTTAGGAAATACGTAGAATCGATTTCTTTGGGATTACGAGTCATCAAGATATTGACGAAGTTGCTCCATCTTTTCGCGCTCCGTCTGCCGATCGTAGTGTTTGTCGATCATCCTCTGGCTCATGTTCGGTCAATCACTGACAACCCTCTCTGGTATATCACTATGAAGACAATGAGTGATGCTACCTCGACAAATCGCGTGCGGACTCACACTCGACGGCCAGATCGGGATGGCTCTCGATCAGTGATGACTACGAAATCCTCGTGAAAGACGCATCTGATCGAGAGGGGTACGACGAATTCCACCACCTGGCTGGCACCACGATAACTCTTCCAGAGAACGACGATGCACTACCGCATCCGATCTTTCTCGAAAAACATCGAGCGCGCAACGGATTCTGATCACGTCCCCACTATCACCGCACCGCCACCCACACAGTTCACACTGTCTGGACAGTGTGACTCAGCCTTGCTGTTCGCCTTTATCAACGATTTCGATCGCTGAGACTGTCGGATTCTCTTGCTCGCGTGGGAAGTCGATCGTCAACCGATCGTCGTCCGGCGAGATTTCGACCGTTTTCACGGTCCCCACGTCGTGGCCAGCATCCTTGAGGAGTTCGAGGTCGTTCACTACCGTATCGCCTTCAACCCGGATGTCGAAGACCCGTGGGCCGCCGTCACTGTTTGCCCGTTCGTCCTCGCGGGGGGGCTCACCGTTGACGAAAAACGGCTCCATCGTGTAGACGCGAACCTCGTAGGTGTGTGATGGATTTACGGGGAACTCGTAGGCCATCGTCTCGCTGCTAGAAAACAGCCCGCCACCGTCATCGAATCGGTAGGTGGTGAACAGCTCTTTGGGCGTAGACGCTCCTATCGATGGCCCGAGTGTCACCGAGTCGGGCGTCGAATATGCGACGGTGTCCGACGCTTGTGCATTCAGATACGGCGAGGGAGCCTCACCAGTGTCTGCCTGCCAGTCCGGCCCCGAATCTGACGCGGCGATCCGTTCGCCACCGACGTTGATTCGATAGGCAGTCTGCTCTGTGGGTGTCGGTGTTGGCGTCGGTGTGGGAGTCGGCGTCGGGGTCTGGGTCGCCGTCTCCGTTTGGTTGTCGATCACGGTCGGTGTGTCGCCTGTTTGGCCGCCTGGAAGACCGCTCCCGAGAAACATCACGGCGATAGCGCCGACCAGAAAGAGTCCACCGAATCCGAACAGCAGATACTGCTGCCAGTTGCGGGACCCCTCATCAAACTCTCCCGATCGTTTGTTTGGTCCCTGCGATCGGCGATTGGGTGGTCTTGAACGAGGCACGGATATCGATTCACTATTACCGACACGAACAATTAATCCTCACGCTTTTCGTTTCCGTGACATCTGCCCACATCCAACGTACACCAATTGAAACGCTCTCAGTCGGTATCGAGTGTGCGGGCCATCATGAGTTCGGCCGTGTAGCTCCCCTCGATCTGGTAGTGGTCTTTCCGAATCGCCTCTGTTTCGAAGCCATGGTCTTCGAGAAAGCGGGCGGCATTCTGATTCGTTGCGGGAATGGAGTTGTACACACGCTTATAATCATGCGACCGTGCCCATTCGAGCCCGCGATGGAGCAGGTGACTGCCCATACCATGTCGACGATACGTGGGCAACACGCCGACGGTCAGTTTTGCCGCGTGACTGAGCTTTTCGAGCTGTGGCGCTTCGATGTGGGCCCAGCCAACGACATCATCGTTCACGGTCGCGACGAAGAACATCCGTCGTTCTACGTCGTTGTTACGAAGCAACACTCCTTCGAAATTGATCTGTTCGGCGACGCTTTCTGCGACCAGATACGTTTTCTCGGCGGTAATCGCCCGAATTGTGCCGACGATTCCCGTCAGATCCGACTGTCTGGCCGGTCGAACGACGAACGTCAGATCGCTCGAAACGTACTCTTCTGCAGTACCGGCCTCAAGGACTACCTGAAATTCGCCACCGTGCTCTTCGACGTAGCCATCGCGTTTTAGTATCGCGATCTCGTGAGTCATCGTCTCTGGGTCGACGCCAACCGCTTCGGCGAGATCGGGCGGTGCCACGGAGCCGTGTCGTTCGATGTAGTCGTATAGCTCCTCGTGGATGGAGCGATCGAACGATGGTACCTGGCCGTGTGTCATGCTCGTACCCCGTCTTCGGCCGTGGCGTACTTACTGATACTGGCTGCGCTTGCAATCACTCGGTGATATCGATCGCGACGCGTCCGGGTTGTGCCGGCGTTCGCTCGTCATCTTCGGCCGGCCGGATCTCGACTGGCGCACCGAACTCATCTTCGAGCAGCCACGCCGCTCGTTCGAGTGCCGCTCGTTCGCGATCGGGATGGAGCTGGTGCTCGGTAGCGCCACCAGCAATCTCCTTTGCGAATGAGGCGGCTTGCTCACCTCGCTCGCGGAGCTGTTCGTCTGCCATTACCGTCCCAACCACGTTTCCGTCGGCTCCAGCGGCGAGCTGGTAGGCATGGTGTTTCCATTCGGGGGCAACGGTCAGCGTGATTTCCCGGGGATCGTCGATCCCCGCGGTGTCGATGATGTCGCGAACGTCAGCGCGGGTGTTCTCGATCAGCCGCTCTTCGAGATGGTAGGTCTCCTCGACACTGCCAGCCGGCCACTCTGCCGTTGCAAGCAGCCCGTCCGTATCGAGTCGCTCCCAGATCGCTTCGGTAACGTGCGGTGCGACCGGTGAGAGCATGGTAACAGCGGCCTCGATGCCGTCGGCAAGCGTTGCTGGATCCGCACCGTCGTACTCGAGATACCGTCCGAGTAACCCGATGAGCTCACGGAGCTCGCTCAGTGCGCGATTGAACGTGAACGCCTCGTATGATTCCGTCACTGTCTCGACCGTCCGGTCGATCTCCGCGGTGACGTACGCCGTTGCGTCTGCGTCGACCGTCGCGGGGTCCTCCAGTGTGCGAATGCGTTCGGCAAGCGAGTAGACACGCTGGAGAAAGCCCGACGCGGCTGCGACGCCGTCTGGACTCCACTCGAAATCCCGTTCGGGAAGCGCTGCTTCCATGGTGAACAGGCGTGCGGTGTCGGCACCGTACTCCTCGACGATCCGCTGTGGTGAAACGCCATTCCCTCTTGATTTTGACATCTTTGCACCATCTTCACCCAGCACCATTCCCTGCGTGGTCAGTTTCGTGAATGGCTCTCTGACTCCCTCGAGCAGTTCCAGATCGCTGAGCACCTTCGTGAAAAACCGGGCGTACAGCAGGTGCATGACGGCGTGCTCACTCCCACCAACGTAGCGATCGACCGGCAGCCAATCGCTCGCCTGCTCTGTGTCGAACGGAGCCGATTCGAGCTCTGGAGAGATGAATCTGAGGAAATACCACGAGGAGTCGACGAACGTGTCCATCGTGTCGGTCTCCCGTAAGGCAGCTGATCCACAGGACGGGCAGCTGACCTGCTTCCAGTCAGTGGCGGCATCCAGTGGGTTGCCGGTCGTGTTGATGAACTCGGGGAGCTCGACCGGCAGATCGTCCGCGGGTACCGGCTGATAGCCACAGTCATCGCAGTGGATCATCGGAATTGGCGTCCCCCAGTAGCGCTGTCTGGAAATGCCCCAATCGCGCAGCCGATAGGTGGTCTCGGTCTCGGCCTCGAACACGGAAAGAAATCGCTCGCGTGCCGTTTCACTCGTGAGTCCATCGAATTCGGCGCTGTTGATCAGGATGCCGTCTTCGGTGAACGCCTCGGTGTCGGTGTCGACCGATCGGTCGTCCGCCGGTTCGACGACCTGTCTGATGGGGATGTCGTGTTCGGTGGCAAACGCATGATCACGGTCATCGTGTGCTGGCACACCGAACAGCGCACCCGTTCCAACGTCGTCGAGCACGTAGTCGGCGACGTACACGGGAATTTCCTCGCCGGTCGCCGGATTCGTGGTGGTGACACCCGTATCGACGCCAGACTCCTGTGGCGGCTGCTCAACGGACTCAACGTAGTCGAGATACTCCTGGACTGCCTCGTTGCGCGCTCCAAGTCGTTCGCTCAACGGATGGCCCGGTGAAAGCGCAAGGAACGTTGCCCCATATATCGTGTCGAGTCGGGTCGTGAACACGTCTACGGACCCATTAAGTGCTGGAATCTCGAACGACAGTCCGTAGCCCGCTTGCCGACCGATCCAATTGCGCTGCATCTCTTTGACGTTTTCTGGCCACCCATCGAGCGTGTCGATTGCCTCGAGCAGCTCGTCGGCGTACTCGGTGATGGTGAAAAACCACTGATCCATCTCTCGCGACTCAATCGGCGTTCCACACCGCCAGCAGCGCTCTTCGTCGCCCTCGACCTGCTCGTCGGCCAGGACTGTTTCACAGGAGGGACACCAGTTCAGCTCGGTTTCCTGGCGTTCAAGCAGTCCGGTCTCGTAGAACTGGGTGAATAGCCACTGGTTCCACTGGTAGTATTCGGGCTCACACGTGGTTATCTCTCGGTCCCAATCGTAGCCAAATCCCATGGCTCGCATCTGTTCGGCCATGGTTTCGATACACTCGAGCGTGTAATCGCGGGGATTCGTGTCCTGTTTTTTGGCTGCGTTTTCTGCGGGAAGCCCAAACGCATCCCAGCCGATCGGATGGAGCACCGACGCCCCGCGCAGTCGCTCGAATCGCGCGTACGCATCCGTGAGCGTGTAGTTGCGGACGTGTCCCATATGAAGCGTCCCCGACGTGTATGGAAACATAGAGAGTACATACGTCGGATCGGTCGTCTCATCATCAATACGGAACACATCTGCGTCTGCCCACTGTTGTTGGGCACGGCGTTCGATCGCCGCGTGATCGAACCGTTCAGGCGGATCGGTCTGGGTGTTCATGGATATGGATAGGAACCGTTTCACCTCTATACCTTTCTCTCCTGCGGAACGCGGCCGGTATTCACACTGAGTGACGCGTTAGGGCGTCTGTTCGTCAACAGAGTAGTACCAGTCCTGATCGATAAACTGCTCGGCGATCTGAAGTGCCCCCCGTGCAGCCGCCGTTTCTGGCGTTTCGGGAGCGATGACGTCGATGTCGTGCTGGAGTTTCTTTCCGAGTCTGCGCTCGAACGCCTCGACGAGGTCAGGAATCGAGGCCATCCCGCCGTTGAGTACGATCGGTTCCTCGAGCGAGTGTTTATAAATTTTCATGTGGTCGTTTGCCAGCTGTGGGAGAAATTCGTCTGCGATCGTTTCGACGGCTTTATCGACGTATCGATTGATTCCGTCGACGACCGAACGGTTGATGGTGAACTCGTGAGTGCCTCCGCCGGGCTGTTGTATTACGTCAGTAAACGGTTCGAAATCGTCGAGTGCTCCGTGATTTTCTTTGTACTCTCTCGCCGTCGATTCGTCGACGTTGACTCGTCCCTGGGTTTCTTCTTCGATGTTGTTGGCGATCCACCGGTCGACTTCGTTGCCGGCGATTGAGCCTGTGGTGAATCGTACCAGCTGCTCGCCTCGCTGGTACGCACACGCTCCAATGTTGGTCGATCCGAGATTGATCGAAATGAACACTCGCCCGATCGCAGCGAGCTGGCGGCCAAACGCCGGAATCGATCCACAGAGCGATTCAGGATAGCCCCGGATCAGCCGATCTCCGACTGGCGTCGATTCGATGACGTTTCCGAGGTTATCGATGCCGGCTTCGTTGTTGACGGCCGGAATCGCGTAGACAACGACGCTGTTGGCCGGCAGATCGTTGGCTGTAACGATGCGCTCGAAAAACCGGGCGGTCTCTTTTGTCCGCCGTTCGTCCTCTGGGAGCCCCGTTCTGAGCATGAATTCGACGCGTTCGGGGTATTCGTCGACGGCTTGCTGACCGAAAATGGCGTGTTGTTCGCCCGAAAGCACGTCCTCATACTCGGCGAGACAGGTGAGTGTTGTGTCGGTGTCGATCGATCGCCCGTCCGGTGTGGCGACGACGGTCCGGGTCGATCCGATCTTGATCCCGACCGGCGTTGGATCGCTCGACGAGTGTGCCATATCGTTTGGCTAGAGGGTGCCGTCGTAATAACTACCATCACTCGTCTTTGGGTGTGCGCCAGGCAAACAGCGCTGGCAACACCGTCACGCAGGCGACAAACGAAAATCCGATCGAGAGTGCCGTCACCAGTCCGAACCGCCTGAGTGGCGGTGAAAGCGAAAGTGCGAGCACGCCAAATCCAGCGGCAGTGGTGAGTGCGCTGCCGAAAAGCGCACCTCCTGTGCCCGTCAGTCCGGCCGTGATCCATGCCTGCGTTGAGTCGTGTCGCGGCCGCTCTTCGAGGAAGCGTTCGGTCAGGTGAACGCTGTAGTCCACGCCGAGACCGATCGCCAGGCTCGTGATGACGACCGTTTCGCTGTTGAATGGCACGTCTAGCACCGCCATTGTTCCGAGTAGCCAGGCGAGTGCGAGCACAACTGGCACCAGCATGATGATTCCAAGCGACGGTCGCCGGTGGCGTATCCACGCGAGTCCAGCGAGAACGAGCAGGATTACGCCCACCGTGATCGCGAACCCTTCGACCATTGTGGTGAACAGGGCAGTCTGGACGACTGCGGTGACGACCGGCTCTCCGGTGGCAATCACCGAAACGCTCGCGTCAGCTTCGATGTCGTCGGCGACTGCCCGTGTGTCTGTGGCCACTGCACTCGCTGGTTCGTCGGATTCGACCGGTAACAGGACCCGAGCGCTCTCATAGGTGCCGTTCTCGTGGTAGAGCACGGTCTGTGCTTCTTCGGGGGCCACATCCATCACCGCATCGTACACCGGCTCGAGATCTCGGTCTGGGAGTCCGTCACCATCGGTGTCCCGTTCGGCGACGAGCGTGGCCACGGTCTCGTTACGAGCACTCACCGATCGGATCAGTGCTGGTGGACTCTGAATCGATCCTGCTGTTGGTCCGGTTACGATCGTTGAATCGCCATCGTCAACCACAGCAGTCGTGGCACGATCGACCGCTGCGAGCGTTTCCGTGTCCGTGACCGATCCGCGGACGAGTAGCTGTGCCTGTTGGTCCTGGCGGGTGAACGTGTCGCTCACGTAGCTGAATTCCTTGGCGATCGTGTACTCGTCAGGAGCAAACGGTGCGGGCAGTTCGTCCATCCATTCCGGTGCATCCTGTGGGAGGAAATCGGCCTGGTTGAACGACGTATCGATACTCGTTGCGCTGTACGCACCGACGCCGGCGAACACCACCGCGAAGAGCAAAATGACTACCGGCAGCCGACTCGTCAGGCTCGCAGTTCCAGTGAGTGCGGACTGAATTGGCCCTGTGGTGCGCCCAACGGCCGCCGTCGATCGCTCCCGGCCGAGTCGTCTGAGTCCCCGTTCGAGCAGGAGCTTCAGCGCCGGCACGAACAGGATGAACACGAACACCAGGCTCAGGATACCCGCTGTCGAAAGCAATGCGAACTCACGAATTGACCTGATTGAACTGCTGTAGTTGGCGAAAAAGCCGATTGCCGTTGTGAACCCGGCGACGAGCAGTGCAGCCCCGACCGAGCCAAGCGCACGGTTCATTGTGTCGCGCGGAATTCGCTCGCCACCATCGCTGGCCTGTCGGTATCGCATTATGATGTGGAGCGAGTAGTCGATGCTGAGCCCGACGAGAAGGAACGGAACGGCGATCAGCATCGAACTATCACCGATCCCGAACCAGCCCCTGATGCCAGCAAGCCACACCATCACGACGGCGACACCACTCAGGCTCACGAGCACATCGACCACGTCACGGTAGGCGATTGCCAGCGCGATCACCACCAACAACAGTGCGATTGGCGTGATAACGATGAAGCTGTCGCCGATGGCACTCGAGTTCGCCGCATCGATCCGACCGCTTCCGAAGACGAACCCATCATCCAGTTGGTCGCTCGCGAAGTCGTTCATCACGAGTTGGGCAGGGGCGGTTGCCGTGGATGCGTTCTGCGTAACAATTGTAACGCGCGCGTGTGCGGTGGCCGTTCCCGGCTCGTAATCCGCCGGCAGAAACGCCGTCGGGTCTCGCTCGCCGGTGTGTGTCCCATCGAGTAGTTGGCCGACGATTTGATCGATTTCGGCGGGCGAACTCGATTTGAGTGCCCCGATCTGCTCATCGATCGTGAGCGAGGTGGTGGTTTCTTCCGGATTCTGTTCTGCGTACGCCATTCGGGCGACCACATTCTCGAATCCGAACGCCCCACGGTCATCGAGCGTCTTTGCGACCGTTTCGTTCGATTCGAACGAGCGTTGTAATCGGAGGCTCTCCAGTAACGATTCTTTCCCAAGCACGTTCTCATCGGGGGATCTGACGACGACCTGTGCGACCGTCGTGTTATCAGTTCCATACGTTGCTTCGATCGTCTCGAGTGCGTCCTGTTCGGGCGACGATTGACTTTCAATCATCGCATTTGAACTGGCCCCCTCCGATTGTGTTACTCCCGCACCGACGGCGGCCGTCAGAATCAGCACGCCAATGAGAACGAGTCCCGGATGGTCGAGGAGTGTGCCGAGCAGTCGACTACTTGGGATTTTCATCGAACGGTACCTCCCGAATACCACTGCGTCTGTCGCATTGAGATGTAGTATCAGCTTGCCGTATTAGATGCGCTGGAAGATTCCCAGCTCCTGGGAGTAGCATACAACCGAGAGTGTGGTCGCCAGCTTGAGATTTAGTACTGATATAAACCGGCGATCATCACGACGAAGCCAATCGAGAGAATGAGACTCTCGATCACCATTCCGAGACGCACAGATACACCCAGCAAGTGGTGGAAGATACCGACGAGAACGGTACCAGCGGTGATGATCGAAAGCCCAAGTGCGAAATACTTCAATCCGGAGAGTCCAGTGCGGCGGTAGGCACGGTAGGCGAGCAGCGCTACGACGCTTCCCAACACCAGCGCCAGTAGTTTTGCGAACACCAGCGCGAGCGTGAGTGGATCCATCATGATTCGTCTTGCATTGCCTGGAAAAACGTGGCCATCCGATCGGTGGCGTCCGCATCTCGCCGGTCGATCGCCAGCTCGATGCCGTTCTCGCCAAATCGCAGGGAAATTCGTTCGATATCACGCTCGTACCGGCTCGCATTGGGACCGGACCGGCGGATTTCTGTGTACTCGCACACGAGTCCGGCTTCACTGAGCCGATCGAGCTTCCGATAGACGGTAGAACTCGAAAGCTCGGTCGCTTCGATCAACTCCGAGGCCGTCAGCGGCTCGTCGAGACACTCGAGCAGCGTTCGACAGTGAGCATCCTCCAGGGCAGAAAGGACGTCGGAGAGCTTGGCCTGTTCTGGAGTGGCTTCCGTCAGACGGTGGTCTCTGCTGGTTGTGTCGTCCGCCGTAGCAGTGCCCGAAAGCAATCGATCCCAGCCGTTCGTGTGTTCTTCCATCCTCGAAACCGTTATTCTCAGTTCGGTGCTCTCGAGTAAAGGGATTCCGACAGCATTCAACGGCTGAGAATCATGGGCGTATGATAGCTATTCACGTGGATGGCTTGCGAATGCTGGGAAGCCAGATTTATACCCCGCCCAGCCGTCAGGTAACGTGTGGAATCTTCGTTCGATGTTCTCGGGATCGACCCGGATGCGGACGACACAACAATAGAGCGTGCGTATCGGGATCGAATCATGGAAGCCCATCCCGATCAGGGGGGGTCTGTAGAGGCGTTTCAGCGGGTCCGTCGCGCGTACGAACGAATTCGCAACGGCGAGACTAAACCGCCCGCAATCGGAGAGCCATCGGATCCAAACCAGCGTCATCCACCCTCTCGTGTGGAGTATCTGAACTACGAGGTGCTCGACGATTTTGGCTGGTCGATTGAGGATGACGATCTATTCCGAAAAGCGCACCGTGCGGATCTCCCGGCCGAAGATTTCGGCCGATTTCTGGTTCGTCCGCACGAAAGTTTGCTCGAGGCGGCAGAAAATCGTGGCTTTGCCTGGCCGTTCGCCTGTCGTGGTGGGGCGTGTGCAAACTGTGCGGTGGCAGTTCTCTCGGGCGAACTCAAGATGCCCGTGAACACAATTCTACCGAGTGAAATGTACGAGCGAAATATCCGCCTTTCGTGCAACGGCATGCCGTTGACCGAGTCGATGCAGGTAGTGTACAATCTGAAACACCTCCCAGAACTCGACGAACTACAGCTACCGCCACGCCCCTTCGAACAGGCGTGCATGACCGATTGAATCGGTTGGGACCGACTCGTTAGGGCGCAGGCGCATCCAGAAACGCTTTGATGATACGCCCTTCAGCTCGGTGGAGTATCCCGCTCGCTGCCGATTTATTGATGTCGAACGCTGCTGCCAGATCGGTCAGCGTACAGTCGCGAGGACTGTCATAGTAGCCCCGCTCAACTGCTTCGGTGATGATTTCCAGTTGGCGATCTGTTAGCATCGCTGTCGAATCGTGTGATTGGGAGAGCCGGTCGATCTGAAACGGAATACCGGCCGCCTCGAGCTCGCTAGTGTATTGAGAGAGTTGCTCGTGCGTGCCCGTCAGTTCGGTGTGCAGCCACCCATCCTGCAGCCGTGCCGGAAAATCGGGCGGCATTTCGGACGCGTGATTCGCCTGATACCCGGCGGGAATCGGGGTTGTTGCTCGCACCAGAACGGATTGATCGTCGATAGAGAGCACGTCAGTAGATCGAACGTCTGGGGCGTCTTCGAAGCGGCGAATGACCGTGTCAGCTGCTGGTCCACGGAGCTCCATCACCGTGAGCAATCCAACGTCAGCTGGATGACTCGATAGCAAACAGATTTCGGTATTCGGAACGTCGGTCGAGAGCGTGGCCAACCAATCGTCGGTTGCTCCTGTATTGAGCGAGAGTCGAACGAGAGGCATGCGATTGGTCGATTCGTAGGTGGGACACACACGAAAAGATGATGGCAGCGTATTTTTCACAAATAATATCTAATACACTCTCAACTAGTACTACGAAATCAGATGGACTCAACGATTCCCAATGGGGCAATTGAACCAATCGGTGTTGTCAGCTCCCCCAGAAAGAAACGACGGGATGATGAGTGGGGAACGGTCGAATCAACAATCACGCTCGACGCCGAGCAATTCGATCCGGTTGCCCTGAATGGGCTTTCTACGTTCTCTCACGCCGAAGTTATCTTTTTTATGGACCGCGTTCGTGAGGAGGAGATCGAGTGGAAAGCACGACACCCGCGAAACAATTCGGACTGGCCGTCAGTTGGCATTTTCGCACAGCGCGCAAAAAGCCGCCCCAACCGCATCGGGCTGTCACGGTGTCAGATCACGAGCGTAGACGGCCTGACGGTGTCCATAACGGGGCTGGACGCCATCGATGGAACGCCGATCCTCGGACTGAAACCATATATGAACGAGTTCGGTCCGAACGGACCGGTGAGACAGCCAGCATGGGCTGATGAGTTGATGGCCAACTACTACTGAGTGTCTCGTGGGCCCACTCGCTGCTGACATTATATAAATACCTGAACGTGTTCACGAGTGGAGCCGTTGTGTCGACCACCGTTCTCAGCGTATGGCACCGAACCAGGATGTGACCGATGCAGAACAGAAGATCGAATGGAATCGGGTTTTGCTTACCAGAGGTCGATCACCGTGACAGATCTGGCTCGTCCGCACGTCGTGGCTCTCTGTGGAAGTCTTCGTGCCGGGAGCTATACGAAAATGGCACTCCAACACGTGCTTGAGGCCGCAAAAGCTGCTGGTGCGACGACGGACTGCATCGACCTCCGGACGCTTGAGTTGCCGGTGTTCGATGCTGATTCACAGGACGCAGGTGATGCAGACCGTCTTCGACAGCGGGTGGATGCTGCAGATGCGATCATCCTTGGCACCCCCGTGTATCACGGTTCGTACGCATCACCGCTCAAGACTGCGATCGACTACTGTGGATTCGACGAGTTCGAGGGAAAAACGGTGGGATTGCTCGCGGTTTCGGGTGGGCCGAGTTCATACCCAGATACATTGGCACAGCTTCGGCTCGTCGCCCAATCGCTTCACGCGTGGGTTCTCCCACAGCAGGTCGGCATCGGGGCTGCAAGTGAAGTGTTCGACGAAACGGGCGCGTTCACCGAACCGAACCACGATCTCGCCCGGCGAACGAGAACGCTCGGTTCGGAAATCGTCTCGTATGCACATATTGTTCCAATAGAAGAGGATGCGCACGTCGTAGCTGTTCGTGGCGATGCGTAGAGACAGATTCCAGCCCCGAGGTGTGATGTCCCGACGGACTGTGTAAAAGACGCGCTCTCGAGGATGACGCCGTGAGCGTTCGGTGGGGCTCTCGCGCTCGTCGGCCTCATCCACACGGAGCGCAAATCGATCCCTCGATCAGTAACGAGTAACTGCTATCCCCGTCCAGATTCACACTGGATCCGGTCTTGCCACACGTCCGTGCGCCACAACCGAATCCTCGCGAGCACCGCCTTTTCCTGAATCGGTGAATTGCCAGTTCAACAGGGAATTTGCCAGCTACGCGTTCACTGGGTGGTGCCCGGAGGAGCCAATATGTCGAACGACGAACGACCCATCGTGAGCCATCCACAGAGAGAAGCGGCTCGGCCATCGCACACGCCGAATTCGTGCACCCACAACGGATACGGCGCGATTGGATAGTGAAGGCATGCGGTTGCACACGTGGGTGAGTGGGCTCCGAGACGTGTTTTGGTATAATCGGAGCTGTGAGATCCATCTGGATGTCATTGATGAAAACGTCCGTTCGGAGATTTCAAAAATATTTTTGATAGCAAAACCTCTATTAAAGTATAATATCTCGGTACAACATAGTTCTTTCGCATTCTTGCCTGTCACGCTCCATTCGAAGCGCGTCCGTGATCGATGGCTCAGTGACGCCACATAGATTCTGTGCCGTCCACAATCGGTCTACTCCGTCGAAACTGTTAGCCGCTGGCTGATCAGGCGTCCGCACTGGAGTTACACGTGTACACCTGTAATGGGAAGGGTGTTTTCCGTCACGCTTCCGTGTAGTGAAACTCACCAATGATGTAAGCATCCATTATGCCTGTGGCGTCGTTCCACGATGGAGAATGTAGATACTGACCCTGTCGACACTCTCTCCGATTCGTGATCGTCGCGCTCGGGGAATGCTCGCTCACGGAGGGCGAGCGCTCCAAATTCAATAATCAGGGAATTCGGTACAGAACGGAGTGAATGAGGGTTTCCGACGGTGAAATTGACCAGTACGTGGCTATCTGCCAACGGTACTGACGTCCGATCGAACCGGTATTACCGGACTGCGATCCCGGCGACACTCAGTGGCGGGAGTTCCACCGACAGGGTGTGGTCGGCAACAGTCATACAGTCGAGCGTTGTCGCTTCGAAGTCGTCCTCGTTCGAGGCATTGACGACCGTATCAGCAGACTGATCGCCGAACAGTAGCGATCCCGAAACGTCGTTCGTAGTCACCTCTCCCGTCAGGGTGACATCGACGGCGTGTGCGGAGGCATGATCCAGATTCGTGAGCGTGAGATACGTCTCCTCGTCGGCGACCGATGCCGAGCCACCAACCAGTGGGAGCTCATCATCATCCACAGCCCGTGTCGGTGTCGCAATGGAGGTTTCCACGGCGGTGTTTCCTTTGTGTGGCGCGTACAGATCGAACACCCGGTAGGTTGGTCGTGCCCAGGCATTCTCCCCCTCGGTCTCGACGAGACAGTGGAGCACGTTGACCGTCTGTGCGATGTTGGACATCGTCATCACATCGCTGTGGTGGTTGAAAATATCGAGAACCGCCGCCGCAGAGACGCCATCGATCACGGTCCCTGGCTGTTCGAGTCCGCTCTCGGCGACTGCCTCTGGGTGCCAGGCACCCCATTCGTCGATGATCACACCGATATCGCGGGTGGTGGCAACGGCGTTGATCGCGGCCCCAATCCGTTCGATGTGCGATTCGATCTCGAGCGCTTCACAGAGAAACGTGTCGTACGCGTCCGTGTCTGCCTCCTCGATCGTGATCGTTCGGCCGTAGTAGTGATGGAGCGTTAAATGATCCAACGGGAACTCGACGCCCCAGGCGTTCGTCCCGATCTCTTCCATGAATCTTCGATTCCATTCGTGACCCTCAAAGCCACAGGCAATGAGTTCGAGGTCGTGATCGAGCAGCAGTTTGTCCATCGACCCGACGTACGTCGCAAATTTCCGGTACTCACGGGCGTACTGTTCTGGAGTCATCTGTCCACCACAGCCCCAGTTCTCGTTGCCAATTCCCCAGTATTTGACCCCATAGGGCTCTGGATGGCCGTTCTCACGACGTCGGTCGGCGAGTTCGGTCTCGCCATCGTAGTTGCAGTATTCAACCCAGTCCGTGGCTTGTTGGGGATCCCCCGACCCAACGTTGACCGCGAGATACGGTTCGGTTCCGATTTGCTCGCACAACTGGAGAAACTCGTCCGTGCCAAAGCTGTTGGGCTCTTCGGGAAGTTCCTCGCGACCCTGTGCCCAGAAGAGATTCCGCCGCCCTGGTCGGTCTTCCTGTGGCCCGATGCCGTCTTCCCAGTGGTAATCGTCGGCGAAACAGCCTCCCGGCCAGCGCAACACCGGGATATCGAGGGCCGACAGCAACGATGCTACATCCGATCTAACGCCCGTCTTGGTCGACGAGGGATCGTGATAGAGCCCATCGTACACACACCGGCCGAGATGCTCCGAGAAATGACCGTGAAGTTCGGGTGCAATCCGATCGATGCGTGCCTCTGGATGGACCGTAATCTGAACATCCGACATGCAGTCTCGGTGTGGCGGTTGGTGTGGCATAAATCAACTGGTTGAGGCAACTCGGTCACCGATTGAGTGAGGGCGTTTCGAATTCATATGTATGATATATGAAGAAAATTTAATAATCAATCAATTGCCAGTACGGACGTATGTTTGACGATGGCCAACGGTCATTGAGGCACAGAGTAACAACCGCCCGACGAGGATTTCTCCGTGGTGTCGGTGCTGTGACGGCTGGACTAGCAAGTTCAGTTATTGCAGACAGGGCCCAGGGAAAACGTTCCACCACGGGTCGTTCTCTGTACACACCACCGGCAACGACGCCGAAACCGGGCGCAATGTATCCACGTGTGACGCGACTCTCCCGCGATAGCTCCGGTAGCCCGGTGTTGCTCGCCACGTTCGAGCATTACCGATCCACCATGGCAGAGCACGCCGAGAAGCCGTATTTTCCGGTGTATCGCAGCAAAAACGGTGGCCGAACGTGGAGGAAAGTCTCCGAAATCCACGACACCGAGACGAACTGGGGACTGCGCTACCAGCCGACGCTCTTTGAGCTTCCGCGTGCGACCGGTCCATGGGAAGCTGGCACAGTGCTGGCGGCCGGCAATCTCGTCCCGGATGATCTTTCGGGAACGCAGATCGTGCTATACGCCAGCGAGGATCATGGTCGAACGTGGAAGTACGTCAGTACCGTCGCAACGGGTGGGCGTGCCGTTCCGACGGACGGTGCTGATCCTGTCTGGGAGCCAGAACTCGAACTCGACGCTGACGGGAATCTGGTCTGCTATTTCTCAGACGAACGGCACAAAGACCAGGGATACGACCAGCTGTTGACACACAAACGCTCGCTGGACGGTGGGCTGACGTGGGAATCACAGACGTTCGATGTAGCAATGGCTGACGGTGTGCCTGGTCGGCGTCCTGGAATGCCAGTTGTACAACGGCTTCCGACCGGAACGTACGTGATGACCTACGAAATCGTTCGGCACAGACACGGTGCGGTGTACATCAGAACCTCGCCCGATGGACTCGACTGGGGTGATCCAACGGCAATGGGAACGCCAGTCACAACGCCAGACGGTCGATATCTGGCCAACGGCCCATACGTTACCTGGACGCCCCGCGGCAGTGATGGTGGAACCCTGCTGGTGTCGGGGAAAACCCTGCGCAATCCCGACGGCACACAGGCACCTGGTAGTGGGTCGACGATGCTGGCTGCGTCTTCCCCGACTGATGACTGGGCGACGGTGCAATCACCACTGCGTTACGACGATGAAATCGAGACGGGTGATCTCTATGTGGGCTGGACGTCGCCGCTCGTTGTGCTCAACAATCACGTCCTGGAGATGACCTCAACGTATCTTCCAGAACAAGATCTCTGTGAAATCCGCTATGCGAAACGGCCGCTCACCCAGCATGGGAGTGAACAGACACCATGGTAAGCTATATGTCTATTGAGAATTTTGTTGGAGGACAGGCATGAGCCGAATCGTACTCGATAGCGTCAGCAAGACGTACGACGAGGAAACGACAGCCGTCGAGTCGTTCGATCTGGAGATTCAGGACGGCGAGTTCATCACGATCGTGGGTCCATCAGGATCAGGCAAATCCACTGTGCTCCGAATGATCGCCGGGCTCGAAACCATTACTGGGGGTGCGATCCACATTGGTGGCCAGCGCGTCAACGACGTGCAACCACAGGATCGAGACATTGCGATGGTGTTTCAAAACTACGCGCTTTATCCACACATGACCGTCGAGCAGAACCTCTCTTACGGGTTGAAGCTCACGTCTGATCTGGATCCAGAGACGATCGATGAGCGCGTCACCGAGGCCGTCGAGATGTTGGGTATCGAGGATCAGCTGTCCAAAAAACCCAGCCAGCTCTCCGGTGGTCAACAACAGCGCGTCGCGACTGGTCGTGCAATCGTTCGCGATCCCGCCGCGTTTTTAATGGACGAACCGCTGTCGAATCTCGACGCAAAGCTTCGAACGACGATGCGAACCGAACTCCAGCGCCTCCAGGAAGAACTTGAGACGACGACGGTCTACGTTACCCACGACCAGGAAGAGGCGATGACGATGTCCGATCGCGTCGTGGTGATCAACGAGGGGTCGATCCAGCAGGTTGGCACGCCGCGGGAGGTGTTTGCCCAGCCGACAAACCGGTTCGTCGGTGAATTCATCGGCAGCCCGTCGATGAACTTTTTCGACGTAACCGTTTCCGGAACCACGCTTTCGGGCGACGACATCAGCGTTTCCGTTTCGAAATCCCTCGCCGACCAGCTGGAGGACGCCCAGATACAGAGTGGCGATCTCGGCATTCGTCCGGAGCACATGCGGTTTGCGACCGTGGATGATCGGAATGCGATCAGTGCGGTGCTCGATGTGCAAGAGCCGGTCGGTGATGACAACTACCTGTATCTCCGCAGCGGCGAGACCGAGTTCACCATGCGTGTGCTGGGATCGGTCGACCACGCAGAAGGTGATACGATCACCGTCACATTCGACGAATCGGACATCCATCTGTTCGATCGAACAACCGGGAGGAATCTCCTGGTCGGTGAATCGGCACCGACAGACACCGAAACCAACGCAAAGACACCATGAGAACCGTTGTAGACACACGAGCAAACCAATGACAGCAATAGATCCACCAGTACCGGGTGTCGACCGTCACCGACTCTCCAGGCGAGCGTTTCTTGGGAGTGCAACCGTGGCGGGTACCATGGGACTGTCTGGTTGTGGCTCGCTTACGGGTGTACTCGGCAATCAAAATGCCACTGCCACGACCACGGTTCAGTTCTGGACGCTGTTCAGCGGCGGCGACGGTGCGGCGATGAAATCGATCGTCGAACGATTCAACGACGAACAACCCCTTGGAGACGTTCGCATTGAGCGCCAGCGCATTCCCTGGAACGAATACTACACCAAGCTGTACACTGCGCTCGTTGCAGACACAGGACCCGATATCGCCATCATGCACCAGGCGCTAATGGGCCGATTTCAGGCGATGCTGGATCCGTTCGACGACTTTCTCGGTAGTGATACGCGCTCACACTACGTCCCAACCCTGTACGATCGGATGACCGTCGACGATCAACAGCTTGCGCTGCCGCTTGATGCTCATCCGATCGGCATCTATTACAACCGGTCACTGTTCGAATCGGCCGGTCTCGATCCGGACGCGCCACCAACGGATTTTGAATCGTTCAGGGCGGCCTGTGACGCGATCGTCTCGGAGACCGATGCTCATGCGTTCGCGTCCGCACTCGATCCCATCGGAATGATGCGAACGTTCATTGCCGTTCTCAATCAACGAGGAGGGAGTCTGCTGAGTGATGATCGAAACTCCGTCGCGTTCGACGGCGACGCTGGGCTGGCGACAGCGCAGTTGTTCGCCGATATTACCGGCAATTACGGCTGGGACGTTCCGAATGCGGATAACCAGCGCGCTCGCGTTGCATTCAGAGACAACAATCTCGCTATGATCGTCAACGGATCGTGGTACGCGGCGGTGTGTGAATCGATCGACGGGTTTGATTGGGGCGCATTCAAACCGTTTATCGCACCCGACAAACAACGCGACGTGACCGAATCGGGCAGCCACGCCATCGTGTTGCCCCGCAATCCGACACGCTCCGAAGAGACCACGCGGACGGCCGTGGCCACAGCCGAGTGGATCACGCAGAAAAACCCCATCTGGGGAACTACCGCTGGCCATTTACCCGCTGCTACGGACGCGTTGAACTCTAATGCACTCCGTGACTCGCCGCTCTGGCCGAAGTCGATATCGATATTCTCGGAGATGGCAAATGATGATCAGTTTGCGTATCTTCCACGCGCACCCTTCAACGTCAACGAAGGCTCGACGTGGGATTTCCTCGGCGATATCTACGCCCACACGGTGTCACCGAAAGCGGGCATTTCACGCGGCGCAGAGACCGTCCAGGGGGTGATCGACGATGTCAAGTAAGGAGCTATCCGCTATGGTACCCTCAATCGATGCGCTGAATCGGCGCGAGACGATCGATGGTGTGTTGTTTGCGCTGCCGTATTTATTGTTCTTCTGTCTGTTCTTGTTGTATCCGTTGCTTGAAGGGCTGTACATGAGCCTCTTCGAGTGGAACCCACTCGTCCCGGCGAACTCGACGTTCGTTGGGCTGTCAAACTACACCAGAATGGTCCAGGATCCGGCGTTCTGGAACGCACTGATGAACACGATCTATTTCGTCGTGTTGACGGTTCCACTGATGGTCATATTGAGTCTTGCGCTCGCACTGGGGGTCAATCGCGAAGTGCTCGGCCGTCGCTATCTTCGGACGATCTATTTCAGTCCCTACATTCTCACGGTCTCGATCGTTGGCATCGTCTGGTCGCTCTTTCTGACGACCGAATTCGGCCCGATGAACTACGTCCTCGGATTCGTGATGGAACAGCCACCGAACTGGCTCGGCGATCCACTGCTAGCCATGCCAGTGCTTGCGTTCGTCACCAACTGGTGGCTGCTGGGATTCAACTTCGTCATTTTGCTTGCGGCCCGACAGAACGTTCCAGAACGGCTCTACGAGGCCGCACGACTCGACGGCGCGGGTACCTGGCGGAGTTTTTGTGACGTGACGCTCCCACAGATGCGCAATGCGATTGCGTTTGTCGTGATTATCCAGTTTATTCAGCAGTTTCAGGTGTTTGGCCAGCCGTACGTGATGACTGACGGAGGTCCCAACAACACCACCACGACGCTGGTGTTCTATCTCTACGACGCGGCATTTAGCCAACAGCAGTTCGGTTATGCGGCTGCTGTCGGCTATTTGCTGTTTGCGATTCTGGTGGCAGTGTCGTATGTGAACTACCGGTACATTGGGGGTGATGGCACATGAGCGAATCGTTGCTCAATTCTAGTCGGTTCGACACTGACCGACTCCAACGGTATGCGATCCACGCCGGGCTGTACGGCGTCGCAATACTCTTCGTGCTACCGTATATCTACATGGTGTCGCTGTCGGTACAACCGACAGAGTTCGCGATCAGTTCGGTTCCCCACCTCATTCCACCTGCGTTCACGCTCTCTCACTATTCGGATTTGCTCACCGACTCATTGATCGTTCAGTGGGTGATCAACACGTTCATCGTCGCGACCGTCGCGACGATACTCGTTCTGGTCGTCGATTCGATGATTGCGTTTTCGCTCACACGACTGCGCTGGCCAGGCCAGTCGATCCTGTTGAGCATCATCGTCGCCAGCTTCATGGTGCCGTTTTACGTGAATCTGGTTCCGCTGTTCACGCTGGTGGCCGATCTCGGTCTCGTGAGCGATCTGCTTGGGGTGATTCTGCCAGCGGTCGCCAATCCACTCGGTGTGTTCTTGCTCTATCAGTTCTTCAGGGACATCCCCGAGGAGTACGACGAGGCCGCCCGCATCGACGGGTTTTCGACGTTTCAGATCTACAGTCGAATCATCCTCCCGATCTCGAAACCGATTCTCTCGGCGCTCGCGATTTTCGTCTTCGTGTTCAACTGGAATCAGTTCATCTGGCCGGTCGTGGTGCTCCAGGATCAGGCCACGTTCACGCTTCCGCTGGGGCTGGTCGTGCTTCGTGATACGTTCACGTTCCAGCCGGGGCTCACGATGGCCTCCGGAGTGATCGCCGGGTTGCCGCTGTTCGTACTGTTTCTCCTGTTGCAGGATCGCATCATTCAGGCGGTACAGTTCCAGGGGACGACGGGATGACGACCGCGTTCTATCGGACTGGACGGTTCGTTTATCACAACAGCCTCGAGCTCGTCGTGGTGAGCGTCTGCTGGGCCGTCGGATCGATGTTTCTCCTGACAGCCGGGCCGGCCACCCTCTGTGCGTATGCAGTCATTCGATCGTTACGAGATGAGCCGATCGACCGTTCGCTCGTGACGGTTCTTCGTGAGCATGGCATCGCTGCGGCCCTGATCGGAATCCTCCCGATCTGCGTGGGACTGATCACGGTTGGCTACGCGCGGCTGTTTGTGGCCACTGGCTCGATGGTATCTCTGAGTCTCACGATCGCCGGCGTGTATCTTTTTTCGTTTCTCTGTCTCGTCGTCGCGACAACGCTTGCAGGATTCGTTGCGGGCGCTCCAGTCCAGGAGGCACTCAAAAATGGCTACTGGTGGACGATTCGACATCCTACGCGGGCTGTTATGCTT
The DNA here is from genome assembly GCA_027563145.1 of Halocatena halophila. GTDB lineage: Archaea > Halobacteriota > Halobacteria > Halobacteriales > Haloarculaceae > Halocatena > Halocatena halophila. The sequence continues at coordinate 481,194 of CP071307.1, read as the reverse complement.
CTCCTCGTCTCTGCGGTCGTACTCCTCGGTGGTGTCGTGTCGATTGTCGGTCTCGTGGTGATCGTTCCTGCGATCGTCTTTAGCTTTCACGCCGAACTGGTCTGGTCCGGCCGGTCGACCACCCCAACGGGCTGACCGAAAGCCTCGGTTGCCGATCTCCTTACCGCCGCCACGCTTATTGGTTGCTATTGGAAAGATTATTTATGGAAATATATATTTACGATACTAATCAATACGTATGGGAATGTCACACGAACAGTCTGACAGTCTGATCAGTCGTCGAACACTATTGCAAACCATTGGTGCAGGATCGATTGCTGCGGTTGGAGCGAGCGTTTCTGTTGGTGCAGCCGCTGCGTCCACGCAGTATCACAATCCGGTCGGGCCAATCGGATTCGGTGATGTGTCGATCATTTCGGCTGATGGAACGTACTACGCGTATGGGACCGAAACACCCCTGGACATCATTCCGATCGCCGAATCGTCGGATATGTCCACCTGGACGTATATCGCGCCAGCGCTGGAGTCGTATCCGTCGTGGCGCAGCGACGGTGCCGGCGTGTGGGCACCAGACATCAACTACTACAACGGTCAGTACTACCTCTACTACTCCTACTCGAAGTGGGGGAGCACGGAGAACCCTGGCATCGGGCTTGCGATTGCGGACACACCGGGCGGCCCGTTCGTCGATCAGGGACCGGTGTTTCGCGAGGCAGATCTCGGAATGACCAATGCGATCGATTCGGAGTTTCTCGTGGTTGCTGGCACGCCGTATCTGATCTGGGGAAGCTGGTATGGCATCTACGGCGTTCAGCTCACCGATGATGGAACGGAGTATGTCCCTGGAACGACCTTCCACCTCGCGGGCGATAAGCGCGAGGGGCCGATGATCGTCCGAGAGAACGGCTACTACTATCTGTTTTACTCCACCGGCCACTGTTGTGATGGCTACGACAGCACGTACGAGATTGAGGTTGGTCGCGCCGAGACGCTTGAAGGACCCTACTACAATCAGGCGGGTCACGATCTCCGCTCGCTCAACCAGCATCACAGCGGTGTTGCGGTTCTCACCGGCGACGAGTACTTCACGGGTCCGGGACACAACGATGCGTATCGCGATCCGGACGGCAACTGGTGGCTCTACTACCACGTTGAGGCGACGGCCGACGACGAAACGCGGTATATGATGCTCGACCGAATCCAGTGGGATGAAGACGGTTGGCCAATCGTTGCGTGTACCGGCACGCCCAGCACCCGGAGTCCCGTCCCTCTCGCCGACACGTACGACTGTGGAGCTGTTCTCCATCACGGTGACCCGGGAGCTTCGGGTCCAATCGAGGAGGGCACCTATCGAATTGAGAATGTCAACAGCGGACTCGTGGTGACGGTCGGTGCCGGAATCACCACCGATGGGGCCAATATCGTGCAGCGTCCCGCTGCTGGTGGCACACACCAGCACTGGATGGTCGAATACGTGGATGGAACTGTCCAGTTGCGGAACGTTCGGAGTGAAACGCCGATGGTGGTTGCTGGCGGTGGGACAGGCGAGTACGCAAACGTTCAACTGGGCTCGGCAACCGCTGGCGCTAGCCGCCACTGGTCGGTCGAACCGGTCGCAGACGAGCAGTATCGAATCACCAATACACACACCGAACTCGCACTGACCGTCCAGAACGATGCGGACACCGACTGGATGAATCTGATTCAGCGGACGTACGACGAACGACCGGGACAGCACTGGGAGTTCACTATCGTTGGAGACTGAAGGAAAGATAGACTCTATCGAGCAAAGTTCCCATTCTTTTGATATTTTCTAGAACGTAATTAGGAACATCGACACCGATTTGGGGATCGGTTCACAAAAAATCCATCGATATTGGTTCATCATTATTCACTGTTTTATCCATCTCTGAGGTGAAAAGATAATAACTAATTCTGTCGTGTGAGTTGCTGGACCGAGGATCTTTTCACCAGTTGCTTTGCTAGTGTGTCCTTGCTGCGTGATGTCTTCAACCACCATATTGACATTCTCGTCGACGGATTCGATTAGGCAGCCATTTTCGTCGGGTTCGAGTGATGGTCAGGTGTCTCTCTCCGTCGGTTGGTAGGTTAAAATGACGATCTCTTCTCCGATCGTCTTCGTGTCCACGAGTTGTAGCGTCGTTGTATCGTTTGTTTCTCCAAAGAGGCGCTTTCCGCTTCCCAGGACAATGGGGAACGTCATGAGTCGATACTCGTCAATGAGGTCGTGTTCCGTCAGCGTGTGGACGAGCTGTGCGCTGCCGTAGACGAGGATGTCACCGTCTACCTCTCGTTTCAGCTCCGGGATCTCATCTGGGACGGATTCCTCAATCAACGTCGAGTTGTTCCATTCAACATCTTCGAGGCTCCGGGAGACGACGTACTTTGGAATCTTGTTTAGTTTCGACGCCATCGGGTCATTGCTGTCGGCGGTGGGCCAGTACGCAGCGAAAATGTCGTACGTCTTTCGACCGAGCAAGAGCGCGTCGCTTTCGGCCACCTCAGAGAGCTTGAACTCCTCAAATTCGGGCCCATGCTCGAACTGGAAGCTCCACCCGCCGTGTTCGAATCCGCCACTCCGGTCCTCATCGGGACCCCCTGGGGCTTGTACGACGCCGTCTAGCGACATGAACTCGGATACGATTATGTTTCCCATGCGATGATCACCACGAGCCAGGAGCTATTCAGCTATTTGCCTGTGAACCCATACGCAATCAAGTGAAGCGCTATCCTAATTTCTAACGACCGACGGTGGAGGATGTCCTACCACTACCCTGTCCGGTATTGTTCAGTTGCCAGGGTAGTCAACGTGATTCAGCTGTTTCTACCGCTATGAACGCTCTTTTTCCAGTCGTTCGATGTCATGAGCAACGACAGACAGGTCGCTGTTGAACTGGTGTCCACCACTTTCGATAACGTGAGTAGTAGCCTGCGGCAGTAGTTCTTCGTACTGCGATCGGTGTACTACTGACACAATTTCATCATCTCTGCAGTGGTAAACGAACACTGGTAGCTCAGTAGGAAACGTCGATTCGACGGTGGCTTCGAGCATGTACTCATCAACGTCCCACCCCGCAGCGCCCCAGTAGGGCGGCGCAAGCAAAAACAGTCCCAGAACGGACTGTTCGACCACCGTTTTGGAAAGATACTTCACCAGGAGGGAAGCTCCCGGCGAGTGCCCGACAAGGATCACCTTCTCATCTGAAGCAGCGAGCTCGGTTTCGAGCTGCTCGTACCATTTTTCTGTTTGGAAGCCCTCGGGCATTTTCGGATACCGTATCTCGTATTTTGCTTCCAGGAAATCTCTCAGAGTGACTCGGAGTGGTTGATGGTCCTCGTATCCTCCTGCGCCGTGTATGAACAACCTGATGTTGCATGGTTGCACGTGACACGGATATTTGTTCATCCAGTCGATGAAGTAAATGGCTGATCGAAGTAAATGGATATGGCCTCTCCTGTGCTATCCTTTCCTGTTGTCCTCCAAGCGGTGTTATGCTTTCTATAGCGGTCGTGGAATCACTATTGTTATGCAATTGAATATAACTAATTCTGAATATACAGCTATGATCTTCCTCGAATGTGGGCTACTGCCAATTACGAACGCACCCGGTACACTGCGTTCGAAATCACACTTGGGCGCAGTCAGTTCTCGGAATCGACTTCCAATGGACAGTATAAACTACGACTATTGGATCTTCACTGGAACTCTTCGGTAACTGTCGTGCTGTTCGATCGAGGATTGATCAACCAAGCAAACTGCAACGAACACTTTCGAAGGATGATATAAGAACAAATTTCCTTGAGACATCCATAGACCTTTCAAGAATGAATTATTAATCAAATTATAAGGGAATAAATGAAGGTCGATAACAATAATAGAGACGATTCGGCAGAATCGAACGCTGATCCTCCATTAGAACAGGCGTTTCTCGCTCCCACACCGGTGATTCACTTTGGCATACTGGTTTTGAGCATTATTCTCGCAGTATTGATCCCAATACAACTGTTCTCGCGTGGAGTTGCGAACATTCTCGGAATTGGGATCTTTGGTAGTGGCATCATCATGATGCGGTGGTTTTTTCAGACGATGCGACGCAATGGTGCTCCTGTGGCGTACAGGGCGGAGGAATCAAAATTAGTCACGGACGGACCGTTTCAGTACAGTCGCAACCCCATGTATCTCGCCATCGTGCTGTTTCACGCAGGGCTTGCCTGTCTCGTAAACGCACTCGGATTTGCTCTGGTCCTTCCCGTCCACATCCTGGTAATGCAGTATGGGGTGATCAGACACGAAGAGCGACATCTCGAACGTGTCTTCGGCGAGCAATATCGTACGTACAAAACACAGGTTCACCGCTGGATCGGTCTCTAGACATTGCAGGCACTCATTCATAGTCTGATCGATAATTCGATTATCCAGGTTGACTCCCATACATCACGATGGCAACCTTCCGGCAGAGGACGATCTCGATCTGCCTGCAGATTACAGAACATCGCAAGTGGACAATAACACAAAGCACCTACAGTTTCGCGCAATACAAAATATATGGTGGTCTTTCGGTGTCGGAACTGTACTGTACCGGTGAGTCGACCAGTGGCAGATCTAGCCGATGAAACGTTACTCCACCGTCATCCTGACCCGAGACAACCGTCGCACGGGGGGTCCGGTGAACCGGATTACGTTCCGGAAGGCTTCTTCGAGGCACACCCTGATGAGAGTCCTATCACGGATGCTGCTGGGTGGCCACTGCTCAACCCAAAGGACCTGGTTAAAACGACCCTGAACCAGGATATCCTCCGTGGCTGTTGTGGTCCCGATGGACAGCAGGGGCCCAATACGGACTGTCGAAACGGCCATACAGTCGGCATAGAGATGGGTGATTGCTATACGGTCCACTGTGTCGCACTCGATCCTGCAGCGGTGATCGCAACTGAGACTGAAGCGGTGGTCACAGAGGGGATCGATGAGAAAACACCCTCTGACTGGCTTTCGATAGCAGAAAACGGATCGGTTTCTGACCGTCGACGGGCTATTGTCTTGCTCGGTATTCACGACATTCGTGAGGCCATTCCAATGCTATCGGAGATCATCTTGAATGGCCCTCAGTCGCTATGTGGGGCTGGAACGCAAGCGTTGTATCGACTCCCGAGCGTTGATGCAGTTCCAGCGCTCGAATCGGCACTTCATGAGTCAGATCCATCGATTCGCGAGCGCGGGGCAAAAGCCCTTGGCGAGATCGAACACCGTCAAGCAGTTGAACCACTTCTGGAGCGACTGATCATCGAATCGGACCCATCCGTCTGCCACGAGATCAAACGGAGCATCTACGACGGGGCGACATTCGAACAGCTACAGAACGCTTTCCAGGCCGCAGAAACCGTTCCTGGACAGAAAGCGATCCTGTGGCTCTTCGAAGTCGTCCGTGGGGACGAAGTCGTGGACACACTTGTAGATATTACTACTGATCCAGCAATCGAACCATCGGTTCGCAAAAAGGCGGTCTGGCAGCTCACGGTGATCGCGTCGAATGACGACGACAGCCCGCTCCTCTCTGCAACTGAATACAATCGACTGCTCTTCGATATGATTGAAGCTATCGAGCATACCGCGGTCAAAATCAAGTGCCTGGAAACCCTTTCACATCGAGAAATACGCACGGAGCAACTTCAGAGCCGACGTGATGATCTATTTCGAACCCTTCGGGATGATCTGTCGGTTGATTCTGACGTTCGATCGACTGCGCAGGGATACTTCGAGCAGGAATCTGATCACTACTCCCAGTGACTCCTCATTGGTGATCGTATCCATCTGTTCGTGTACTCTGAACGCAACGGTCAAGCGCAATCAGTACATTGCTATGATGTTTGATGAATTGTAACGATTTCCAGGTACCATCCACTAGGGTAGTTGACTGAAGATTTGTCTTACCAAAGAATCATGGTGGGTTGGTGCGATAACTTTGGTAAGATACCGTATTCGCTAGCTCTTGAGTCGCTTCCAAAATATATCACTGAAGCAATCTATTCGTGTCATATCAGGCGAGATCGCTTGTCTCTGGTTCGTCGAGATGGTCGTTCTCGCCCAACCGCCAGGCGCGGTCCTTGTGGTCCTCAACAGTCCGTGCAACATTCGTCGCGTCGTTTTCTCCGCGGATTTTCGATTTGAGAGCAGTGAAAGCCGATTTGCAGATCGTTTCCATCTCGCTGTTGGCCCGTCGGTACTCGTCTTCCTCCTCTTTGTCCCCCGCTGTGTAGCCCATGACTCCTGCATCTCGAAAGTACTCGAAAATCTATCGATTTCTCGTTGTCTTCATCGAAGTAGAACCAATCATCCTTCATCGTGACGCCAGCAGCTCGTTGCTACTGGTATCATAGAACCCCGTCTATATCTCTACCTTATCGCCAGAACCACTTAAAGGAGACTACGAGTACAAACTCACCCGTTCGCCCATCCTCTCCTCTAGGTTCTGTGTGCTAACTCAGATCCAACGCTTGCCTGATCACAGGTGTCGGTGACAGAAACGACCGCACCATTTCATCTCTGAAGTTGATCAGGGTGATGGCGACTACTGAACTGTTGGCGCAAACTCCACGTCAGAAACACTCCTCACGAGATCGGCCAGCTCATCCAGTGTGAGGGGATCGATCTCCTCGCGAACTCCATCAACGGTGTAGAAGATCGACGCCGAAATCTCACGCTCAGGATATAGCTCACAGAGCACGTGATAGTAAACACTGAGCTGTTTTCGATACTCGGATGTTGCGTGTCGAGAACGGTCGGTCTTGTAATCAACAACTTCGACGCTCTCAGACTGTACATGAACGAGATCAATGATTCCAGAGATCATCACACGAGTTCCGTCGATTTCGAGCGGGAGATAGGCATCCTCCTCGACGAGCAGGTCACCGGATAGCCCGTCGAGAAACGACAGTACGCGCTGTTTGTCGTTCCAGCCGGAGGCGTCACGTTCCAGGGTGACTTTTTCTCCCCGCGCGTACGCCTCTGCGAAGTCGTGAACATCAGTACCGAACACTTTCCCCATCCCATCGTCGACATTCTCGAAGACGGCATCACACATTAGTGAATGCGGCGAGTGTTCCACTGGTCCCTCCGATGTCGGCACCGTAATCAGCAACTCAGTCTGTTCGGTGTCGTCGACTGATTCTGTGTCGGGGGCCGTCTCCCACGCTTCGATCTCGACTGGGAGTTCTTCGAGGAACGTGTTTGGATCCTCCCCTGCCGAGAAAATCACGTGGCTCTCTGCGCGCGTAATCGCCACATAGAGCAGTCGGCGCTCTTCGTCGTACTCTTGAGGGAGACACCGGCGAAGCACATCAGTCCGCCAGTCATCGTACACATGGGGGAGGCCATCAACCTCGGCGTAGCAGTGTTGCTGTCGGAGTCCAACCGGCTCCTGAAACGTGATCGTTCCACTCTCCCCACCTGATGGCGGGAATCGTCCACTGTTCATATTCGCAAGCACGACAATTGGATGCTCTAAGCCCTTCGCTGCGTGAATTGTCTGGACTGTCACCGAGTTCGTCCCGGCATTTGTGTGGACATCGTGTGTACTCCCGGCTTCGATGCCGCGCTCAATGAACCGGATCAGATCTCCCCGCGTCAGCGTCGTCGTCTGGTGTACTGACTGAATCGTGTGGAGAACAACGTCGGCTGTAGCGTCGTCGTATCCATACCGCGAGAAGACACGCTCTGCGATTCCACCGAGCGTCTCCAGCTCTGTCAGCTTTTCGTGGAACGAACGCATGTTCTTGGGATATTCTTCGGTTTCCAGGATATGCTTGCTCTCATCGAGCGTGTATCCTGCCCTTTCGAGGACGACGGCCCAGCCCCGTTCGGCGTTGGATTCGAGAATGCGGAGCCACGCAAGCAGAAGCTTTGCCTGTGGCGTGCGGAACAGTTCGATCCCACCCTCGTACGCCATTGGGAGTCCATACTCTTTGGCGGTCTGTAACAGCTCTCGGCCGAACGCTCGCGTTCGCGTGAGAATCGCGACATCTTGATACTCTGGCGTTCGGAGCGTCCCATCACCGGCCATGACCTGATATGCGTCGTTGCCAACGATCTCCTGAATCTTTGCGACTACCGACTCGTGTTCTTCCGTGCCTGCGATCGCTTCGATCGTGGTGCTTTCGTCCTCGGCGTTCGCTGTGAGCGAGACGATTCGATCCTGTACGGCTGATACATCGACATCGTCCCGGCTCGCCGCCGGAACGAGCAACCCATGCTCGGAGAAATCGAGGATCTCCTGGGTAGAGCGATAGTTCTCGACGAGCTCGACGGTGTGAATCGGTCGCGTGTTGAACGTCACACGGTCGTAGTCTGCGTTGAGTTCGGCGACAAACTGGTCGAGTCGCTTCTCGAAGGCGGTGATGTTCTCGACTTCAGCGTACTGAAAGCTGTAGATACTCTGTTTCCAGTCACCAACGACACAGAGGTTGTTCGTCTCAGCGAGAAGGAGTGTCAACTTGAACTGGATCTCGCTGGAGTCCTGGAACTCATCAACCATCACGTAGTCGAACGCAATGGATTCACGAAGGGCGTGGTCTTCACAGAGCAGGACGAACGCCAACAGCTGGAGGAACCCAAAGTTCAGATAGTTCCGACTCAGAGCAAACTCCAGATACTCGTAGTAGATGTCGTGGACGAATGCTTTGAGGCTCTCGCGGTCGTCGTTGAACACCTTTCGTGCGACGCCGTCGGGGACGCTCTTCGTTCCCTGTCCACGAATCTCGACCTTCTCGGGGGCATCCGGCAGATAGCACTTATTTCTTCCGTAGTGACCGAGCTTCGCGCGAAGCCGCGATTGCTTACTCCCACCGTTTCGTGGCTCGTTTATCTCGTCGAACAACGATTTGAACGCCTCGAAATCACCTTCGAGATGCCGTTCGCCGCTCCGATACCAGTCGTCAGCTGTCGGGAATACGCCCTTCGAGGCGAGTTGCGAGATGAGACCGAGCAGTTCGGTCGGATCTGAGATAATGCGGAAGTAATCATCGTACTCGGGATGGTCGTCACTGAACCGGTCGATGAATTCCCCGAACAGTGCTTGTTCGACGAGATCGTCCTCCACAATGTGTGTCGAGTCTGTGATACAGTCGTCAATCCCGAGGTACGTCGGGGCGTCATAGCCATGTTCTTGAAGGAGATCGTGACATAGCGAATGAAACGTCTTGATCGGTGCGTCTGCGAGATCCCTCATTCCGTACTCGCAGTGGCCGACGATGCGGTCTTTCATCTCGCTCGCAGCATTGTTCGTGAACGTCACCAGCAGGACATCTTCAGGGGCGACTTCGTCTGTATCGACAATGTTCGCATAGCGGCGTGTGATTGTAAACGTCTTTCCTGTGCCCGCGCCGGCGTCGACGAGGTACAGTCCTTCTGTGCTATCGATGAGGTTCTGCTGTTGGGGATTGGGTTCAGTCATGATCTAGGAGGAGGTCGCGGTTGTCCACTCGACGATAGTTCGGCTCCCCGGTGAGGCCGGTAATGGGGAAGCGTTCTTCGCCAGCGCGTCGATGATTCAGTTCTGCCATGCGCTCGGTGACGAACGTCTCGAAGGCATCGAGATCGCCTTCGAAGTAGTTGCGGCTGCGGACTCGTGCCAGCTGTCGGAGTACCTGTTTGCAGCCCGTGATTACATACTTATACTCGCCAACACACTCCTGGAGATGGGTTTCCATTGTTTTTCTGAACTCGGAGTCAATGAGCTCATCTTTGTTGCGTGTCGCTGGTAGTGGAGCCCTCTCGAACACACCCTGATACTCAGCGTACTCGATCTGCGAGAGCGTCTTCTGACATTTTTTCGCTCCATCGTCGCGGAGCGTTTCGAACATCGTCCGCGACTGGGCGTACTCCTCGAACGTGGTTGGATGATACTCGATCGTCGTCAGCGTCTCGTCTACGTCTGTCTCACCAGCGACGACATCGTCGAGGGTCTCGAGGAAGTGAAAGAACGTGAACTGCAACTGCTCGCCCGGGCGCTGGCTACGCCGGTGGGAAAGATAGAGGAGTGCCTGGAAGTTCGGCGTGTCACTCGGCGGATCGAGCGCTGAGCTTTTGACGACCTGGGATGCCCGTTTTTGGCTTCCGCTCTTATAATCGAGAAGGTGGGTCGGACCGTGTACGAGATCGATCTTGCCCTTTAGCCCGAGTGCTTCGTTCTCGAACCAGCGCTCGGTGAACGGCGAATCGACCGCTTTGTCAAAATGGTCTGCGAAGAAGTTCTGCTCCCATCCGCTGGTCGGGGTGAGCAGATCGTCACCTTCTGGCGGACGCGCATTGAGCAGCTCGATGATTGTTTCGAGCCCAATTCGGTATCTGGTACGACGCGTTGGCCGATCGACACGCCGAACGAATGGCGCTGTCTCATCGAGCATCACATCGACGAGCTCACCGATGGGCTCATCATCGATCAGGTCGGGATGGTTGACGTAGAATTCGGCGAAATCGTGGAAGAGATTCCCCTCCTTGAAGTAATCCGTATCTGGGCTGTCGAGGAGCCGACTGAAGAGATAATCACGGGGGCTGTTGACGTACGTACTCAGACTGGACTGACTGATGGTATCGATCTGGATTGGCGAAACGTCGAGCGATTCTTTCTCGAATCCCGTCTGGGTCGCACGCAATGTCCGTCCGTGAGACACTGTGTCGAGATCACTGAAGCGTTCGAAGTCGACCTCAAGGAGGTCTTCGAAGTAGAGACACGGCGTAGCGGGTGCCCCCCCGACCGTGTCCTGAACGAGATAATACTGTTCGATGCCGTTCTGCAGGAGGAGCTGAAACTGCGACCGATTCCGTGCGAATTCGCTGTCGCGGTCGACCCATGGGCGAGGAGGTGGCGTGTGTGTCCATGCTTCGTCGAGGCCCAGGTAAAATACAATCGGGCGATCGACGTAGGCTGCTGACTTTGCGTCGGCCAGAAGCACCCCCTCGTGTTCGCGCTCAATCGGGACGTCGTACGTCTGGAGGTAGAATTCGAGTCGGTCAGTTCCCTGTCGGGTGACGGTGTCGGTGGCAATCCCAAGCGCCTTGAGCTCGTCCCGGAACGCATCCAGAGAAATCCCAGCCTGTCGTTCGTACGCAGTAAGTGCGCCAGCAAAGGTAGTGTCAGCAATCTCTGCACTGAATTCCTGAAACCACGTGAGGCTGTCGGTGTCGACGTTTTGTAGCCGCTTTTCGTCATGTTCGATATCGACAGCGATCCCGAGGCGAGAAAAGACGGAACGTATTGCTTTCACACGTGTTTCTGTCCCGCGAGTGGCAGCGCGAAGAAATTGAACGAAGCCACGATGGTGCTGTTCGTCAGCGAACTCTGGTCCACCGATAAACGGAATATCGGCGGCTTCGAGTTCGCTTTCGACGAGCGTTGCGTATTCGCTGTCGCGATCTACGATGACTGCAACGTCTTCTGCGTAGTCAGCACAGACGTTGTTGAGCACAGCGTCAACGATGGCTGTACTCGAGTTGAAGATGTGAAATGGCGGTCGATCGAATGTGTCGTCAGTGAATGGATCGATCCTGTCGTACTGTGTGGGAAGAATCGATCGTTCAAGGGTTGTGAGCTGGTCGTCTCCGATGACAGCGACGTCTTTGTCGTCGCCAATCTGGTATTCATCAAGTCGTCGGGAGGTCGTGTCGAGCGTCGAGAGCTGTTCGACAGTGATCTCTGTTGTGTAGCCGGCGTACGCGTCGTAGTCAAGTATGGCCTCAACACGACCTTCGTGCTCCCAACATTGGAGCGTGTTGCCGATCGCGTAGGCAGCTCGTTTCCATTCGAGATCCGTTGTCGTCACGATCTCGAGAAAGGCGCTTCGGTCCTCAACACGCACACGACGGCCCGCTGCCAGTCGTCGTGGCGTAATGGCAAATGTACCGAGATGAGCATGATCGAGCCGTCGGTTTAACCCACTGGCAAGTGGTGCATCAGGAACAATGACGAGATCATAGGCACGGACCTCGTCGTAGAGCAAATTGAGCGATTTTGCCTGCGTAATTGGCATGGCAACAATACACTGGCCAATAATCCATATAGGTGTCGTTGGGGAGCTCTTTGGATTTGTCCGTTCCTAAATTGTAGCTTTTTCTTGAGGGATTGGTGTGGGTTGCAGTGGTTGAATAAGAATTAACCCATCCGAGTATTGTCCCCGTTGTTGCCTTCCGTTCGTATTCATCGATACGTTGCTTGATGCGTTCTCGCTCTGACTGAGAATACTCCTCTAAATTGTTCACCTGGTGCTGTATCTCGCTTTGGCGGCGCTCTAAAAGCTCATCCCGAATCGTTGCAATGCGTTGATTTATAGAGTAGTCGGATACCGATCGCAGTTGCTCTTCGCTTTGAAACAGCGTGCGAACCTGTTCTGTATTTGACGCACCGTTAATTGAGCCTCCCTTTACCACACGCCGACCAAGACGCTGCTGGGAATTGCCGTGAGCTGCATCAACGAATACTGGTAGCATCTCGTGAGAGCTTGCCAGACAACGGTGGAAGGAAGGAGTCACCGTCGAATATAAGAGTCATACGCTAGCAGACTAAACCGATCCACTTTATTTCGTCTACTGCAGGACGACATCGGCACGTCTCTGGTTATAGAACGTGCAAGTCGAAATCCTACAGGTTTGATGGAAACCTCACCGACCATAGAGATACAACACACCTAATAGCTTCGAATGATCAATTTACTGTGAAAACAGATGGAGATTGATTTCGGAATAGTATATATTACCATCTTCACGATTCCACTCATGGTAATCTGTTTCATGTATTTTCTATACGCGTTCCTTGTCTGGGCCGGCGAGGTAGACGATGTCGTATTGCCCTCAGCCCTGTTCGCAGTCCCTGTCGATATCCGCGGTTTTCCGGTGTTCAGCGTGTTTTTGTTTGCGGTTGGGGTTGTAGGCCCGATCTGGATGGGGCTTGATTCTATCGTAGCACTTCCCAGACCAATATACGATCTCTTCGGAGCGATTGTCGGGATCGGGTTTGCTTGTCTCCCGCTTTCGGTGTTCATCACAGTGTTCAACCGACCGCAGTTTCTCATTCCACCAGCCCACCGAACCAACGCAGGGAAGATCTATAGTTGGTGGATCGGCTCTAATAGTAGCAGCTTTTCCTCAGACTTCACAAACGAGGATGTCCAACGATGGCTGTCCAACGATCCAGACCGACTGGATCGGCTGGTGTCTGAACTCGAAACAGGAACAGCGCAGCTTCTCACTGCCGACAACGGAACCGCAACCGTTGCGGTCTCTGATGAGTGGTGGTTCGAGATTGGCAGCAATCTCGGCAGCGTAGTCAACACATCCGAGAAAGCACTCGATGAGATTACCAACACGTCGGCATATCAAGACCACGCCGAACGAGCGAGATTGCTCCCCGAAGTGCCGTCCTATCAGTACCGGACGACCCCGCTCATCGTTGAATACCGAAAACTGTGGGGGAGTAATCCGTTCAAACATATCGATGAAGTAGATGCACATGACCGATTTCTCGGATTATTAAATAGAATGCCTGTAATATCGAAATTATGGTAATAATGTGTGGCTAAAGTGGTGACAATGGCGATGAGTAGTTCACTATGGATTATATCGTCGCATTCCGTATACAGGATATGCGAGAACTCGTTTTCGCTCTCGAATACGAACCGGGATGCAACAGGGTAGCGGACGCCCTCGCCGACCATCCCACTGCCCACGTCCGTTCGCTCTCACTCCATGCCACTGCCGACCAACTCTGGCGGGTAGACCACGCCACTGGAACCCCTGCTGCGCTCGAAGCTATTGAGGACGCCTTTCTCAACGGTGATTACTACGCTGACTGTCTGGTGACCGAAGACTGTGGTGCCACACAAACCACTCGTGTCCTTGATCGCGCTGACGATACGCTCATCCTCTACTCCGACTGGGAGCGCACCCCCGCCTGCGAATCGGTTCCTCACATCGCCCGCGACCACCTCGGTGACGGTGTGCTGTTTGAGACCCGTCACGAGGGTCGCCATTACACGTGGCGACTCATTCACTCCGGCGACGGCGACGTGGCAGCGTTCTTCGATGATCTTACAGTGGCTGTCGGGGAGTGTGCCCAGATGGAGATGCTCAGAACCGCGGACACGACGACCGCAGCAGGGAGAAATGATAGAACACAGTCTGGTTTGACCCCAGAACAAGAGGCCACACTCCAAGCAGCTGTCGAACACGGTTATTACGAATCTCCGCGAGAGGTAGACGGCGTCGAACTGGCCGAGCATCTCGGTGTGCCGCGGTCGACGCTTACCTATCGACTCCGGCGGGCGGAGGAACATCTGGCGAAACAGTACATTGCCGGCAAACGAGGGGCAAACGAACGACTGGCATCGCACTGATTGGCGAAATTGGAATATTCCAACAAAGGCATATCGAACTCTCGCTCCTACCGTTAGGTGATGACAGAGAATCCGGATGCAGCGGGGCAGGCAAACGGAGGCAGACAGCGCCAGGAGCTGACTGTCCGCCTCACCGTCCCCGAGATGGACTGTCCGTCGTGCGCACAGAAAGTCGACAAAAGCCTCCAACGAGTCGATGGCGTCCTTGAGGCCACGCTCCAGCCGACCACCGGTACAGCTGCCATTAGCTACGATCCTGACCGCATCACGAAGACCGATGTCGTCAGTGCCGTTGAGAATGCGGGCTATGAGGTAACCAACGGCGGTGACGAGTCAGCTGACGGCGAAGTGGGGATTGCTCCTCCCTCCGACGTTTGGAGGAGTTCGCGCGCCATCAAGACGTGGATCGGAGCAGCGTTCGTCACACTTGGACTCCTCTTCGAATTCGTGCTCACGGGACAAAACCTCGCTATCGCGAGCGTGCTCGACTATCCAATCCACCTCGCCGATGGCCTTTTTCTCGTCGCGGTCGCCGTCAGCGGTCTCCCGGTTGTCCACAGTGGATACTACTCGGCGAAGAATCTGAGTCTCGACATTGACCTGCTGATGGGAACGGCCATCATCGCCGCCACCGGAATCGGCTACTTCGTCGAGGCAGCGACACTGGCAGTCCTGTTCAGCACCGCAGAACTCCTCGAAGACTACGCGATGGACCGGGCTCGGGGATCTCTCCGCGAATTGATGGAACTGTCACCCGACGAAGCCACCGTCCGCCGCGACGGCGAAGAGGTCACAGTCTCCGCTGAGGAGGTCGAAATCGGCGAGACAGTCATCGTCCGCCCTGGTGAGAAAATCCCCCTCGATGGGACGGTTGTCGACGGCGAGAGTGCTGTCGACGAGTCGCCGATAACCGGTGAGAGTGTCCCTGTTGATAAAAGCGCCGGTGATGAGGTTTACGCCGGCAGCATTACCGAGGCAGGCTACCTTGAGTTCGAGGCCGACGCGACAGCTGCCGAGTCGACACTCTCACAGATCATCGAGCTGGTACAGGGCGCACAGGAAAAGAAGACTGAGAAAGAGCAATTCGTGGATCGGTTCGCGGGCTACTATACGCCAGTAATCGTCATCTTGGCAATTTTAACCGCTACACTCCCACCGCTGCTCATCAGCGGCGATGCCACCGTCAGTCTCGCCGGCTACTCCCACACTGTCAGTGGAAGCTGGCAGACGTGGTTCATTCGTGGGCTCACTCTGCTGGTGATTGCCTGCCCGTGTGCGTTCGTCATTTCGACGCCAGTCTCCGTGGTATCGGGGATTACGAGTGCTGCGAAGAACGGCGTCTTGGTCAAGGGTGGTAACCACCTTGAAGCGATGGGAGAAGTTGACGCCATCGCGCTTGATAAGACAGGCACCCTCACTAAGGGTGAACTCGCCGTCACCGACGTCGTGGCACTTGACGGTGCGAGCGAAACCGAGGTCCTCCAGCACGCGGCAGCACTCGAACAGCGGAGCGAACATCCCATCGCCGAGGCGATCCTCTTCCGGGCCAGTGCGGAGGTCACAGAGCTGCCGGATATTGAATCCTTCGAGAGCATCACCGGGAAGGGAATCCGTGCGGACGTCGGCAATGAGACATACTATGTGGGCAAGCCAGCGCTTTTCGAGGAATTGGGCTTCGACCTCACCCATGTCCATCTCCGAACCGACGGTGGTACGGTTGCCGAGGTGCCCCCCGAGAACTGTGCCGACATCGAAAATGGGGCGATCACGAGATTTGAGAACGAGGGCAAGACGGTCGTTCTCGTCGGCACGGACACCGAAATGGTCGGTATTATTGCGATCGCTGACGAGATACGACCGGCCGCCGAACAGGCAGTCGCACGCTTGCACGACCTGGGTGTCGAACACGTCGTGATGCGTACCGGCGACAACGAAGGGACCGCCCGTGCGATCGCCGAACGCGTCGGCGTCGACGAGTACCGTGCTGAGCTACTCCCCGACGAAAAGGTGGACGCAGTAGCGTCGTTGCAGGCGGAGTACGGCACCGTGGCGATGGTCGGTGACGGTATCAACGACGCCCCCGCGCTGGCGACTGCCGACGTTGGTATCGCGATGGGTGCGGCCGGTACGGACACCGCGCTCGAAACCGCCGATATCGCGCTGATGGGTGACGACATTGGCAAGCTCCCGTACCTCTACGCGCTATCGAACAAAGCGAATGGTGTAATCCGCCAGAACATCTGGGGGAGTCTTGGCATGAAGGCTCTGCTTGCGCTCGGCGTCCCGTTGGGTCTAGTAAGTGTCGCGCTGGCGGTCGTAGTCGGCGACATGGGGATGAGTCTCAGTGTGACCGGCAACGCGATGCGGCTTTCGCGGATGAAAGCGGAGCGATTCATAGAACCGTACTGAAAGGATTACAGTGCTCCCGATGGCGTCTTGAAAGGTATACCCGCTTGCTGTTGAGGCCACTTCGGCCGCTATCGTCTCATATGTGTGTTCTGAAACAGTATCCACTGGAACGCGTTTCTCTGAGCGTGACTTCAGAATTCCATATCATAATTGTAATGGAATTGAAGTGTTTAACAGGGTAATGGAGTCAGACCTCACCCAGGCGTGAAAGCAGTTCGTCAGTTCTGTCTTTTGCCGTTTCCCGGGAGACACCGTCGCTGACGTAGGTTTCTATGACACGGGCACGAATCTGGCCGTTGTCCAGCGTATCACGAGGCTTGATGTATCCATTCGCTTCGAGATACGCTTCTAGTTCGTCCGCTTTCTCGCTCCGAAAGCGGTTCACCTCGCCATTGTGCAGTGCCTTGACGATCTGCTTTCCATCCCAGGTAACCGATTCGGCAAGCGCAGTGACCTCGTCGATGAAGGTCTCGCTCACAGCGCCAGAGGCTTCGAGAACTGCTCGGTCAACGGGATCGCCACGGCCAATCTTCCAGGCGTCTGTGAACTCGCCCAACGCTGCAGCGTTCTCCTGTGCTATCGTTACCTGATCGGAATTGACTGCGTGGAGGGAGCCGTTGCCCCACTGGAGCATGTTGCTCAACGGTCCCCAATGCTCGACCCCGATCTCTAAGAGTTGGTGGAGGGTGTCGACATCATCGACAACGTACCACAGATGTGCCGTCTCGACGCCACGGTGCAGATTGAATGGGTCTACCCCGAGCTCTTTCTCATAGGTTTCGTGGTCGTGACCGTTGGGACTGGGTACCTTCGAAGTGAACGATTCGATAGCTTCCAGTTTGGGGATATGGACGGCGTCCTCGACATCGCGGTCCGTTGTGAGGTCGATAATTTCGTGATCAACGCCGTTCGTGCTCTGTAATGCCCCAGTCCATTTTGCCACTTCGTCGCCCTGTGCGGTGAAATAGAAGACCTGGCGACCGTTTCGGGCGAGTTCAATCATTGACTTGATGATGCTTTTTGCCCGGCGGTCGTCGGTATTGGCAAGCGTCTCATCGAGGAGGAGTGGAACTTGCGCTCCCTGCTCTTGCTGTTCGACGAATGCGATTCGCACGGCGAGCAAGACCTGCACCCGAGTACCGCTCGAAAGCTCATCGAGTGCGAGTCCCTTCTGTCGTCTTTCGTCGAAGGCACGGAATTCGGCGTCGGTCTCATCGAAGTCCAACCGAAAACTGCCGCGAGTGATCGTTGTCAGAATTTCACGAGCACGCTCGAAGACGTCCGGGCGACTGGTCTCCATCGTCGCCTCTTGTACGTGTTCTACCAGTACATCGCCGACCATCGCAGCACAGTCGTCCTCAAGTTGATCGTTCAGATCATCGAGCGCCCGATCACGCTCTGTGAGTGCCGTTTCGACCTGATCGTGGGATTTTGCCTGCCTGATCTTCGCTTTGATATCGGCAATCCGTGACTGCAGATCCTCGAACGCTTCGGCAGTCCGTTCTGCGGCACGAAGTTCTTCTTTGAGGGCATCTACCGTCTGTTCTTTGAGCTCCGGTTCGAAGCCTGGGCAATCTTCGAGTTCTTTGGCCTCTGTGTTCGCCCGAATGGTGGCCTCTCGTAGGGCCTCCGTAGCCGATTCGTACGCATCGACCCGCTCACAGAGCTTCTCCAACGTATCGTGGTCATCGGGATCAAGATCCAGATCTGTAAAGATCTCGTCGCGTTCATCCACCAGTGTGTCTATTTTCCCGGTCGCTTCCTGAATCGTCTTTGTAGCCTGATCGAGCTTCCGTTGTGCGGCGTCGTGTTGCTGTTTGCGGTTCTCGAGGTTACGGATTGTCTCGGTCGCCTCACCGGAACTCTGGACATCGTCATACCCATAGGAGACGAGTTTCGCTTGAAGTTTTTCGCGGATGGTCGCAATCTGCTCGTCGACGGTGTCGATGCTCGCTTGAATTCCTTCAACCTCGTCGTTGGCTTGCTGCCAGTCGAGTACTCGCCTGGAGATCACAGCTAGCTCGACAGCAGACACGTCCGGAGCAGCGCCCAACTGGTTTCTGAGCTTGGCATGTGTTTCTTTCAGATACTGCGCTTTCCGTTCGAGCGCCTCCGAATCGGTCGCCAGACTATCGCGCCATTCAGAACGTTGCTTGGCCAGCTTTTGCTCTGCGATTGCGTCGTACAGCTCAATCAAACGAGATCGAACTTGGTCCTCGTTCCACGCCTCTGGTTGTTTCAGGCCTGTCTTTTCGAACGATTCGCGGTGCGGTTTTCGCAAATTGTCTGTATCTTCGGTTTGTGAGCGAGCGCACAGCCCATACCAAAAGATACCGGCAGCGACGACCAGGATGGAAAACAACAGTGGATGTACCAAAAGCCCCAGCACAACGCCCGCTGAGGCGAGAGAAACGGCCGAGAACACAGCAATTCGAAATGCTTCCGAACCGTCGTTCGACTCAGTAGCAACGAAAGCAGCCAGCCACTCCTCCAACGATTGACTCGCACGTTGGAGGGTGGATAGATCGGGCTCGGGTGCGTTTCCGTCCTCCAGCAGTCGCTGGACGGCCTCTCGGGTTTTTCGTTCGGATTTGAGTTCTTCGGCCTCTCGTGCGAACTTCGAGACGGTTTTCCACGTGGCTGGTTCGAGCGCTACGAGCGCTTTGGTATCAACATCTAGCGGGATATCTTCCCGGGCAGTTTCTCGCTGCCGTTTGGCAGCAGCCAGCTCTTTTTGAAGACCGCGTTTTTGGTCCTCTGCAGAGTCGAGATCATCGCGAAGCGATTTCAGATGGTCGATACGACCTGTCGGGAGGTCGACTTCAACAAGTGCAGCCCCAGCAAGCCGCTCCTGAGTGTTTGCTTTTGTCTTCTCTGCCGCATCTTTTTTGTCGGTCCACTCGTCGATGTCATCTTCAAGAGATCGAACACGCTCAATTTCGTCACCGTCGACCTGATCTAATACATCGAGAAACGTCTCGAGCCTCGATTTAGCCTGTTCCAGTTTGTTTCTCGCCTGTGCGTAATCTATCGCCTGCTCGAGCAGTTCGGATCGTTCTTGGGCTCGGCGTGTCGCCTCCTGGTCACTACGCAGTCGGGAGAGTTCGTTTTGCTCTTTTCGGAGTCTGGAAACATCGTTCCGTGCCTCATGCAGCTTCTGAACCGCCTTCTTGGCATTCTGGACGACGTTCCTGTTGGCCCGACTTGGAGTTTCAGAATATCCGAGCGCGTCGTATGCCCCAGAGAGATCGTAGCCACCAGCGGATTCTCGCTCGATTATCTCGGCGAATGATTCGTTGGTGTTGTCTCGCTGGAGCAGGTCGTGGAGGGAGAGGCGGTAGCGGTCGCGTTGCTCGGCCGGAGGGAGGCTCGGACCGTTCACCTCCTGACCGTCTCGTTGATAGCTTGCGCGTCCATTGTCGACTTCAACTCGCAAGGCATCACCATTCAGCGAGAACTGCCCCACGAGAGATGCACGGTTGTCGGCAACCTCTGGCCAACAAAGCGATTCGAGCGACTCAGCGAACGTTGTCTTTCCTGTTGCGTTCGGTCCATGAACGACATTGATGCCGGGGCTAAGGTCGTCGACAGTGAAGCCACCAGTTTCGAACCCAGGTGCCTGGACGATCTGGATCTCCTCGAAGCAGATCGGATCTCTGGTCATGCTGTTCCCTCCTTCTGGCTGAGTATGGTGTCGAGTAGCACCCGTGCCTGCTGTTCGAGCTGTTCGATTGCCACAGCGTCGTTCGGATCGTCCAGTTCGGTTTCGCGTCGAAGCGGGGTGTACGCATTCGCACTGTGAGCCTTCCGTACAGCGGCTACCGAGCTATCGATCAATCTGCCGTAGTTTTCGTGAGGATTACCGTTCTCGATCTCGAGCAAAAGATCAGCGAGGTATGCCGCTGCATTGTCTCCGTTTGCAAGGTCTTCGAGATCGATTGCCGGACGGGTATCGACGTCAATCGATTCGATCCGAACCGAAACCGATCCCTCCCGAAATCCGAGGTCACGCTCCATCGACCGATGTCGATCGACAAGCGCCGAGTGGGCAGCCGTTCGTCCGGTAAGATGAATCCGAACGAGGCTGAGCTCCAGTGATTTCACATTGAGCTCGGCGCGAACGTGTTCTTTGATTGCCTCAGAAATTACGGCGGTCGCCGCGTGGGGGTCGTCTACACCTGAGACATCGACCGAAATCTGGTCATAACGAACTGAAGCCAGGGAGATCTGTTCAGCACGTTCGTCTCCGTTTTCAGGGATCGTAATCATCCACGGGCCATGGGATCGCTGTTCACCTGGATCGAGCGGTTGTGGAGACCCCGGGTACAACGTCAGTGGACGCGACTCAATCTGGATACCCGGACTGTGAATATGACCGAGTAGCCAGACATCTGCTGCGGTGTCTCGGAGGTCGCTGGACAGAACCGGTGCATATCGGCTCCCTCGCGAGTCGAGGTCGGCATGAACCACTCCGATCTGGGGTGTGTCATCGGCCGCTGGAAGCTCGTACTCCTTGAGCGGAGACTCATAGACGTGTTCTGCTGAAAACGACCAGCCATCGAAGTGTGCGACCGGCCCGTCGTCTCGTTTGAGCGTCCAGCGTTCCCACTGACCACCGTTCCCGAGAAAGTGGAGCGTGTCGGAGTCGAGGGCATCGACCATATCTGGGAGGGCATCGAAGTCGTGATTCCCGGCAACGACGACGACCGGAATCCCTTCTTCGTCGAGTTGAGCGATCCCGTCTTCGAACGCTCCATACGCCTCGAAATAGCGGTTTTCCTGATCAACAACATCACCAGCAATCACGACCGCGTCAACATCCCAATCGATTGCCCTCTGGACCGTCGACAGCCAGACAGCTTTCGGCGACAGCTCGGGACTATCCAGATCATCGGGGATCCGACTCGGGTGACGGCCGAGGTGAAGATCTCCCGTACAGAGTAGTTTCAGGGTGTCCTTCATGAGTGCAACTAGACGGTGAGATAGAAGCACAAGTGACTGATAAATAAATCTCACCCATTATCGATCTACTGTGAAGAAACATATAGGAAATTCAATATAATGACAACTGCGAAATCCGGGGAGGAAAGTTCGCTATGAGAGTCGACGGATTGTGACCTACTTCTGTGATCACTCACCAGAGCGGTTGGCTAAGGATTCTGTCTTACCAAGAAGTGATACGGGATGGGTGCGATAATCATTGGTAAGATGCCATCGCACCCACCAGCCCCCGAATCGCTCCCAAAATATATCGCCGAAGGGGTGCCCAAACAAGACAGCAAATCACTTCGTGACCTCAGTGCGTGGATTGAAGAATTGCTTGATTACCGAGAAAAACAGCTTTCAGCAGCAATCGAGACCGATGATACGATCGAGTCGGTTGAACAGACAAATGAGGGGACGATCGTCACAAAAAAACAGCTATGTGGTAAGGACAACTGCAAGTGTACCGACGGTGACCTGCACGGACCATATAAATGGAAGGTCACATATGAGAACGGCAAGACAAGCTGGGAGTATCTCGGCAAGGTATAAAAAATAATGATGGAATTGGGTGCCGTCCGTTTCGTGCTTGTCACAACGTTCGAGAAGATGCGTTTTAAAGTCCGTGTATGGAAGTTCCGAGATGAGTGCCGAAATCTAGAAACAATTCGAACTGAAAATCTTCTCTGAATTACGCCAAACGAAGATACGTAGAAAACTCCGGTTTCTGGAGCTGTCGTCGGACGAATCCCGATTGTTCTGGCCTCTACGGTGGATGAATTGACGAACAGTATGACCTTACTCCGTCAGTGAAACCTCATTATCTACTCGACAGAGGTAAGTCGTGGCGCAGGATAGCCCTCGTAGTAAATGCCACGTTCCTGGAGGTCAGCCTCCGTGAGTGGTGTCTCCTCATCCCACTCGGAGAGATAGGTGGGTACGTCATCGGCATACACGACGACAACGGTAGGTGCCTCTGCTGGATACTTGGGGTTACTACTAGCGACGGTGTGGCCACCATACGTAAGCCAATCGGACGCGGGAGTCTCCGGCATAGCCACGACGACCACCAGGGGAGCAATCGACGTATCCCGGTCAATAACGGTCTCCCCGATGGTAAACGGGGTGGAAGTCATGATTGCCTATGCTAATATACAATATAAACACTAATAAATCATTCCATAATAGACATAAATTAATATAGTAGATAAATGTTCTATATTATGAATTACATAGAATGAAGTGGGATACTCATACCGTCGACAGAAGTTGAAAATTTCTCCCGACATACGTACATCTCATAGCCCTTTTGGACAGCCAGATCACGGTGCTCTCAAATCAGGCGAGCTCGTCCCGGAAACCGCATTGGGGCTCACTCGTGTGTCGATAGGTACTGCTGAAGGCGATTCAGCTCTGGAAGATATATGCCTGGATAAGTTTGATAGTAATCGTTCTATATCTGTTATTTTACTATATTCTCCAAAATACTTTATACAATAGTTTAATAGTTGGTCTGAAAAAGCAGTATAATGAATTATATTGATGTCTATAGAAGCACACCAGGAACTACGACGGTCAGCGTGTTGAACGTGGCCTGTACGTCTGTGGGCACTGTGACGCGGCGTTCAACGCTGATGTGAATGTCAAATAGGAAGATTGCATTAGGTGGACGGAGATAAATCGGAATGGAGATACTATTAATGCTGACCCAGCCGGCCTCCGTCGCCGTGGCCGATGGGATCGTATACGCTGGATTTGTGTGGAACGCTCGAAATTGGCTCGTTGCAATCGATGGTGAGAACGGAACCGAACTATGGCGAAGCGAAATCTCCAGAGGAACCGTGGAGCCCTCCGTTGGCTTACCGGCCGTCGCTAATGGCGTCGTCTACGTTCCTACCGGGGGTGACCGAAATGACACACAGGGCCTCGTGGCTGTCGATGCTACAGACGGTCATATTCGATGGCGGTTCTCTCCAAATGATATGGCTGTATCCTTCTCGCCAGTAGCTCTTGTCGGCGATAACCTGTATATTGTATGCAATAACCATCTCTACGCCCTGACGGACAGATAGCACGAATGGCTCCATAACGGGACCACACCCCTCCGCTCACTCAACGCCCTTCGTATACAATTGTACCGCCAACCATTCTTCAAAAAAGCATTTACCGAATGAACCCGCACCAACATGGATGACCACCCACTTCGTTCGCCATCTCACAGCAATGGTGCTCCTCGCCGTCGGCATCGTGCTTGCGATCGGATTTTTGCTCATGCCGACGGAGAGTACGGCGGTTGGCTGTCCAACACACGCTGACCACTGGCAGCTACTGGGCGTCTGGATACCAAACTATCACTCGCTCGGCGTGGATCTCGGATCACTCTCACTCACCTGGGACGATGGCTGTAACCACTACTCGAGCTATCTCGTAGAAGCCCTTCCAGGTCTGGCAGTGGCACTCGCCGGCGGCTGGCTCTTCAAAACGAGTCAATCTAGCACCTGAACTCAGTCGGTCAGTCCGAACCCACGTTTGAACAGCTGAACGTCAATGGCGACCAACACTGCTGTGACAACCGACAGCACACCCAGCGACACCCCCGGATTGAGCGTACTCGATCCGAGCATCGCAAAGCGAAGCCCTTCGACCATATACACCATCGGGTTCAACAACGAGGCGTTCTGCCAGAACGGACTGAGAGGAACCATCTGGTCGCAGCGACGGTCTTTCCACGAACTAGCTCCTTCGCCACAACAAATACGAAGTGTAGAGTTGGATAGGTTGTCTGATGATCAGCTGGAAGATGTAAAATCGCTGCTCTGTCTACATGTAACGGGGGTTTACGACGATTAAACAGGTCGTTCAATACACTATTATTCAGTTCACTCACTATACAAAATTTCACAATGAATCATACATCAATAATTTACTTACCTAGATTTATATTCATAATGATTGGTGGCAGATTAAACAAATACACAGAATCAGATCTCGACCAGATGTGAGGGCAGTTCGTCAGTTCTGAGTTTGGAAGTACCTAGGGAGGGACCGTAGCCGATACGGGTTTTATTCTCACCAGACTAAAGAAGATTAAAGCTCACATGATTACCGGATTCAGATGATACGGTAAAATCAATCACATTCAAGCTGTTGGGGAAATAGAAATTATCCACTCTACCTCCTAAAATCTGCCCCTCAACAATATACTCTCCATTTGATTCTCTGATGGTATCACCGCTTTCAGCTTTATCTCCTTTCATTATACTTGAATGTGTAACAAATGAATAGTCCCATTTTGCCCCATTATCCGTTTTAATAGTGACGTAATTATTATAATCAATATTTATATGTATTTTCGGATCGCTTCCACTTAAACCGTCTGCTACATTAAGGTAGGAGACTTTTCCATCATATGTATATTGATCTCTTTTTTGATACATTGTACCAACTACTCGATCTCCAGCATAATCGGCATCCTCAATGCCTGAATCTTCATAAAATGATCCATAAGTGTTCTTTACAACGTATCTAGATGAAGTGCTCGACGACCCAGTAACTTGAAGTAGGGAACTTCCGGCTGCACTGGCGGTGCTTGAAGTGCCTACGATTCCAGCCATACCGAGAGCAGTTGTTTTTATGAACTTCCTTCGAGTAGTGCTTGTATTTTTCCGCATGTAATTCACCAGTATTGGTTACACATTAGTAATAATGCTGTCGGAAAATATCGCCTAAACCAAAAATATCTAACAATTATATTATAAATAAATTGTAAAATTTTTATATGGATGTTTCCCTTACAATCGATTCCTTTTATATTCATATATGGTGGGGTAATTATGATGTGATATTCCCTAAGACGTCTTTCGGATTCATAACTTGCTACCATTAGTGATTGGCCATATTTCTATATCCAGAATATTGAATTATAATAAATATCAATTTCTATCAAGGACTCGTTCAGTACTAATAGTGACCCTCGCTGGCGGCTGGCGCTTCAAAACGAGTCAATACAGCAATTGAATTCAGTCGGTCAGCCCGAATCCATGCTTAAATAGCTGCACGTCGAGGGTGACCAACACTGCAGTGACAACCGACAGCACACCCAGCGACACCCTCGGATCGAGCGTACTCGATCCGAGCATCGCAAAGCGAAGCCCTTCGACCATGTACACCATCGGATTCAACAACGAGGCGTTCTGCCAGAACGGACTGAGATCATTCAGTGGATAGAACACCGCGCCGAAAAACACCAGCGGCCGAATGATGAACTGGTTCATCACCGTGAGATGATCGAAATCTTCCGCCCACAGGCCACCGATGACGCCAAAACTGGCGAACAACAGCGTGATCACGACGACGAACGCCACGACCAGGAACGGATGCGCAAAGCCAATGGGAGCCATCGATGGGAGTAGATTCGTAAACAGCACACCGACCGCTCCGATCAACACGGCGATCAGCGTTCCACGCAGCGCGCTCGACAACACATACGCGACCACCATCTCCGTGTACGACAGCGGCGCTGTCTGCACCTCGTGAATGTACTCGTTCCAGCGGCCGTGAAAGATCGAAAACGAAGCGTTCTGAAAGGCATCACTGACCGCACCGAGCACGATCAGTCCAGGGAGTATGAAGTGGATGTAGCTGGTCCCTGTAACCTGGATCCGTCCGCCGAGAATGACACCGAACACGATCAGATAGAGCGCATTCGTGATCGTTGGGGGCAAAAACGTGTTCCATGGCCGGCGAACGTAGCGCAGGATCTCGCGATGGATCAGCGTCACCAATCCAGTCGTCCGAACACTCACTGTGCCACCTCCTGTTGGGAAGTGACCGATTTCCCCGGTTCCTCACCGTTGGTCAACGAGACGAACACCTCCTCAAGCGATGTTCGTTCGATGTTCATATCGAGCACCGTGTGGCCATTGTGGTCCAGCGCGCGGATTAACGCGGGTGCGATCTCTCCGCCCGTCCTGGCTGTTACCACGAGCTGTGCACCCTCGATCCAGAGTGATTCGATCCGCTCGTCGTCGATCGCCGGTGGCTCGTTGGGTGCGTTCTCGAGTGTGAGCCGAATCGTATCTGATCCTCGCTCCATCAGCGATTCAGGGCTCGCAACCGTGAGCTTTCGGCCCTGATCCATGATCGCCACGCGATCGCAGAGCCGTTCTGCCTCTTCGATGTAGTGGGTCGTGAGCAAAATCGTGGTACCCGCATCATTGAGTTCGGTGATGATTTCCCAGAGATCGTGCCGAAGCTCGACGTCGACGCCAGCGGTTGGCTCATCGAGAATGAGCAACTCGGGATCAGTGACGAGCGCCCGGGCCAGCATAAACCGGCGTTTCATCCCGCCAGACAGCCAGTCAAAGCGCGTGTTTCGTTTATCGTAGATACCGACCGTTTTGAGGGCGTTTTCTGCTCGACTAGCTGCCTCCTCGTCGGTGATGCCGTGATAGCCGGCCTTGTGGATCAAGACCTCCCTGATCGGAAAGAACCGATCAACGTTGTACTCCTGTGGCGCGAGTCCGATACGGTCACGGGCCTCGCGATAGTCGGATTCGATGTCGTAGCCGAACACGGATGCGTCACCGCCGGATTTTTTCACTAATCCGACGAGTGTGTTGATAAACGTCGTCTTGCCGGCACCATTTGGCCCAAGCAATCCGAAGAATTCGCCCTGTTCGACCGAAAGAGAGATTCCATCGAGTGCCTGCACCTCTCCGTATGATTTTTTGAGATTTGTCGCAGATATCGCTAGAGTCACATTCGTCGGTAGGAGTGGGAACTGAAAAAGGATGTCGTGGCTGGGGTTGTCTGTCACGATTCAGTCGTCACTGGCGATCGTCATCACCGGAGAGGGACTGTGTCTGACCACGTTGGCTGCGGTACTCCCGAGCAGATACCGCTGGAGCCCCGTTCGCCCACGCGTGCCCATCACGATCAGATCAATATTTGTCTGGGTTGCGTAATCGACGATCTCTTCTTCGGGAGTGCCATTTTCGATAACCGTCTCAACGTCGAGTCCGCGTTCGCGGCCACGATCTGCGATTTCGAGCACGATTCCCTCGGTTTCGTCGCTGAGCTGTTCGGTGAGATCGAGAATGGAGGATTCCTCATCAAGACCGCTCGAGATTCCTGGAAGATTAACGACCGAGAGAACGTGCAACCGACTGTTCGTTCGTGAAGCGATTGCCATTCCGTGTTCGACCGCGTTCATAGCTGGTTTGCTTCCGTCCGTTGGGACGAGTACGTCGTCATAGTCGGCGTTGGTATCGGTGGTTTCTCCTGTAGTTAATACGGGCACTGTGGTGGTTCGAATGACGCGTTCGGCGACGCTTCCGAGCAAAAGCCTATCGAAACCCGTTCTGCCGTGGGTCCCCATGGCGATGAGATCCGCGTCGTGTTCGGTAACGTACGCTGGAATCACTGCGTGGGGAACGCCCGCAACGGTGTCAGTCGTCGTGTCTATTCCAGCTGCCATCGCCATCGTTTCGATCTCGGCGACGGCGTCGGTGGACTGTGTCTCGATTTCGCTCCGATACGCACCGGCTGCCGCCTCGGGTCGGCCGAATTGGTGGGCGAACAGCCGTTCGTCGATGACACTCACGACCTGGACTGTGCTGTCGAACTCCTGGGCCAGCGAAATCCCGTAGCGAGCGGCGTGTTTCGCAATCGCACTCCCGTCAGTTGGGATGCAGATACTGTCGTACATCGACGGTGTCTACTGCAACATCGGGATGCACTGCAATAAATTTCGATGTGATTTTGTCCGTCACGATCACTGAACGAGCCGAATCAATACGAACAACGAACCAATCGAGAGCACCGTTGTGACGAAGACGTTAATGGAGGCAAACGTGTCGTCGCCACCGAGTTCGCTCGAGTAGACGTACGTCGAAACGGCCGTTGGTGTGCCAAAAAGCACGACGCTCGCTGTGAATGTGGCGTGATCGACCGCAAGAATCGAAAAGACGAGCCAGGCGAACAACGGCATCCAGGCGATTTTGACCGCCACGACGCGTGCTGTTGCCCACGGATCGATCGCAGAGCGCTCGATCGAGAGCGCACCACCCACACAGAGCAACGCGAGCCACAGTGCTGTTCCACCGATGGCATCGAGTCCGCCTGCGATAACTGGCGGCACACCAACTCCGGTTGTGCCGACGCCCAGCCCCAGAATGAGCGATACCAGCACTGGATTCGTGAGCAACTGACGGAGCTCAGAGCGCAACTGTGCGCTGGAATCGTTCATCGAACTCAACACCACAATGGTCATGGGAACCTGAATCAACGCCACAACGCCGAGGATGACGCTGGCGATTGCAGTCACGTGGTCGTTGAACGTCGCGGCCACCAGTGGGAGCCCGAGGTATCCGATGTTGGCGTGATATGATTGGACGAGTGCCACGCTCCGTCGAGCCGTGGTTGATTCTCCTCGTGTGAGAACCCACCCGACCAGCACTGTTCCAACCACCACGATGACCAGCCCTTCGAGCAATGTGCCCGTCAGCACCGAAAGGACGGATCGATCGTATGTGGCAGTGAAAATCAAGGCTGGAAGGGCGATGTTGTAGGTAACAGTATTCAACAGCTCGATCCGGCGATCGACGAGAATTCCAAGCCATCGAAGCGCCGTTCCGGCCAACAGCACCGCAAGCAGAGTGAGCAGCCGTTCAAGAACCGCCATGTGTGAACCCTGAACGCCGGCGAGGTTTCATCGTTCGTATTTCTATCCGGCAACGGTGTGGTGTGTCTCACGTGATACCGTTGCTCTGTTACGGATTAGACATGCCTAACTTTCTAATTAGGCCAATAGAATTAAGTACCATCTCGCTAGAGTACCAACTGCGTTCCACTGATGGAATGCCCTACCGGATAGTACACGACCACTTGACAACGCCAGGGTAGTTCGCGGCTCGATTCGGTGTCTTTCACACCGATTGTGTTCTGTTCGTCATGCAGTAATTCGTCCGCTGTTTCCGATGGTGTGATGCCGTGATCACTCCCCATCACGGATCTATCAGACCACCTTTCTGTGAATCGTTGGGTGTTATTTCGTACTGGTCAAGAAAAATCCCAATCGATCGTCGTTCAGCCTTCGGCTTTTTCACTGACAGTCGTTTCCGATCGACTGTGAGTGTTCAGTGCATACCGACCGGGCCCCGCGGTGAACACCACGATGGAGGCCCCAAGGATGAGCAGGTCACGTTCGAGCCCTGCGGCAATCGACCCCTCCGGGAGGTGCACGAGTCCAATCGCACTGACGATTATCGCAGCGAGTACCAGTGACGCGATAGGCGTCGCGACACCAAGTATGAGTAATACTGCACCCACGACTTCGAGGACACCAACGACCAGTCCGAGTAGACCGGGGAGTCCAAGCGATTCGAACGCTCCGATCGTTGCGGTAGTATCTAGCAGTTTTGGGACGCCGTGGTAGAGAAACACGAATCCGAGGAGCAATCGGAGTCCAAACAGTGCTTCATCGATGAACGTTTTCTGCGGTGATAGTAATTGCATACTGTGATCACTTGGAGGGATGTCTTCTGAGCATAAAAGTGATGTTCAAAGGTATGGAGTGGATGGTACTGACTGATAACTAATTTAGTTCAGAAAGATAAAAAGATAACACACTACCGTCGCGACGCTTGCTCAGTCGTCGCGATCGGATTTGATGGCTTTGAGCTGATCGACGAGATCGTCTGTGGAAGCCTGTGATTCGAACGTCAGTTCGCCGTCATGGTCGTTTTCGTGGACGGCAACGCCTTCTACGTCGTCGCTGTCGGTGTTGAGTTCTTGATTCTGTTGTTCTGATTCATCGTAGCTTCCAAAGCCCATACCAGTGATACAGCCAATTCAGGGGAAAGGCTTTCGAGATGCGTCTGGTAGTGCATTTTTCATCACGCCGACCGAGGAGTCTCGTATGGACTGGACGACCATTCAGGGCGATATCGCACAGCAAGCGGCCGATGCGCTGGTTAACGCCGCCGGGACGAGTTTACAGATGGGATCGGGGGTGGCGGGCGCACTTAGACGGGGTGCAAACGGGCCTATCAACGATGATGCAGTCGAACAGGGGCCAGTCGATCTTGGGGAGGTAGCGGTTACGGATGCCTACGAACTCTCAGCCGAGATCGTCATTCATGCGGCGGCAATGCCCCATTATGGTGATCGCAGTGCGACGGCTGATAGCGTTCGAACGGCCACGAAAAACGCCCTTCTCACGGCTGACAACCGGGACTGTTCGTCGATAGTCATTCCAGTGCTCGGGACTGGCGTCGCTGGATTGGAGTTCGAGACCGGAGCCAGAATACTCTGTACAACGATCGATGAATTCGAGTCAACGTCGCTCACCGTGGTTCGGGTGATTGCCTATGGAGATGATGAGTTCGAGAAACTCGAACGAATTGCTAAGGAAATCAGGGGAGACTGACGCACAACCGACCGATAATGGTTCGATCGCTCTGAAAGAGTACACAAAAGAAATATGTGATGTGATATCTTAGCATTCGAGAGATATGCACGACCTGACTGGTTTTCAGCGAGACTTGCTGTACGTAATTGCTGGCAGCGAAGACCCACACGGTCTGGCGATCAAAGAAGAACTTGAGGACTACTACGAGAAAGAAATTCACCACGGTCGATTATATCCGAACCTAGATACGCTTGTGGAGAAAGGGCTTGTTGAGAAGGGCCAACGTGATCGCCGGACGAACTATTATACGGTGACCCGTCGTGGAGATCGAGAAATCGATGCGCGCAACGACTGGGAAGCGAGATACATCGATCTTGAGTTGTAGCCACAAGATAGTCGCAGAGAGTCAGATCGTACTGGTATTTTACAATTCAGTTCGATGCTGTCAGAACAGATCCGACGGAACGATCACGTCCATGTCTTTGGATTTGATGAAGTCGATCTG
Source organism: Halocatena halophila (assembly GCA_027563145.1). Lineage (GTDB taxonomy): Archaea > Halobacteriota > Halobacteria > Halobacteriales > Haloarculaceae > Halocatena > Halocatena halophila. Next base: position 449,485 of record CP071307.1, on the reverse strand, counting down.
CTCTTTGAACTGATTGGCAGAAATAGCACTGCCTGAATCGTAGTCGCCGACCTCATGGAAATAGATAACGGCGAGCTGATTGTACGCCTCGGCGGCATTGATGATGTCACGTGAGCCCGAAATTGCCGTTCCGTCAATTCGAGAGATGAACTGTGGATTCACAGGATTTTTCGCGTTGTTTGGCATTCCGCCTTGGACGTACGCTGAAGAGAACACATCTTTGGCGTTTTTGAGCGTGTGCGAATCCATCTGTCCGTAAGGATAAATGAAATGCTCGGCCCCCTCCTTGAATCCAAGCTCTTTGACGTAGTTCTTCGCCTGTTTCATATTCTCCTTTTCCACTTGCTTGTTCACCTCGGCCGCGCGCCATTTACCGTGCGTGTTCACCTCGATTCCGTTGTTGGCCATCTCCTTGAGCTGATCGAACGAAATTCGGTCATCATTACGAAGTGAATTAGGGATTACGCCAACAGAAGCGGGGACTCCACTATCTTTCAGGATTTCGAATGCGTTTTCGTACTGCGAGATGTGGGCGTCGTCGAGCTGGATCATTACCTTTCCTTTGTTGGCCTTTGGGATGAGTCGCAAGTCATCAACCAACACGGTGAAATCCTTGCCGCCACGATTGAACTGAATATCAATCCCGACAACTTTATCGAGAGCGGTTCCGTCCACAACATCCTCGTAGCCAAGATCAAACCGAGCCCACCCGTTGAAATTTGCCGGGAATTGGCGCTTGCTTGTGAGATTCTCCCCTGCCGTACGGATTACTGCACGGACCTTAATCCGTTGATCCGTTGGATTTTTCACCTTCGCCGCGAGTGCAAGATCTTGTTTCGAGAGATCCAGCCGGTTCCGATTTCGATATTCATGCCGGACAACTGCCATCTTTTCGTTGGCGTTGTTTTTCGGCGAGAGCTCTACCGACTGTCCACCGTGGACGGCGTCGCCGATACCGGCCTTGACAGATCCTTCAATTGTTTTCCACTCTTCGTTCTTGAACTCCTCGACGCTGAACGTCGAGAGACTTTTTCCTGATACTTCCTTGTTTTTATTGTCCGAATCAGTGCCCGTCCCGTTGGAGTTACCGTCTGTGCCGTTGGAGTTGTCTCCGTTCCCAGTCGTCTCCGAACCGGGAGATGCAGGAGCATCGTCGCTACCTCCTCCGAATGACGTACAGCCAGCGAGCGACACCGCTCCAGCGGCCCCGATTGTCGTGAGAAAAACACGACGAGTCGATTTTTCTTCCATAGACTAGGTTCCATCACAACGTATTATATGTTTTGTGAATGCCGAACTATCATACTCCCTTGTCTTTCCATTCTGATTGAATAGTAACTGCACTGGATGCGTGGAACACATCCTCATCGAATTTGCTATCGAATTTCAGGAAAATTCTCCACTATTTCCAATAGATATTCAATATTTGATAAAGATAGAACTTAAATAAATTTGTTTATGTATAGAACTTGAATAATAGTGGATTTTTCCGTTGTGATCTAATTGTCACTCTCTCTTTGTTATGTAGGGATTTCTATACTATGGGGTTATCCCTCGAGACAGTTAATCGATCCAATGGTATATATTTCAACTATAGCTGTGGTATGGATGTATAAAAACATCAAAATTTCTTTATTAGTGGAGGGACTGCAGAAGTATTGTATAGATAAAAGTGTAGGTGTATACTGGTGTATTCAATGCAATCTCTCACATCTATTGTGATTCGTTATATGGTTATTAATAAGCAGACGAGAGCAATATGAGCTGTACGTTTTTGTGACTCACCATATGCTTCTGGAAATGATATATTTTATGAATAAAACCGCAACCCTCGTATCTGTGACATGGCGTACTTTCATTTTGTACTCGCGCGCGGATTAGTTACCATGGCCAACGTTCGACAGGACGCTGTTCAAGCACGCCAGCCACCGGGCTCGCGGGACGGTTACGCTAGCACAACTCAACGTTGGTCGTGGTCTGATTCGACAGTCGAACCCCACGACGCTCGTGAGCAGTAGCTGTCCTCTGGATCAGGCGTTCGTACGTTCAGCTTTGATCCGAAGTGACTTGGTACGCACTGGTGGGACGACGACATACCGCAAAAAAATCGTATGGCTTCCGGCTGTTGTTATAGGATGTCGATTAGTCCATCGTCGTAGTCGTGATAGTGGTCGCCATAATAGTGACCGTGGTGGTCATCGTCATCATTGTCAATCACGACGTTCCCACCAGAGTTCGCAACGTCGATATCGTCTCCCGAAACGCTGTTTCCTGAACAGTAACCAGCTGCGACCGGTGACGCAGACCCAGCAACAACCATACTCAACAGCATGGTCGTTACCACTGCGACTCGAATTGCTCGTTTCATGGATTATTTTGATGCTCGCTGGTCCTCGCCCCCGACATCGGGGATTCGGTAACCAACCAGCAATAGTGTGTATAACGGGTTTCTATATAAATTTACCCCCAATACATAGAATATTAAAACTTATGGATGTTACGAATTTCATATATAATTTCATTTATCTCTGTGGGGTCGTGAGTATGTAGAGGTTTCTCCTATTTCTGAGGCAAAGAAACAAAAATAGGTGCATGCGAATTGTACGCCTGACATGGTGGAAACTACAACGTGCCAGCAAAACATTCTAATAATTGCCACGCGATCTCAGCAGGGAGAAACTTGAGCCAACGAGTATTTGAATACAAAGAATTTTGCACACATGGATGTGAACTACAGACTATTGCTGATAATAAACAGGAGGAAGTATCTTCGAAGAAAAATTTTCACCAATAGTGAATATTTGCGTCATATCCGATGCGAATCGCTCTTTCATGTTGGCTCCCATGATTGCTAGTTTGCGACGCTCCTTTCTAACTTATTCATAATTTTCGAATAATTATTCAAATTGGGAGATAATATAATTATAGGTCAGTTTGTGTATGACATGAGGGTCGAGATGGTATTGATCAGTTACAAACATCACTGCCACTAGACGTTCCGTTGGCCCCTCGTTCGAATGAACTGTGTGGACACCACTGGAAATCCATTACAGCTGTAATTACGTAACGATGATCGTTCGATTATGTGGTGGACGGATACGAAAACGCGCCGAGAGAACTTCTCGCGATCTGTAGTATAGGGTGACCAGGTGAAACAATCCGGGTAGCAGAGTGCCTCGATCCGTTCACAGAATATGAACGAACGACCGTACAACTGGACAATCGGTCCCAGTGGTCTTGAGGATACGACACGCTTGTCACGTCCACAACGTATGAACCCGTGATATCACGTCGCGGTCCCGTCGGTCCCGGTCAGTAGCGATCCCATTGCTACGACGAATGGGACCGGACCCATCATCTGATCCCGAATTTGTCTGAGTCCTCTGTTTACAGTGTAGAAACGTACGAACTACCGATAGCGCCTTCGTCCGTCGTGAGCTAATATCCGTTTGCAACCGTTTCACAACGGATCGATACCCATATCTATCAGAGATTTATACATATCCATAATCATTTTATAGTCGGAACCGTACATCACACTCGGGATGCTGGTCCACGGTGAGCATCTACCAGCATCACCGTTCACAACCAACGATGACGAACGATTCATTCGATCACACACGGCGCAGCATATTGCGCACGTCAGCGGCGCTCATCGCAATGGGGGGCGTCGGCACGGCTACAGCAGCACAGTATCCAGCCTGGGATCCAAACACGGCGTACTCCGGTGGCGACCGCGTCGAACACAACGGGACCGTCTGGGAAGCGAACTGGTGGACAAAGGGTGACGAACCATCAGCGAGTGCTTCCGTGTGGACAGAAATTGGTCCGGCGGAGGGCGGTGAGCATACGGTATCGTGTGCTGATGTCGCGGCGTGGGACTCGACAACGGCGTACACGAGCGACGACCAGGTCGTCCACAACGGTGCGCTCTGGACGGCACAATGGTGGACGAAAGGCACGGAGCCAGCCAGCAGTGCGGGAGCCTGGACCCGTGAGGGAACGTGTAGCGACGATGGTGGCTCTGGCAACACGAGTCCAACCGCGTCGTTCACCGTCACGCCGGTGTCTCCGACCCCCGGCGAATCCGTGACGCTCGATGCGAGCGACTCGGCGGACACAGACGGTTCGATTCAGTCGTACGATTGGTCGCTGGGTGATGGCACGTCAGCAACTGGGCAGACGGTTTCACACACCTACGACGGAACGGGTGAGTACACCGTTTCGCTGACGGTCACCGATGATGGTGGGGCGACAGCCACCGATTCGACGACGCTCACCGTCGCAACGGACGGTGGCGGTGGATCGCCAGCGGGCAATCGGATCGTGGGCTACTGGATGCAGTGGGCGCAGTACGCCCGAGAGTACACCCCGGCCGACATTCCGACGGATAAGGTAACACACCTGCAGTATGCGTTCATGGTTCCAGAGTCCGATGGAACGATCTCCGGGCTGAGTGACAGTCACGCACAGCGATTCCTCTTCCCGAAATCCTACCACGACGTCACCTCGTTCGGAGACATTTCGGCGAACACGGACGTAACCTGTCTCATCTCGATCGGCGGCTGGAACGATTCCGGTAACTTCTCCGATGCGGCGTACACGCAGGCCCGTCGCGAAACGTTCGCACAGGAGTGTGTCCGGATCATTCGCGAGGCCGGCGTCGATGGCGTCGACATCGACTGGGAGTATCCAGGCGGGGGCGGACTTGACTCGAACACGGTTCGTGAGGGCGACCAGCACCGGTTTACGCTACTAATCGAGGAGGTCCGCAACGCGCTCGATGCGGCGGGGCAGGAGGATGGCCGGGAGTATCATCTCAGCGTGGCACTCACGGCCTCGCCAGAAACCGCAGAAGGAGCGACGGCCGGCAACAACGGCCTCGAACACGACCGGCTCTCTGAGCTGCTAGATTTCGCGTCGATCATGACGTTCGACTACGCGGGTGGCTGGTCGAGCTATTCGGCCCACCAGTCGCCGCTCCACCACAACCCGGCCAACTCCAACGAGAACGCGGCCGACTGGAACATCTCCTCTGGGCTGCAGTATTACGTGGACAACGGCTGGGACCCTGGCCAGCTCAACATGGCAACACCGTTTTACGGACGATCGTTCGCCAGCGTTGGCGCGCCGGACGGCAACGGCAACGATGTTGATGACGGACTGTTCCAGCCGTTCGATGGCACAGGCGGGGGTTCGTTCCCACCAGATACGGATGCCAGTGGCATTTACGACTACTGGGACATCGCGACCTCGGGCGGCGAGCGCTCCACGAGCCAGATCGATCTCAGCGCAGCAGGCTGGGAGACGATGTACGATGAGACGGCGGTTGGGGCCTACAGCTACAACGCAGATCAGGGCATGCTGCTCAGCCACGAAACACCACAGACGATCCAGGAGAAAACCACGTGGCTCACCAACAACGACTACGGTGGGACGATGATCTGGGCACTCTCACACGACACCGTTGATCACACGCTGTTGACCGCGCTGGCGAACGGCCTGCTGTAAGTCGAGCCAGCACTCTGGAGACGACCATGCCAGCTCCGTGTTCAGTACGATCGACTGCAGTTCGGTGGCCATCAAACTGGGCTCGCCGACCCGATTGGCCCCATTCGGCTGGCCGATCAGAGCCCCTGGTGAGCACGGACGCATCGCTTTTCGACCACCAACGAGCAACTTCCAACCAATGCAACAATCACGACGTGATATACTCAAAGCCGTATCGACAGTGCCAGTATCGCTGGGCGTTCTCAGCGGATTCGCCGCTGGTGCCGACTGTTCATCAATCCAGGAGTGGGACCCGAATGCCACGTATGATGGTTCAACGAAGGTCGTTTACGAGGGCGTGCTCTACCAGTCGGAGTGGTGGACGCGCGGCAACGAACCGGACGCATCGAAAAACGTCTGGACGAAGCTCGGCGACTGTGACTCTGATGGCGGCGACGATGATGACGATGGTTCAGAGAATGAGGGACCGACGGCAAGCATTTCCGTTACACCTACTGTCCCAGAACCGGGGACAACGGTTACGTTCGACGCCGGTGAATCGACCGACAGCGACGGCACGATAACCGAATACGTCTGGGATATCGGTGACGACGGATCGACCGATCTGACGGGGGAAACCGTCTCACACACCTTCGATACGGAGGGAACCCATTCGGTCGCGCTCACCGTCACTGACGACGTCGGAGCGACCGACACGGTCACCACGACCGTAACTGTCGACGCTTCTCCCGACGAATTCAAGGTGATCGGCTACTACCCCGGCTGGAAGGCCACACCAGAGCACGACTACTACCCGGCGGACGTTCCCTGGAGCAAGCTCACTGACGTGAAATACGCCTTCCTCGGCGTCGATGCCGACGCAGCCGAGCCGACGATCATGAGCGAGCAAGACCAGTCGAACCTTGCGGCGTTCCGCGATCTCAAAGCCGGGCCAGCGGCCGACACCAGAATCCACGTCTCGATCGGGGGCTGGGCCGATTCGACCGGCTTCTCGGAGATCGCCGCCACCGAGAGCACGCGCCAGAGCTTCGCCCAACGAGCCGTCGAAATCGTCAGAGAGTACAATCTCGATGGCGTCGATATCGACTGGGAACACCCGGGCAGCCAGCAGGGACTCTGTCAGTGTGGCTCCAACACGGACTACGAGACGCACATCTCCCTGCTCGAAGCGTTGCGCGACGAACTTGACGCCGCCAGTGCTGAAGATGGCAAACGGTACTGGCTTTCCGTTGCCAACGGTGGGTCCGACTGGAACGCCGGTGGGCTCCGCCACGGCGAGATCGGCGAGATCTGCGATTACGCCATGATCATGTCGTACGATTTCACTGGCTCGTGGATGGACGTGGCAGGGCTGAACGCACCGCTGAACGGTGACGGCCATCCGACCGAAAACGGCCAGTACGGAGAGACCTATCACGCGCAGTACTACGCCGAATACTCCGTTGATAAACTCTGGGCCGGTGATCACGGCGAAACGGGCTACTGGCCGGGACAGTGGGAGTATCCACCCGCACCCCCGGCTGCGTACGACGAGCTTGTTCTCGGACTTCCGTTCTACGGCCGTGGCTTCAACGGGACGGAACTGTATGGCTCGTACTCTGGGCTCCCCGAAGGAACCTGGCATCACACCCTCGAAGACGGAGCCGATCCGACCGGAGCGTTCGACTTCGGCGACCTCGAGGAAAACTACATCGACACGGAGGGCTGGGAGCGCAAGTTCCACGAACCGGGCAACGTCCCGTATCTCGTCAACACCGAAGAGAACACGATCATAAGCTACGATGACGAACAGTCGATCGCAACCAAAGTCGCGTTCGCCAAAGAGCGCGGGATGCAGGGCGTAATGTTCTGGGATCTCGCTCAGGACTGGAACGAAACCCTGCTCGACACGATCGTCGAAAACGTCTGAACTGCCAGGGCGTTCAGCTCGTGTGAACACGGCGGTGGGAGGATCACACCGCCCGTTTCGTTGGCCACCCGGTAGCACAGACGATAATTTCGGTCGCGTGAACGACCGACGGCAAAAAATTACAGTTGTACAGTTGTCATGTGATGGTCAGCTCACAGCACACCCTCCAGGGATCTGTCCACCTCCTCGAATTCGTCGCTTCTGAGGTGGAGTGCAGCGTTGATTACGCCGATGTGGCTGAACGCCTGTGGAACGTTTCCGAGCTGGGCACCGGTCTCGGGATCGATTTCTTCGGCAAACAGGCCGAGTGGTCCACGATACTCCAGGACAGCGTCGAAAATCGACGCCGCACGCTCAGTTCTCCCACACTCGACGAGCGCCATGACAAGCCAGAACGAACAGAGTACGAACGCTCCCTCATCACCGTCAAGGTCGTCGCCGGCCTCCTCGTAGCGCCGAACAAGTCCATCCGCCGTTGTGAGTGTTTCGAGCACGGCATCGATCGACTGTTCCATCCGATCGTCAGTCGCGTCGATGAATCCCAACAGCGGAAATAACAGACAGGTGGCATCGATCGTGGTGCCATCGAACGTTTGCGTGAAACTCCCAACGCTGTCGTTGTATCCTTTCTTGAGGACGGTGTCGCGAATAGCATCTCGTTTGGATCGCCACCGCTCGATAGGACCGTCGATCGAATCGTCCGACGCTGCGATCGAGATCCCCCGGCTGAGACCAGCCCAGCACATTACTTTGGAGTAAACGAACTGGCGGGGTCCATCCCGTACCTCCCAGATGCCAGAGTCCGGCTTCCTCCAGTGGTCACAAATGTAGTTGACCAGCCGTTCGATCGCCTCCCAATAGGGCTCTGTCACGTCGGGTTCGGCGGCGATCAATTCTGAAATTGCGACGACCAACTCTCCGTACGTGTCGAGTTGTGTTTGTGCTGTGGCATCGTTGCCGACGCGAACCGGGCTCGATCCCCGATAGCCGTCGAACTGTTCGAGCGTCCGTTCGTCCGTTGGTCCATCCACCTCAAGTGCGAACAGCGGAGCAATAGTGGACGGATCTCGAATGTTATTGATCTTGAGATACCGGTTGAGATATGCTCTGCCTTCTCTCATGTGTCCCAGAGCTGCGTAGGCACGGAGTGTGAATGCACTGTCTCTGATCCAACTGAATCGATAGTCCCAGTTTCTCCCTGCACCAACTGCTTCCGGTAATGATGTTGTCGCAGCTGCTGCAATCGCGCCGGAGCCACGGCGTGTAAGCAACTTGAGTGCGAGCTCCGAGCGAACGATTGCCTCGTGGTGTGGCCCGTAGAACACGCAGGATTCTGCGTCGCAATCGTGGAGCCACTCACGCCAGAATTCGACCGTTTCCGTGAGAAGCGAGGTGCAGGCTGCTGGTTCGGTTGGGGGACCGCCGAATCCGAGCACGAACCAGACCGTTTCTCCCGAAGAAACGCTTGCAGTCGTCTGATATGCACCCCCTGATGTGATTGCTGTGGCGGTTTGCCACTCTGGGGGCACCGAGAGCGTCAGTCGTGCGCCGCCCCCACGGGCAACGATCGTCTCCGAGTCGATCGTGATGGTCCCTGCGTCGGTAGCATAGTTAAACTGCGGATCGAACGACAGCCGTAGATCCACTGTCCCTGAAGTGCAGCTAAGCTGGCGGTAGAGCCCAGGCGCTTCGGGTTCCATGTCTGATGAGCGTGCCGAGAGTGGCATAAAATCCGTGACGGTAACGGTTCCGCGTGGTGTAGTGAAGTCTGTCTGCAGGACGTTCGTCCGATCAATGTAGGATTGCTCGGACGTGTCGAATTCCGATGGCTGGAGGGCAAAGTGACCGCCGTTGTCGGCATCAAGTAGTGCCCCGAACACGCTCGGCGACTCCAGTTTCGGGAGACACAACCAGTCGATCGAACCGGTCGGTCCGATCAATGCACACGTTTCGAGATTACCAATTACACCGTACTGTTCGATCGGGGTGTATCCGTCCATGCACACACCCATGAACCCAACCATCTTAGGAAATTTTCCAGTAGAATGTCACGGTCGAACCGTGTGGTAATGTTGGAACCATACCACTTTCTGCCTCAACGATTATGTGTCCAAGGATCGATTCAGCATCCATGGCTCGTATTGCCATTACTGGTGCGGAGGGAAACATCGGACGGATACTCCTTGACCGACTCGAGGGGCACGATATCACCGCACTGACTCGGAGCTCGTACGACGACATCGACTCCACATCTCTTGATATCACCGACCGCGATCGATTCACTACAGTCCTTGCCGACCACGACGTGTTGATTCACCTCGCGGCAAACTCCTCGCCGTACGCCGAGTGGGACGATCTCTGGGAACCCAACATCAACGGCACGTACAACGCGTACTACGCGGCCGTAGAGAACGATCTCGATCGCGTGATCTACGCCAGTTCGAATCACGCCGTCAACATGGCGGACATCGATTCACCAACGGAACCGGAGACGATGTCACCAGACGCGCCAACGGTCTATCCGGAGACGCCACCCCGTCCGGATTCATTGTACGGCACCACCAAAGTGGCCTGTGAAGGACTTGGTGCGTATTTCGCAAAGCGCTATGATCTCGAGGTGGTCAACTTCCGCATCGGCTGGTTCATGACGCCCGAACAACTCGAAGCGACCCAGCGTGATTCCGATAGCCCCCACCCCGAGGACGCAAAACGCTTTGCTCGCGCAATGTTTCTCAGTCACCGAGACTGCGTTCATGGCATAACACGGGCAATCGAAGCACCCATCGATGAGAGCCCGCTCACAGTGCATGCGATTTCCAGAAACGACGATCGGTATCTGTCTATTACGCACACCCAGCGAACGCTGGGCTATCAACCACGAGACAACGCCACGGAAATACTCGAAGAAAGATAAGTTCACGGCCGGTCGATGTCGTCACGACTTTTCGGGAGCGCTCCTGTCGTCTCACCACCGACAAGGGCTCGGTCCTGAAGCTCTGCTTCGATCTCCTCGAGCGAGCGCCCCATCGTTTCCGGGACCTGCTCGTAGATGAAGATGAATCCGAGAATTGTGAAGGCACCGAGTATCCAAAAGGAGATTCCCTTTCCCAGCGTGTCGACTACGGACAGGAACGTGAGTGCAACGAGGAAGTTTGCCAGCCAGTTGAACACGCTCGCGACGCCTTCTGCGGTGCCACGAATGCGAAGCGGGTAGATCTCTGCGATCAACAGCCAGTAGACCGGACCGAGCCCGATCGCAAAGAACGCAACGTAGAGAATCATGCTTATGAGGGTGATCCAGCCGATGACACCAGCAAGTCCGGGAACGAAAAAGCTCCCGCCCAGGATCACCAACATCAGTGCCATCCCACCGGTCCCGACGAGTAACAGCGGTCGCCTGCCGACTCGGTCGGCCAGCAAAATCGCGACGATTGTCAGTGTGGTGTTGACAATTCCTACACCAACCGTGCCCGCGATCGATGCCACGTTCGAAAAGCCAAGTCCCTGCAACACCGTCGGGGCGTAGTAGATCACGCTGTTGATCCCAGTGATCTGCTGGATGAATGCGAGCGCGATACCGACGATGAGTGCCGGGCGAACCCACGGTTCGCGCAAATCGGCAAGCGAGCCCTTCTGTTCTGCTTTACTCACGCTTCGAATCTGTTCGATTTCGTCCGCTAGTTCGTCGTGACTCCGGAGCCGACTGAGCACCTGTTTTGCCTTCTCGGGCTGGCCGTTGTTGATGAGCCACCGCGGACTTTCCGGCATGAAATACACACCAATCCCGAGCACGGCCGCGGGGACAGCACCAAATCCGAGCATCCACCGCCAGCCGATAACGCCCAAAAACGTTGGTGCGAACACGTAGTTCGTCACGTACGCCAACAGGATGCCGATCGTGATCATCAATTGCTGGAAAAATCCAAGCGATCCACGGATGTCCGATGGAGCGATCTCTGAGATGTACAGCGTTCCGACAATCGATGCGAACCCGACAGCGACACCCTCGATCAGTCGCCAGCCGACGAGCACGTAGACGTTGGTGGAAAGTGCCATTCCGATCGAGGCGACGAAAAATACGATCGAGCCCAAAATCGTCAGTCGTCGTCGTCCGAATCGGTCAGCCAGGTTCCCACCGGTGAACGCACCGACCATTGCTCCCACCAGGACACTGCTCACCACCGCTTCTTGCATTACTGTCGATAGATGAAAGGATTCCCGGATGTACAACAATGCCCCGGAGACGACACCAGTGTCGAACCCGAACAGCAACCCATTGAATGCGACGATTATCGCCATCACGTAGATGAACGGGTTGTGCGGTCGCTCCGCGTTGGCGAGTCGATCGATCGTGTTCATCGCTTTCCTCTGCGGGAGATGCCCGAATGCAACCACGATTTGGCCATTAATTCCTGCTTTTGGGTCCACCAGCGATTAATTGAGGAGGAGATACCGAACTGGTCGTATGCCTGATTACTGCTCCACCATGGAACCAACGAGTTGTTTGTTCCGTGCGGGATCTGCCAATCGAAATCTACCCGATGCATTGGTGCAGTTATGCACAGTTGAACACTAATATTTTAGTACTACTAAATTGAATTGTTTATTTTACCATGATAGAATATATTATTACTACTATGTCTTATGATAGTCTATTTTATTTATTTATAGTTCTCTTTGGCCTTTGATCGTAGTTGCGTTTGCAGGCCTCATGTTTAGGGGGTGATGTCTCGTGCAATATCCATACTCGATTCATAGCCATGGTACGTGACTCTGAGCTGGGAATTGTCGGTCTCGGCAGGATGGGCGGGAACCTGGCGGCACAGGCGATCGACAGGGGAATTGCCGTCGTCGGTGTCGATCCAGAACCAAAGCCTGATCTCGAAGCGCAGGGCGCTACGGTCTACGGAGCCGGAGCGTACCAGTCCCTGCGTGATGATCTCGACCCGCCGCGAGTGGTGTACATTTCGCTTCCGGCTGGTCCCCTCATCGACAGCGAACTGGAGTCGATGGCGTCGGTGTTCGAGGCTGGCGACGTGCTCATCGACGGTGGAAACTCTTTCTGGCGCGACTCGATCGATCGAGAGCGTCGACTCTGGGAGGACGACATCTACTTTCTCGACTGTGGATCGAGCGGTGGGCCCTTTCGAGCGCGTGAGGGTGCGTGTTTCATGGTTGGTGGCCGAAAGGACGGCTATGCAATCGCCGAGCCTCTCCTCGATGCCCTTTCGGTCGAAGGAGGCCTCGTTCACACTGGCCCCCCCGGAAGCGGTCATTTCACCAAACTCGTCCACAACGGCATCGAGTTCGGGATGTTGCAATCGATCGCCGAAGGCGTCGAGCTGCTGGCGGCGGGGCAGTTCGATCTCGACCTCCAGGCGGTGTTCGAAAACTGGTCGAATGGGTCGGTGATCGAAAGCTGGCTGGTCGAGTTGATGGCAACGGGACTCGCCCAGACCGATCAGTTCGCCGATGACACACCACCGCTTGAGGAGATTCCGAACTACATCGAGGACACTGGTGAGGTGAACTGGCTCATCGAGGAGGCGTTCAAAGGCGAGGTTCCCGCGCCAGTGATCACCCAATCAGTTATCGAGCTGTTCAAATCCCGTGGTCATCAGCAGTACACCTATCGAGCCATTGCGTTGATGCGCCACGGCTTCGGTGGCCACCCGTTTGGTCAGGACGAGTCCACGGCGAGCGAACGCCAGCACGGTCGGGTCTCAGGAAGTTCCCGCCGTGAGCTGTACGAAACCGATCACAAGGAGCCGCTGTCTGGCGACGATTCTGCCGAATAATCGCTCAGTGAGTCGATCACTGACCGCTGCGAGGAACTGAGACCATAGAGGTCATACACGAGTTCGTCGATCAGTGATTCGATCGTTTCGATCTCACGAGTAAGCGTCTCATAGCGTTTGAGTCGGTTGTGAAACGCCGTGCAGGCCTGGCTGTTGCAGGTTGGAACGGTGATCTCTCCCAGACGGTCGGCTGGCGAGAGCGTTTTCGTCGCACACCGACGGAATCCAGCCGTTCCTTTGCCGTGTTCGACGGCGTATTCGATGACACGCCGAACGACCCGTCTGGTTGCGCCAGACTGAGTAGTGAGTTCTGCCACCGGTTCGGGCTCGGTTTCGACGTATCCCCATCGGTCAGTGTCCGCCCGCTCGCGCTCTGGTTTATAGCGAAGCGTGCAGGTGAGTCCAACTGTCTGCCCTGTCGTAACACAGTCGACTGATCCAATCCGGAGTCCCTCGACTGTGTCAGCAGTCTGTTGAAACAATGAACTCTCGTCGGTCACACGAAACGCAAACCCATCCAGCGATTCGAGCGGCGTAAGCACCGCCGCCTCGAGCATTGGTGTTGGATCGATCGCAAGTGCGTCTTGCTCGTCGATGACCTGACGAACGCGTTCGACGAGCAGTTCGACACATCCTCCAGCGGTGTCTGGGACCGCTCCTGGAAGGATCTCTGCCAACTCGTCTTGCTGATTCGCACCGATCGTCGTGCTATCTGGCGGTGGAATCGGTAGCTCTTCGGTAAACATTGGCTTGAATCGCAGATACTCTCCGCCGACGTGTGTTCCCCCGTACAGCTGTCTGTAATAGACCGCCATGAACGTCGAATTGAACACGCCGAGAAGATACGCAAGCGACGGGGCCGAATCGCTCGTTCGAATTCCGCAGTAGAGCGTGTTGAGCGGAAACAATCCCGATTCGTCTATCGCCGCGGTTGGGCGATAACTGATGTCACGAATGAGCAGCTTATTCTCCCGGTCGAAACTCGCGGCGTCTCGAAGGGTTGCGTACTCCTCCTCGCCAAGCAGCAATCTGTCGTATCGGATCCACTGGCCGTTCCAATTAGCGAGATACCGACCGAGTGATTCGCCGTCGACGAGTGGTTCGCAGGTCTCATCGACGCGATCGTCGACCACGAGCGTCGATCGCGCATTGCCCGTATGGATTCCTTCGTAAATCGTGAGATGGTCCGCCAGCGTCTGCTCGATGGACTGCACCGCAGTAAGAACGGGAATGAACGAAGCCGAAAGATGAATCGGAATCACAGACTGTGCTACCGATTGGATTGTGGATCGATCGATCGTCACCGTCGTGCGTGGCGCTCTCCGTTCGACAGTAACCGCTGTCGTCGGTCCGTCCGACGTGTATTTCACGATCACCGGATAGATGCTCGCATCGGGAAAGATGTCGAGGTTCGACACGTCCGTGATTCGCTCTAGCGAGCACGTTTCGAGCAACAGCCGACGGAGCGACTCGCCGTAGTCGGTCGTCGTCCATTTGTTCGGTACGATCATCGAACAGCACCGACCGAGCGTTGCAGCCCGTTCGATGAACAGGCCGTAACTGTCGTACAGCCCCTCTGCCGTCGTGTAGTGGGCCGAATACGCCCGTTTTTCGGTTCGATCCATCGACCGGCTCCGGAGATACGGAGGATTGGTCACCACGGCATCGAACTCGGTTACCGACGGAAATGCAAGCGGCCAGTGGAAAACTTGCTGTTCGGTGGCGAACTCCTGGGACCGTTGAAACCAGTCGGTTCTCGTGTGAGTCTCCCAGCGCTCGTCCGTTGAGATGGCCGCTTTGAGCGCTTCGATGGCGTCTTCGGGCATAGCGACGCCCGCAGATCGTGCGATTTCAACGTTGGCAATTTGTCGGTGCCGATCGAGATTGGTGCTTTCTTCAAACGTCTCGTGGTCTGTACTTCCGAGTAATGCGTTTCCCGTGGTGCAGTTCACGTCGATCGATTTCCCACCGTCTCCGGGGAGCGACCAGAGCCACAGCGCTGCCCTGGACACCTCCACCGCGAGTGGATCACGATCAACGCCGTAGAGACACTGTGAAACCAGCTCTTCTCGGAGACTTCCGAGCGATCTCGATTCATCGACCTCCGTGAGTGTGCGCACGAGCAATCGATCGGCACCACCGAGTAGAAAATGTCCACAGCCCATTGCGAGATCCAGCAGATTAACAGCAAGCGGGCAGACACCGGTCTCGGTCGATCTGTCAGATTCGGTCCCGGCCTCGCACAGATCGTCGAGTGTCGAATCGACAATCGAACCAACGATCCGTTCTGGCGTGTAGTACGACCCAGTTTCCTTTCGGGTTTGGTCGTTATCGGCCAGGACAAACGATTCGATGGTGGAATCGCTCGAGTGCGTACTGTGTTCGAGCGCACAGCCAAGAACGGTTTCGTACAGCATGCCGAGCTGTCGGGGCGAGAAGACGCCGTAATCGATCAAAATCTCCTCACCATCCGGAGTTTCACGCGTTGTGAGCAACGAACACACCCTCGTGAGCGTCTCCGAACTGCAGTGAGTCAGTAGGTTAACGCCATCATACACCGTCGCACGGTCATCAGTACAATCGAACAGCCAGCCGGGATAGGTCCCTAGCTCGCTGTGTTCACCATCGCCGTTGAACCGTCGGAACAGAGACTCGAGCGTTGACCGTATGTCCGTCCCGGTGGACTCGCTCTCAGCGGTGGCGACGGTTCCATCACGGGCCTTCGAGTTGGCGATCGGGTCCAGGGGCGACGCTACGTCTGCGATTCGAACGACGAGTAGACGAAGACACAGCACCACAGCCCCCTCAAGTACTGATTGAGTGTCGAGTTCCATCTCCGGGGTCGGTGGATGCTCCACAACGTCGTTTGCGATTGTCGTGATCGCAGTACGAACGTTCGCCGTGAGTGCTGCGTACTGCGAGGTACACCACCGGTCGTGCTCTGTGGTGAGCGTCTCGTGGACGGAATTTTCTCCACTCCTGGTTGCGGGTGGATCGAACAGCAGACAAAACTCCGCAAACCGTTCAGGGTTCTCTACGGCAAGCAACTTCAGCAGATCGATTTCGTGATACTGCTCGAACGGTGCAGGCGTCTTATCGTGATAGAGCCGCCAACGGACCCCATCGGTGACGATCGCCCACTCGACGTGCTCACAATCGAATGCACTGACCAGTCGGGTCCCTATCCCTGCGCTACAGTTTCCATCGGCGATCCCGCCAGCGCGCTCGATGAGTATTTTAACGGTCGTGTCGTCGGGTGCATCTGTTGTCGAATGGTCGGATTGGACTGGTCGTAACTCCATTCGGTTGGAATCCGTGATCGTATCCACAACCAGTTCGATCCAGTCCATCGATTGTGCCAGCTCCGGATCGATCGAATCTACAGGCACATCCCAGTGTGCTATCAGGGTTTCCATCGCACGATCGACGTCCCCAAGTGACCACGTCGATCCTTGGTCGGTAAGCGGGATCGTGCGCTCGAGAAATACGGACGAAAACAGTGCGCCGCCGGTTCGATACGACTGTCCGGCCATCAGTCTGGGGCTATCGGCTCTTTTCTGTTCGAAGGAGTGCGTCTATCGACAGTTCGGCCGCCGTGTCGATTCGGCATCGCTATGATTTGAGATAAACACGCTATGACTATAGTTATTGCTATTTTATGGTTAATATGATGCTATATTCCAGAAAGTATTCAATACAGACGCCTGATCGGCTTGCGTCCCATCCGCCCAAAGACATCTGTCAGAAAAAATTATTTCGCCGAACAGGGGACTGAAAATCACCGTTGAGAACACAGAAAACCACGTCTGTTTTACAAATACCGTACCAAGATAAGTTTCTTATGAAATAATCATGATTTAAATAACAAAGTATGTTATACGGGATGAGTGATACAACTGCCAGCGATGAAAATCAGCTGGACTCGACCTATTGATCCCGTAAAGATCAGGTATCGTGATGTGTTTCTTGGTATACTCTGGATTCTGGTGGTTATCTGTCTCCCAGCGGTGGTGCTGTGGGTTATGTGGACCTCGTTGACGCCGGTGTTGTTTCTTCTCGCCGTAGGTCTCGTGACGATGACAGTTGGATTGTTGCAATCTGCCTGATCATCGTCGATACCACCACCAGCACACTGCGAGCACGACTGGCATACCAGTGGTCCCGATAACTGCACCGAATCCATTGATCTCGATTGCAGCGTCAAGATTTGTATAGAGTATTGCTCCGCTAATAGTGGCAGCGACGGCGTAGACACGTGCCACGGCTGCTGGACGAATCAACACCCCAACAGTCATCAGGACGATGGCTCCGACGCCCACACCCCACAGCCCCGACCCAATTGGATGCTCCAGCAATACCATTCCAGCGAGCGTGTGACATGCGAGCACGACGACGCCTGCCAGCAGCCACCGGACCAGACCGGACAGCCGTTCGAAAAGCCCTGGTTGGTGGGCGACATCGTCTCGCCCGGCCGTAATGTCGTGGTCGTGGCGGTCGTTGTGACAGTCGACACAGAGCGTAATGAGATTCGAGAGCCGGTTCGAGCCTCCCTCTGCGAGCGGCGTCTGATGGTGAACATCGAGCACGACACCATCATCACCCGCATGTGGGCCGCTTTTGACACCACAGTCCTGACACGTCCAGTCGTCTCGCTTTTGTACAGCGGACCGACGGGCGTCCCAGTCTGGCGGGTATCGGTTCGTCGAGCTGTCGTACCCCGACTGATCGTCAAACTCCCCGTTGATCGCCCCACCAGCTGCACTCATATTGTGATGGTCTGGTGTCTGTTTGGGAACTGTAAAAGTCTCTCTGTCTTCTTGTCCGCTCGGATTACTCCCTGGTGGGCCGACCCGTGGGGAATGCGCACAGACAGGGCTGTCAACCGATGTGGATAAGTGAGTTGACCGACCGAGATTCACCGATGACGGCATCTGATTCATCACAGGTCGATCTGGTCGGTGCTGAGCTGACGCGAAACATCGTTCGTGCCGCGCTGTTTGCGGCGCTACTCGGTGCGTTCTCACAGGTGAGTTTCTCTATCCCGTTTTCGCCAGCACCGATCACGCTCCAGCTTCTTGGCGTCTATCTCGCAGGGATACTCCTCGGACCAGTGTGGGGCGGGGGTGCCTGTGTCCTGTATCTCCTCGCCGGTGCGCTCGGCGCACCAGTGTTCGCCGAGCGCGCCTCGGGTCTTGGCGTGATGGTTGGTCCAACAGGAGGCTATCTGTTTGCGATGCCGATTGCGGCAGTCATCATCGGAATGATCGTCCACGGCAACACGTCGCTTGTCGATCCTTCACAGCGGGGTGTCGGTCGGTTGCTCGCTGGGCTCATCTCTGGAACGGTCGTCATCTACACCTGTGGAGTGGTCGGGATGATGGTTTTGCTCGATTTCACCGTCCAGGGAGCGATCACTGCTGGCGCGCTCGTCTTTCTCCCTGGCGAGGCGTTAAAAATCGCGGCGGCGATCGGAATCGTTCGAAGTGACGCAATAACCGCCGCGTGACTCCCCATGATTGAGTGTCGCGAAATCACGTATCGATACGAGGCCCAGTCTGCAGACGGTCGGCCAGTGCTCGATGGCGTCTCGCTGACGATTGACGATGGATCCTTTGTCGTACTCGCCGGAGCGAACGGATCTGGAAAAACCACCCTCGTGCGCCACTGCAATGGACTGTACACCCCTGACGCCGGATCTGTTCTAATCAACGGCGTGTCGGTCGCAGCCGCCCCGGTTGCGGCGCGAACGGCGGTTGCGATGACGTTTCAAGAGCCAAGAGACGGCTTTGTCGCCGCCACAGTCGGTGCTGACGTGGCGTTCGGTCCGGAGAATCTCGGACTCGACAGGGCAACGATTGACCAGCGGGTCGAAGACGCGCTCGCTGCGGTCGGGCTCACCGGGTACGAAGGGACACACATTGAGCACCTCTCGGGTGGTGAGCGAATGCGGGTAGCGATCGCGGGCGCGTTGGCGATGCAACCGGACCATCTGCTGTTGGATGAACCACTGGTCGGACTCGATGCTCCCGCAGAGCAATCAGTGCTCGATCGGCTCTCTGCGCTCTCTGCCGATGGAATGAGCATCGTTGTGGTGACACATGAGCTTCGCGATCTCGTCGAGCTCGCCGATCGGATCGTGGTACTGGCCGATGGAGCGATCGCACTCGATGGCCAACCAGCTGCAGTGTGTGACCGGCTTCCCGAATATGGGGTTTCTTCGCCGTGTTGAGCTACGCTCCAGGCTCGTCGGTTGCTCACCGCCTGGATCCCCGCACGAAACTGTTCGTGCAGATTGCGATCGCAATCGCAGCATTTGCTCACACAACGCCTCGAGGGTTGCTTATCCTCACAGCCATCACCGGGATCGTACTGGTCAGTGCAGATCTTGATCCGAGAGGAGTACTCAGAGAGCTGCGATGGCTCCTGGTGCTCACCACGATGGGTCCAGTGTTTTCTGTTCTGGTGTTCGGTCCTCCGTGGATCGACCTCTATCGAGCAATCGATCCGGCGATGGCCAGCTATCGTGTCCTCTGTCTGTTACTCGTCAGCGTGGCGTACGTCCGAACCACCCCGGTTCGTGACTCGCGGGCCGCGATCGAATGGTTCATTCCCGGTCGCCTTGGCCGTGGGCTCGGACTCGGCGTCGGGTTGGTGTTTCGGTTGCTTCCAGTGTTGCTCGCCGACGTTTCTCGGTTGCGGATGGCCATCGACGCACGAGCCGGCACCCAGCGACCCCTACACGACCGCATTCGACGACTCACTCTGGGCAGTCTCCGGCGTCTGTTCGACCGCGTGGAGACGCTGACGATGGCGTTGCAGGCGCGGTGTCTCTCCTGGAATCCGACCACGCCGCCGCTGGGGTTCGAGGTGATCGACTGGCCTGCACTCGTGCTGGCGTTCGGGCTGCTGGGCTGGGCAGTGGTCTGAGGGCTGGCGGTCAGTGGCCTTCGATCAGTACGGCCAGATCTGCGGCCAGATCGATCGGCAGCCGGTCGCGTTCCGCTTCCGTCATGCGAATCATCTCACAGTCGTCGCGGCGCTTTATCTCACCGATAACCCCATCAGTTGGTGCTGCGGCGATAGAAGCCAGCACGGGAATCGAATCGTTGAGGACGGATCTGACTGCCCCAGGAAAGGACGCACATTCGAGTTGCATCGGTGCGATCTCATCGAGAATGATGCAGTCGGCGTCTGCGAGCCCGCGCTCGAAAGCGGCCTCATACATTTCTTCGACGGCTGCTACGTCCACGCGGTAGTCACCTATTTTCGGGCCAGCTTCGCGGTTGATGTGTGCTAGCGTCCGGAAATCGCCGGACATCGCGTCAACGAGATCAATTCCGATCCGCTCGCCGTTGACCTGACATTCGGGACAGTACACACCACCGACCTCGTGGCCAATCTCTGCGAGTCGGTCCCCAACACGTTGCAGCACGGTCGTTTTTCCCACCTGGGGCGGCCCTGTGAGCACGATGTTTTTTGGCATCGTCTATTTCACGTGTCCCGTTTTGGGTGCCCATACTATGATTGTATCTCTTGATTACCTATTGCATGCGGTTGGACGACAACACTCTCACACAGGCCATAATAATGATACGGTCGAAATTTTTCAATTATTGTACAGTGACGCGAAAAATCGCCCCCTCGATAGTGACTCAGTAACGATCGTTCTATTATGATTACACAATAGAGTATTTAAAATGCGAAACTATTATATCATTTTCTTATCCATAAGAATGTATGCCGGTCGTCCACGAGTATACTGATGGTAGCAGTATGTATTTACGAAGCACCGTCGATGGTACGTCTGTGACCCTCCATCTGTCTGAAGAGGCGGGCGATCTGTTGTCGTCGCTTGGATATACGGACGGTTCGACGGTGGACTGGAGCGTGCTCACGCCACTCTGGGAACACGACCATGTGTATACGAACGACGACGAACAAACCACGCTGCTTGCGGAGGTGTTCGATGGGACTGAGCCCCTCGATCAAACCGATCCATCAGAGTATGAGAAAATAAAATCGTTTCTGGAACCTGAACGATCTGACACGTCGAACAAATCGAACGGACAGTCCCAAAAAACGAGCGCAGCCCATCGAACGAACGGCGGGGGGCTCACCACGAAGTACACGACGAACACGGACTTTTCGACCGATCCGAATCCGGCGCTCACCGACCAGGATACCGATCGTTTCGAGGGACAGATCGAGTTCATCGACGAAGAGTATTCGTATGGCTTCGTTACGTTGAACGAACTCGATGAGTCGGTGTATCTGACGCCTGCCGTGATCGATGAGCAGTCGTTATCCGCTGGCGAGACGGTGTCGTTTGAAATCGATAGTATGGACGGTGGACTCCAGGCTGTCGATGTCCAGCGAGTTGTGGACACTTCGGGTGATGACTCGCCGAGCGATGGATCGTCTGTTGCAAACGAGAGAACGCCGGCCGCTGAGACACCTAGTCCACAGGCTGAATCGACCGCGGTGGCTCCGTACTACGACGAACCCGTCGTTCGCTGTCCGTTCTGTGAGGAACACTGTTCCTCGCTCGAACTCCTCGCACACGTTCGTCGCAAATCGGATGCAGATCACGGATCCGACGGGACCGTTCCGTCTTCACTGGATCTGTCGACAGTGGCTGTCGTTGAATCGGGAACGGATACGGTGGTCCAGCCCCGGACAACGACGGCCGTGACTCCATCCGCCTTCACACCGCTCTGTCGGTGGTGTGGTGACCCATTCGTCCGATACGACCGGCTCGTGGCGCACACGACGCGCACCGACACAGCTGATGGTGGATGTAGACACGAAGAATGCACGCCTGAGGAGGCCGCCGTGTTCGTCCCCCTCGACGGTGCGGGTCGGTCACTTGCCCCTGAAAGTAGGATAGACGATGCGCTGTCGGCTGCGGCACAAAACACACTCACATATGTCGAATTCGACAGTGAGCCCCACGAGTCAGACAGTGCGTCTCCCGAGACCGGCAATGAGACCCACGAGCCAGACCATGCGGTAGACGCCTCCGACGATGAGACAATCGTCTCAGAGAATGGGGCCTATCGGACTGACAAAAAAGCACACGAGACAGAATCCTGGTCCGACCGACGGGTGCCTGCAATGGAATGTTACTGGCTGTTTTCGGATCTAGAAATAGTGTCGTCGTCGCTGTCTGAGGTGGTCGACCCCGAACCCACTGGCCTGTCAGCCGCCACAGCGTTCGCCAATCAGCTGTGCGAGCTTCTTGCCGAACGGATCGACACCGAACTGTTCGACGCGTATCGAACTGAGTGGGACCGTCCCGACTATGGTCGTCCCCTGGATGCAACCTTGGATGCGTTGATCGACGTGCCCGACGATCGAGCACCGCTGTTCGTTCCCCATGGATTCGAACTCGATCGTGTAGTGATGGCCGATCTGGGTACCACTGTATTTTCCGAGAACGGCGATTCACCGTCACGAACTGAGTCGGCGAACGAATCGGTCCATGATGATCCAGCGGCTGGGTCCGCTGAGGACAGTGGCGCGAACGAGAACGCAAAGTTGTCCCCCGCGCTTGCGTCACAGCCCCCCACGTCTATCCCGCGATCCGTTATCGATGACGTACTCGAGACGTACGTTACCTACGAGAAAGACAGACGCGAGAGCTCGTGGTTCCACGCGATGACCGTGTTACAGCGACAGGTGACCGCCTGGGAATCCTCGGAGTCGGAGGATCTTCCGTGAAAACGGTCGATTGCTGCCATTGACCATGGTATCTGTTTTCAGTGCCTTACAGTTCGTACTGTTTGGATCGTGTGGAGTGTTCTGTCTCGTTCTCGGGTATCGGATGCGATATGATGAACGAGTGCTGTCTGTCGGCGTGTTCGATCCCGATGACGTTACCGACAGGCGGGCACTCACGCGTGCGACCGGCACGAATGTTATGGTAGTTGGCACGGTCACCACTGCAGTCGCGGTGATCGACGGGGTGGGGGGTGGATTCACGACGCTTTGGGTTAGCTACGGGTTTTTCTTGGGGCTGGCCGTTGTCGTGACCGTTGTCGTGACCAATCGGTACACCAGATAGCCTCCAATCTCCCTTTGATCGTAGCCAATCCTAAGGTGGGTCCTCGACCATCTGTGTGACACTGCGGTGAAAACTGCATGCATAGTGCAGGCCAAGCGGAAGTTACCGCACCGATCTAGCCCCCCACGATCATCTATGCCACCACTCATACAGGGACTCATCGATTCGCTTCAATTTTCGGCCGAGATGTTTTATGAAATCTGGTGGGCGCTCGTTCTCGGTTTTACGATCTCTGGTGGGGTCCAGACGTTCGTCACCGAGTCACAGATGAGCGAGTTTCTCGGTGGGCGAGGAGTCAAAGAGACCTTCTTCGGCGCTGGATTTGGCTTTCTCTCCTCAAGTTGCTCGTTTGCGGCGGTTGCGACGTCCAGATCGTTGTTCAGCAAGGGAGCGTCGCCGGAGGCCTCGCTCGCAGGATTTCAGTTTGCCAGCACGAATCTCGTCATCGAACTCGGACTCGTGCTGTATTTCTTGCTTGGTTTCCATTTCGTCGTTGCGAATTTTCTCGGTGGATTCATTCTCATCGCATTGCTCGCGCTGGTTACCCGGTATCTCATTCCCGAATCGTGGTTTGATGTGGCACGCGAGAACGCCAAGCGGTCACCCGGCGGCATGCAGATGGACACGTTGTTCTCGTTGCTCGTTCGGCTGGGTCGGGCACTCCCCCAGTTTGTACACCGACGCGCATCTGATACCAGTTCGATGAACGCTGGGGTTGATGGGGATGTCAACAAACACGAACGTTCTGAGGCAACTACACACGGCCAGCACCACGCAAGGGGACCCGCATCTCACGACCTCCGGTCGGTTGCTGGCTGGAAAACCGCATTCCGGAAGACGATAAAGGACTGGTCGATGGTCGCTAGTGACGTGATTCTCGGGTTTTTCCTTGCCGGTATCGTCGCGACGTTCGTTCCACACACGGTCTGGGAAGGCCTGTTCATGCTTGCCCCGCAAGGCTCCGTCGCGTGGGTCGTCCTGGGCTGTTTTTTCGGCACGACGCTCGCAATCTTTACGTTTCTCTGTTCGATCGGCAACGTTCCGTTCGCGGTTATTCTGTGGAACGCCGGTATTCCGTTTGGCGGGGTCATTTCGTTCATTTTCGGTGATCTCGTCGTTCCGCAGATCGACAACATCTATCGAAAATACTACGGCATCCGAATGGCCCTCACGCTGTTCGTTTCGATATTCTCTATATCTGTCATAACTGGCGTGATCGTCTACTACATCTGGGCGACCATCGGATGGATTCCACAGCGGCGCGCTGGAATTGGCGGCGTGCCTACCGCGTACAAGGAGGTGCTTACCATCGTGTTTACCGCGCTCTTTCTCGTGCAGGTGTATGTGGTCGTCCTCCAACCACGCTTGCGTTCGGGCGGATCGTAAGTGATCTAGTGATTTATTTGACAGTTCAAAACAGGTCTCCAGATTCGTCCGTGAAACATCACTGTTGATTGCCACCAATGTATTTGTAATTGGGGGCGATTTCTCTAGTATGGATCTGACACGACGGACGTTCGTGACGGGCGGTACCCTCTTCGTATGTGGGCTTTCGGGTTGTCTAGAGACGAATCAAGGAGAGATCACCCTCAGTATCGAAAATGAAAGCCCCTCACCAAGATCTGTTACACTGACCGTCGAACAGCTGACCAAAGCGGATATCCTTTTTAAAACCTCGATCGAACTGACCGGCGACGACGGCACCGAAATCACCAGAACGGTCCCAAGAAACGACGACCTCCTGCTCCTGGTTAGTACGGATGCTGGCGTCGAGGATACGTTCGAGTGGACGGAGGTGAAATCTGCACTCACCATTCGAATCACGAACGATATCATCGAATTTGACACCGCCTAGCGCTCGGTTCGACCGACTCACGAGCGGTGTTTATTCATGTCTGTGGAATGTATCTACTATAATAGAACTGTCAGCCGATGGCAGCGCTCACGCCGTCTCGAGGCAGTCGAATGCCGTCGAGTGACGAATTTTTTCGTCCCAGTCAAGCACCGATTCGGTGTCGAGTTGTTCGTTCGCGTCAATTCCACACTCATAGAGCCGCTGTAGCGCAACGGCTAGCTCCTGTGGACAGTCGGTCGTATTAGTGGTTCGTTTGAACGAAATCGGCTCGACCGTTTCATCAGCAATTCCGGCGTCTTCTAGCAACGCATCGTCGATTGCGGCCGTCGGCTGGTGGAACGAATAGCCTGCCTGAAAGTCGAAGCAGTACATCTCACGGCTTCCGTTCAGCTCGTGACACGTGATCCGAGTGGACTGTGGCGCCGCCTTGACAAGCCGATGGATGGCGATCGTTTTCACCCGATACAGCGCGGTCTTTCTCACCGACTGTAATCGTGCAGTCAGTCCGTCGCCGTCGTGGTAGGCTTCTTCGGCGTTGCGGTCGAAGCGCTTTGCGTGGCGGTTGATCGTGTAGACCGCATCGAATATTCTGCTGTCCTGAGAAAGCGGACGAATCGTGTCGTAATCGACCGTGACGTGGGTGGTCGACCGCTGGTTCGTAGATCCCATGGGTCTCGTCGTACGTAACGGGTTCATTGTTGGTAACGACAGCCATTCATGTTAATAAATTTCCATAATGACTGTGCCTCCTCGACTAGGAGAAATCGCTACTTCGTCTCCACTGGTCCGTATCGATGGTCCAAAAAGGAGGCGACGCCGGCAATGAGTGTTGCAATCACTCCGAAGACGATGACGACCAGAAGGATGGCTTCAGAGAGCACGGTCGGCCACGGGTTGGCAACTCCCTGCGTGTAGGCCCCATAGAGGCCTCCCCCAGCGAGCACCAGCGGTGTGATGGCGATCGCGGCCGACAGCTGATAGAGGCCGGTGGTTACCACTGCCATTCTGGTTGGCTGTGTGTAACATCTGATGATTCCGATGAGACCGACGATACCAAATGCAGGCCACCGAACGGAAAAATCGGCGACGGTCCACGAACAGTACGCCCCAACAAGCAGGCCAAGAAAGATGGCAAGTAGCATCGTCGAGTAGCCGTGGTCGGTAATGGCTGTCCGGCTGTGTATATGCGATCGAAGACGAGCAGTGATCCCGGCGGGCGTAGAATCGTCGCTCATTGGTCTCCCCGTGGTCCAACAGCCTCACGTGGCGGTCGTTCGGGGTCGTCCATCGACGGCTGTTCGGGTGGGTCGGGTCCACCGAGCCAGTCGCCGTGTGGAAACTCACCAAGCTCGGTCTGGAGATACAACAGCCCCTGCGAGAGCGTCACCCACGGATCGCCAGTGGAGCCAAAAACGCTCGCCAGCATGCCGTCGCTGTGGAGCCAGCTCGGCCGGCTCGAACTGACCGAATTGTTCTTGAATCGGTTTCCACCGTCATTCGGACTTCCAAGCGCGAGATCTGCGCGTCCCGATTCTTGTACGTGATTTCTCTCGATCAGATTTCCGGCCGGCTGCCAGATCGATGAATCAACCATCGGGATAGCGGCGATCCCGTAGTTCGCGTGGTTCGAGACGTTATTGTTGAGGACCTCGTTGTCATGGCCGCCTGCGATACCGATGCCGGTTCCGTAGGCTGCATAAGCGAATGCCTTTGCTGGAGCATCCTGGTTGTTGTTCGATCGGACTTCGTTGTTCTCGATTCGCGTGGCGGCCTGTGGCGCCAACTTTTCTGAATCGAGCGTGTTGGGGACGATACCGCCCATGTTCCGTTTCCAGACGGAAT
The DNA here is from genome assembly GCA_027563145.1 of Halocatena halophila. Taxonomy (GTDB): domain Archaea; phylum Halobacteriota; class Halobacteria; order Halobacteriales; family Haloarculaceae; genus Halocatena; species Halocatena halophila. The sequence continues at coordinate 422,507 of CP071307.1, read as the reverse complement.
TGCGGATCACGAGGTCGCCACCGGCATTCGTTCCGGAGTATCCAAGCCCATTGCGCTCGGCGGTGACCTGCTCGATGCGGGCATGACAGGGATTGCACTGACCGATGTAAAACCCCGAATCCGGATGTCCAGCCGCATAGGAATGCTCGAACAGCCCATTGACAGAATCGAACGCGTAGACGCCGTACTCGCCGTTGTTTGCGGCCGTCAAATAGCTCCCCCGGTAGCCATTGACCCCCGTCCAATAGACGCCATTGTAGGTGTAGTTCATCGCCGTCAGGTTCTCGATTACCACCCCGTCGGCCGTTGCGGTGATTCCGTTGTGACGTGTTCCCTCGCCGTCAAGCACGACCTCGTTGCGGTCCGTTCCACGGATCGTCAGCTTCTCCGTCTCACTCACCGTCACCTCCTCGTGGTATCGTCCCGGTCCCACCAACACGAGATCCCTTGGCGACGCCGCCTCAACAGCGTCCTGGATCGTTTCATACGCCTCAGGCACGCGGTGGACCGCAAACTCCTCATACTCACGCGGTTCGGCTCGATCAGCCAGCTTCGCTGGGGTGTCGTGGTCGTTTTTGTCCCCTAACCGCCCCATGGCGACGCCGGTTCCAACGACGCCTGCTGCGGTGGTTGCACGCAAAAGCTCACGACGACTGAGCTGGGGCGGGGCCTCATCGCCTGTCATGGTACTATTTTATGATTCATCATTGTTATTTGTCTTTCTATTGGTACTGTGATTTCAGTGCGCTTCAGGCCGTTTCAACCCGCACGCCGCCCTTCATCCCGACCGAGCGGTGTGGTTTGCAGTAGTACGGATACACTCCAGTTGCGGAGATCGAACGTTCGTAGGTAAAGCCCGTTTCCGTGGCGAATTTGCTGGAAAACGCTTCCGATCGCGCGACTACATTGTGCCGACCGCCCTTTCCTGTCCACTCCCAGACCACGGTCGTCTCCGGTGTGACGACGATGGCCGGCGGATCGAACCCAAAATAGCCGCCGTTGGCTTTCGTGCCGACGCGAACGACGGGGCGGTCGGTGTTCGTCCGGTCGATTTCGCCGTCGTAATTATCAACATCCGCAAAAAAATCGCCGTACGATTCTCCACCGTCGGAAACCGATCCGAGACAGCCCGTCAATCCAACGCCGGTGAGCCCAACTGTCCAGCGTAACACCGCCCGCCGTTGCATAGAACTGTTCAGAACAGCACCATTATATTTCTTTCTGTGAAATATACTGGTGTATTATAAGTGCGGGCCTGCTCAGCGTTCCTCGGCAGCGACTGCCGTCTCGCTTTGGAGACTGAACGCCGCGGTGACGGTCGCCGTGGTCCGCTGGAGCAACTCAACGAACGCGTGTCGACGCATCACCAGCAGGACGGTGCCGATAACGAGATAGATTCCCGTGAACACGAGCAACAGATCGTGGCTGTTCACCGGGAGCGCGATCAGATTTTGTATGAGCGCGTATTCGAGCACCACCTGTGAGACGAACAGCACCAGCAGTCCGATTGCCTCCCTGATGCTAATCTGGAAGTTGATGAGGATCGCAAGTGCGAAGTACGACTGTGCGGCGGTGAGCCAGATTTCGGCCGCCTGCTTGGCGTCGAATGCGAGAACGCCGTACTCACCCAGTGCGAGCGAGTGGACAACCACGAGCGTCCCAATCAGCAGTGTCCACTGGTTGAGTTTCGAGGATATGAGCGCGTTGAATCCGGCCGTGGATCGCGCCTTGTTCACCAGATAGAGCACCACGATCAGTTCTGGTGACTCCGATGCGAGTGGTGCAATCCACTGAATCATGAAAAACGATGGGACGCCGATGCCGGTCCCGATCGTTTCGAGCCCGTGTGCGAACGGCTCTACCGCCGTGAAGATCAGTGCGCCCGCATAGACAAACAGGGTGATGACAGCGCCGATTCGCTTTGGTTTGGGGAATGACTGCAGATACGCCGGAACGCCAACGTGGGCCTCTTCAGACTCGACATCGCCGCGCAACACCACGAGGATGTAGATGACATAGATACCAACGAGAATGAGCATGTCCAGCGCATCGATCCCGCCGTTGAACGGCACGAAAAACGCCCAGACGGTCGCACCAAACAAAAACACGACATCGAGGCTGATGTCCGTATCAATCGAGATCGAATCCCGGAGCCACCCAGACCGTGACTGAACGGCCGGATCGGACGCTGCACCGGCTCGTAACACGGTGAACAGCGCAATTCCGGCCCAGCCAATGCCGATGAGAATTCGATTTGCCCCGGTCATGTTCGCAACTGCCAGATTACCGGCCTCAATTCCTCGCTGTGTTCCCTCGTAGATGCCGGCGTTCCAGGCGTACAGGGCATCGACAGCGTACTCCGGGGCAACGGCCAGAATGGCGAGCACTGCGATGGCAAACGCCCGTGGAACGTCTTTTTCTGCCGTTTCTGCCGCCCAGGCGAGCAAAAACGCACCACCGAGGACTGCAAGGCCGCTCACGGCCACCACAGCAGACGGTCCAAGCTCGTGCAACGTCACTGGAGCGTGCAGTCCCAGCATTGGGAGCAACTCCGAACAGAGCCACAGCACTACCCACGGAATGGTGAGCGCAACCGCGAGACCGAGTGCACGGAGTGAACTGTTGCTCATAGCCAATCCTCCAGATTGGCGTCGTCGTCTGTCATCGGTGCACCGAAGGGTCCGTCACTGATTTCGTGCATATCGCTGTTTGGGGGGACGGCTGGCGCACCTATAATCCACAAGATTACGCTCTACTCGTCATTATCGGATCTGTCAGGGCCTCTACTACGAGGATACCGATTTTCCCGGCTCGATGTGAAATTACAACGTAGCAGACGTTACGGCCCAGAATTCGGTCGATACGGGAGGAGATGGCTGCAAGCGAGTGCCTATGTGGCTACTCGACGTGAACGTCGGCGTCTGGGGCGTTGTTTTTCACGCTCTCGATCCCGCGGAGCACACCCTGTTTGGATCGGTAGCCCTCGCCGCTGTCTGCAATGATGTTGCCGTTCGATGCGACGAGCCGCCACCGCCATTCCGATCGTTTGTCCTGAAATACCTCGAATACCGCCATAGATAGCGAACACTAGTCGGTCCGTAGACAAATACTCACGCATGTTCCACTGGGTTGTTGATTACTGACTTGCTGATGAGAGATCGAGGCCGACGATTCCGGCAATGATGACGCCGATGAAAAAGATACGAGTGGCGGATGCCGGTTCGTCGAAGAGGACGATTCCCAACAGCGCAGTACCGACGGCTCCGATTCCGGTCCAGACCGCGTATGCCGTACCGATCGGGAGCGTTCTGACAGCAGATGCTAGCAACAGCATGCTGATAACCAACGCAATAACGGTGCCAGCGGTTGGGATCGGCCGTGTGAATCCTTCTGAGTACTCGAGACCAATCGCCCAGCCGATCTCGAACAGGCCTGCGATAATCAACGTCAGCCACGACATGGTTCGTCGGTTCCACGCTGAGCAGTCTAAACCTTTTGTTAGCAATTTTTTATTGACCTCGAATTTATGGCTATTGCTGTCGAAACGAACCGATATATGTACGAGTCGGTGTTACTGGCGACCGACGGCAGCGAGACGAGTGAGGGGGCTTGCGTTCACGGGCTTTGGCTTTCTCACCGGCTGGGTGCGACGGCCCACATCGTGTCGGTTGTCGATACTGGGCTTCGCGATCGGCTGCCAGTTGGTGCGGGAACGCTTCGTGCGCAACGGTCAGCCAGTCACAAAGCGATTGACCGCCTCGTATCAGTAGCTGAGGAGATTGGTGTGAAAACGGTCGAAACTGCGCTTGATGGACCGCCAGGAGAGCAACTGCTCGAGTACGCGGACGATGTGTCTATCGACTGTCTCGTTCTCGGCAGCCGTGGCCGTGGTGCCCTCATCCAGTACGTGCTGGGAAGCGTGGCGCTTCAACTCATCCGAGAGACCACGAGTCCAGTCATCACTCGGAGCGGACCGCCGCTGGAACTGACTCCACAGTCGGTTCGATCAATCGATTACGAGACGATTCTGGTGGCAACTGATGGTAGCGAGAGTGCTCAAGCGGGCGTTAGAACGGCAGCTGCGCTTGCCGAGAAACTCGATGCGACGGTTCACGCGCTGTACGTCATCAACGAACTGGCATACACGACACATCCACCGCCGAATCGGAGCTGGAAAACGTACAGACGCCGGCTCGAACGCGAGGGTAGAACTGTACTCGATCACGCACAGTCAATTGCTGACACACACGGCGTCGTGCTGACAGAAACGATGAAAGTGGGCATTCCTGAAGCCGAGATCGAATCTCATACGAGAGAGATCGATGCTGACTGTCTCGTGATGGGAACACGAGGGCTCAGTGGTCTCAAACGGGGAGCTATCGGTAGCGTGGTTGCAAGAACCATTCGTTCGGTGGCAGTTCCCGTGCTCACGGTCTCCGAAGAGATCGAATCGAGTCCCTAGAACGAGAACGTATTCATCAGCTCTGGCGAGCTCACCGACGATTTTCCGGAGAGAAATACCGCGAGATCAATCGTGGTGATCACGCCAACCACCGACTCGTCGTCAAGCACTGGTACGTGATGGAATCCCTCCTCGACCATCAGCTCAGCCACATCCTGGATTGGCTCATGAACCGTCGTTGTGATTACTTCGGTACTCATCGCGTCGGAAACGGGTGCGGATGGATCAGTCGAGCCCACCGCGAATCGCTCGATGAAATCCGTCGTCGTCAGTATCCCTTCGAGGTGACCGTCGTCATCGACAACGATCACCGAGCTAATGGAGTGAGCGAGCATCTGATTTGCGGCGGTCTGTAACGAACTGTCTGGCTGAGCAGTATGTACTGGTGATGACATGAGACTGCCAACGAATACGTCGTCCATTGGTAGCAATGGCCACCCAAGACGGTTAAGTATTGTTGCTAGAATCACTTGACATTCTTCAATACAAACAAATCTGCTGTGGTGGTTGCGTTCGAATACGATTGATTTGTCGATAGAAGATTACTGAACTGGCTGGCGGTGGACATCCCCTGGACAGGTCCAAAAATACAATTTTTTATATAATCATTGGGCATCTCTCCCGTATATGAATCGATAGGGCTGTCTACAATTCCAGCTCATGGAAGCAGCTATAACGGAAGCTATGTCTATAAATCACCGATTCATCGGTGTATTATGGCGATCAGCTGTATGGTTCTGAAAACTGGTCTTTTAATGATGGATTGGGTCAGAATGGTCTAGTTCTGGCCGGTAGCGGTCCGAATAATGTGAATCACGAGTTGTCCTACGACCGAACGCACAGCCTCTCATTGGTGGCTGAATTAAGATTAATAATTGTATTTTTGACCCAAAACTTTCGTTTGCGTGTGTCAACCCTATAGAACCAAATACGCCCACTCCTTCGAATTCGAGACCACACCACACGGAAATTTTTCCCCACGGTTCCCCGAGGTATTGGTTGGTTCCGGGACAGCTATGGTGACGTGGTCCATGGCTGGAGGCATGATCAACAATCGCACGGCGCTCGCCCCCAGACACGAAGTCGCTCTCGACTGCATCGAGGCGGGAATCAACGCAGCGGACCCCACAGCGGTGATCGATTCGAAACTTGCGCTTGAGGGCACGACGCTCACGATCGGCGCGGACCGGTACGATCTCGACGCGTACGAACGACTACTCGTTGTTGGCGGTGGCAACGCGGCTGGCATCGCGGCCAGCGCGCTCGAGTCGCTGCTTGGCAATCGAATCGACGACGGCGTCGTGGTAACGGATAAAGCAGTGGCGTGTGATCAAATCAGGGTGAAGGCTGGCGATCATCCCATTCCATCCGAGCGAGGAGTCGAGAACACGCGGTCTGTACTGCGTCTTGCCGAGGAGGCCACGGCGTCGGATCTCGTGGTAGCGATCGTCACCGGTGGCGGGAGTGCATTGCTAGGGGCACCGGCAGGAGAGATCACGTTGGATGCGCTACAATCGACGACGAGTGCACTGCTCGAAAGCGGTGCGCCGATCGAGGCGATCAACGCGGTTCGAAAGCATTGCTCTGCGATCAAAGGCGGCCAGCTCGCCAGGGCCTGTACGCCAGCCACGACCGTCGGACTGGTGTTCAGCGATGTGGTCGACGATCGGCTAGACGTGATCGCAAGCGGTGTGTGCACCCCTGACGAATCGACGTACTCCGACGCCCTGGAAGTACTAGACCGATTCGACGTTTCCGTCCCTTCCTCTGTCATCGTCCATCTCGAATCCGGTGTCGACGGGGCGCTCCCCGAAACGCCTGCTAGCGACGATCCGGCCTTCGAGCAGGTCACACAGCACGTCGTAGCGGACAGCACGACGGCACTCGAGGCAGCCACAACAACCGCACGCGAGGCCGGGTACACGCCACTGGTGTTGAGTGGTCACGTTCGCGGTGAGGCTCGCGAAGCGGCCAAAACGATCGTGGCAATAGCCAAACAGTGTCTGTACACAGGACAGCCGGTCGAACCGCCGGCCATCTTGCTTTCCGGGGGTGAGACGACGGTCACCGTCACGGGCAACGGCGAAGGCGGTCCGAACCAGGAGTTCGCTCTCAGCGCGGCCATAGAAACTGACGCCCCCGAAATAACCGTTGCCAGCGTCGACACCGACGGAATCGATGGTGTCGAGGCGGCCGGTGCAATCACGACGACAGAAACGGCCATGCCACAGAACGCAGCGCAGTCCGCTCTTGATGCGAACGACGCCGGCACGTTTCTCGATCAGGCGGATGCTCGCATCTACACCGGGCAGACGAACACCAACGTGAACGATCTCCGGGTTGTCGTCATAGAGGAGCCATCGGATCGGGAGTGAGCCTCACGGCGGATTCGTGTTGGGCTCTTCGACAGCAAGCGCCCACGCGTCGATCCAGCCGCGCAGATCACTCTCCGGAACAAACAACGAATGCGTCGAGCTGCTGTGATCGGGATAGCCGCCGACCTCGTCTTCGGTACCTGGAATTCCTGGTGCATTGTCCGGGTCGGAAACGTTCGTTTCGTGTGCGCGCGCGGCGATATCGTCGATTACGCGTTGTTCGTGACTGATACGATCCGCGGGTCGTGCGCCAGCGTAGGCCAGATTGTGATTCTCGACCTCGTTTGTGTTCATCACCGAGAGCCCCGATGGCCAGAGCGGCACACTGTTAAGCTGGCTGGTGCTGCAGAACGTCCGACCGTTCTGTGGTGGGTCGGCAACGTCGTTGTTCTCGATGTAGACGCTTCCATCTCCCTTGATGACAGCGTCGGACCAGTCGAATCGGCCCAGATACTGGTTGTTGACCACTGACGCCTGGGCACCATCAGAGATCATGATTGCCTTATCGAAGTAATACACCAGCGAGTTGGCGATCACGCTCTGGGTATTGTCTTTCAGTCGCGGATTCCGGTCGTTGTTGGCCGCATACACCGATCCGAGAATTGCGACGTTTGAGGCACCATTGCCAACGAGCGAGCCGTTCGAATTCTCTTCGGGTTCGTCCAGCCCTTCAGCGATCAACGAGTTGGTGATCGTCGTATTCGTGCTGTCGTAGCCAACCGAGAGATTTTCGTCGCGCCCCCAGAACGCCGTACAGTGATCGAAGATCACGTTCGACGTTTCGTCGGCGTTGTTCATCGGATCGGCTCCCTCGGCAGCGCCCCCGTCTTCACCCCGGAAAATGCGGAGATGCTGGACGACGCAGTTGTCGGCCGCGACCTGGATCATTCCGTTGATGAACGTGATTCCGGGTGACGGCGCAGTCTGTCCGGCGACCCAACAGTACGGATTCGTGATCTCGAGATCATTCGTCTCGAGATCGATCACGCCGCTGGTTTCGAAGACGACCAGCCGTGGGCCACTCGCCTCGAACGCTGATCGGACCGCGCTCACCGTCGCTTCGGTTACTCGGTGGACGGTTACCGAGTCGTCGAACCAGTCGGTCGTGGCGAATCCATCCTCGGGATCGAACATGGCACCGCCGGGCTGGGAGCCCCCACCGCCGTCGGTTGTCTCCGTGGTCACTGTGGTCCCGGTTGCGATGTCGCCGTCGCTTGCCGATGCAATTGCCCGAATCTCATAGGTGGTTGATGAAGCGAGCCCGTCGATCGATCGAGAAAACGATCCGGTTGATCCCAGTGTCTCGGTTGTGGTCTGCGACCAGTTGTTGCCCGGTGATCGATACTCAAAGCCCACTGTCGCCGAGGCTGCATCGCCGAGATCGTCGAGACTCCCCGTAACGTGCAACGAACTGCTCCCCACGTCGGTGACTGCACCCGTCGAAACGATTGGATCTCGGTCGGTTCCGCCACCACCAGAGACACTTCCCGCAATCGAAACGTCGCCGATGTCACGATTCGCCGTCGGCGTCACCCCGGAAAGACTGTCGAACGGAACCGAACAGAGCGTCCCCTCGTTGTGACTCGTCACCGCAAGTCCGACGTAGGCGTCCTCGGCGAAGTCGATCGTGCTCGGTTCGATCGAACTGATCCGTGTCCAGCCGTTTCCGTCGGTCGATCCGTACGCCGTGATCGTATCACCGCTCCGGGTCAACCGTAGCCAGTCGGCGCTGATGTATCCGTTGGGAACGTCAGATTCATCGCTCCCGCCATCCGAGGTGGTACTCACCGTGTCGTTACCGTCGTCTCCCCGCCACTGGAAGGACACTTCTCCGTTCGGTCGCCGACGGACCATGGCGTTTTCAGCGTCTGCGTTCAACGTCTGGCGAACCATCAGCCCGGCCTTTGCCCAGCTATCAGTATCCGGGACGGTGTCCGTGTGTACGCTCACGTCGAAATCACCGGTGAGCTCCGTGTAGTAGTAATGAAATGCGTCGGCCTGGTTCCAGATATCGGTGCCCCCGCCCGAAACGGATATGGGTGTCGCCCCCGCACTGATTCCACTGAACAGTCCCGTCGCGATACTCCCCGCTGTTAACGCACGAAGAAATGTGCGCCTATTTTGTGTCATACATTGACACCGTGATGCTACTAATTCAGTATACTATTAAAAAATAATTGAAGATATTTTATATAATAATATACTTGACTGATTATTTTGCGAACTGTTTGAGATTGTTCACCAGTCTTCATTCCCTACTCACGAACAATTACAGAAGTACAGCTGTAAATAGGGGGTGCTGCTGCTGGCGAACGGCGGCGACACCGCAGTGTACACACAGTACTGGAAGCCGGTTCGTTCCCGCTACCCGAACGTAACTCGCCACACGATACGAAATTGACGCGGGAATTCGGTGTGATTTCCAGATGAGAACACGCCGTGTGCTGGCTACTGTTCGGTCGAGCCCAAAACGCGAACTGGGGGCTGGGTCGTCGACCTTTCGCCAAGCGGGAACAGAATTATATAGGTGGAAAACATGTGGAAAACAATGACGGTGTCCGAAGATGGATATTCCGGACGGACGATTCGTTCGGTAACGATCGCGTTCAACATCATCGAGGTGTTGCAGGAGCGAAAACACGTTGGGGTAACGGAGCTTGCAAACGAACTTGGACACTCAAAGAGCACGATCTACAGCCATTTACAGACGCTGACTGAGCGCAACTATCTGGTGCAAGAGCCAGAGGGCTACCGGTTGAGCCTCCGCGTGCTCGATATTGCCAACCGTGTCAGAGAGCAGGTGGGAAACTATGACGTAATCACAAAGGAGGTTGACGAGCTGGCCGAGACCACGGGCGAAATCGTTCAGTTCGGAATCGAAGAGCACGGCATGGTGAGCTATCTCTACAAGGCAGCGGGCGATCAGGCGGTGGAAACCCGCTCTCGTGTGGGCATCCAACAACCCATGTACTCCACGTCGCTCGGGAAAACGATTCTCGCGTTCATGCCCACAGACCGAACGGCGTCGATCGTCTCGAACGCCGACTACGAAGCCAACACGCCGAACACGATTACTGAGCCTGCGGAACTCCACTCCGAACTCGACCGGATCGAATCGCAGGGGTACGGCGTCGACGACGAGGAAAACATTCAGGGGTTGCGTTGTGTCTCGGCACCCGTCCGACACGAGGAGACCGTTCTCGGTGCGATCTCGATCACCGGGCCATCGAGTCGGTTCACCGACGACCGGATTCACGGAGAGTTTGCCGACCACGTCCAGCGGGCGGCGAACGTCATCGAACTCAACACCAAATTCTCGTCCACGGGGGTCAGCGAGTTCGACTGACGACCGGCTCCCCCATCTCCCCATCAATTTAATAGCTCCTATGGAAATCATTCCGTATGGACGTGTTACTGACTGGTGCGTACGGTCGGTGTGGTACAGCCCTGATCGACCATCTTGAGGATGCCTACGACTGGACGTATCTCAATCGGTCCGATCGGCCGACAGACCATCCGTACGGTGGCTACGACACGATCGTGGCCGACGTGGCCGACAGGGACACGCTGATTGGGGCCGCCAGCGGCCACGACGCGATGGTGCATATGGCAGCGTACCCATACACCGATGGTGACTTTGAAACCGTCCTCGAACCCAACATCATCGGCATGTACAATGCGCTTGAGGCGGCTCGTCGTGGTGAACACGAACGATTCGTGTTTATCTCCTCGAACCATGCCGTGGGAATGTACGAACTAGAGCACGCACCAGCCGTGTATGCTCCGAGTCACGATCTCACCGTCGATCACACCGATCCAGTCCGCCCGGATTCGTTCTATGGAGCGACAAAATGCTTCGGTGAGGCTCTCGGGCGCTACTACACCGAGTGTCACGAGTATCCCCGGCGGTTCTACTCGCTCCGGGTTGGGACAGTCAACGGTACGCAGTACGACCATCCGTACGGTGACGCAGAACACGGTGTCGACAGCGGTGAATTCGACCGGGATTCGGACCAGTATCAGCGTGCAGTGGCCAGAATGAAGGCGCTGTGGCAGTCCCGTCGTGACTTTGCCCACCAGGTGGATTGCTGTTTGCGTGATGAGACCGTCTCGTTCGACGTGTTCTACGGCGTGAGCGACAACGCCGGGCGCTGGTTAGATATTGACCATGCCCGCGAGGTCATCGGCTACGACCCCCAGGACGGTGGTCACCGATGGGATGGGCCGCCCACAGATGGTTAGTACGCGTCGTACACTGTTTTCGTCGTCGTGAAGAATTCGAGGCCAGCGTCACCCTGTTCGCGATACGTGTTCGTAGAGGAATCTTTCATTCCACCGAACGGAACGTGCAGCTCCAGGCCGGTTGTTTTCTCGTTGACCTTCACGACACCGGCTTCGACCTCGTTGATAAATCGGGTCGCTTCGGTGTGGTCGTCGGTGACGATGCTTGCAGCGAGGCCATACCGGGAGTCGTTTGCTAGCTCGATGGCTGCATCGAACGACGCTGTTTCGATGACGCTGACCACTGGGCCGAAGATCTCATCGCGGGCGATCGACATTGACGGTTCCACCCCGGAGAACACCGTCGGCGCGACGAAGTGGCCGTCGTCGTACTGATCGCCTTCGAGTTGTTTCCCGCCCGTTTCGAGCGTTGCGCCCTCGCTCGTTCCGTCCGCAATCGCCGAAAGCGTCGAGTCGAGTTCTTCTTTTGAGACCTGTGGTCCCATATCCGGATCGTCGATGCCCGGGCCAACCGCGTACGATGTTGCCTGTTCGACGAGTTCGTCGGTGAACGCATCGACAACGTCGGTGTGGACGATCGCCCGCGAGGTGGCGGTACACGACTGGCCGGTCGTTCCAAAGCCACCACTTGCCACGATTTCGGCAGCCATTGTGAGGTCCGCACTGGGCATGACGACCGTCGGATTCTTCCCCCCCATCTCACACTGTACTCGCTTTAGATCATCGGCGGCCGTCTGGGCAACGTGCGTCCCAACGCTCGTCGAACCGGTAAAGGAGACGCTGTCCACATCTTCGTGGTCGAGCAACGGCGAAACCACCACGCTTCCCGACCCGGTGGTGCAGTTACAGACGCCCTCGGGGAGTCCAGCCGCCTCGAGACACTCCACGATGGCCGTTCCGACGCCGGGAGCCCCGGATGCCGGTTTGAACACGACGGTGTTGCCACTCGCGAGCGCCGGCGCGAGTTTCCAGGCCGGAATGGCGATCGGATAATTCCATGGCGTGATAATTGCCGCCACGCCGAGTGGCTCCGAGACGGTGTACAGCTGCGTCTCTTCGGCCGAGGAACTTTTCACCTGGCCACCCAGATCGCGTGCCTTCTCGGCGTAGTAATAAAAGATGTCCACCGCCCGGCCAACTTCACCGGCAGCCTCAGACCACGTCTTTCCCTCTTCTGTCACCAGTAGTTCGGTAAGCTCCTCTGCGCGCGCGTCAAGCTTACCCGCAGTACGTCGGAGAATTTCTCCACGCTGTGGCCCCGGCGTCATTGCCCATGTGTCCTGTGCGCTCACTGCCGCTTCTATCGCCCGTTCAACGTCATTCTCGGTTGATGATTGGTACTCACCGACCACCGCTCCCGTTGCGGGATTGGTGACCGAGAACGTCTCACTGTGCTCGGCGCTGCACCACTCTCCATCGACGTAGTTGTCAGTCACTGGCGTCATCGAACCGTAGTTGTCCCGCTATGATTACGAGTGTTTTGGTTGTCTTCCAAAAGGCTATTGTGATTGAATGGTTAGATCTCTGCACACATGTCACAGGCGACTGGCCGCAGTACAGTCGAATCGATTGGTGAACAGCTGTTGAACTCTCGACTGTTGCAGCTCGTTCTCGCCGGGCTGGTGCTCGTCGTGCTCGCAGCAATCATTGACACGGTGCTGGTAACTCCAGCGACGACCGAAACGTGGGGTATCTGGGCGGCGATTCTCCCCGTGTGGGGCGGTGCGCTGATTCTGACCGGGCTCGTCGGCTATGGTGCGCTCTGGTGGTATCGCCACTGAACGCCGACCTGACCGAGCGCGCAGCTACTGTTCGGTGAGTTTCGAGATGCCATTTTCGTCCGGCGTTCGCGTGAGTTCTAGCCCATCGAATCCTGTGAGGGTGAACTCACCAAGAACGTTGATCAAACACCCCTCTTCTAGGTGACCAGCCACCGTCCGTTCTCCGTCAAACCCGGTGATGTGAAGATGTGGTTCCCCGTCGGCAATTACGCCACCGATGCTGTTGATCTCCCAGGCACCCTCATAGGTGACCATCGTGTTTCTGTCCTCGCGGTCTTCGGTGATCGTGGTCCGATCGACGTAATGTATCGGAAGCGACTGGACAGTCGCGATGCCAGAGAGTACGACACCGGTGTCGATACCGTGTGCAGAACACACCCGCCGGAGGGATTCGAGAATCGGTTCGTCTCTGTCGAGTCTGACGACGACCGTCCCGTCGTCTGCTGAAAAGTGCTCCATTGACCCATCTGACGGCACGAACTGGGTTCACATAACAGTTCGTCTCAGTGCAGCCAAGCGTCGACCGTCAGTCCAGGTCCGCGTCGTCGATCGGAGCGTCCTCCCAGTAGTCGTGGTCGTCTTGCACCCGGTAGCAGGCCACCTCGTGACCTTCTGCGTCCGATCCTGACTTCGTTGCGGGAGCCGACTGTGCACACACCTTACGCGCCTCCGGACACCGTGTGTGATACCGACAGCCCGACGGTGGATCCGTCGGATCTGGAATGTCGATCGTCCGAATTGGTGGCGTTTGTGCCCGGTCGTCGCGGTAGGTGAGCTGTGGGGTTGCCCACCGCAGTGCGCGGGTGTAGGGGTGCTGAGGGTCGTGAATGATCTGTTCTGGAGGGCCAATCTCGACGAGTTCGCCGAGATACACCACGCCGATCCGCCCGCCGGTCTTCTCTGCGATGTAGCGGGCGTTCGAGAGATCGTGTGAGACGAACAGATACGACGTGTTGAACGTCTCCTGGAGCTGAATCAACAGATCCATCATCTCGACGCGAAGCGACACATCGAGCGCGCTGATCGGCTCGTCTGCGAGAATCAGCTCCGGATTCAACAACATTGCGCGGATCAGCGCCACACGCTGTTGTTCGCCGCCGGAAAGCTGGTGTGGATACCGATCGATGTAATCGTCTGCAGGAGTCATCCCCACGTGCTCTAGCAGCCCAAGAATCCGACTCTGTCTATCGTTGCCGTCGAGGTCGTCGTACCACTGTTTGAGCGGTGCCTCGAGAATTGATCGGATGCGGTGGTGTGGATTGAGCGAACTCCCGGGGTCCTGATGGACAATCTGCAATGCGCGACGAATTTCGTCCGCACTGAATCGATCGGTCGCATCCACATCGGAGTCGTCGCCGTAGATGTCCTGGCCGCGGTAGCGGACGGTTCCGCCGGTCGGCTCCTGGAGTCCGATTGCGGCCTTTCCGAGCGTAGTCTTACCACAGCCACTTTCGCCAACCAGCACGACCACGTCGTTCTCATAGATGTCGAGCGAGACGCCATCGACTGCGCTAACGGTCTCTGGCTCGCCAAAGAGCCCCAGTCCCTTCTGTTCGGTCTCGAAATGCACTTCTAGCCCATCGAGGCTCAGCAGTGGCTCGCCAGCAGAGCCGTGATGTCTGGGTGTTCGCTCGATTTCGTCCATCTCTGGTGGCTCTAAAGGAATTGCGCCGGGAGCTGCCTCGTAGTGATGACAGTCAGCGGTGTGTCGATCAGACACCGTCGCGGCGTCTGGATCGTTCGCCTGGCAGGTCTCATCGGCGAGCGGACAACGGGGGTGGAACGAACAGCCCTCGGGTACGTTTACCGGGTCCGGAGCAGCCCCTTCGACTGGCTGCATCGACTCGATCGGTGCCTGCAGGTTCGGCGTCGATTTGAGCAACAATCGTGTGTACGGATGGGCCGGTTCGCTGAGAATCTCCTCGGTTGGCCCGAGCTCGGCGATTTCGAACGCATACAGCACCGCCACGCGATCTGCGATGTCGGCGACGAGCGGCAGATCGTGCGTGATGAACACGATCGTGAGGTCGTACTGGGTTTTGATCTCCTCGAGCAGCCCAATGATCGAACGCTGCATGAGTAGATCCAGCGCGGCCGTCGGCTCGTCCATCACGAGGACCTCTGGCTCGAGCACGAGCGATAGTGCGATCAGCGCACGTTGTTTCATCCCACCGGAGAGTTCGTGCGGATAGCTATCCAGTACGCGATCGGGATCGAGATACAGATCCTCGAGAATTCCGGCTGCCCGTTTCATCCCCGTTTCGATGTCGTCGTCGTGTGCTGATAACGTCTCGACGAAATGTGTTCGAATCGTCCGCACGGGGTTGAACGAGCTCATCGCACCCTGGAACACCATGGCGATCTGTTCCCAGCGGAACCGCTGGCGGTCGGCCTTCGAGAGTTCGAGCACGGACACTGACGGCTCGTCCTGTGGATGGAAGGTGATCTCCCCGGAGACGGTTCCGGGATCGACGACGGCATCCAAGAGTGCAGACGCCAGCATGGATTTCCCACTGCCGCTCTCGCCGACGATGCCGAGCACTTCGTTGCGCTCGATGTCGAGTGTCACCTCGTCGACGACGCGCGAATCCCCGCGATCCATCGAGAACGTCACGGAAACGTCGTTCAGTTCAAGGATCGGTTCGTGTGTCTGCAATCGGTGTGGTTGTGTCGTAGTCATCAGTGTGTGGTAGCCTCAAGCGTGTCCTCATCAGCGGTTGTTTTCTCGTGACGGGCCCGAACGCGGGGGTTGAACACCCGGTCGAGCGATTGGCCGAGCAGGATCAGCCCGATCGAAATGCCGGTGATCGCGGCCATCGGGACGAGAAACCAGTGCAGCGCCTGTGGACGCGCGTGTGCCTCGGCCTCGTAAGCAAGCTGGAGTGTGACTCCCCAGTTGAGCTTCTCGAACGGAAGAATGCCGAGATAGTACAGCGCGGCGGCCTCGAAGATCACTCGTCGTGCGGCGTTCGTGAGATTGATCACGATGTACGGCAACAGCGGCGGGACGATCTCTTTCGAGACGATCACGTGGGTAGGCAGACCCATCGTTCGGGCGGACTCGACGAACGATTCCTGGCGAAGCGTCAATACCTGTGATCTGATCGCCCGTGCCAGGCCACTCCAGGAAGCAACCGAGAGGAGAATCCCGATCATGTATGGGTTTTCACCCATCTCGAAAATCGCCACGAGCACCATCACCAGCGGAAAGCCCGGAATGTTGATGAACACGTCCGTGATCGAGCTCAACACGGTGTCTATCCAGCCACCTTTATATCCTGCAACCGCGCCAACCAGCGTGCCGAGCGTCACCGAAAACAGTGCGCCGGCGGTGATCATCTTCAACATCTCCTGGGTCGAATGGACCACCTGACTGAACAGATCCCGACCCATATCGTCCGTTCCCAGCGGATAGTCCATCGTCTCGAACGGTTGTATCAGTGCCGGCCCCTCGGCCGGCGCGGTTGGCTCGATCACCACGGTCCCAACCGTTCCCATCAGGAGATAACAAAGGACAATCGCAAAGCCAATTCGTGCCCGCCAATCGCCCCAGACGATCGATAATGGCGCTCTGACGTACGTGTCATACGCTGTCCAGAACCGATCTGCTCGTGATTCTTCGACTTGTGAGACGGTTTCGAACGGAGTTGCCGTTCCACCGTCGGTGCTGATCGTTCCGTCCAGTGCATCGGTGAGTGTCTCTTTGTGGTCTCTGTCAGTCATCGTCGTGCTGTGAAGTGTGGATGGGTTCGTGGCACAAATCGAAGTGTGTGTGCTTCAGTACGATTCATTGCTCGCTCCTCCGGCCCGTGGATCGATCATGGAGTAGGTCATGTCGGCGATGAACAGCGCAATGACAACCGCGATGGTGATCACCATGAACCCGCCCATCATCCGTGGATAGTCCCTGATGTTCACCGCCCGATACAGGTAGTAGCCAAGTCCCTTGTACTGAAACACCTGCTCAAGCACGACCGATCCGCCGAACATCTCGCCGATGTTGATCAACAGGGTCGTGTACATCGGAAGCATGGCGTTGCGGGCGACGTACTGACTAGAGATCGTCAGATCTGAGAGCCCACGAAGCCGTGCAACCCGGAGATAATCCGACCCTAGCACGCGAATCGAGTTGCCACGCATCCCCAGTGATGCCACCCCAGAGGCAACGAGCATCGACAGCACCGGTAATATCGCGTGATACATGACGCCTGAAATAAATGGGAGGTTGAATCCCGGCTCGGTACCGGCCACGTATTTGCCGCCGGTCGGAAACCAGCCAAATCGGTACGACAGAAAGATCAACAGGAGAAACGCCAGCACGTAGAACGGAATCGAGCCCATCAGAATGGCCCAGGAGGTGAGTCCCACGTCGAGACGACCACCCTCCCAGTAGGCCATCAACGCGCCAATCACCACACCCAGCACGAACGTGATACAGAGCGACCAGCTCATCACGAACAGGGTCCACGGCAGCGCCTGAGCGATCTCGTTTGCCACCGGCTCACCGCTGGCGATCGATTGGCCGAGATCTCCCTGTAACGTCGAAGTCAGATAGTTCATGTACGCGATCGGAATGGGTTGGTCCGGCCGAACGCTCAGCCTGGCTTCGACCAGCTCACGTGCCCGTGCCGGGTTCATCCCCGACTGTTCGAGCTGGACGAGCATTGCACCCATCGGATTGCCGGGCATCAGCCGCACCAGTGCGAACGACAGTGTGAGGACCGCCCACACAGTAAACACTGCCTGTCCGACGCGACGGATGCGCCAGTTGTTGAAAACCATGGTATGAGTACACGCTACATATTTCTGGTACCCTAATCAAAGTTCCTATCTATAAGGAAATGACCATGATATAAGTCCGCCCGCTACAGCGGATCCCAGTCGAAATGAAGCACCGTCAGGCCACCGACGAGGGTGATGGCGATCGGGATGAGGGTGATGGTGGCGATCACGAACGACGCAGACTCTGGCTCCAGAAAGGCAAACGAGTAGCCAAGCAACACCAGCAACAACACGTCGATACCGATACACAACCGCGCCATCGATTGTACGACTCCCATTGTGTGGTGTCGTGAGTTCTCGTTCACCAAATACGTTCGGGGCAGTTAGTCACCGACGTATTTCAGCGAGCCGTCTTCGACCTTCGTGGCAATGTAGAGGGCGTCGTCCACACCGTTTTTGATCTCGTCTTTCACGTCCAGCTCCCAGTTGGCAGCGTTGTAGCCACCGGCATCGGGCTGATACATCATTTCGACTTCGGGCAGTGTCTGATTCCACCACCACATCAGTTCGTGGTGGTATTTCGACTCGCCGGTGACCTGCCACTGTCGGATGTGCTCTTCGACGTTGATCTCTTTTGTGCCACTGTTGCCCTCGGGATCGCCAATCGGCATCGGAATCTCTCGTGTGGGCTGGAAGTGGGTGATAGACTGAATCCAGTCCGGAACGAGACCGAGCGCCCAGAGCGCGGTGACGCCGTTGGCGCTCGAACCGTCGGGCATCAGATCGTAATGCCCGTCCATGCGGTTCTGGTCCATCGTCGCGTCGTCGACCTGCTCGATGGTGGCCTGGATGCCGAACTGCTTCAGATTCTCTCCGAGAAGTGTAATATCCTTCCGCTCGGCCCCGTTCATGATCGTGATTTCGAACGGATTTCCATCCGGTGTCATCCACTGTCCGTCGCCGTTCTGGCTGTAATCTTCCTTGCGGAGCAACTCGGCCGCTCGTTCGGTGTTGTTCGTTCCGTAGGTGGTGAATTTGTCTTTCACCAGCGAAGTCGACTCGTGGCTGTCTTCACGCAGTACCTTCCCCGGGAGCCGGCAGGCCGGCCACTCGAACACCCGGTTGACTCCCTCAAGCAGCGATTCGACTTGCTTTTTGTCGAAAATGTGCGCAACCGCCTTGCGCACGTTCGGACTCTCAAACGGCGTGTCGTAGTCGTCGACGCCGTGGCCACAGTTGAACGCGAACAGTTTGTTGCTCGATCGTCCCTCCCGGAACAGCGTGTGCTCGTCCGGAAGCGAACTCCGCTGGTCCTCCGGAACGGGAAAGCCCTTGTGCGATGCGTCCACCTTGTTCTGTGAGTATGGCTGGGTGGGTTTATTCTGTGAGAAGAGCTTGAGCTGGAACTCTTCGATCTCAATGTTGTCTGCGTTCGGGTGATCCTCGTATTTCTCCATCGTGATGATGTCATCACCCACGTCGGCTATCTTGAACGGGCCGTGTCCGAGCGCGTTGTCGGAGTTGATCTTCGGATATGCAGCGCTGGTGATCTCTGCGACCACCTCGCCCTTTTCATCACCGCTCGTGTTCTGGAGACGATCGTGCCAGTCCTTCCATTTTTTATCCGTGTGTTTGGTGAACACGCCACGACCGAGATTCCCGTGGTAGGAACCGATCGTGTTCTGCACCGCGAACACTGGATCGAGGGGGTCGTGCAGGGTGATCTCGAAGTGTGTGTCATCGATCGCTTCGATCGATTTCATCACCTGGTGGGGTCGTTCGCGGCCCTCTTCTTCGGCCGTGTATTTTAGGATCTCTAGCTCGATCTGCTGTTCCATCACGTAATCGTCGGCCACGAACTGATCGCCGTTGTGCCACGTCCATCGGTCGTCTAACGTGACCGAGAGCGTCGTGTCGTCGGATTTCTCCCATGATTTTGCCATCAGAGGATACGCCTCGTTCACCGTCGGGGCGTACACCGCAAGCCGGTCCATGATGGCCGCTCCCGGGTGCCAACAGCCGGTTTTTTCCCCGTTCCAGGGATTGAGGTGTCGGTCCGTCGGGGTGGCCTTGCTCGTCAGCGGATCGAACACGCGGAACGTCCGTTTATCACCGCCGCCGTTGGAGCCACCACTGTCATCCGTACCGCTCATACAACCCGCAACGAGCAACGTCCCACTCACAGCACCGAGCCTGAGAAACTGCCGTCTCGTGCTGGCGCTACCGAGGCCTGTGGTACTACTGACCATGGAACCCTGTTTCAGTTACTGGTATTTATAATTAACTAATATGTCCACAAAGCTGATACACAAAATAATTGTCTGGACCGTCAACTGCTGATTTCCACCTCAGTCGAGAAGAGACTCGGCGAACGGAAATTCCTGAGCGAGCTCGATTCGCTCGCCGCGCCGTGCGGATTCGTATGCCCCCATGGTGACGATCGTTGCCAGACAGCCGTCTTCGACGGTCGCTGGCGGTTCAGTTCCGTCGGTGATGGCATTGAGAAACGCGCGCCCTTTGGCAAGATCACGCGTGTATGACTGATATGGTTCGTGTTCGGTGCCGTCCTCGTCGATCAGGTACCCGGTTCGTTCGTCCCATTCGACGCCCTCGAGATACACTGCACCATCACCGTCCCAGATGTGGATGTGCTCGCGGGTTCGAGCGACCATCCCCGTGTCGTGGATGGTCCCAAATCCACCCTCCTTGAACTCCAGGATGATTGCTGATTGCTGATCGAACCGTTGCTCGTCGTCTGCGAACTGCATTTGTGCGGTTACGTGTGTCGGCGTGAGTCCGGTCGTCCAGAGGATCGCGTCGATCACGTGGGTCCCGACGTTAAGGAGGTGGCCCCCGCCGCTGAGCGTTGGATCCATCCGCCAGTTCTCCATCGTTTCGAAATGCTCGCGCCAGTCCTGGGTGATCTCTCCGGTGATGAATCTGGGTGTCCGTTCGCCGGTTGCCCAGCGCTCACGGGCGAGTTCGAACGCTGGATTCAGGTGGCGCTGATAGCCAACCATCACCGTCCGGTCCGAGGAGGTCGCAAGATCGACGAGATCGCACGCTTCGCGGGCGGTCGTAGCGAGCGGCTTTTCACAAAGGACGTGACAGTCCGCCTCGAGTGCTGTGACGACCTGTTCGTGGTGCAGTCCATTCGGCGTCGCGATTCCAACAGCGTCGAGCGCTTCTGAAGATAACATCCCCTCGAGCGTTTCATACCGGGACCCGGCCGGCACACCAAGTCGGTCGCCGGTCGTCGCCAATCGTTCTGCGGAGACCTCCGCGATTGCACATAATTTGGCGTCTTCCAGTCGAGAGAACTGCTCTGCGAGTCGGCGTCCGAGACTACCGATCCCTACAACGCCAACTGCAATGGATCTGTCCTGTGTTTGCATGTCCATCGCAAACTCATGGTGACAGAACCGTAACTGTTTCCCCAGGGGCCAGATCGCAGTTTGTCGTTCGCTGGTGGCGAAATCTCTCCCTCTCGGTCGATTTTACCCAATACGGAGTCGAGCAGGGCGGTCCGGTGAGTGATTTTCCCTCGGGCATGCAGTGGAAACCGTCCATCCAACGACTGATCGTTCGCTTATGGGGAACGCATTTCAGGTCCGTTCGACGGTCAGTTCCGTCGAGTCGGCGGACTCAATCGCTGTTTCGATGTCGTCGTCGATCCGCAACAGCGCGGGCGACTCGCCACGTTGGCTGATACGGGTCGTCGCTGGCAGTCGTGCGTTCCGGAGCGTCGCCTGTTCGACATTCGCGAGATCGATATCGGTCGATCCCCGTGGAACGTCCAGTCCATCGATCGTGACGGTCTCGGCGGCCTGGAGTGCCATCAGTGGGCCATCGGCAACACGCAGCCGAACGTCACGAACTCCGAGTTCGCAAAGCGATTTTGCGAACAGTCCGTGTTGTTGTTCGTATCCCTCGGTCATCGCCGGGCTGAGACCGGTTGCATCAAGCGACCGTGTGGCGCTGATATCAACGTTGGTGAGCGTGATTGGGCCAAACGGCTGCTCTGGAATCCCCGCCAGAAAGCCGGCCGATTCGACGTTCGTGGCCGTGATGTCAGTGAAATGGATTCGCCTGACGAGTGGCGTGGTCCCATCGACCGGCTGTGGGTCCGCGTCGATATCCATAAAGTAGTAGCCGTTGATCACGAACGGACAGGCAACACGTCGCATCACGATCGTCGAGAAGCGACAATCCTCGACAACGCCGCCACGGCCGCGCTGAGTTTTGATGCGGATACCGCGATCGGTGTCCGTAAACGTACAGTTGCTGACCACGACATCACGCACGTCACCGGACATCTCGGAGCCAATCACGACACCGCCGTGACCCGCTTCGACGGTACAGTTTGTGACGGTGATCTTCTCGGCTGCACGACCGATCTGGCGACCCTCCTCGTCTTTTCCGGATTTGATGCAGATTGCATCGTCGCCGGCATCGATGAACGTGTCGCTGACGTGGACGTGGGTGGACGAATCGATATCAATACCATCGCCATTCGGTGCATCCGCGGGATTTTCGATTCGGAGGTCCGTGAGCACCACGTCGTCGGAATACACCACGTGCGTGTTCCAGAACGGCGAGTTCCGGAGTGTAACACCGGAGATACTCACGTCCGAAGAGCGATGAATTTGACAGAGCGGCGGTCTGAGTGTGAACGAACTCACGGTGTCGGATTTATCGTTTGCCTGTTCGAACTCCTCCAGTCGATCGGTTAGGGTGGCCGGGCGGTCCCCGGGTGCCATGTCGGTGTACTGCCACCAGTATGATCCCTGCCCATCGATCACGCCACCGCCACGGATTGTCACGTTCGAGGCGGTATCGATCCATAAGCAGGGGTGAAAGCCGGTCTGATCCCATCCCTCCCATCGGCTTTCGACCGACGGAAACGCCGTCAGATCCCGGACGAACCGGAGAGTGGCACCAGACTGGATCTCGATGGTCGTATTGCTACCAACGGTGAGCGGTCCGGTCAGATACTCCCCAGGGGGAAAACTGAGGACTCCGCCGGATTCTGCACAATCTATGAGTGCTGACTGTATTCGGTCTGTTTCCACTGTCGTCCCGTCGCCACTGACACCGTACGCCGCGATAGAACGCGCTGTCTCTGCGGTTGACTCCATCGTGTGAAACATGGCGGGATAAATAATAAATATTGTCCAGTCGGTAGCCGCCTGTCTCACAGTGGCTGATCGTAGCTGGGATCGTTGACGAACCGATCGAGATCGAGATCGAGCGTGATCGTCGAGGCGCTCGGCAGTCTGACCGTGAGTGTCGTCGTATCGAGATCAACCGATTCGCCCCCGTGTTCGACGTGTGTAATGTGGTGTTCGCCGTACGCACCCGCTTGCGTGCACACCGTTCTGGGGGCAACTCCTGCGTTGACGAACTGGACGGTGACGCCGTCGGCCTTCACGCTCGAAACCAGGGCTCCGACGCCGGGTGGCAGTCCTGGTCGCCCTCGTTCCGGGTCAAAATGGCGAAGCTGTGCCATCACCAGTCCACCGTAGTAGATCGGCTGGGGTGCCCCCATCGTCAGCTGTAACAGTGCGCGGTGGAACACTGGGTTGCGGTCTCTGAGATAATCCTCAGTCGGATTTGCTGGTGGCTCTCCCTCTTCGTCCATTCGACGGCACTGATGATACAGTCGTGATCGAGCGGCCCGGAGGACTTCCTCAGGGTAGTCAGGATATGCCCCGTCAAGATAGGAAAGCCAGGCGTATTCTTCTCCCGCGCCGTGTTTGGTGCTTGGCGTCGGGTCAACTCCTCTCCATGGCTTGGTGTCGTGGTTGCGAAGCCGTCGAACGCGATCTCGGTCAGCGTCGTCCAGTGACATATACCAGAGATGGATGACGTACGGCGGATCCGAGTGGGGTTGAAACGCATAGAAGCCGTCGCGATACAGCACTGAGCCGTCGTCATCGGTGAGGACAGCTCCTTCGTCATAGCGATATGGACCCGGATCGCCGTACTTGTGGGGAAGATAGAGGGTTTCGTTTCCGGCACCGTCCGGCACGGCGATGGCGTTGTCGATCAGTCGATCCAGTTGCTCTCGTGGAAAGTCGAGCGGAGCCGTCTCGCCACCGAGCAGCACGGCGTTTTCTGCGGCCACTGTCGGACCGATCCCCACGTAGTGCCATCCCCCCCACGACCAGCCGTAGTAGCCACCATACCACGAACCGCCGTTCGTTTCACCGATCGTTCCCGATCGACCGACGTTGTCCGGGATGATTCCGTCGTTCGCCGCCGTTCGCTCTTGCCAGGCCTCAAGGTAGTCAAACACCCACTCGCGGTAGGCAGCCTCACCCGTATGGAGATACGCGTTCGTCATCAATGAGGTGATATTCAGATTCAATGGAATATCGCCGGTGGAACACCGCTCTTCCATGAGCTCGAACAGTGCCGATTCGTTCGCCGGATCGAGCAGCTCTGTGGTGGAATCGAACGGGCCGTCGCGCCACGGTAGCCCGTGACGAGCCCAGCGGTAGTCTGCACCGTACGGGTGGTGTTCGTACGCCGAAAAGTCCGCGTACGATGGCCCCATCGAGCCGTTCATCGGTCCACGAACCAGTCGTCGATCGCCGTCGTAATTGTTAGTCGGGTGGTCCTGACGGTACAAATCGGCAAACCGCGTGGCCCGCGATCGAACGTCCTCGTCATCTGGCATGGCCAGCCCCATGTTGTAGGTGAACAGGCTTCCCTCGCCGAGATGGAACCAGTCACGGCAGGCCTCGAACTCGTCTTCGACCATGGCGTGACCGAACGGGGTCGGCGTTCGCGATGCCCTGGCGAGTGCACCCTCATAGACCGTGCGGGCGTGTTCGACGAGCTGTCGATCACCCCCCATCGCGTAGAGCAGCGGCCAGTTGTAGACCCCTTCGATGAGATCATCGAATCCGTCGATTCCTTCGTGGCCAGCCGGTGGCCAGACTGGCTCTCCATGGTCGGTCACGTACAACTCGACGAATCGATCGACAGCAGTCGTACTCAGATCGAACAGCTGCCGCTGGAGTGACACCCATTCCGGTGGCTCATAGAGCTCCGTCACCGCTTCGAATTCCACCATACGCCAGTTCTGTCTCGCAGTCACAATGAACGTTCGGGTGAAAGCTGTGATCTATTCTGGTTCTGGTGTTCTTACATAGTGTGGCCAGAATATTTGTATAGAAACATCGCGACAGGGGACTTGTGTTCGGCTGGGTAACGACCAGCGCGGTAGAACGGCGCTGAATCAGGAGTCAGAAGATTCGAGCGCCGCAACCTCGCCCGTGGTTATGCTGGCACCCGAGGTTGGTTTTGCCCACGCGACCGCGTTCGAGAGTACCCGCTTGATCTCGGGCTGGTGGTAGATTGGATACGCTTCGTGTCCGGGTCGAAACGCGAAGATTCTCCCCGACCCCCGTCTGTAACACAGTCCGGAGCGAAACACTTCACCGCCCTCGAACCAGGAGATAAACACCGTTCGATCCGGCTCGGGAACGTCGTACGGTTCTCCGTACATTTCCGTCGCAGGAACGACGAACTGTTCGTCGAGTCCGTCGGCAATCGGATGGCCGGGATCGGCAACCCACACTCGTTCGCGCTCTCCACCGTGGCGATACTTGATCGAACAGGACGTTCCCATCAGTCGAACGAACGGCTTGGAATTTTTTCCAGAGTGAAGCGGGATAAATCCCATCCCGTCGTGGACGGTCTCGACCACGCGATCGGCCGCGTCGTCGTCGACGGCGTCGTTGGCACAGTGAGACCACCACACCAGAACGTCCGTCTCTTCGATCGTCGTCGGATCCAGTCCACAGTCGGGTTCGTCGAGCGTTCGCGTTTCGACTGCGTAGCCGTCGGTTCGAAGCCCCGCCGCGATCGCACCGTGGATGCCATCTGGATAGCGCTCTCGAACCGACTCGTTTTCGCGTTCGTGTACATGCTCGTTCCACACGGTTACCTGAACCGTCATACACCGCTTACCTCACCGATCGAACTTAACCCTGTGGGACGCCTGCGCGTCATTGTCCATCACGTATCGATCAGTTCAGATGAGCCGCGCAATATCCTCGTCGAGACGGTCGTAGAGCTCTTTTGCCCGTTGCTGTTGTGGCTGTGTCAGTGGCTGACACGGCACCCTGACCGCACCGCCATGCAGGCCCCGCAGTTCGAGGGCTGCTTTCACGGCAGCAACGCTGCTGCCGCCGCTGATCGTGTTGTCCTCGCCGGTCTGTTCACGAAACTGCTGGTACGGCAGACAGGCGTTTTTCAGTGCTCGTGCTCTAGCCCACTCGCCGGACTCAAGTGCGTCGTACAGCGCAAGCCCCACTTCGGGTCTGAAGTTGCTGACACCGGCGGAAAAGCCATCGATCCCCTCCGCCCAGAACGAAACGGCATATGGCTCGGCGAGTCCGTCGACCCACGCAATTTCATCGCTTCCTGCCTCGATCGCAGCACCCAGCTTGACGGCATCGGGAATCGCGTATTTGATTCCCACCACACCGTCGATTCGACTCAGCGCAGCCAGATATTCGACTGATGGGTCGATCCCGCGGACGTACGGCACCAGGGGCGTCTCCGTGACATCGTCGAGCTTTCGGTAGTATTCGAGCAGTCCTTCCTCGTGAAGATATGTGTGATCGGGCGGCATGATCATCATCGCATCGACCCCGACGCCGTCGTACGCCTCGATCAACGACCGAGCGCCGCGGACGCTCCCTCCAACACCGGCCAGCACACACGCATCGCCCGGGAGTTCATCAACGCTGGTTTTGACCACTGCAATTCGCTCTTCGTGGCTCAGCGAATGATATTCGCTGATGTTTGCGGTGGCGAGAAACGTTCGAATCCCCTCCCCATACAGCGTCTGTGCATTTTCCCGGAGTTTGTCGTGCTCAACCTGGAGGGCATCGTCGAACGGCGTCAACAGACCGACTGCAACGCCGCTGAGCCGCTCCTGGACAGTTTCAGCTACCAACGACATACGTTCAGTATACATGCACCCAATGATAAAACCATCGACAACTCACACCTATCGACTCAGCGCAAGGATTATCCGGACACGGTTCGAGCCTCCGGTCATGCAGATAACGAATGTAACGGTGTATCCCCTCTCAGTGACGGTTTCGGAGCGTCTTGGCGACGCCCGCGGCGGAGGCCGGACCCGATCGACGGCGGTTCTCAAGCTCGTTACTGACGACGGGACGGTTGGCTGGGGTGAGGCGTTCGTGCCGGGCAACATTGCCTCGGCCACCGTTGAGTCCCTGTTCGAAGACCGGATTCTCGGCATGGATCCGTTCGCAGTCGAGTCAATAACCGAGCGGTGGTTTACGGACCCGTATCATTACGGACGGAGCGTCTTCGTGCAGGCGATCTGCTCTGCGATCGACGTGGCCTGCTGGGATATCATTGGGAAGACGGTCGGGTCGCCAATCTATCGGCTCCTCGGGAGTGGCGAGCGCACGACACTGACGCCGTACGCCTCAACGATGTATTTTGCTGATTCAGACCGTCCGATTGAAACTCCGATTGAAGCCGCCCGAGCGGAGGGCTTCACGGCAGTGAAGGTCAAGATCGGTGCTGGCCCGGACGATGATCGTCGTCGGGTCCGGACCACTCGAGAGATTATGGGTGATGATGCGCTCATCATGGCAGACATGAACGGGAACTACCGTCCCGATCAGGCGCTTGCGAGCGCACGCCGACTGGAGGAGTTCGATCTCGCGTGGATCGAAGAGCCCGTTCCGCCGGAGAATCTCAGCGGCTACCGAGAACTGGGAGCGTCGATGACAACGCCAATCGCCGCTGGTGAAGCGCTTGTCGGTCGGTTCGCGTTCAAGCGCCTCATTGATGATCGACTCGTGGACATTGTCCAACCGAATCTCGCCCGGTGTGGTGGACTCACGGAAGCACGACGGATCGCGACGCTTGCGACAACCGAAAACGTCGGTGTGACTCCACACGTCTGGAACAGCGGGGTCGGCATGGCGGCCGCAATCCAGTTTGCCACAGCCGTTCCTTCATATCCACACACGCAGTTCGAGCCAGAACCCGCGCTGTTCGAGTTCGACCGAAGTCCGAACCCGCTCCGTTCGGAGATCCTTTCGACCCCATTCGATCCTTCCGGCGGGACGCTGTCAGTCCCCCAGGACCCTGGACTCGGGATCGACGTGGACGAGTCGGCGCTGGAATTATTTTCGACGGTGGACTGATGCCCGGGACGTTCCCCACTGCCAAACGATGATGAGTTGTCCCACCGCCATCGAGACGTGTTGGTACGTTTGCGCGTGCACCTGAGACCGTGTTTTCTCTCTCTGTGACTGCTTCGTTCTGAGCGAGCCGTTTTGATCTGCCGAACGAACTGGCGACTGGTGTGGAATTGCTGTTACAGGCGTACGGCTGTAATGTTAGTTCGGTAATGGCTGTTCCACCCAAGAAGGGCTCACCCGCTCAGCCGTTGCACTGGCTGGTCGTCGTCCAGCAGCAACTCTCTACTGATCGACTGACATTGCTCCGACCGCCAGTGAGGTGACACGGTGGTGGTATTGCTCTATTTAATGATCAGCACTCGGTTTTTCATCACGGTGTTCGGCTATAAGAACGCCCACCTGATCATGCACGCGCTCGGCTGCCGTGATGGTGAACCCTTCGTCAGTGAGTACGTCCACGAGCATTCCAACGGTTGCCACATTGATCCCATGATCGAAGAGAGGTTCTTCAGGGTCTGCGGACCCGAAGAACATGGCGTCACCGAGCACGAATCGACGTGGCCCGAGGGTCCCAATGGCCCCAATAGCCTCGCGCTTTTTCTCATCGGGGAGATGGTGCAGGGCGAAATTCGAGACGACGATGTCTACGTCTCCGTCGAAATGTGGGTCGCAAAACTCGCCGTAGCCGAACTCCACGTTCTCGAGACCGTTGTCGGTAGCCTTCGATTGTGCTTGCGCTATCATGCCATCGCTGATATCGCGCCCGACAACGTGGCCAGCATTCTCGGCCAGCGCAAGTGCAATCAGTCCCGTCCCCGTTCCAAGGTCGAGGACGACGTCGTCGGGGTGAGGGTCGGCCTGTTCGATAACGAGTGAGGCGCACGCATTGTAGATCGGCTTTGTTTCGCTGGTGTGTTTCTCGTCGTACTGATCAGCAATCTGCGAGAAGCGCTCGGCGAGATCCTGCAGGTCCTCGTTCATTATTGTAGCCCCCAATCGAAGTCCTCCATAAACAGTTCCCCATTCATGGTCGTGCCGACTGCGTATCCATCCCCAACGGCGGATGGGATGGACGAAGAACCCACACTCAGGCCAGCAGTCTCGACGCCGATACTGAGAACGTCGAAATCAAAACCACTGACACCGGTTATTTGCATAAATAGTGCAATGAGGACTGAAACGATAAGACTGTCGCTATCGGAGGTGGGAAACATAAAATGGGATAGAATCAGCTCTTATGGGATATTTCGTCGGTATTGGCCGTTAAGATCGGTTGCTCACTATTGCGTAGTTGCCATCCCAACCGTCTTTCTTCGTAGTCCTAATTGCATTAATTGTGCAAATATTATATGGCTGCAGTACCAACCATCGATATCAATGCCAGACGCCATACAAAAGCAACTCCAGAAGGACCGAGAGTGGGAACGTCTTCTTGATTGTATGTTCGGACTCAATACGCTCGACAGGGGCGTCTTTAGACTGCTAGCGGAATCTTCTGAGCCCCTTACCGTAGATCACATTGCGAAGTTCATCGGTAAAGAGCGGACAACCGCGTACCGTTCGGTCAAACGGCTTGAAGAAACTGGAGTTGCGGTTCAGGAACAAGAAAGCTGTCCGAAAGGGGGCTATCACCACGTGTATCGCACCGCCGACCCAGACGAGATCGCAGATTCGCTCCAGCATATGCTTAACCAATGGTACGCCGAAACTGGCCAACTCATACAGGAGTTCCGAGATATATACGGTGAGAATCATTCTTCTGAAATACATCAATAATTTATTACCTTTGGTAATCTAACGCAGGATAATTGACTGCAGTGGGTGGAAACAACGTGAATGTTCCATTTGTCGCTATCCATGGGCATCTGGGATACTCTAATTTCGTCTATCTAGTAAACTACACCAGTCTGGATTGTCGATTGTGAATAGCTGCTATGGGGTAAGACGACGGATCCAAGATCTACAACAGAATCTATCAATCTTAGATATATGGCTCTTCTCAGATAGAAATTTTCCAGGAAGGATGGGTTTTTGATTGGCCTTTGAAATTTCCACTTATTCTCTAACGTTGTTTAGAATCTCGTCATATATATGCTAAGATAACGCGAACTGGTGGTAATCCAACGAAGGATCGCACACCAAAAACAAGCAGTAACAAACCGTGATTATAAGAGTTATTACTTTTATGCTATTGTCCTTAATATCTGCCTTTTCATTGTTTGTCTGCCGTCAGATCGACGGCGATCGATTCGATGGTGTCCGTAACGGAGTCTTCGGGGAGGTTTCCCTTCGATTGCCAGATGGTCATCATGAGCCTGGCAAACAGTTCGGTTCTGAACGGGTGACCATTTGTGGTGGTTTCGTCGGTCGGTGCACTACTGAGGGTATCGACCACGTCGGCAGTGTAATCCATCTCTGCGAGCACCGATCGAACGTCGAACGTCACGGTGCTGTCGTCGTCGGTCTGGAGCCACGGCGCAGTCCCCTGTTCGTCCGAGTATTCGAGCGTGTAGGAATCGCCACCGATGATTTCGATGATTTCTCCGAGCGGACCAATCTCGAGCCGGTCGTCATCCCGGTCAATGAACAGCGTTTCGTCGTCGATCGCGGTGTCATATCGGGTGGGCATGGCTGTCGAAGCCATCAGGCCTCGATAGCCATAAACGTGAGTGGTGAGCACCGCACCCACTGGGCGGATGGGGCGGCGTAACGTGTATCAAACACCTCGTCGTACGACGCCAGTATGGACGATGGCTCCAGTCAGCCACCTGAATGTGTCGACAGTATTTCTCGCCGGTCATTCGTCCGGTCGGCCGTGGCGGTCGGTGGCACTGCGGTCTTCGCCGCGTGTCTGGCACGCGAACGCCCACAAGCGCTTCCACAGGGGGTCACCGATCCGTCAACGCTCCCCGAGCGCCAGCACGCCTGGAACGAGGCGCTTTCGAAAGACGATCACGGCAACGTCGTCGTGCCCCGCCATCGGCTGTTGTTGTATCTCGACTATCGCTCGGAAGGTGTCCCGACGACCGATGAGCGATCCACGGTAGCAACGGCGCTTGAAACGTTGGAGCGGGCGTATCCCCGGTCAAATGAGGGTCTGTTGTTCACCGTGAGTTATTCGCCTCGGTATTTCGAACGGTTCGATGTGTCTCTCCCGTCGTCCGTTTCGCTCCCACCACCGGAGGCGCTTGCGCCGTTCGAATCACCGACGCTCGATACGCCAGACGCTGTCGTACACCTCGCGAGCGACTACGGATCGGTCGTGTTGAGCGCCGAGCAAGCACTGTTTGGGGAGCTCGATGCGCTCAACGGGCGAGGAGTCGATGCTTCGATCGAGGGCGTCTTTCACCGTCGCGAGCGACGAACTGGGTTCATCGGAGCCGGACTCCCGGCCGATAATCAGTCCGTAGCAGGACTCCCTGCATCTGAGCCAGTCTCAGAGGAGACGCCGCTGTATATGGGATTCAAATCGTCGTTCTCGAAGTCACAGGCCTCAGAGGATCGGGTAACGATCGACGATGGTCCCTTTGCTGGCGGTACGACCCAGCACATCTCCACGCTTCGGTTGCATCTCCAACAGTGGTACGAACAGGACAGTCGCCGTCACCGAGTAGCAACCATGTTCTGTCCTGCACACGCCGACGAACAACGTGTTGAAGGAGTCGGGGAGAATCTCGGAACTGATCCAGAGATCTCGGCGCAGGGGTGTCCGTCGAACACCCAAGCCGACTGGACTGAGCGTGGACGCGTGGGTCACGCACAGAAATCTGCACGAGCACGGCGCGACGATCGACCGATCATTCTGCGGCGGGATTTCAACTCTACCGACGACGACACGGCAGGCCTCCATTTCGTCTCGCTTCAGGCGTCGATTGAGGATTTCGTCGAGACCCGCACCGCGATGAACGGTACAGATCTCGATGGCGACGGGGGGTCTGTCCAGCGCTCGAACAACGGGATTTTGCAGTATCTAACCGTTCGGAACCGCGGAAACTATCTGGTTCCGCCACGGCGGCATCGAGTGCTTCCCGTACCGAATCCGACCCACAACGCTATAGAGTGACGGTTGGATTCTCCATCTTTAAGAATGCAGTCTCATACCCCTCGTGTCGAGCGATCTGTGGCGGTTGCTTGATCTGCAGCGTTATCTCATCAGCCCCGGAGAGTGCGCCGACGGGCGCGCCGTAATGATAGCCAAGCGCTGGAGTGATCGTTGGTGCAAGGTTCGTCTCCGTTCGGTCGCCTTCGCCTGTCACAACCGTTGCTGAAAGGCGCATGCTGACCAGCGGATATCGGTTGTATGGCGTTCGCGCGGAGACTGCAAGATACGGATCGTCGCCGTCGGTCCCGTTCGGTGGGGATTCGAGGCGTTGGACCACGAGTCGAGCATCGCCACTGGTGAGCGTTGCCATCGTGGAGCCCGCAAGTGATTCGGGTGTGGGGAGCTGTTCGTTCTGTGCTGCTCCCATTGGGGTGAGCGCGTCGCGGTCGCCTGCTCTCTCGGAGAGCGTCCGAAAGGAAATGTCATCTCGTTCGTTGGGATCGTACTCGAACGTCGTCGAGAACGTCCGACTCGATGGATCCAGGTCAGACAACCCGCCCGCAAGCCGTACCGTGATGGGGTCCATCGTTACGTCAAGCGTGTACGTCCCGGCCCCCGCGAGCGTGACGTTGTCTCCGAAATGAACGCCCATGTTCTGTGAGAGCATCGACCAGAGGCGCTTTGTCACGACCGTCTCGCTGTCGTTCGAGATCGTTATCTGCAGATTCGATGCCGGCAGTCCAACCGTTTGATCACCGTCCGTGAGCGTCGTCATCAGATGGATCGTTTCCGATTCATCGTACGGTATTTTTTTGGTGTACGTATCGGTCACCGTCCAGAACCGGTGTGGATAGCTGTAAAACACCGTGAGTGTGAGCCCGCCATTCGAAATCGTGTCGATCCGTTGCATGCCCTCCCGGTGTGTCGGCACGTACACTGCCTTCGGTCGATCCTCAAGCAGTGGTGGCGGTGCGTACACCGACCGTGTTTCGAACATCGATCCGAGACAACCCGCCGTCGAACTACACACCAGCATGAGACCAGCCTGCAGCGCCGTGCGTCGGTCCATCGGTCCGACTCACAGCTCCCAGCCATATACTCATTGCTGAAAATATAGATAAATAAATAATTTTTTCGGCTGTATCGAGGATTCGGTGAGGTGGGTTTATATATTAGCCCAGTAATTTACCGAGTTTGAAAACAATATTGTAGTTGATGGGATGATGGAATCTATAACCGTCTCTGGCGTTCGACGACGGGAGGTGTTACGCGCGATTAGTGGAGGTGTTGCTGGGTTGACAGCATTTTCTGAAGGAACCCGTGCGGCGAATGGAACGTACACCCGCCACAGCCATGATGGGCTCAGCTACACCAAATTCGTTCCCGATGGACTCGGGGGTGAATCGCCCGTCCCGCTGATTGTTATGCTCCATGGCTGTACCCAGACCGCAGACGATTTCAGGACTGGCACACGGATGAACGAGATCGCCACAGCCAACGATTTCATCGTTATCTATCCCGAGCAATCGACGAGCCGTCACGTCAATCGCTGCTGGCAGTGGTTCAATGATGAGAACACGACTCGTTCAAACGGAGAACTCGCCACGATCGCTGGAATGGTTGAGGCGGTGAAATCCACCCATTCGATCGATGGGCAGCGTGTGTACGCGGTGGGATTCTCTGCCGGTGGTGGGATGGTACCGAATCTGATCGTCGAGTACGGCGACGTGTTTGCTGGTGGTGCGATCCACTCGGGACTAGAATACGACGCCGTCGAAAGCCAGCTCGAAGGGACCCTGGCAATGACACAGTGCAGTGGGAAAGACCCACAAACGGCAGGTACGGCGGCATACGATCGGCTTTCCGCACTCGGTGTGGATGACCGTCTTCCGACGATCGTGATTCATGGCACGGACGACAGCACGGTGGCTCCCTGTAACGGCGAGCAGGCGCTCGAACAAGCGTTGCAGACGAACGACCTGCTCGATACTGGAGCAGATGACAACTCGGTCGGTGGCTCGCCGGACGAACAGCTGACCGACTGTTCGAATTCACTCTGTGCCGAGGGCGCTCGCTACACCGACAGCGCCGGTGAGACTGTCGTCGGACACTGGGCCGTCTCCGGGATGGGTCACGCGTGGTCGGGTGGCGACGCGGCGGGCACGTACACCGCACCCGGTGGCCCTGGGGCTTCGGCGATCATCTGGGAGTTCTTTGTGGCGTCAGCACCAGGTGATACAGACGATCCATCTAACTCGCCACCGACGGCTTCGGCCACTGTTGACAGAACCACCGTGATGCCGGATGAAAT
Organism: Halocatena halophila; assembly: GCA_027563145.1. Lineage (GTDB taxonomy): Archaea > Halobacteriota > Halobacteria > Halobacteriales > Haloarculaceae > Halocatena > Halocatena halophila. Next base: position 388,367 of record CP071307.1, on the reverse strand, counting down.
CATCACGTTCGACGGGTCGGCCTCGGTGGATTCTGATGGATCGATACTGTCCCACGAATGGACGTTTCCGGACGACACCACGGCCACCGGTGTGAGCGTCACCCGAAGCTTTTCCACCCCTGGCGAACGTATGGTAACGCTCACCGTTACTGATGATGACGGAGCGACAGCAACGGATTCGGTGACAGTCACTGTCGAATCGGCTTCGTTTGAGGGCTACTGTGGGGTTGCGTCGAACTACGAGCACGTTCGGGCCGGTCGGGCATACACCGAGGGGGGCTACGCCTACGCCGTGGGATCGGAGACAAAGCTAGGACTCTACAACAGCTTTTACACCACTAGATTACAGGAAACGAGCGACCGATATTTCGAGATCGTTTCCAGCTGCTGATCCAGCAAATTCAGGGAAATAATTTTATAGTTGTATTACAACTACCAGGTAGCGATCACGAACGGAGATGGCATCACATGATAGATATCACGATGGACATGGAGCAGTACGACTGCCCGTTCATCGATGTCACAGACGACACCGACGTGACGTTCTCGGCGGTCCACTGGGAGTTCGACACGGCAACCGAGCAGTTGGAAACCAGAATGGTCGTCGAAGCTGGCGACCGGTCGGCTCTCTCACAGGGGCTTGACGCGCTCGGTGCGCACGCAGAGATGGTTTCGTATACCCTTCTTTCGAAGCGTCAGAACGTTGCCCACATCCGGACGACGATCACGCAGACGTCAGCGATGGCGGCCATTCGAGAGAACGACGGCTACATCACGGGGCCGTTTTACATTGAGGATGGATCTGAGCTGTGGCATATTGGATTCGATGAACGGGATCGAGCAGACAGTGCGCTCTACGCACTCGATGATACGAACGATTTTTCGGTGGTAGACCGCCAGGAGGCCGAGTATCCCGAGCTGCAGGGATTCGTTCAGAACGCCGGTGCGGCGATGACGTTGATTGAGGGGTGTCGTGGACTGTCGGCAGTCGAACGGAAGACGCTAGAGCGAGCCGTCCAGGGCGGCTATTTTCAGAGCCCGCGGTCAGCGACGCTCGGGAGTCTGGCCGAGGAGTTCGACGTGTCGAAACCGGCGGTTTCGAAGAACCTCCGACGGAGTCAGCGCAAGGTAATCCAGCGAGTCGTTGACGTGCTCGAAGAGCTTGAGTGAAGTTCGCGCGACGGGCAATACGAGCCTTTATCAGGCTCATTGGCGTACTCAGCCTGGCATGATACTTTCGGGGACTGTGATCGTCGATTCGACGACAGTAATCGACGATGGGGGAGTTGTGGTAACCGGCTCCCGGATAGAGGCGGTAGGAGAGCGCTCGGCCATGCGTGCAGAGTTTCCTTCCCACGATGAGCGCCAGTTCGGGATCGTGATGCCAGGATTGGTTGGCGGGCACGTCCACTCGGTGCAGAGTCTCGGTCGAGGGATTGCAGATGATACTGAGCTGTTGGACTGGCTGTTCGATCACGTGTTGCCGATGGAGGCGTCGCTGTCGGCCGAAGAGATGCGCGTGGCCGCCCAGCTTGGCTATCTCGAATGTCTTGAGAGCGGCACCACCACGGTGATCGACCATCTTTCCGTCTCACACGCCGACGAAGCGTTCGAGGCGGCCGGCGAGCTCGGCATTCGCGGGCTGCTCGGGAAGGTGTTGATGGATCAGCGCTCGCCCGAGGGCCTCCGTGAGGACACCGAAGCCGGCCTCGCAGAATCACGCCGGCTCATTGAGCGCTATCACCGCTCGTTCGACGATCGCATTCGCTATGCCGTCACCCCACGCTTTGCCGTCTCTTGCTCTGAAGCCTGTCTCCGCGGCGCTCGCGAACTCGCCGATCAGTACGAGAACGTTCGCATTCACACCCACGCCAGCGAAAATCAGAGCGAAATCGAAACCGTCCAGGAGGACACCGGCATGCGAAACGTCGAGTGGCTCCACGAAGTTGGTCTCACCGGCGAGGATGTCATCCTCGCACACTGTGTCTGGACCTCCGAAGACGAACGCCAGCTCCTCGCTGAAACCAACACCAACGTCACGCACTGTCCATCGTCAAACATGAAACTCGCCTCCGGCATTGCCCCCATCGAAGAGTATCTCGAGCGCGACATCACCGTCGCTCTCGGGAATGATGGCCCGCCGTGCAACAACACACTCGACGGACTCACCGAAATGAAACAGGCGAGCCTCCTCCAGAAAGTTGACGCGCTCGATCCGACCGCGACGCCAGCTCCGACGATCTTCGAAATGGCAACCATCAACGGCGCACGAGCCGCCGGCTTCGAAAAACTCGGTGCCCTACGGCCCGGCTGGAACGCGGATATCATCGGCCTCGAAACCGAGCTCACCCGCGCAACCCCACTCCACGATCCCCTCTCGCACGTCGTCTTCGCCGCACACGGCGATGATGTCGTCTTCACTATGGTCGATGGGGAGGTTGTGGTTGATGATGGCGAGCTCACCACGGCAGATGCTGCGACGATCAGAGAGCAGGCCCGCTCGATCGAGCTCGATCTCGAGGGCGCACACACCACCGCACAGAACGCACAGAGCTAACGAGGATAGTACAGCTGTCAAACACTACTTCTGATTACATATCATAGCAGCGGGTGTGATACCATTTGGTTCGCTGCTCCGAATGATCGTTCGTCCCGATCAAGCGTTCGAGTCCGGGGCTCCGTCGTTTCGAATCGCGTGTGCGATCGTTCTCGTTCTCGCGGTCGCCAACGGTTTCGGCGTGGCCCACTCGATCCAGGTGGTCACTGAGCTCGTTTCTGGAACGGTACGTATCGAATCGTCGTTCGACAGAACGGCGATGAGAACTGCAACTGGTGTGGTTGCCCGCGCCACGAATGGTCTCGTTCTCGGTGCCGTGCTTGCGGTGCTCTCTTGCTGGCTCGCCACGGCCGCCGTGTTTGCCCTGCTCCTTGGCCGGAATCGCGGCGGCTTTCGAGAACTACTGGCGCTGGCTGGCGTGGGATTTGCACCCGCTGCCGTCAGATACACGGCTAGACCACTGTTCGTCTCACGTGCCGGTTCGTCGTGGCCAGTTCCTGAAACGGCCCCTGGACTGCGTGAAGCTGCCCCCCGATTCGTCACGGGTGTCACCCTAGAACCGTTTCTCGTTGTGGCTGTGGTCACGATTCTCTGGCAGGCGGTGATCTACGTGTATGGACTCAGTTCGCTGACCGACGTCTCTCGTCGACGCGCAGCCATGTGGGTCGGGCCCGTTGTCGTGGCGTTCGTCGGTTCGCTGTCCATGGAGCCGTTCCAGGGTCAGTTTTCGATTGTCAGCTTGTTCTGTCTGTGTGTTGGCGGACCGCTGGTGACATGGCCATACAAACTGAGCAAATTCGGCGAACAGCTCGATGCGATCGGTAGCAAACGGCGGATGCGAGACGTTGAGCCCGCTGCGTGGAACGTGTGGCTGAACCGATTACTAGGAACTGTGTTCTGTACCGCTTCAATCGTGTTCTTCGGAGGGACTGCTCTCCTGTGATTGTTTGCTCACTTCGTGGCGATCGCTTCGATTTCGAGCGCAGCACCCTTTGGCACCGCGGCCACCTCGATAGCGCTGCGGGCAGGGGGATCTTCGACGAAGAACTCGCTGTACGTTTCATTCATCTCGTCGAAATCGTCGATATCATCGAGAAACACGGTCACCTTCAGCACGTCGTTCATGGTGAGCCCCTCGGAATCAAGAACTGCAGCCACGTTCGAGAGCGCCTGCTCGGTCTGTTCGGCGACCGAGCCATCATCGAGTAGTGTCCCATCCGGTGTCATTGGCAGCTGGCCGGCCGTAAAGAGGATGTCGTCGTTCGTCGTTGCCTGGCTGTATGCGCCCACCGCAGCGGGGGCTTCGTCAGTGCTGACCGTCCGTTTCATACTCCTATAACTCGGGCACCGAGGGATAAAGTTCCTGACCTGGCGATACTGTGGGTGAGAGTGTCACCCTATTGCTGTGGGCTAGATGCCGGTTCGCGCCGGCCGAGTGTCACCTCGACAGTCTGCTCGGAGCCATCACGCAATAGCGTGCCGGAGACGGCCGCTCCCGGCGAGGTATGCAGCGCGATGAATGAACTCAGCTGTTGTTGTGAATCGATCTCGGTATCGTTTGCCCGCACGATCACGTCATCAACCTCGATCGTGCCACGTGCTGGATCACTCACCTCCGTGACGACGACACCACGCGGCCGGCCCATTCCGAGATCTTCTGCCACGGACGGTGTCACGGTAGCCGCGTTGATTCCCAACTTTGGATGGTGATAACTGCCCGAATCAACGAGCGAGGGAACGACCCGCTCTAAGAGCGGCGCAGAGATCGCAAACGCCAGATTCTCTCCACCTCCGGCGGAGATCACACCGACAACTGAGCCATCGACGGTGAGCAACGGTCCCCCGGAGTTACCAGGATTGACCGGCGCGCTGGTCTGTACAGCGTCCGGAATGGTGTAGTTGTTTGGCGCTGGCATCGACCGATTCAATCCACTGACGATACCGGTGGTCATTGTTCCGTCGAGTCCGAACGGTGTACCGATGGCGACAACGGTGGTACCGATGGCCGGCTCTCTGTCGTCGATCGGCAACGGCGTGACATAATCCGGGACGGCAGCGGGTTCGATTGCAGCCAGATCGCTGTAGGGATCGGAACCAAGCACCGTGGCTGAGCGCCATTCTCCACGCGCGAACTGCATCTCGATCGATTCCGCCCGAGAAACGACGTGTGCGTTGGTGACGATCGTGTTCCCATCGATGAGAAAGCCCGAACCCTGGCCCTGCTGGCCACCGCGTGCGGTCACCGAGAGCATCACGATCGAGTCGATCGTCTGGTCGTAGACACGCTTATATACCGACGATCCACCACCGCTGTCGGGTGTTTGGTTCTCGGTCGGCGTCGAATCCGACGGAAATCGATCGGTCAGCCCCTGACAGCCCGTGAGTGCTACCGCCGTTCCAACAACACCTGCCAGATACGATCGCCGCGAGAGCCCGGTTCGTCCCATTGCGTACTCCTTGTTTGTGAGGGGAATAAACGCACTGGATCGAACCAGTTCGTTGATGTTCGCGAACGGAATTCTCACACTGACCGTGTCCTGAATCTTCACCTGGATGTGTGGATGTACGACCCCGTTGCCGGCATGGATTCTGACCGCACCGATTCGCTACACGGTGAATCGTCACAGTGGATGAAAGTTTCTGGATGGCTACCCCCTGGATCTTGCTGGCCGACAGTTCGATCCCTCCACGGGTGCGCCCATTGTCCAACCCACAGATGAGAGTTATGCTTCTATTACTAGTCGTCGTTCTAACAGTAGATTTGTCACCTCAGCACTGTCGATGATCTCCGGGGTGGTTGCTGCTGGATCACCACTGGGATCGTACCGACGAACCTCGAACGAATCGAGGCGATTTCGATTCTCGGTTACTGATTTGTCGACTCGAATCAGTTGATCTGTCACGAGATCACGATAGACAGTATCCGGCTCGAAACTGACAACTGGGATGCTTTCGGGCCATTCTATCAACAACATTTTGTGATAGTTATCAAATTTCCATACTAATTCTTCTGGCGTGCTGGTGCTCGATTCCGATTGGCTATCGATCCGTGAGAGCGTTCGGTCCCAGTAATCGATAACACAGTGTTGAAGATCGTTTTCGAGCGATCCGTCCACAATCTTTTGTTCGAGCGGATAATCAACGTCGATCGCGACGATGCTGTGGTGATCGAGCGGTGACAGACAGCTCTGACAGTCGATTTCGAGCACGGAAATGTCAATTGTGCTCTCAGTCGTGAGGTGAACGACTTCGTTTCCACAGTTTGGACACCACAGGAACAACACACCGTTCTGTGGCTGTGTGAGTTCTGCGAGCACGGTGAGTGTTCCAAATTCGCCATTTCGCTCGGGTTCGGGCTCTCCTGTGTGTTCTGTTGGAGGTGTGGTCTCGGGTGATGCGACGAGTCGTGCCAACTCGCGGTCTCGGAGCAGTGATTTGATAACGGAATCGTGAGAGGAGTGTGACTCGTTGGATCGGATCCGGTCTAGTTGTTGTTTTGTCCACTCCCGTACCCTGATTGTTGCCATTGCACACACGGTTCGGACAGCGTACACTAATAATTCCTCCTGATTGGTTTGTGTTCGAGACCGCGATGGAGCTGTCGGACGATGGCTGGTATCAATCGAGGGCGTCCGGATCGATCCGTCGGTAGAGTGCCGTTTCCGAGACAGTGATCTGGCCGGCTGCCAGTTGATTCGTCACGATGTGGACGAGATTGAGCTTTTCGAGCAGCTGGCGAACGGTGGAGACGCCAAGGTCAAGTCGATTGCTCACCTCCGTGATCGAACTGGCGTCGTTGATGATTTCGGCGAACTCAGCGAGCGTCAGCTCCCGTGGAATGCCAAGCCCGTCGGCTGCAATCGAATCGTCACCGTCGGCCCGCTCGAGCAGTTCTGCGACGGATTCATCGGCGTACGGTGACACGTTCGATGGTTCGGTAGATCGCTCGACAGTAGTCGACGTGATGTGAGCAGACCCCTCTGTGCTGGCCGTCTCTGGGACGTCGTCGCCGAGTGCGGCCGCACGAAGCTGCTGCGGTGAGTGGTCGGTCGGGTCGTGGATTTCGTATTCGACCATGTAGCGTCTGACCGTCTCGGAGGTAACGTCCACGCCGAGTGCCTCGGTCATCTCCGGGAAAGTATCATACTCGTGGTAGACGGCTGCCAGCGCTTTGGGATCTTTGTACGCTGGTATTCGGTGGGCATCCTGTAACTGTCGGGCTATGGTGGGCTGTCTGGTCTGTCCGCCTGTCGGCCCATCCGTTACGGGTAGTGACACGGAGAGACCAACCTGTAGCCGGTCTTCGTCCATTGAGAGCTCCGTCGGCTGAACGGTAACGGTCGAATCATCGGCCACCGCGTGAACCATTGGGATCTCGAGAGAGAGCTCGGCCGCGAGCTCTGCGTCCCGGTCGGTGATCCGTTCTGGCATCGTGACGTTGCCGATCTCGACATCCGACAGCTCGATGCGTTTCAAAAGCTCGGTGAACTGCTCGAAGGTACCGCTAACCATCGTATCAGCATACTTTCGCGGTCAGTCCAATTATGTATTGGTTTAGGAAATATTGTCCTGGTTATCACAATTACTCGTGCTATTCGAGTTAGTATTTCGTCGGTCCAGCTGTGAGCGTTGCGGACACTCAGGTGGCGTTGGCGATCGTCCACTCCGTGGGATCGACAACGGTTGTCTCAACCATGGTGTGCTCTGGATACGCCGTAAACACGAGATACTCCGTCCGTTTGTGGAGATATTCGACGAGCGTCCGGAGATTGTCGGCTGCGAGCCCGCCGATTCCGTCGACGAGCAACAGCGGGACCGTTTCGGCGACATCGAACGCTGCTCGGCCGGCAAGTGCGGTGACGAACCCGAGCAGCTCTCGTTCGCCCTCACTGAGCGCCGACAGACTGGCGCGTCTGCCATCACGAGCCACGACGAGCTCGAACGAATCGGTGAGTCTTGCGGTTTCAAACCCGGTTTCGAACCGCTTGAGCAGCGCGTCGATTGTCTCGTCGAACGCTTCCCGTGTCTCACGTTTGATTCGGTCTTTGCGTTCTCTGAGCTGTGTAATCGCCTCAGCCGTCGATTCGCGCTCGTTTCGCAACAGCTCGACTCGCTCGGCTCGATTTTCGAGCGTATGATACTCCGCTCTGGTTTCGGTGAGTTCGGCCTGCCGATATTTGATTTCACTCTCGATGTCAGACCGCTCTTCGAGCACGCCGTCGATCGCATCGGTGAGATCATCAACGCGTTTCTGTGCAGTTTTGACTCGTTCGGTGGCCGTTTCGAGCTCTTCGGTGTGATCCTCTAGGCGGGCTTCGAGTTCGTCGATTTCCTCGTCGAGATCGGATTTGTGGCGCTCTAGCTGTGTGATCTCCTCTCGCTTGGCTTCGAGCTCGTCGACTTGCTCGCGGTGTCGGTCGGTTCGTGCACGCAGCGTCGAAAGCGTCTCTGCGAGCTCATCAAGGCGTCGTTCGAACGCATCGGTCGGTTGGTTGCCACCACAGACCCAGCATTCGACGGTATCACCTGATAGTGCGCGAGTAACGTCCGTGATGACATCCAGCCGACCCTCGTGGAGCAGCCGTTCGTTCGCCGTGTACACCGATTGCAACAGCTCCGTGTCTCGCTTGTGTCGTTCTAGCCGCTCCCGGGCTGTTTCGAGATCATCTACGATCGAACCCCGATCCGGAACTGTTAGCGACGCTCGTTTTTCACGGCGATCGCTGAGTCGGTTTTCGATCCTCTCGATCGACCCTTCCAGGCGACGGACGCGAGATTCTGCAGACTGGAGCTTGGTCCTTGCCTGTGCGAGTTCCTCGTGGGGCCCGGCTGTCGTGTCGTCTGTGCTGGAGGTGTCTCCTTCGATCGCATCGCGTTGGCTGGTTAGGTGCTCGATTTCCCGTTCGAGTCGCTCGATCGTACTGGCGACATCATCGAGTCGGCGCTGTGCGCCCTGGGCCTGTGATAGCTCCGTCTCGATGCGCTCGCGCTCGCGGGTGAGCTCTGCGATCTGTTCGTCGATGTTTTCGAAATCGAGCGGACGCAACAACACAGACTCCAGCGTTGACTCTCCTCTGATGGCGCGTCTGATGGGATTATCTTCGTCGAGACAGGCGAACAGCTCTGCACACACCACTTCATGCTCGCCAGCGAGATACGGCGACCCCGATTGAGTTATCGCTCCGTTTTCTCGGGCGAGTTCGACCCGCAACTGCCCGTCGGGATACGAAACCGACACGCCCCCACGAGTGTGTCCCTCGGTCAGTTCAGCCGTCGTTCCGAGTGCGGTCTTGAGCGCCGTGATGAAGCTCGATTTTCCTTGCCAGTTCGACGCCTGAACGGCGTTGAGTCCCGGCTCGATTGTGGCCGTCCCGTGGACGATGCCAGCAATGCTGTCGATTTCGATCTGCCAGGTCATTTTCTGTTCCCCCCACCGTCACCATGGGTTGCACAGATGTAGCCCCGTTCGATCGCAACCCCGAACGGGACCTGGGTTGGACAGGACCCACAGCGTAGCTGTATCTGCACGTCGATGGCGGCCGTTGTTCCGTCTGCGATCACATCTTTGCCGGTAAGCGATGAGACCGCTTCTTCGACCGTCTCGTGGACAATCTGTCGGGCACGATCGACGCTCTCGCGTTCCCAGTTACCAGAGGACTGCTGGGGCTCTTTTTCTCCATCGAGACACTCCGTGAGGTGCGTTCGCATCGTTCCCCAGGAGACGAAATCCGATTGGAGTTGCTCTCCGTCGATCCCGTCCACGGCGAGACTTTCAATCAGCTCAGCAGTGTCCAAAGGGTCGTCTGACTGGAGTGTCTCGTAGGCAGCCTCAAGTCGCCCAGAGAGCGTTTCACGGCCGTGTTCCGTGTAGACCGTTCTGAGGAGGCGTTTGTTGAACCAGTCTGTCAGCGGACGATATCCCTGCGGTGTTCGTCCCGCGTTCCCACGCCAGCGCGCGAGCAATCCATCGTCAAGCGAATCGAACTGCGGATCGGCATCGAACAGCCCGTACTCCGCAATGATCCGGTCCACCTTGCAGCCGGTGGTTGCTTCCATGACTGTCAGGTCGTTGCTGATACATGATAAACCTTCAGACGGAGCGTGTACTCACCGTGTGCACATGCACAATATTGTGTGTCACTGACACGCATCGATCAGTGTTTAACACCCTAAGGATGTTAATTTTGGTCCGAAAATCAGCACTCCCAGTGTGTGCTGTGGCCTATAATCGTTCCCAGAGGTCCCTGGTGGCTTCCGTAATTCGGTTTCTGTCCGCAGGTGTGACGCCTCGAACGCCATTGCTGGTGTCGTACACCACCTGCCCCTCCCGAATCGTTCGTTCGACTACAGCTGTGCCACCGGCACTGACGACGTATCCCGGCGCAGAGTCGGGCCGTACTGGTGTTGGGCCAAGATCGAGGGTGACGAGATCGGCTCGCTTTCCGGGTTCGATCGAGCCGATCGCATCGTCCATTCCGAGAACGGCTGCGCTTCCAATGGTTGCCCATTCGAGCGCGAGTGCTGGATCGAAGCCGCTTGGATCGTTGTCCTTCAACCGGTGAATCCCGGCGGCCGTGCGCATCGTCTCGAAGAGATCTGGATCCCAGCCGTCCGTTCCGAGTCCGATCGTCAGATCGCGCTTGAGCATCGATTCGACATCGGCAATGCCGACCGCATTGTTGGTGTTCGAGTAGGGATTGTGCGCGATTCCAACGTCATTGTCCGCGAGCACGTCCAGTTCCTCGGGGGTAACATGGACGCAGTGCGCACCGATGACACGGGCATCGAACAGGCCCAGTTCGGCCAGTGCCTCCACTGGACGACAGCCATACTCGCCGATCGCATCGTGCACATCGACGAGTCCCTCCGAGAGATGGAGCTGGATGGGACGGTCGTCTTCGAGTGCGCTCGACACACACTCGTCGATGATCTCGGGAGTGTTCGTAAACAGGGTGTGCAGACAGTAATGGCCCGTCACGTGCTCATAGTCGTCTTCTTCTTCCCGGATGAATCGTCGATTTTCCCCAACACCTGCCATTCCGTCTGCGACAGTGTCGCGTGCCGTTGCCTCGAACGAGATGGTTCCCCTGATTGGTGTTGTGCCGACGCCGGCTGCGACCCCAGAGAGCCCCCCATCGATCGTGTTCGGCCCCGAAAAGTTGTCACAGAACGTGGTGACGCCGCTTTCGAGCATCTCAATACAGGATCCAAGCGCGGTGAGCTCTGCGTCCCGTTCGGTGAACGCCACATCGACTTCCCACCAGATGTCGGTGAGCGCCTCATAGAAGCTTCGTGGACTCGCCTCGATTGGAGCACCTCGGAGCCCAAGCGCATACTGGTGTGTGTGACAATCGACGAGTCCCGGAATCACGACCGATTCGCTCGCGTCAATCACATCGGATCCGGTCACGAACCCGTCCTCGATGCCGACGATCGCACCGTCCTTGGTGATGACGTGGACTTCCTCTCGGACCGTTCGGTCGTCGTCCATCGTCACGAGTGTGCCTGCGTTCAGTATCACAGGATCGGGATCACTGGGTGTTCACTAAACTGTTGATACGGACACATTCGATTGGTACTCGTGAGCCGATGGCACAGTCGGTGTGTGGCCACACGTCGCTGTGGGGCCGGTTAGTTTTGGTGCTGGCGGAGCCACCAGCACCGATGATCGACCTGCTCGTCGAGAATGCACGCATCGTTTCGCCGACTGGCGTCACCCGTGGTTCGATCGCGATCGCCGACGGAACGATCGAATCGGTTGGGGACGCCACAGCTGTCACGACAGCGCGCCGAACGATCGACGCATCAGGAATGGTTGCGCTCCCCGGGGCGGTGGATATCCACACGCACATGCACGATCCCGCGGTCTTCCCACCGGGAATCGACTTCCAGAGCGAGACTGCAGCTGCCACAGCCGGTGGTGTCACGACCGTCGTCGAACTACCCACCCAGACACCGATCACGACGCCGGCCGCGGCCCACCGAAAAATTCGGCACTGTAGCGAACGCGCACACGTCGATTTCGGACTGGTGGCAGGAAACGTCCAGGAGACTGGGATCGACGTGGCGGGCCTCCAGTCGGTCGGCATTCCTGAGCTCAAAGCGTTCACCGCTGATCCGTATCGTGCTGCCGAGGAGACGCTGTTGGAGCTGTTCGCGACGGTTGCCGAGACCGACACGACCGTGCGCGTTCACTGCGAACACCAGCCGATCCTCGATCACGCGCGCGATTCGGTTTCTGGCACCGATCCCTCGGTGTATCCTGATTCGAGACCAATCGAAGCCGAACTCGCTGCGATCGAACGCATTGGTCGACTCGCGTCGTACACCGACTGCCCAGTTCACATCGTTCACATCTCGAGCGCCAGGGGTGTTGCGCTGGGCAACCGGATTGCCGAACGAACCGACGTGCCGGTGACGCTCGAAACCTGCCCCCAGTATCTGGCGTTCACCCGGGACGCCCTCGCGGCGAAGGGACCATACTGTAAGGTAAACCCGCCGCTGCGCTCGAGTGGTGAACGTGATCGGCTCTGGGAGTTCGTTCAGGATGGGTCGATCGATTGCATCGCCACGGACCATTTCCCGTCGTATCGAGCCGATCGACAGTCCGGCTGGGACGATATCTGGGAGCCACCGGCTGGGTTGCCAGGCGTCGAAACGCTACTAGAATGGCTCATCAGCGAGGGCGTTCACGACGGTCGAATTAGCTGGGAACGTGCGTGTGCGCTCGTCTGTGCGAATCCAGCGCGCAGGGCAGGACTCTATCCCCGGAAGGGATCGCTCCGTGTCGGCACGGACGCGGATCTCGTTCTCATCGACCGAACGACACACACCGTCACTCCGGAGCAGTACGCGTTCGTTGGCGACTGGACGCCGTTTTCGGGCCGTGAATGGACCGCTCGCGTGGCGACCGTGATCGCCGGCGGCGAGATCGTCGCAACCGATCACACGGTCCACTCCGATCCGGGTCGAGGTCGGTTTCTCCCGAGGTAACCGTCGTCCGTACGCCGTTCAATCTGCGAGCTGTAGCGACTGTTCGGCTTCGAGATGCGTGACTAGCGCCTGGTGGATCGAGCCGTTCGATCCGAGCAGTTCATTGCGCTTGGCAGTTTCCTGGCCGAGCTCATAGGGCGTTCCGTCCGCAGTGGTGACCGTTGCGCCGGCCTCCCGGGCGATGACCACGCCGGCGGCCACGTCCCAGGGATAGGTATCGTACTCCCAGACGGCGTCTGCGCTGCCACGGGCCAGATAACAGAGATTCAGCGCTGAGGAGCCCAAACTTCGAACGCCACGCGTCGATTCATAGCAGTGTGCGATGAACTCGCCGTTCGGATCGTAGCCCGAGAGCAACATGCATTCCGCAAGCGACGACCGGTCGGTCGTCGAGAGTGGCGTCCCGTTCACCGTCGCACCGGCTCCCTCGATCGCGCTGAACAGCTCGTCGGTTTCGGGCGCGTAGACAACACCCATCACGGGCGTCTCGTTTTCGAGCAGCGCGATCGAGATCGAGTAGTTCGGGTTGTGGTGGGCGTAGTTTCCGGTTCCGTCCAGCGGATCGATCACCCACGTGAATTTCGAGCTGCCAGCCACGGGATCGCTCTCTTCGGAGCGGATGCCAAACTCGGGGTACTCCTCTTCGAGGACCGTCGTGATGATATCGTTCGATCGGTAGTCGGCCGCCGTTACGATGTCGGCTGCATCGGATTTGATGGTGACATCTTCGATCGTGCCGTGGGTCTCGCGCAGGGTTTCACCGGCTGCCCGAGCAGCCTCGGCCGCGACGCGTCTGGCCCGAGAGAGCAGATCAGACGACTGCGTGTTGCGGTCTGTGAGGAGCGCTTCTGGCCCGCTGTCGTGACGGTCGTTTCGGGGTGCCCAGCCGAGCTTCTCGGCAATCGAAGTGAAAAAATCGTCGTCGTAGCTCGTCGAGACCACGAATGCCTGTGTATCCGCCCCCGAAACCCGAATTACGGCGTTGTCATCGAGCGTTGTGTGAGCTCTTCCGCCATCGACGAGCAACGAGCCACCGCCTGTGGCGACGATTTCGACCGTCGAATCGCTGTCGAATACGACCGGACGAACCCCCATCGAATGTGTGTGCAACCCCAGAAGCTGGAGTGTATCGTTGTTCATCGGAAGATGGACCGGCCCACCAGCAGAGAGCGACACGCCGGTCGATCCGGTGGGCGTCGAAACCGCGACGCCGCTCCCTTCGTACTCGCCAATGTACTCCTCGTCGATGAACACCTGGAGTCTGCTGATCTTTCGATCAACGGGATCCTCGGGTGGTTCGTGCTCGATCATCACGTCGTTGATGCCTGTACAGTCGACACCGGGCGCGCGAACGTGGAGCTGCTGGCGGCGATCGATCGTCGCTCCTCCTGTCACCGTTTCTGTCAACGCTGCTGGTAGATCGCTCGGCGAAACCCCTGCCAGAAACGCGAGCGAACCGGCGTTTACGCCCAGTATCGGAATCCCATATGGGCTGAACTGTCTGACGCCCTCGAGATACGTTCCATCGCCACCGAGCGTCACACCGAGGGTTTCACCGTCCGGTTCATAGACCGAATCGATTGTGTCACCGACCGGTACCATCTCGACGGGGAGATCGTTCTCGGATGCCCACTTCTGTAGCACCGATTGGGCGTCGTCGCTGTTCGGACTGACCAGTGCGATAATCCGCTCGACCGTTGCTAATCGTCTTCCATACATTGTTTGCCTGCTGGGGACTCCCGACACGAGTGACAGCAGTCACAGTGCGTTGGTCTAACCCAGCGGTGGAGTAATCAAATCAGTTTCGTAAATAGCTACGGTCCACACGGCTGGTTGTCGATGTGCCAGATGGGCGTTCGATGCCCACACCCTGTTCAGGATTCGCGTCCGTTAACAGGCTGTAGTCGGCCCGTACACGCTGCATCCACCCAACTCCCACAACTGACATCCGTCGGGATAGTTAAGTAATCGTCTTTCTTTGGGTGGGTGTATGGGTATGAAGCATGTCAAAACGGTAGCCTGTACGCTGTGTGGAAAACAGTACGACCCCGAACAGGTGGTGTACACCTGCGACGAACACGACGGTGTGGCGGGGATTCTGGAGGTTGTCTACGATTACGACGTGATCCGCGAGCGATTCGAGGCCACCGTGGGTGGACCGATTCCGAATCAGTGGAAATACCGGGCGTTTCTTCCGGTCAATGAAACGGCAGAGATCGTCACGTTGAACGAGGGTGGGACGGAACTGTTCGACGCCCCTCGATTGAGCGATGCGCTCGGCGTACGAACGTTGATAAAGGATGACGGGCGCAATCCTACCGGCTGTTTCAAAGATCGGGCAAGCTCGATTGCGGTGACGAAAGCAAAACACGCCGGCCGGGAGATCATCACCTGTGCCTCAACAGGAAACGCGGCCGCCTCGCTCTCTGGATACGCAGCCCGTGGTGGCCTCGACTGTCGAATTTTCGTCCCGGGTGATGCGCCGGCTGGAAAACTCGCTCAGCCCCTCGTGTACGACGCAGATGTCCTCGCAGTGGACGGCAGCTACGACGAAGCGTATGACCTGAGCGTCGCGGTGACCGAGCAGTACGGCTGGTACAACCGGAATGCGGCGATCAACCCGTTCCAGATCGAGGGAAAGCGAACCGTTGGACACGAACTCGCCGATCAGTCGGTCGCCCGTGGGGAGATTCCCGACTGGGTCGTGTTCTCGATGGGAGATGGCTGTACGATCGCTGGAGCGTGGAAGGGATTGCGAGAGTTTTACGAGCTGGATTTCATCGAAACGACGCCAAAAATGCTCGGCGTCCAGGCTGCGGGTGCGGCGGCGATCCACGACGCGTTCTACGACCACGATACTGTCGATGATGTGGCAGAAACCCTGGCCGACTCCATTGCGGTGGGTCGGCCCAGAAACACCCTCAAGGCGTGTCGGGCACTCGAACAGAGCGGTGGTGCGTCGGTTCTCGTCTCTGATGCTGAGATTCTCGACGCCGAGGCGTTGCTCGGTCGGACGGAGGGCGTCTATGCCGAACCCGCCGGCGCTGCGCCGGTAGCTGGCGTCCGCACTGCTCGCGAGCAGGGGATCATCGACGCCGACGAAACCGTCGTGGTCGTCACCACGGGCTTTGGATTGAAAGACGCAGAAAGTGCACAAAAAGCGGCGGGAAGTGTCGAACGGATTGCGCCGTCGATCGAGGACGTGGATCGGCGCTACGGCGACGAACAGTAGCTCACAGATAGCCGTCTGCGAACTCGTCGATCATGAGCTGGCGATCGTCGCCGAGTGGGTAGAGAATCGGACAATCACAGCCGTTGTCGGCGTACTCGCGAACTTTTTTCCGACACTGCTCTGGCGTGCCACTCGCGGTGAGTTTATGAACGACCTCGTCGGGAATGAGCTCCATTCCAGTCTCGATGTCGGCCTTATCGGCTGGCCAGCCACCAATTGCCTCTCCAACCGAATCGATCAGCCCCTGGCTCACGCCGCTTGCTTTCATGATGTGGGGCTGTTGGCCGAGATACTGTGTGATCAGCTCTCGGGCGTTGTCGAGAGCGATGTCTGCGTCGTGGTCCATCGAACAAACAACGAGCTGTGGACGATCGATATCGTCGAGCGTTCGCCCGCCTCGTTTTGCTCCTTCCTCGAGCGCGTCGAGCGCTTTTTGATTGTACTCCGGACTGACGAGATAGTTCAGCAACGCCCCATCAGCAAAATGTCCCGTGAGCGTGAGCATCGAGAATCCAGTCCCTCCCACGTACACCGGCACCGTCCGGGGGCCGTCGTCGCCGTGGACGACATCGAGCTCGACGTCGCGCAACTGGACGTACTCACCATCGTAGGTGACGTTCTCCATATCGAGGAGTCGCTGTGTCACTTCTACGCACTCGCGCATCGCCCGCAGCGCGCCGCTGCGATCGATACCAACTTTTTTTGCAAGTGGATCCCACCATGCACCGATTCCACAGAGGATCCTGTCGGGGCCGGCAAGCTCTTCGAGCGTGCTCATCGACTGGGCGATGAGCGCGGTGTTGCGCGTCCAGTTGTTGATCACACCAGTGCCGAGTCTGATCTCCTCGGTGACTGCACCGTACGCACCGAGCGGACTGATCCCATCGCGCGCAAGCCGGGATTCGGCCTGCCATATCTCGTCGATCCCCTGTGATTCTGCGTACTGAACCAGTTCGAGGTTCGCTTGCAGCGATCGTTTATCTTGCAGATAGATTCCAATGCGGTCACCGCGGTCGAAGACCTGTTCTGCCATGAGTCGAACGCACGGTTTTTTGAAAACGGACTTAACAGTTTGGGAAGTGATAATTCACACACTGAATCTGTGGCGGCTGTGGCTGACAGGTGTCGTCTGTTTCAGACGCACACTTAGCAGTTCGTTCGATGGAGGGTCGGACGGCTGCGTCCATCCCACTCCGTCGTTGAGCGCAACACGGTGCCGGTCCGTTCGCCAGTCGGTGTTTCGTCTTCGAGGACAATTGTGCCACCAACCACGACGTACTCGAATCCCTCCGTCAGCTGCCATGGCTTCTCGAACGTTGCACCCGTATGCACGGCGTCCGGATCGAACACGACGAGATCAGCAACGTAGCCCTCGCGCACGAAGCCCCGGTCCTGGAGCCCGAGAATGTCTGCTGGCGTGCCGGCCGCTTTGGCGACGAACGCTTCGAGCGAGAGCGTTTCTCGTTCGGTGACGTAGCGGTCGATGAGTCGCCCAACCGTTCCGATCGCACGCGGATGGGGCTTACCACCAAAAATTCCATCCGTGCAGAACGTTCCGCGCATATCCTGGATGAACTGTTCGATGTCACCCTCATCCATGATGAAATCGGCCATCGTCACGTCAAGCTCCTCCTGGAGGAGCAGTTCACAGAGCGCGTCTACTGGCTCACGATCCATCGACGCGGCCATCGCTTCGATGGTGGTGCCCTGCCACTGACCGCTCTTTGTGTCTGTGATCAATATGTTCTCCCAGCTCCCGGCCGCGCGCGCAAGATTCTCCCAGTCTCCATCGCCGTTGATCGATTCGGCGATCCGTTCTCGCGTGGTAGTCGATCGGAGCCGTTCGAGAATTTCAGGCGTTTCGCCCTGCCGTGCCCACGGCGGTAACAGCGCGGTGAGTGTCGTTGAGCCGGCGGTGTAGGGATACTGATCGAAGGTGACGCGCTGGTCGTTTTCGAGGGCGCAGTCGATCAGTTCGATGATCTTCGTTGCGGCTCCCCAGTTTTGCTGGCCGCCCACTTTGAGATGGGAGATGTGTGCATGACAGCCCGCCCGGTCACAGAGTGTGAGATACCGGTCGATTGACTCGATCACCCGATCGGTTTCGTTCCAGACGTGTGAAATCATAAATGAATCGCGTTCTGCGAGCACCGCCCCCAGCGCCTCGAGTTCGTCGTCTCGTCCGTACGACGATGGCGGATAGATCATCCCTGTTGAGAGCCCGAACGCCCCCTCGTCCAGTGCGACGTTCAACAGCGCCTCTCCCTGCGACAGTTCGTCATCGTCCAGCGGCCGGTCTTCAAATCCAGCCACGTGTGAGCGGAGGTTGCCGTGTGGAGCATAGTACGCCGCGTTGACCGCTGGTGTGGCCGCTCCTAGCCGATCGAGGTACTCACCGGTGGTCGTCCAGGGCCACTCCTCATCGAGCGCTCCATCGAGTGACTGCACCCGCTCTGCCCATTCCGAACGCAGTGATGCTGGCGTTGGCGCAACGCTTACGCCGTCCTGTCCGAGCACCTCGGTAGTGATCCCCTGGGTGAGCTTCTCGGTTGCCTCCGGATGCTCGAACAATCTGAGATCCGAATGGGCGTGCATGTCGATGAATCCTGGTGCGAGCACGCTTCCGTCCAGATCGATGACTCGGTCCCCGTTGCCTGGGTCGGTTCCAATCCGCTGAATAATCCCATCTGTAACCGTTACGTTCGCCGTAAACCGCGGCCCGCCACTTCCGTCGCACACGGTTGCGTTCTGAAATTCGATACTGGTGTCATCTGAACGAGACATGGTGGCTGTGCGATGGTTCGGTGTATTGCTTTTTCGCCGGTGTGTGGCGTGTGTCTGTGATTCGTTGGCCGACATTGTTATGTGACAGTTAGATGAACCCACTGCCCATGCGTTGTCTCTCGATTGATACCGACCGTTTTGCAAAGCGATTCGAGGAGTTCAGTGCCATCGGGGCGACTGACGACGGTGGCGTTAACCGGCCAGCACTTTCACCAGCCAATAAACGCGCCCGCGATACACTTATAGAATGGTTCCAGTCGGCAGGACTTGACATACGGATCGACACGATGGGTAACATCTTCGGTCGCCGCGCTGGGACCGATCCGGACGCGCCGGCGGTGATGACGGGTTCGCACATCGACAGCCAGTACAACGGCGGCCGATACGACGGTGTAATCGGGGTGCTCGGTGGGCTAGAGGTTCTCGAAACGTTGCAAGACGAGAATGTGAACCACAAACGACCGATTGAGGTGGTGGCGTGGTCGAACGAGGAAGGTGTTCGGTTCCAGCCTGACATGCTTGGCAGTGGCGTCTACTGTGGCGTGTTCGACGAAGACTACGCGTACGACCGAACTGACGACGACGGCGTGGCATTTGGTGATGCGCTCTCAGCGATCGGCTACGATGGTGACGTTCCGTGTTCGGCCAACGACATCCACAGCTACTTCGAACTCCACGTAGAGCAGGGGCCGTATCTCGAACGCGAGGATCGCTCGGTGGCGGCGGTGACGGGCGTGTTCGGCTTTTCATGGCTCACTGTCACGTTGACGGGGCTCGCGAATCACGCCGGCCCGACGCCGATGACGATGCGTCGAGATCCACTGGCTGCCTTCGCGTCGATAACCGACCGACTCCGGTCGATCACCGCAACGGCTGGCTCCGATCTCGTCGCCACGGTCGGCAGCGTTGATGTCTGGCCGAACGCGATCAACGTGATACCAGAAACCGTCGAGTTTACCGTCGATCTGCGGTCGTACGACGATTCCGTCGTTGATGATGCCGTCGCACAGCTCCGCGCTGAGATAGCACACGCCGCCAATCGAGAGGGCGTAGAGTTCACCACCGAGGAGATCATGCGTGTCGACGCCGATCCGTTCGATCAGTCGTGTATCGATACCGTGACGAACGCGATGGAGCGCCTAGACTGTGACTACACCACCCTCGTGAGTGGGGCGGGCCACGACGCCAACTATCTCAACACCATCGCGCCCACGAGCATGATCTTCGTTCCCAGCGTCGATGGGGTCAGCCACCGTGAATCGGAGTTCACCGAGTGGTCGGATGTCGTCACCGGAACGAACGTGCTGGCAGAAACTCTCAGACAGCGTGCCACCGAGTGAGTGCTCACTCGAAGCGAACGCCCAGATCGTGCATTCCGTCGTTGTTCATGGCGAGATTGATGAGAAGCGGTGTGAGTGCTTCAACGCTAGCTGTAGCCGATAATCCGCCGCCATCAATCGCGCGAATGCCATCGAGCTCGCTTGCGAGCTCTGTGACGGTGGCCGTCGCCGCCTCATCGTCGCCGGTGACGACCACGTCGGCTTCGATTGCCGTTTCGAGCGAAGCGAGCGCGCCTGCTGCCAGATTCTGGAATGCGCCGACCACTGGAACGTCGTCGGGGGCAGCCTGTGCAGCTGCCTGAGCAACACTCCCAGCCGCCGGCGGATCGTAGACAAATCCACCCGGCCCTCGATTCATGCTGACGGCTGGGCTGACGAGCACGTCACCCATATTGAGCGATGATTCGATCGATTCGATCGTCGAGACGACATACTCCGGTGGAACGCTACAGACGATCACGGAAGCGCGCTCGGCTGCGGATTGGTTGCTCGAGCCAGTGATCTCACCGGCGTCGTCTCCGAGTCTGGTAGCGTACGCATCGGCGCTCGCGGTTGCCTTTTCGGGCGTTCGTGAACCGATGTGAATCGTGTGGTCAGTGTCTCGTATAAACCGAAGCGCCAGCCCTTCTCCAATGTCACCCGTGCCGCCGAGGAGTGCAATCTCCATGAAATGATCGTCGGAGTCGGCTACCGAAAAACTTCCGACGCCGGCGAGATCGGTCGGTGGCGCACAAAAAACCGTGGCAAAAGCCACAGATCAGTGTGTCTCCAGCAATCTATTTGGCCACCGTGTACCCAGCCGGACACACCCGCGCCGTTTGGAGCCGGTATGGGTGATAGTGCATGCACGTGGAACTAACAATTAATGACAGCCCGAGAGAGCTTTTCGTAGACGAATCGGAGTCGCTGGCAACAGCGCTCAGACGAGCCGGTCACACCGAAGTCCTCTGTGGGTGCGACGGTGGAACCTGTGGTGTCTCGAAAGTGTTCGTGGACGATGAGGTACGGATGGCATGTGGAATGGACGCCCTGGAAGCTGACGGAACCGCCGTTCGGACCGTCCAGGCACTCGGTCGGCAGGATGCGTTGCACCCGATTCAGCAGGCGTTTATCGATCACCACGCTGTCCAGTGTGGATTTTGTATCCCTGGGATGATCATCGAGGCCGCCGCACTGCTTGAGGAAAACCCCGATCCATCGCCGGAAACCGTCCGGGCGGCGATCGACGACACACTCTGTCGGTGTACCGGGTACCAAAAGCCCGTTCAGGCCATTCTGGACGCAGCAGAGCGACTGCGAACGCCGCCAGTGGCTGACGATGGAGTGATCGCTAATGAGTGATTCGGTCGGCGATTCGGCGGAGACAGCGGATGCGCATCCACTGGAGTGGGACGAACCCGAAGATAACCGAAAGCCGCCCGAAGATCGCACTGCTGTTTCCAATCGCGTCGAGAAGGTCGACGACGAAAAGCTGGTCACCGGCAATGCCCGCTACACCGCAGATTTCGTCCACAACTTTCGGTCCGTGGGTCGGGTCTCGGTGGTCCGAAGCGAGATTCCCCACGGTCGTGTCCTCGACATCGATCGGAGCACGGCAGAGTCGATCGACGGCGTCTGGGCCGTCCTGACGCCAGACTCCGATATCATTCCAGAGTCCCTGTACACCAGTGCCGGACAGTCCTATCCCGAACCGAGTCCGTGGGATATGCACGTCCTGCACGAACACGTCAGATACGTCGGCGACCCAGTCTGTGCGGTCGTGGCCGTCGATCAACCGACGGCAGACCGGGCGGCCGAAACGATCGAGGTATCCTACGAGCAATACGAACACGTTGTCGATCCGGAGCTCGCATTTTCGAGCGACGCCCCCCAGCTGTTCGGGCCAGACGAGGTTGACAATGAGATCGTCGGCCACGACTACGATCGCAACCGGATGGCACACATCGAGGGCGAACTCGGATCGGTGTCATCGGCGTTCGAGCGCGACGACTGTGTGGTACACGAGACGACATGGGAGACAATCAGACAGTCACACGCCAACGTGGAAAAACACACGGCGCTTGCCTACACCGACGAGGACGACCGACACGTTCTTATCACGAGCACGCAGGTGCCACACCACACGCGCCGACAGCTCGCCCATCTGTTCGACATACCGATCCGTGATATTCGCGTGAAAAAGCCACGCGTTGGCGGTGGGTTCGGTGGAAAGCAGGCGATGGTGATCGAACCCATTGCGCTTGCCTGCTCGCTTGCGGTGGATCGGCCAGTCCTCTATGAAGCGTCTCGCAGAGAAGAGTTTGGCGCAATGCGCTCGCGCCACCCAATGCGCGTTCGAGCTCGGTCTGCTGTGACCGAGGACGGCGCTATCGAGGCGCTTGAGCTGTACGCACTCTCGAACACCGGCGCGTACGGCAGCCACGGCATGACGGTCGCTGGCAACGTTGGCAGCAAGCCACTGCCGCTCTACTCGAAGGTTCCCAACGTGCGGTTCGAGGCCGACATCGTCCACACGAACACCCCTCAGACGGGAGCGATGCGTGGCTACGGTGCGCCACAGGGTACCCTCGCGCTTGAGGGCCATCTCGATGTGGTTGCGCGCGATCTCGGCGTCGATCCAATCGCATTCAGACAAGATCACTACATGGAGGTCGGCGACCTTGACGAAATCGCCGGGATGATGGGTGGTGAGGGAGCAGAGCGTCGGATCAGATCCTGTGGTCTGGACGAGTGCATCGAGCGCGGCAAAGCCGCCATCGGATGGGACGAACTCGAACAACCCGATGATCCGGACTGTCATCGTGGCGTTGGGATGGCGCTTTCTGCACAGGGCACTGGTGTCGCGGGCGATGAACTCGGCGGCGCACAGCTAATGCTCAACGAGGACGGCTCGTTCCATCTCCACGTTGGTGGCGTCGACATCGGTACGGGAGCGGATACGGCGTTCGTCCAGATTGCGGCCGAAACGCTTGGCTGTTCGCCCGAGACGATCATCATCAAGAGCTCCGATACGGACGTGACGCCCTTCGATTACGGTGCGTACGCCTCTTCGACCACGTATATCAGCGGCATGGCGGTTCGAAAGGCCGCTGCTGGGGTTCGAGAACGACTGTTCGAGTGGGCCTCGCGCATGCTCGACGTACCGATTGGGTCGCTCGTGGCTGTGGACGACCGTGTCCGCTGTGAGACCACCGGCGAGTCGGTCACGTTCGAGGAAATCGGATACGAATCGATGTACGGTGAGGACGACCGCGAGCACATCATGGCAACTGGCTCACACAGTACGGACGAGAGTCCGCCGCCGTTTGCGGCACAGTTCGCCGACGTGACGGTCGATTCGACCACCGGCGAGTTCACCGTCAACCAGCTCGTCGTGGCCGTCGACTGTGGCGTTGCCATCAACCCCGGCATGGCGGAGGGGCAGATCGAGGGTGCAAACCATATGAGCTACGAGCTGGCCGTCAGCGACGGCATCACAGTCGATGCTGATGGCGCCGCGACCGTCGAGTCGTTCGACGAGTACGGACTTCCGAGCGCAACCGAGACGCCACCGATTGAGGCCATCCTGGTCGAAACCCACGAACCAACCGGTCCGTTTGGCGCAAAATCCGTCGCGGAGGTCCCAACGAACACCGTTCCACCGGCCCTCAGCAACGCGATCGCGGATGCTGTCGGCGTTCGAATCAGTTCCATGCCGATCACGCCGGCCACAATACGGGACAAACTCACAGAGTGACTGTGTCGGTGCCAACGTATTTGTGGCCCGTCAATAATTGTGGACAGCGATGGAGTCACTCGGCATACTGCTCACGGGTGGTCCGTTCGACAGCCAGCGTTGGCACACGGCGTACGAACTGGGCCGCACAGCACTCGATCGTGGTCACGAGGTAACGTATTTCCATTATCTCGACGGGACGTTCGTCCCAGTACAGACACAAACACAGCCAGAGTGTGGTCCCGGTGCGCCGTACGATCCACTCCCGGTGGATGCGTTTCGCACATTGCTAGACCGAGGTGCGACGGTGATCTGTTGTGGTCTCTGTGTCGATATACGTGGCCTTGACAGGGAGGCGGCGTATCCTGATGGCGTGACGGTTGGTCTGCTCGGTGATCTTGCCGAGCTGCTCGGTAGCGTTGATCGGGTGATTTCGCTGTGAAACGCGATGTGGTCGTGTTGCTGACGCGATCTCCGCACGGCAGAATCCACGCCGGCGAGGGACTCCGTGGGGCGCGTGGTGTGGCCGCTGGCTTCGACCACCACGACGTGACGGTGATTTTCACCGGCGATGGCGTGTACGGTGCCCGCGCGAGCGCAGACAGGGACGCACTCGGGTTTGGCGACCAGCTCGCACAGCTCTCCGAGCTCGGTGGAACGCTCATCGTCGATCGCGCCGCGATGGAGCGTCGTGGCCTCGTGCCATCCTCGATCGCGCCGGATCTGCGTGTCGAGCCCGGCCCGGCTGTGATCGATCGAATTCATGACGCCGATTGCACACTCGATTTCTGAACATGTTATACCTGATTGATACACCATTGGCACCCATCGGAGAACGGGCGGCGCGAGCGGACGAGTCTGCGGTAGTCGTTCTCATCCAGGACGGCGTGGAGCTCTCACCGGATCTTGACGCCCCACTATACGCCATCGAGTCCGACGTTCGTGCTCGGGGCGTCACGCCCCCTGCCCCAATCACACCTATAGATTACGACCAGCTGCTCGAACTGCTCGAATCACACGAGGTGCGATCGTTCGTATGACACTCACGGAACTACTCGCCGACCGAACGCGGACGAATGGCCCCGAAATACTGGTGCAGATCGTCGACACGACAGGCTCGACGCCGCGGTCAGTCGGCGACGCCATGGTCGTCACCGAGAACGATACCCACGGAACGATCGGTGGGGGGACCGTCGAGCATCTGGCGATCAAGGCCGCCCGTGACGTGCTCTCGGGCGACGCAGACCCTGGTCTGCGAACGTTCGATCTCGAGCGCGGTGGAAACACTGGCATGGTCTGTGGCGGAACAATGACGGTGTCGGTGACATCACTCGAACAACCGGCACGGCTCGTCATAGCGGGTGGTGGTCACATCGGTGTGGCGCTTTCGGAACTGGCTGTGCGGTGTGGCTATCACGTCACCGTGATCGACGACCGGGAGTCCTACGCCACAGCTGACCGATTCGACGACGCCGTGACGGTCGTCATGGACGGATACGCCACCGCACTGGATGCGATGACACTCACCGAAACGACGGCCGTGGCGGTGGCAACTCGTTCGAGCACGTTCGACCGGGAGGCACTCGCCAGCGCACTCGATGGAGAGGCAGGATATCTTGGCGTCGTCGCCTCAGAAACCAAGGCGGCTCACATCCTGGACGGTCTTCGAGACGACGGTTATTCTGATCGTGCCCTCCAGCGGGTTCGTGCACCCGTCGGTCTCACGCTCGGGGGAACCGGCCCGGAACACGTCGCGCTCTCGATTCTCGCGGAGCTGACAATGGACCTCCACGACGCCAGTCCCGAGCGAGCCACGGCGTGTAATCTCGAAGATCTGGTTGTTGTCCGTGGCGGTGGCGATCTCGCGAGCGGCGTCTGTTATCGACTTCACGAGGCGGGCGTTCCCGTTGTCATTACCGAACAATCACAGCCGACGGCGGTCAGACGGCTGGTGGCGTACGGGTCAGCGATCGATGCGGGCGAAATCACCGTTGCAGGTGTCACCGCTCGTCGAGTGGCTTCGCTCGATGGTGCCATACGGACGCTATTCGACGGCTCGATCCCGGTGATTGAGGACCCGGACGCCTCACGCGTTGGCTCGTTCGCTCCACACGCCGTTGTGGATGCGATTCTTCCGAAAGGGAGATTCGACACTGGAACCCGTCGTGAAGATGCTCCCATTGTGATCGGGCTCGGCCCAGGATTTTCCGCCGGCGAGGATGTCGATGCCGTCGTGGAAACCCATCGTGGCCACCAGCTTGGCCGGGTGTACTACGATGGAACCACGGATCCATACGATGGAACTCCGGGCGAACGCAACGGTGTAACCACCGAACGCGTACTCCGTGCGCCGACCGCGGGAGAGTGGGAGACGACAGCCGAAATCGGGGAACTCGTTGAAGCCGGAACTGCCGTTGGCTACGTCGAGGAGACGCCGGTCGAAGCCCAGATCGATGGGCTCCTGCGTGGATTGCTCGCGGATGGACGAGCGGTAGACTCCGGTATGAAACTCGGGGACGTTGATCCACGGGGAAGAGACGTCGATCCAGCCACGATCTCTGATAAGGCGCTCTGTGTTGGCGGTGGCGTATTGAGCGCACTGCTCGCACTCGGTCAATAACTGATCTGCTCGATCGTTGGGTCGTCGAACACCACTCCGTCGCCGTCGGTGACATGGCCTACCGGTCGATAGAACACGCCTGCCTCCCCGAGTGCTGATTCGACGGCGGCTCGCTCGCCGGGAGGGACCGAAAACAGCAGCCCTCCACTGGTTTCTGCAGTTTCACCGGTTCTGAGTCCCGCTCCGAACAGTTCTGCGAGTGCTGGTGTGCTCTCGATCACTGGCAGGTGCTCAATCGCGAGGCCAACACCCGCCTGCGTTGCGATCGATCGTCCAGCGCCGGCGAGACCGAACCCGGTTACGTCGGTGGCCGCGGTTGCCAGCGGTGCGATCGCGTTCGCTGCAGTCGCATTCGGCGTGGTCATCCAGGCGACGGCGTCGTCCCGGATCGCATCGATCGGTCGATCGACGGCCGCAGTGAGCTGGTCGACGAGCGGCGGATCCTTGATCCGGGCTGCGCCCATGGCTGGCTGGATTCCCTGGGGTTTCGTACAGTAGAGTTGCTCACCAGGGCTCGCTCCGTCGGTTCGTAACAACTGCTCTCGTGTGGTTGTGGCCGTGATTGCGCCCCCGGCAAACGGCCAGGGAGACACGATCGTGTGCCCCCCGGTGATTGTTCCGCCCATCTGCGCGAGTGCGTCGCTCATCCCCTCAAGGATTTTTGGTGCGATAGTTGCATGGCCGGCCGGCAGACCGAGTGTGACGAGACAATCGAGCGACTCGGTTGCGCCGGTCGCGAACGCGTCGCTGGCGGCGTTACAGGCCACAATTTGGCCGAATTCGTACGGATCGTCGAGAATTGGCGTGAAAAAGTCCACCGTTGAGACGAGAAAGCGCTCGTCCGAGAGCCGACGAACCGCGGCGTCTTCCCCGATCGTCCGCTCGTGTGCGGTTGTGGCCGGAAGTGAGGTCTCTTTGAGTAGCTCCTCCAGCGAAGATTCATCCAATTTGCACGAACAGCCGTGGCGTTCGACCATCTCCGTCAGCGCCAGCGCTTCATCCGTCTTCATTCGGCGCCTCCATCGCGGTATCTGTCCCTGTGGGTTTGATCTGTAGTTCGAACTCTCCATCCGGGGCCGATCGCTCAGTAACCCCAAAGCCATGGTTCGAACAGAGTCGTTTCAAATTCCGTTTTGCGGGTGGGAAATCACCACGGACGATGAGTAATTCGTCGGCGTTCACTGTCTCCAGTGCGTCGCGGACCAGTAGCGCTGGTCGCGGACAGACCTCATCGCGCACGTCTACGCGAGCCATAGCGTCCGTCGATTTCGGAGCCACAAAGAGATAGTGGGCAATCTGTCGGCGAAACGCTTAGGTACAATGGACAGGACTCCACGAAATCATGCAGCTCTCCAGTGCGCTCGGACTCGGTCCCAAAGCGATGGTGGCGTTCGTTGGTGCCGGTGGGAAAAAAACTGCCATGCGACAGCTCACGCTAGAAGGCCTCCGACAGGGCCACCGCGTGGGATACACGACGACGACGAAGATGCCGGTTCCGTCCGGGATGACTGTTCACGTCGGACGGCCGGAAACGATTCCCGATGCTATCGAACGCCCAGTTGCTCTCGGAGCAGAGCGTGTTGAAAATCCCGACCGCGTCGACGCAAAGCTCGATGGATACACACCATCTGTGCTCTGCGACGCTCCCATCCGTGATCGATTCGATTGGCTCATGGTAAAAGCAGACGGTGCACGCCAGAAAGAACTCACTGCTCCGGCGGCACACGAACCCGTCATTCCCGGCGGAGCCACCCACGTTGGTGTCGTCGCATCGGTCCGTGCCGTCGGCGTGCCCGTCGAAAGCGAGCTGATTCACCGATCCGAACGCATCAGTGCGATCACTGGGCTATCGAGCGACACGCCGCTTACGACCACGGCGATAGGGACGTTGCTGGCGAGCCCTCAGGGTGTGTGTGCCGACATCGATCCGACCATGACGGGTGTTCCAATCGTCAACAAGGCTGACACGGAAGCGTTGTGTCGTCGTGCTCGGTCGGTGGTGCGGACGGCAATCGACCTGCGCGATCAGTTCGACTGGGGACTAATCACGTCGTTTCGGACCGGTCATCTCGAGCGAGTCGAGGCTGGCGGTGAGCAGGCCGGGAGTCGGGTGGGCGTATGAGTAGGGACACACGAGCACCGGTTGGTGCACTCGTCCTCGCAGCCGGTATGAGCCAGCGCTTTGGCTCCGCGAACAAGTTACTCGCCACGATCGAGGGCGCGCCGATCGTGTATCACGCAACCGCCATCGCCTGTGCGAGCAGCGCAACGCCCGTCGTCGTGGTGACGGGTGCTGAGAGGGGAGCAGTCGCATCGGCGGTTCGTTCCTGTTCCGTCGCAGTGCGGTACAACCATGCGTACGCGAGTGGACAGGCGAGCTCAGTCAGTCTCGGTGCCAAAATTGCACGGGACGATGGCTGGGCTGGGCTCATTTATTGTCTGGGTGATATGCCATTCGTCGCCCCGTCTACGCTTGATCGACTTGTCGATCGGTTTCGGTCGACCGACGCGACGATCGTGTATCCGGAGTACGACGGCCAGCGAGCGAATCCTGTCCTGTTTGGGGAACGCTGGTTCGATGCGCTCGTCTCGATAGAAGGAGATCGTGGCGGCCGCCAGCTTTTCAATCAGTGTGACAGCACCGCGGCAGTACCGTGTGCCGATTCAGGTGTCGTTCGGGATATCGACACTCCCAACGATCTGGAACGCTACTGTGACTGACATCCCTGTAACCAGGCTGCTCAGTGGGTATAGCCGCCGGCAGTCACCCAGAAGTAGCCAACGAACAACAATGCCATCACGAGCTGGGCAACGTGTACGTCGTCGTGATCACCCTTGGCGAGTTTCACCAGCGGATAACTGATGAGTCCAGCTGCGATGCCGTTCGCGATCGAGGCCGTCAATGGCATCAACACGATCGTGAGCCCGCTCGGAATAAGCCACTCGGCCCTGTCCCACTCGATGTCTGTGACGTTCTGAAACATCAATAATCCAACGAAAATCAATCCAAGATACGACGCAAACGTTGGAATTGCCGCTATCAACCACACCACCGGCAACGAAAGCAAAAACGCAACCCCAACCACGAACGCCGTCAGTCCGGTTCGACCACCTTCTTCGACGCCGGTCGAACTCTCAACCACGGTCGTCACCGTCGATGTGCCGATCGCCGCGCCGAATGTGGTTCCAATCGCATCAGCCAGCAACGGCCGGTCCATCTCGGGTAAGTTGCCGTCGTCGTCGAGAAACCCACCGAACTGTGCGACGCCGAGCAGCGTTCCGGCGGTATCGAAAAAATCGACGAAAAAGAACGTAAACACGACGATGATAAACGTCTGTGGATCGACAGCCGCGAATCCGTCGATGAACGAGCCCACCAGCGGCATCACGTTGTACTGCATCTCTGGCATCGACGCTGGCGTGAGGACGCCCTGTTCGACTACACCGGCGATCGTCAACCCCCAGCTGGCGAGCGCCGTTGCACCGATGCCAATCAGTATGGCACCGGTTGTTCCTCGGGTGTAGAGCACGACGATCGCACACACGCCGGCAAGAGAAACCAGCGCGACCGGATCGCTCGCGACGGCTCCGAGCGCAATGAGTGTGTCCGGATTTCCGACGGCGATCTGGGTTTCGATGAGTCCGAGCAACAACAGATACAGCCCGATACCCGCTCCAATGGCGTATTTCACTGGCTGTGGAAACAGCTCGATGACGGTGCGTCGAAGGCCAACTGCAGATAGCGCCGTGAACAAAAGCCCTTCGACGAACACCGCTGCCAGTGCGGTCTGCCACGGCACGCCCAGACCGTTCACGACTGTCACCGCGAAATACGCGTTCAGTCCCATTCCTGGTGCCAGCCCAAAGGGGCGATTGGCATACAACGCCATCACGAGACACGAGAGCGCACTCGCCAGAATCGTCGTGATGGCGAGCATCTGAAACACCTCTCCGGTGGTGTAGCCGGGGATCGTTATTGCCTGTGAAAGGATCGCTGGGTTCACCACGATGATGTATGACATCGTGAGAAACGTCGTCAGGCCGGCGACGATTTCCGTCTGAATCGTCGTGCCGTGACGGTGTAGTTCGAACGTTTCGATGAGCCGACTGGAGTCGAACAACCGGTCTGTCAACGACCGACGGTTGACAGACACAGTTTGTAACTCGTCATCGTCTGGCATGTACTGTTCGGATTCCTAATGAATCAAAAATATTTGGTACACAACCGTTTACTTTGGGTCTGGTATGTCAGAAGTGTGTGGAACACGAACTGTGTGGCAAAGACACACTGTCGTGTGGAGACCTGTCTTTAGGGGCCGACCGCACCGACGATCGGGTGATGCGACGACGAATTGCAACCGACGATGCACCCAATGCGGTTGGTGCGTACAGCCAGGCGACGACGAACGGTGATATTCTCGTTACGGCCGGCCAGTTGCCGATGACGCCGGATGGGACCTTACTCGCTAACGAATCGGTCGGTAAACAGACCGCACAGGCGCTCTCGAACGTCGCTGCCATTCTCGACGCCGAGGATCTCACGATGGAGGACGTACTGAAAGTGACGGTGTATCTCGATGATATCGACGATTTCGAGGCGATGAACCAGACCTACAGCGAGTTTTTCGGAACGAAGCCCCCTGCTCGGAGTGCGATCGAGGTCGGAGCCGTTCCGAAAGGGGCCGCACTCGAAATCGAAGCGATTGCCACACGATAGCTTCTCAGTCACTAGCTCTCATCGGGAACGGTGATGGTGAGCACGAACTCACGCTCGCCGATTGGGCCCCCGGAGACGTGAAAGCCACGACGGTAGCAGGCACGTCTGATCGAACGCTCCGCTGGTGGGTAATCTCCCCGAACGGTAAGCTGATCGGCTGGCTGGAGTTCCATAAGACACCGTCGAACGACAAGTGTCGTCCGTGGACAGACCGTGTTTCGAACGTCGAGTTCCATACCCGCGGATCGATGTCGGCCGTGCTAACTCTCACGCGACACACGCCGGTGTGTCCCCACAACGTACTTATGTGGGGTTGGAAAACCGATCACGGCATGGGTCTGTCACGACGAGCGTTGCTCAGTGGGCTGACAACAGTATCGCTGGCCGGCTGTCTCCGGTCAAGTGGGGCCAATGCGCTGACGATCGGGATCGTTCCCGACGTGGATCCTGATACGGCAATCTCGAAGAACACGGCGCTTGCCGACTATCTCGAATCAGCGCTTGGACGACCGATCGAGCTACAAACGGCGAGCGAGTACGCCGGTCTGGTCCAGGCAATGGCCACAGACCAGCTTTCTGTTGCGTACTTCGGTGGTGTCTCGTATATGCTGGCACACGAGCGGGCGTCGGCGACGCCGTTTGTCGTGGGAAAACGTGACGGAACGACGAACTGGCACACTTCGTGTATCGTTCCGTCGGATGCTCCACAGCAATCGATGGCTGACGTCGTTGAATCGGCGTCGTCTCTCGAACTGGTGTTTGGCGATCCAATCTCGACGAGTGGGACAGTGATGCCGACCTATTATTTCGAAACGAAGTTTGATCTGACACCCACAACGGCGTTCGCATCGGTCACCCACACCGGTGCCCACGACGCAACGGCAAAAACCGTCGGTGCCACCGACGGCACTGTGGGTACTCTCAACGCGAGGAT
Organism: Halocatena halophila; assembly: GCA_027563145.1. Taxonomy (GTDB): domain Archaea; phylum Halobacteriota; class Halobacteria; order Halobacteriales; family Haloarculaceae; genus Halocatena; species Halocatena halophila. The sequence continues at coordinate 356,475 of CP071307.1, read as the reverse complement.
CTTCGAGCGACTCCGCGAGGAGGACTCCGCTGATACGATTCGAGAAATATGGCGCTCTCCAGGATTTGTGGACTATCCATGGGCCGTTGGACCGTCGGTCTCAGCATCGTTGCGCGCCGACCTTCAGGAGGCGTTTACTTCGCTTTCACCGGACGAACACGAGGAAATCCTCGCCTCACAGAACGTCGATGAATACGTTTCGATCTCTCACGAGGCGTTCACATCACTCGAGACCGCCGTCGAGATGGCGGGTGTCGATCTGTGAGCAAAGTGTCTGGTTCACCCCTGCTTTGTGTTTCTGGTGTCAAAAAGTGTTTTTCGGGAGCGTCGGTTCTGTCGGATATCTCCTTTGTGGTGTCTCCCGGCGAACGGATTGCCATCGTCGGTCCCTCCGGTGTGGGCAAGACGACGCTACTCAGGCTCCTCGCCGGTGGGATCGCGCCGGATGCAGGATCGATAACGGTCGATGGCCACCCTCCCGGTCCCGGCCAGCTCCAGTTAGCCTACCAGGGAACGACGCTCGTTGGACACCGAACGGCACTGGCGAACGTCCTTGTTGGCGAGCTGGCCGCCCAGTCAGGAGTAACCGGGCTGGTCGCGCCGTTTGGTGGTGGGGACACCGATCGCGCGCTCGAGCTCCTGCGGGCCGTTGGACTCGGAGACAAAACTGACACCAGGGTCGACCAGCTGAGTGCAGGTCAGCGCCAGCGCGTCGCGATTGCGCGGGCGTTGCTCGCCGATGGGTCGATCGTGTTGGCAGATGAGCCTACCGCCAATCTCGATCCGCAGACTCGGTCGTCGATCCTTGAGTTGCTCGATACCGTCGTCGGGTCACGGCCGTTGCTCGTTGCGTTACATGATATTGAACTCGCAACGAGCCGATTCGATCGCGTCATCGGGATGGCAGACGGAACGATTGCGTTCGATGAACCCGTGACGGCCGTAACCGATGGGAGATTGGCCGAACTGTTTGCCGACGAATCGGAGCACCAACGTCAACCGTCGGTCGAGCAGTCGACACCAACGCCAGCACGGCACGGCGGTGGCTGGTATGGGTGAGCACGCTCCCAGCAGTCACCGCCGGCGCTGGCAGGGCCGGCTGGTTGCTGGAGCTGTTTGTCTGGTTGTTTCCGGCTGGATCGTCTCGTTCGATCCAGCAAAACTGGTCGCGCCAACCGCTCGTCAGCAACTGCTGGCGTTCGTTCAGTCCGGATTTCCACCAGATCTCAGCCGATCGTATCTCGTCAGTCGAACGGTTCGAGACGGACTGCTGTGGGCGATCGTCGAGACGCTGGCGATCAGCATCGTCGGAACGGGACTCGCGGTCTGTTGTGCCGTCCCCGCATCGCTGCTCAGTGCCAGTTCAGTCACCCACGAAGGACCGCTCTACGTTGGAGCGAGTCAGCGGCGACTGGTGAGTGGGCGACTGGTTCACACTGGTGTTCGCTGGCTCTTATCGTTCTGTCGTGCCGTCCCGGAGATCGTCTGGGGCGTGCTGTTCGTTACAGCACTCGGCCTCGGGCCGTTTGCGGGCGTGCTCGCGCTTGCGGTGCACAACACGGGCGTACTCGGCAAACTGTTTGCCGATTTCTTGGAGGAGACGGATCCACTGACCACCGAAGCGGTCGCCACCGTTGGCGCTTCCAGATTGCAGGCCGTCTGTCACGGCATGGTTCCACAGATCACCGCGACGGTCGCCTCCTACACGGTGTATCGGTGGGAGTGTACTATCCGGTCGGCCGCCGTGCTCGGATTTGTCGGTGCGGGCGGCATCGGGTATCATCTCCTGCTCACCGTGCAGCGACTCCAGTATCAGCGATTAACCACCGCGATCATTGCGGTGTTCGGTCTCGTGCTCTGGAGCGACTGGCTCGCCTCACGTGTTCGAGCGTCTCTCGGATGAGTCAGTGGCTGGCTGGTGGCTCGTGTGTCTCGTCCGGTGGCAGCTCGATTGCGCTCGCCGCCGCACGAACCCGGTCACCGTCGATCGTCTGTATCTGGCCTTCCTCATAGCAGATCTCCCCATCGACCATAGTGAAGACGACATCATCGCCGTGTGCGGCGAAGACGACGTGCGAGAGGGGATCGTGGAGGGGGGTTGCGCGGGTGAGCTCGGTTTCGAGGCCGATAATATCCGCGTTCCAGCCGGGCCGTAGGGCACCGAGTTTTTCGAAGCCGGCGGCGCGCGCGCCGTTGATGGTTGCCATTTCGAAGATCGTCGGAGCTGGCGTCGCGGTCGGATCGAGCGCGTCAACTTTCTGGAGGAGGCTCGCCTGTTTCATTTCGGTGAGTCCGTCGAGTGTGTTGTTGCACGGCGGGCCATCATTCCCGAGAGCGACGGTGATGTCGCGCTCGAGATACTCTTCGATGGGGGCAATGCCGGAGGCGAGTTTCATGTTTGACGATGGACAGTGCGTGACGTTGGTGTTGGTTTCAGCGAGGAGCTGGCGTTCGTCTTCGGAGGTCCAGACACAGTGTGCGAGGATGACATCCTCGCCGGTGAGACCAACTTCGTGGAGCCACTCGACGTTTCGCATGCCGGTGTCCTCCTGGACGGTTTCGATTTCGCTCTGATTTTCGCTGGCGTGGGTGTGAATGCGAACGTTCTCGTACTGATCGGCGAGTTCGCGAGCGCCGCGGAGACAGGCTTCAGAGCAAGAGACGGCAAAGCGTGGGGTGACGGCATAGCGAATGCGATCGTCGAACGAGCGGTGATAGCGCTCAATGAGCCGGCGTGATTCTGCGAGGCCGGCTTCGGTGTCCTCACGGAGGCCCTCGGGCGAGCGCTGATCCATCAACACCTTCCCGAGCAGCCCGCGAATGCCGAGCTCGCCGGCCGCCTCGAACGCTTCGTCGGCGTGTGAGACGGAAAGATGGTCGATCACCGTGGTGGTGCCGCTCTCAAGACATTCGAGATAGCCGAGCTGGGCGGCTACGCGCATCTCTTCGGCCGATAGCGACGCCTCCATCGGCAACACGTGATCGAACAGCCAGTCCAACAGCTCAGTGTCGTCAGCAATCCCTCGACCGAGACTCTGCACCGAGTGGACGTGCCCGCCAACCAATCCTGGCATCACGATCCCGAACTGGCGCTCATCGTGGGAAGGAAACTCTGCACGCATGGCCGAGCGCTCTCCCACCGCCTCTATCCGGGAGCCGGTTACCACTACGCCACCGTCGGCGATGATCGTTTCAGTATCCGCGATGACCGTTCCTGTCAGTAACATCATCGCGGAACAACACCGAACGCCGTCAATAGAATGGCGGCCAACACGCCACACACGAGCCACACGCGGGTTGGGTCACTGTGGTGGTGACAACGATCCAGACTTTAGACTCATCTGGACGATGAAATCGTGACGTACTCGACGTATTTGATGCAGTCGTACGCTGAGAGCTCCGCTGCGGTCTCGCCGGTGACCCCAGCGCCACGCTCGTTGGCACAGAACTGTATCAGACAGTCCATGGCAGCATCCGACAGCTCGTCAAAATGACCGACCGCTCCCTGGACACTGTTCGGTCGCCCCCGATCGAGTGTTATCGATTGTGTCATGGTATCGCGTCGCTGCCCAGTTCTGGTAACTCACTAATGAAACTACTGGCAGCAGATCTACGTGTGGACATGGGACCACTGGCACGATTCGCACCCACGACCGGTCCGTTCGAATGAGACAGACTGCATCCGGAACGATTCCGTGGCTACCCGAAGAACTATCATTAATAACCCACACGGACGGAGCATGGGATCACAGGCAACTGAAATCATCTCGATCGGTGAAACGCTGCTCTCTCGGTATCCAGACGAGTTCACTGCCGACTTTGAGGCGAACAAACGACGTGTCGAGCGGCTTACGGACGTGGAATCGACCCGCGTCCGGAATCGAATTGCTGGCTACGTGACGCGACAGCTCGCTGCTGAGAATGGCACTGAGAAATAGTTGGATGATATAACTGGTTTGTATGGCAAATTCTTCCGTTTTCTGGAAAAATCTGTTATTACGGAGAGATACGGGGCAAGCCGATCGATACTGGGTAACTGAGAACTGATCTGAGACTACAATTCTGTACACATGTGCGTAACCATAATTATAGTCTGGATTAGTGTATCTCCTTACTTCTGATTTGAATTTGTCTCGGATGATCGCTTTCGCCGTCGTGCGTTGAGACAGAAAAACACCGGCTGTCGAGATTCTTTCGCATAGCGATCGGGGCGTCGTTCAGCAAACGCCGCTGTGGGCTGTGGTTCGACGACCGATTCAATCGCAAATCCAGCATCGAGTATGGGCTGGATCATCGCTTCGAGCGGTCGCCGGTAGTACGGAATTTCGACGTCCCAGGATTTCGTACACCGCTCGATGTCGAAGTAGTTCTGCGCGTCCTCGTTTTCTGTGCCGAATTCGTCGAATGGATGGGTCGTCGCAATCACGAGCCAGCCCCCAGATCGACAGACGCGGGCGAACTCACGAAACAGTGCGTCCCAGTCTCTGATGTAGCTCACTGCCAGCGAGCTGACAATCCCGTCGAAGCTGTCGTCAGCGAACCCAAGCGGTTCGTTCAGATCTGCCCGCAGCACATCCCCGTCACCATCGAGGCGATCCCGTGCCCGAGCGAGCATTTCAGTGCTACAATCGATGCCAACCACGCTGGCACCCTGATCTGTGAGCCATGTCGAGTAGGCTCCCGTTCCACAGCCAGCATCAAGCAGTTGCTGTCCCGATACGTCACCGAGCAGGTCGGTGATCGCCGGAAACACAATGTGTGCGTTGTACGCATTGGACTCGACGTCGTCCGTGTAGGTGGCTGCGAGCTCGTCGTACGCCCGTGCTGGTGAGTGGAGATCGTCAGCTGGCATGGAATCGGGCGATATCACTGCCGGTGGGGTAGCCGTTTCGATTCGCACTGCCAAGGGGTTACAATCGTGTGGATGAAAGCAACGCAGATGACACCGGACGACGAACTCGAGGCAATTGCCACGGCAGCGGCCACTGTTGGGGGAACAGTGCTCCGCCATCGATATCAAACGACCGACCGGGAGCTCACCTACGAGAACACTGACGTCTCAGCACGGGCCGACGTGGCTGCAGAACGCCGAATGCTCCCGGTAATTCGGACCGCGTTTCCGGAGCATGCGGTCTACTCTGAAGAGGCCGGTGATCACGGCGGAAGCGAGCCATATCAGTGGTTCGTCGATCCCCTGGACGGCACCAACAACTACGCGGCTGGGATTCCAGGCGTTGCCAGTGCGGTCGCCGTCGAACACGATGGAACACCGGTTGTTGCGGCGATCTACCAGCCGATTTCGGATGTACTGCTGGTTGCCAGACAAAACGACGCCATCACACGCAATGGTGTGGCAGTCGCCGCCCCGACTGTCCCGTCGCCAGAAGCGAGCGCCGTTGCCACAATTATCGGGCGATCGGTTCCACAGACGCCGGCGCTGAAAGCTGCGTTCGATGAGATGGAAACCGCCATCAACGCGCGCGTCAAACGGGTGATACACAGCTGGGCCCCAACCGTTCATACGAGCGCGTTCGCTACCGGAACTATCCAGGCGATAGTTGCGTTCCACCCGAACGAAGAAGAGCGAGCTGCGATCGAGCTGTTCGCCGCCGAAAGCACAGCAACCGTTCGATCCGCTGGGGGGCTGCTGGTGGGGGCACACGACGAGCGACTGCTAGAACTGCTCTGGGATGTGACGGATGAGCTGACAGAGAACACATAGATGGTTGTCACGATCCGATGGGTTTTTGGTCGCCACAGTACCCCAGCTACAGTAGAACACACTGGATTGAGTTAGCGCTACAATGACGAAACAACGATACACCGAAATCACGATCGTCGGCGAAGATTCCACAGGTCTGATAGCGAACTTCACGAATCTCCTGTTCGAACGCAACATCAACATCGAGGATCTGGACCAGGCCGTCCAGGACGGGCTGTTCCGGATGACGATGCACGTGGATGCGACCGAAATGGTCTGTCGCGAGGCGACGCTTCGCGAGGACCTCCAGGAGCTGGGCGACGAGCTCGGCGTGAGCGTACAGATCCGATTCCCGGACGAAGACGACTCGCGGAACATAGGCGTGCTGGTAACCAAAGAGTCTCACTGTCTCGAGGCGCTCATAGAGGCAGTCGAATCGGGCGCACTGGAGGCAACCATCGCGTGTGTGGTCGGGAACCACTCCGATCTGGAGCCGATCGCTGCGCGCGCTGGAATTCCGTTCTACGACATCGGCGACGAGAACGGAACGCCAGACGAGACCGAGCTTCTCGAACGGCTCGATGAGTACAACGTAGAGCTGATCGTCCTGGCAAGATACATGCGAATTCTGAGCCCCGAAGTGGTGTTTCGGTACGAGCGCCGGATTATCAACATCCATCCGTCGCTGTTGCCGTCGTTTGCTGGGGCCGAACCATATCGGCAGGCAATCGATGCGGGTGTTCGGGTGGCCGGGGTGACAGCTCACTACGCAACGACAGATCTCGATCAAGGGCCGATCATCACACAGCGCGTCTTCGATGTGCCCGACGATGGAACGCCCGAAACGCTACAGCGGCGCGGACAGCCTCTTGAGGCCGAGGCGCTTCTCGAGGCCGTTCATCTCCATCTCTCCGATAGCATCTATGTTCACAACGGCACGACCCATCTCCGCGAGGACGTTGACAAAGCTGCAATCCAGCTTGGCACCCCGACCCAGCTTGAGGCAGCCATCCCGGATGGACCCACAGATGACACAGACGTCCCACTCGGGGCACAAAGCGAGTGATTGTGGTAGCGAAAGACACTTTGTATCCCCATTGCTTGCCCAGATATGGCCCAATCCAGTCCGTCTCGGTCCAACGTTCCACGTGATCGGTTCGATTTCACGCACCGAGCAACAACCGACCAATCATTCGAGAACGCACTGGAGGCCGCACGAAGCGGTGATCGGCTGTCGATCGAGGACGGCGTCGCACTGTTGACAACCGGGACGGACACACCCGGCATCGACCTCGCACGCAAAGAGCAGGTGCTCGAGCTCGCCGATCGTCGCCGACAGGAACGAGTTGGTGAGGAGGTCACGTTCGTGGCGAATCTCAACAACAACGTGACCACCGCCTGTAACACTGGCTGTCTCTTTTGCAATTTCAAAGATCGGTCGAAGCTGTTTCTTCGCGAGGGGCCCGAATCACACGATGGCTTTACGAAACCCCCTGCAAAATCGCGTCGCATCGTCCAGGACGCACTCGACACTGGTATCTATGAGGTGACCTCCGTCTCCGGGCTCCATCCCGCCTTTGCGCTCGACGACGATCATCGCGAACTGCTCGAAGCAAGCGAGCGCGGTGATCTGAACTACAAATCACCCGAGCGCTACACCGTCGATCCGGGAACGTATGTCGAACAGATTCGGGCGATGGCCGTCGGTGGCGTCCACCTCCATTCGATGACTCCAGAGGAAGCCTACCACGCAAAACGGGGGGCTAACTGGGGGTACGAGACGGTGTACGGCCGACTTCGTGATGCTGGACTCGACAGTGTTCCGGGAACGGCCGCCGAAATTCTCGTCGATGAAGTTCGTGACGTGATCTGTCCGGGGAAGATGAACACGGACGCCTGGCTTGCAGCGATGCGGGCGGCCGCGTCGGTCGGACTCTCCACGACAGCGACGATCATGTATGGACACGTCGAAAACGAGCGCCACCGGATCATGCATCTCGATCGGATCCGTGATCTACAGGACGAAATCGGTGCGATCACAGAATTCGTGCCGCTCTCGTTCATACACCAGCAGACGCCGCTGTACGAAGAGGGCTACGTCGACGATGGTGCCTCGATCCACGAAGACGAGCTGATGATCGCCGTCTCCAGGCTCTATCTCGACAACATTGACCACATCCAGTCTTCGTGGGTGAAATATGGTGACGAAGGCGGCCTGAAAATGCTCTCGTGTGGAGCGGATGATTTCATGGGGACGATCCTCTCAGAGGAGATTACTCGACGCGCCGGCGGTCGGTATGGGCAGGCCAGATCGTTCGCCGAGTACGTCGAGATGATCACGGCAATCGGTCGCACGCCGGTCGAGCGATCGACGGATTACACCGAGCGCCGCGTGATCGATCCGGACGATCCCCCGTTTGGCCCACAGCTTGGTCCTCGTGCCGATGGGACGCCACTGCTTGAGTGATCGCTTATTTCGTCCGGCGGACGAAGGCTACGATCTCTTCGGCGATCCGTTCGCCAGCATCCTCCTGCAGGAAGTGGCCAGCGCCCTCGATCCACGTGTCGGGCTGTTCTGATGCAGTGGGAATGTGCTCACGCAGTGGCTCACGGTTGTTCTTCGTGATCGGGTCGCTGTCGGAAAACAGGACGAACGCTGGTTTTGTCCACTCGCCCAGCCGCTCGCTCGCTTTGCGGGTAATTTCGTGGCCGTCGCCACCACCCTTCCGCGGTACCATATCCGGCCACGCACGCGCACCGGCCTTGTGTGACTCCGTGGGAAACGGCACGTTGTAGGCTTCGAGGGTTTGTTCGTCCAGGTCGGTTGCCGTTGCGTTCTGGATCAACGTTCCGATCGGTAGCTCCTCTGCGGATTCGACGAACGATCTGAACCGCTCCCAGTCCTCTGGCATCGTCTGCGTTCCGCGTGGGATGCCGGTGTTCATCGGAACGAGCCGGGCGAATCGCTCCGGCTCGTTGGCCGCAAGCGAGAGTCCCAGGATTCCACCCCAGTCCTGACAGACCAGGGTGATATTCTGCAGGTTGAGCGTCTCGACCAACCGCAGTAGTGCATCGTAGTGGAACTCGAACGAGTACGCCTCCGGGTCATCGAGTTTGTCCGATCGCCCAAAGCCAAGAAAGTCGGGGACGACGACGCGACCAGCCGTCGAGAGCGTGGGAATGAGCGACCGGTAGAGGTAGCCCCAGGTTGGCTCGCCATGGAGACAGAGAAACGTTTCCTGACCGCTCCCAGCTTCGACGTATGCCATCGACAGGCCGTCCACGTCGATCGACTGGGGTTCGTACGGGTACTCCGGGATGGCGTCAAAACGGTCTTCGGGGGTGTGAAGCACGCCCATTGTGCCCTGACAATATCTATTCAGTTACTAATATGTTTGGAGGGGATCGGGATGGTCATCCGTGTTCGATTCCGATGTGGTGTGGAGCAGCTGAAACCGGCCTGCCACCAGACCAATGGCAATGCCGGCGAAATGCGCCATGTTCGCGACGCCTGGGCCCGCATTCTGTGCGGTGAAAAAGGCGGCGATGAGGAAGATTAGCAGTATCTGCACCCGTCGGCCGAGTCGAGAGAGTAGCCCTGCCGAAAGCGCGTTCCCGCTGATAGCGTAGCCCAGCAGCGCGAAAATCGCACCGCTTGCGCCCAGCACGCGGATCGACCCCGGTGGAAGCATGGCCAAGCCGGTGGTAAACACCACCTGAGCAATTCCTGAAAGCGCCCCCGAGATAACGAAAAAGGCGTGATAGCGGAGTGGTGTGGTGAAATACTCGACGGCCAATCCGAACAGGACCAGTGCAATGCAGTTTCCGATGAGGTGCATGAGCCCGCTGTGGGCGTATACGCTCGTAACGATCGTCCAGGGCTCGTCGGTCAGTGGCAGGTGTAACACGAACGGCTCGTTTCCGAGGCCAATCGTCACCGACACCAACTGGAGGACGAACACGACGAGGATGATTTTCAGGGTCGTCAGGGTCGGACTTCGGGACACGGTGGCTCTAGTGATGGCAAACAAGTTAGGATTTCCGAAGATCGAAAGCGTGCTTCGATTGGCCGATCGTGGGCTCGTCTGCTGGGTGTTTGATCACGGTTTCACATTCACTTTCACGTTTCTTGAATCGTATTTAACTGCGTGTATCACACAGCCCTGGTATGGACGACAGAGTCCGCCGACATGCCGAACTTCTGGTTGATCACTGTCTCGAAGTTACGGCCGATGACGACGTTCTAGTGATTGGCAGCCAGAACGCAACCCCGCTGGTTACGGCGCTGTATGGCGTTCTCGGCGAGCGAGGCGCAACGCCGATGGGGCAGTTGCACGACGAACGAGCGCGCCGTGCGTATCAAAAGGCAGTCGATCCTGAGAACGTTTCAACGAGTGCCCCCAGACTCGCCGCGATGGAAGCGGCCGATGCCGTGGTGTTGATCAGTTCCACGACGAACCCGTACGAGACGATGGGCGTCTCGGATGCCGTAAAAACCGAAATAGACGATGCTCATAGACCGATTCTCGATGCGCGTCTCGACAATCGATGGGTGATCACCGTCCATCCGACCGCTGGTGGTGCCTATCGTGCCAGAATGGGAACCGATGCGTATCGGTCATTCGTTTACGACGCCGTGGATGTCGACTGGGAACACCAGCGTCGCCGCCAGCAACGCGTCGCCGATATCATCGACGCCGGTGAAACGATCCGAATTCAGTGTGGGAGGACCGATCTAACCATGTCGATCGCAGATCGAACCGCTCTCAACGACGACGCCACCCGGAATATGCCGGGTGGTGAGGTGGCCACCAGTCCAGTCGTCGAGAGCGTCGAGGGGACGGCGCAGTTTGATCTGCCGTTCTTTTATCGTGGTGACCGCATCGAGGATGTAACGCTCACCTTCGAAGACGGTGTCGTCGTCGACTGTGCGGCTGGTGACGCCCAAGACGCTATGGACCGTCTCCTTGAGCGAGATGCGGGCGCACGCCGTCTCGGCGAACTCGGCATTGGGATGAACCGTGGAATCGATCGCGCCACGACAAACACGCTCTTCGACGAGAAGATGGCCGGGACCGTCCATCTCGCGCTCGGATTTGGATTTACTGAGTGTCTGCCCGACGATCAGAAACCGAATCAGAGCGATATCCATACGGACATGCTCATCGACTTGCGTTCGGACTCCTTGCTCACCATTGATGGCGATCCCATCATCGAAGACGGCAATTTCTGGTTCGAAGGCGAGTGAGAACCGATCAGCCCATCGTTTCACTTCAGTGGACTGATTGGCAAGCACACTTGTTATTGAATAACATACTATACTTTCTATGGATGATTGGCTGGGTACTGACACCCCCCGGTTGGTGTCACTCTGACGGAGGGTTCCACGACGGATGATCCGCCCGCATCGATGTGGTCTATCCACGGTCGTTACCGTGCTCGTCGTGGGAGCGCTCCTCACCCAGTCGTTTAGCGTGCCCGTCCGTGCCCAGGAGCATTCCATTACAGTCACTCAGGGTGACCAAACGATCCCCGTGACGCCGCTGGGTGAGGGCAACCAGTCGGTAGAATCGTTTTACGACTATCGGGCACCATCATCCGAACCATCCGGTCAGTACAGTTCCTACGGGACGGACGAGTTACAGCGTGATCAGGTGAGCCAGCTGTTTCTCTACCGGGGTGAGTCGGGGCTGAGTCTCGTGTTTCTTCACGACCAGCGGGGTGGCGATGGCGGAGCTGTCATTACGGCCGATATTGAGGGACTTCCAGAGGACGGAGCGTGGGCCGTCGAAGACGACACGTACACACACCGTGACGATTCGTTTGTCCACGACGACCGATCAAGCCACATTGAGTGGTTCATGAACGGGGGTCGAACCGATGGAGCCGTTTTCCGTGGACTCGACGGCGGCGGTGAGAAAACGATTACTGTCACGATGCGGTTCAACGACCGTACCGACAACTATCCGTTCGACGAGTGGTCCGGGCCGCCCGAAGACAATGAAATCGAATCGTGGATGGTACGCTCAGGGAGTGGTGAGACCACTGAACTGGCGATGGATGAACCCGTTCACATCCATGTGACCGAGAACCCACCGCCTGCGCCGGCGGACACCCCTACCGACACGCCACCAAACACGACGTCGGACAGCTCAGCCGACACACTGAGATGTCCACCGCCCCAGATGGTATCCGTAGAACCTGCCGGAACACTGACGGCAACGCCAACGGCAATCGCCTCGGCCACGACACTCCCACGGCTGAACACGCCGATCACGGCGACAGTTCACACGCTGCTACCAGCGCCTGCACGAACCGACCATTCGAACCGAGCCAATCCTGCCCTGCTCTCGAACGCTGGCGTCCTCATTACCATCTTCGGGATCCTGGTTGGTGGTGTGCTCAGAATGAACAACAGCTGATCGGCTGTTGGACGTAATCGTCACCGTCCCCGTAATGATTTTTGACAGCTCCTTCGATTACCGTCCATGGAGTACCGACCGGCTGTGGCTGCTGACCTGCGATCGATACGAACTGTCGCCAGTGCGGGCTGGCACGCCGCGTATGATGAGATACTCGGCCAGTCAGCCGTCGAAACAACTGTCGAGACCTGGTATAGTGAAACTTCGCTGCAATCGCGCATTGAATCGGCCGACAACGAGTTTCTCGTTGGGGCCGATGCTGGGGAGATCATTGGATTCGTAGACGGTGGCCCCACTTCGGATGGCCCGTGTGAGGCTGCGGTCAGTGCATTGTACGTTCATCCCGACCGCTGGAACGAAGGGATCGGCTCAGCGCTCCTCGAGCGTTTGTTCAAGCGGTTTCAGAGTGCCGGCTACGACGACGTCTGGCTCGCAGTGCTCGAAGACAACGCCGTTGGTCGTGCATTCTACGAATCACACGATTTCGAAGTACATAGACGGCAATCCACAGAACTTCCAGCTGGGAGTGCAATTGAACTGCTTCTCACACACAAACTGTAGCCACTGTATATACGGTTTCTACTGTACAGACTTCGATTCTGTCAATCCGAATATTTTCCGCAATCCAAACCGTAAGCTGTCATCCTCCTGAAGATCGGGAAATGAGTGGGCCCACAACAGACACGGAGACCAGTTGGAATTCCCAGCGATACGACGAGGAGTTCGATTTCGTTGCTCGCCACGGAACGGCTGTCGTCGATCTTCTCGATCCCCAGCCTGTTGAGCGGATTCTCGATCTTGGGTGTGGGACCGGCAAACTCACGCGCACGATCGACGAACGCGCGGCTTCGGCGGTCGGAGTCGACACATCGCGTTCGATGATTCGGACTGCCCGCTCGAATGCGCCGGCATGTGCCTTCGCTCACGCAGACGCCCACCACCTTCCGTTTTCGAACAGTTTTGATGCCGTCTTTTCAAACGCCGCGCTCCACTGGATGGACGACATTGAGCGTGTCTGTCGTGAGGTCTGGGGCGTCCTCGAACGTGGCGGACGATTCGTCGGGGAACTCGGTGGCGCAGGGAATGTCCGTGGGATCTGTAGTGCAACCCAGGCCGAACTTGCGAGCAGGGGCTACGAGATGTCTCTGCCATGGACATTCCCGACTATCGGTGAGTTTGCGACGCTCGTGGCCAATGCCGGGTTCGAACTCACCGGTGCGTGGCTGTTCGATCGACCGACCATCCTCGAGGGCGATGAACTCGGCGTTGCTCACTGGCTGGAAATGTTTGGCGACGAACTGCTCGGACCGGTTCCAGCCACAGAACGGCCATCGGTTGTCGATGGAATCGAAGACCGACTCCGATCGGAACAGTACTGCGATGGCACCTGGACGGCGAAATATCGTCGTCTCAGATTTGTTGCTGAACGACAAATTGAGAACCACTGAGTGGGCAACTCGAGTCAGCCGATGGTGCTGTATAGAAATCCACCGATCTGTGCCGCCAGATCACTGAGCGGAGTTGCAAGGACCGTCACGACGATTATCGCCAACCATCCAAGCAGCAATAGCCCGACGTTGACGATCGGGTTGTCCGAGTACAACGAAGAAAAGGAAATCCGGATCCGCGAAAACGGAAGAAACGGCTGAATTCCGTTCACCGTCATGGCGTCGGCCAACAGATGTAACAAGACGCCACCGGCACCGATTGTCCCACCGATCAGCGCCATCGTGAATGGATCGAGCAGTGCGAGCTGATCCGCTAGCTGTGCGATTATTGCCTGCTCGTGGGCCGCCAGCGACGAAAGCAGCGACGCCAGCGGCAGCGTGATGTGCTGGCCGAGTAGCCACCCCAGACCACTACAGATTCCGCCGACGAACGCAGCCATCAACAGCGAGTGGCTCGTTTTTCGGTGCTCTAACCACCGTAGTCGGTGATCGTAATCCGGCAACGGCTCGATCACGAACACGCCGAGCGCGAGCACCGCCAGTAGTGGTTTTTCAGGTAACAGTACGTACAGAACCGGGGCGATTCCGAGGAGAGTCAGACCGATGTGTCCACGTCGATGCATCAGCTATCCCTCCTGGAGCACGATTTCGGAGTTGGCATTCGACTACCAGTACCCACTGCACGATTGGTAATCGGTAGCAATATACTTTCGGGTAACCTAAAAGTTATAATATACTAACTATAATAAGTAAAAAATTATGTGGGACTTCGAATCTCAACTTTCGAACGGCGACTGGATAGACCTCCCACTCTGAATGCGGATAGCGACTTATTTTATGTATACTTCGATAATTGAAAACAACCATCTCTCGAGAAGATGTGAAAGAATTTTCACGACTTGCATGAACAGTGAGTGTGTAGGATCATGACTGGAGCAGATATCTCTCAGCGCTTGTGGCACATTGCGATTCACCGACCGTTCGTTGCTCTCCGAGGTTGCTGATCGATGGCCAGATCGAATCGTGCTGTTGACGTGGTTGACGGGCCGCTGTTGAAGCCACTGCTCACGCTTTCGTTGCCGATCGTTCTCACGAACCTGATGCAGGTGGGGTACAACCTGGCCGATACGTTCTGGGTCGGCCGACTCGGCCAGGCAGCCGTTAGTGCGCTGTCGTTTTCCTGGGCAATCGTGTTTCTGGTGATCAGTATGGCTGCTGGATTTACCGTGGCAGGGACCGTGCTGGTCGCACAGAACAAGGGAGCCGGAAAAACCGATACGGTCGATCACGTGGCTGGACAAACGATCGCCTTTGTCGTGGGACTGTCAGTCATCTTTTCTGCGCTGGGCTATCTGTTCACACCAGAGCTGCTCGGACTGATCGGGGCGGTTGAAGGCACCGAGGAGTATCTGCTCTCGGTCGAGTACACACGGACCATCTTTCTCGGAATTCCGTTCGTATTCAGCTTCTACATCTTCCAGGGACTGTTGCAAGGCTGGGGTGATACGCGGACACCGATGTATCTCATGGCCGGTGGCGTTGCGTTGAACGTCCTTCTCGATCCGATTTTGATACTTGGATTTCAGGACAACGTACTGTTCGAGGCGTTCGGGCTTTCTGGGCTCCAGGACACGCTCTTTGGGTGGACTGGCTTTGCAGGGTTCGGCGTGCAGGGTGCGGCAATAGCGACGATTACGGCGCGCGGACTCGGTGCTGTCGTCGCCATCGGGCTGTTGCTCGTTGGCTGGGTCGGTCTCGCGCCCTCTCCGTCCGATTTCCTGCTCGAACGAGCAACAGTCGCAAAGATCATTCGTATCGGCGCGCCAGCAAGCATCGAGCAGTCAACGCGGGCGCTTGGCGTGACGATACTAACCGCGCTCGTTGCACTCACGAGCCAGGAAGCCGTTGCTGCGTATGGTATCGGTAATCGACTCACCTCGCTGGTGTTTCTTCCGGCGCTCGGATTGGCACGAGGGACAGAAACCGTCGTGGGGCAGAATCTCGGTGCTGGACAGACAGATCGTGCGCGGACGGCCGTTACGATGGCGCTGGGAGTGATCGCCGGCCTGCTCTCGATCGTAACCCTCGTTTCGGTCTGGTTTGCAGAACCGATCACGGCGGTGTTCATCTCGGGGTCCGAATCAGCTGCGGTCGTCACCTCGGGAGCCGCGTATCTCCGCATTGTTGGACTCACATTCGTGTTTCTTGGGGGTTTCAGGGTGATTCAGGGTGGCTTTCGAGGAAGTGGTTCGACACGGACCGCGATGGGACTCTCGATTCTCTCGCTGGTTGGCTTTCGGGTGCCGCCTGCGTATCTGTTCGTCACACAGCTAGACCTTGGTGCAACGGGGGTCTGGTACGCCATTGCGCTGTCAAATGTCCTCATTCTTGTCGTCGCAGGACTCTGGTTCCGTCGTGGTCGGTGGACGGACGCTGTCGTCACCGAGAGTCCAGAGGGCGAGCATATCGAAGAGCCCACCACTGACGACTGATTGGATTCTGGGTTGATATATTAACCTCACTGTACTTTGTGGTCGTTCCCCATAGTACAATGAAATGGTATTCGATCACATGACACGAAGACAGACGCTCGGAACGATCGGCACTGTTGGTGTGACGAGTCTGGCTGGCTGTCTCGGTGGCAATCCATCGAGTGATACTGACAGCTCAAACGACGGTGGTGGTCCAGAATCGGTGGATATAGGCGTATTACAGCCGATTTCTGGCGATCTGAAGTATTACGGCGAGCAAGCGCTGTGGGGATTTTACACTGGACTTGCGTATAAGGGCAATACGGATCCCATCGAATCGGCAACCACCGGCACCCATTCGATCGACGTTGGATCGACGACGTACAATCTGCACGTCCGCGATACGAAGTTCGAGTCTGATACGGCCCAGTCAGTGGCCACCCAGCTGGTCCAGAACGAGGATGTCGACGTGCTCTTTGGCTGTACCTCCTCAAGTTCGGCAACGCAGGTGATCAAAACTGTGGCCACTCAGGTTTCGATCCCTGTGCTCATTGGTCCGGCAGCGTCTGCCTCGATCACAGCGAGCAAAGAGACGTGTTTGAACAACGTGTTTCGTGCCAGTGAAAACACGGCCATGGACGCTCGCAGCGGTGGGCAGTACGTCGCGAACAACACGGACGTGGATGCGGTGTATCTGTTTGGTGCCGACTACTCGTTTGGCCACGCTGTCGTGGAGAACTATCGAACGGTGCTTGAGGCAGAGGGTGTCGAAATCGTCGGTGAGAAGTTCGTTCCACAGGGCTACGCCGAGTGGAAGGGGTTGCTCGACAACGCCGCCCAGGCCGGGGCAGAGGGTATCGTCGGTGGATTCACCGTTTCGACGCTCCCGAAGCTGTTCACAGCATTTCTCAACGGCGGATACGACTACCGTGTGTTCGGTGGATTCGCGACGCAGATTACGAATCAGGTCGTTGGAAGCACCCTCGAAAAGTCGCTTGATTCACTCACCGAATCAAGCGTGAAAGAGACGCAGCTTGGGCCGTTCACTACTCGGTATCACTGGAATCAGTACGACAACGAAATCAACAGCACGTTTGTCGAGACCTACACCAGCACGTACGGCGTGGTGCCCGATCTGTTCACCGCCGGGACGTTCACAGTTGCGTCGGCGATCGTTCAGGCCGTCGAGGAACGCACTGGGACCGATCCCGATGCGCTCGTCGATGCACTCGGCGGGATGACCGTTGCCGACACGCCAAAGGGACCCGATGGGTACACGTTCCAGGAGTACAACAACCAGGCCCGCTCGGAAATGACGGTCGCCCATCCGGTGGTGACGGCGGAGTCGATTGCCGACAGCTGGGATGCGCCCATCCAGCCGAGCGAACCGGTCGCGCGGATCGGCGCTGAGAACGTGACGATTCCATCTGACGCCGACGCGATGGACTGTACACTCAAATGATTCTCAGAACGGAGCGGCTCACGAAACGGTTCGGCGGACTGACGGCCGTCAATAACGTGGAATTTGCACTCGATTCCTCGGAGTGTTGTGCGGTGATCGGACCAAATGGAGCGGGGAAAACCACCCTGTTCAATCTTCTCACGGGGACGCTTGAGCCCACCAGCGGATCGATATCGCTCATGCGTGACGGGGCGTGGAGTGATATCACTGGGGCGTCTCCCGAACGGGTTGCCTCGCTCGGGGTTCACCGTTCGTTTCAGCTCACGTCTGTGTTCGAGGCAAGTACCGTTCTCGAGAACGTCAGGATCGCCGAACAGGCTGCGGGCGTGAATGCACACAACTGCTGGCGCAACGTCAATGCGTTCGACGAGCATGTCGAGGCCGCCCACGAGATCCTAGAGCGGGTGGGCCTTGCTGATCAGGCTACAGTGGTGGCAGAAACACTCAGCCACGGCGAAAAACGAACGCTCGAAATCGCGATTGCGCTTGCTGGCGATCCCGACGTCTTGTTGCTTGATGAGCCAAATGCCGGGGTCTCCTCAGAGTCAGTCGGTGAAATCATCCAGCTGATTGAGGATGTCGCAAGCGACCACGCTGTGGTGCTCATTGAGCACAACATGGAGATCGTTATGTCGGTCTCCGATCGCGTTCTGGTTCTCAATCAGGGCCAGGTGATCGCAAACGACGAACCGGCTGCCGTTCGTGGTGATGAGACGGTCCAGAAGGCGTATCTCGGCGGATACGAGCGCGGTGATCTCAACACCGGTGGTGAGCCGGTATGAGTTTACTAACCGTCGAGGATGTTCACACCTACTACGGGAAGAGTCACATCCTCGAAGGGGTCTCACTTGCTGTCGATCGAGGTGAGGTCGTCGCGCTCGTCGGCCGAAACGGCGTCGGGAAAACGACGACGCTCCGGACGATCATCCAACTTTCTCCGCCACGGTCGGGGCGTGTCACCTTCGATGGACGGGATTTGACTGGCCTTGACACCCACGCGGTTGCACAGGCTGGAATCGGCTGGATCCCCGAGGATCGACGGATTTTCGATCAGCTCACCGTTGAGGAGAATCTCCGGGTTGCACTCCCGCCGTCGACTACCATTGCGGATGGGCTCTCGGTTGCCTACGAAACGTTTCCCGACCTCCAGGAACACCAGAATCGTAACGGTGGTGACCTCTCTGGTGGTCAACAGCAGATGCTCGCGGTTGCCAGGGGACTCATTGGCGACAACGAGTTGCTGTTGATCGATGAACCATCCGAAGGGCTTGCGCCACTCATCGTCAAGCGGGTTTCGAAGGCCCTGGCAAGGGCTGCAAAGGAATCGACCGTACTGCTGGTCGAACAGAATCTGGGGCTCGCGCTTGATCTGGCCGATCGATTCTACGTGCTGGACACCGGACAAATCGTCGATTCGGGCACGACGGCGGGGCTCAGTGCTGATAGTGAACGGTTTCGGAGGTACGTTTTGGCATGATCGATCAGTTTGTGTTAGTATACGCCGACGCCCTCGGATCGTTTTTCACACCCGAAGCGTTGTTTGGCGTGTTAATCGATGGGCTGGCCAAGGCCAGCCTGTATGTGATGATCGCGAGTGGA
Organism: Halocatena halophila; assembly: GCA_027563145.1. Taxonomy (GTDB): domain Archaea; phylum Halobacteriota; class Halobacteria; order Halobacteriales; family Haloarculaceae; genus Halocatena; species Halocatena halophila. Next base: position 337,372 of record CP071307.1, on the reverse strand, counting down.
CTGACGCTCGTCTTCGGGCTCATGGGGGTATTAAATTTCGCACACGGATCGCTCACGATGTTTGGCGCGTATCTTGGTGGTCTGGTGCTCGTGATGACCGCCGGTGGATCACCCACCGATCCGGCAGCTCTCGGTGGGTTTTTCCTCGGTGTTGTCGTCGTGTTCGGTGCGCTGGGGCTTCTTGGTGGTCTCCTCGAATGGGGGCTCATTCGACCGATATATGATCGTCCACCGCTCTATCAGATCCTGCTGACGTTCGGGCTGGCGCTGATCCTCGATGAAATAGCACGAATTGTGGTGATGTTCTACGGCATTCAACCGATCTCTTCCTGGCAAGCGGCGCTTGCAACGAAGCCGGCCATCCTCGGCCGAACGTACGATCTCGGCCCCACCTCGGTTCCCGGACTCGATCTGTTCCAGATCGGGTTTGGACTGCTCACGATTGGGTTCATCTGGGCGTTTCTCACACAAACTCGGTATGGGCTCTACGTTCGTGCCGGCAGCCAGGACGCCGAGATGGCACGTGCGCTCGGCATCGATGTTCGACGAGTGTTCACGGTGATTTTTGCCCTCGGTACCGGGCTTGCCGGCGTAGCAGGGATGTTACTCGCCTGGGATCAGTCCTGGGGGGCAAGCGTCCCCCTTGCAGCAGAGACGCTGTTGCCCGCGTTTGTGGTGGTTATCATCGGTGGCCTCGGAACCGTTCGTGGAACGGTCGTTGCGAGTGTCCTCGTTGGGATGGTCGATGCGATGACGACGTGGTGGTTCAACGAAGCGATCACGTTCACCGGACTTCCAGAAATGTTTCTCTTTCTCATTCTCGTGATCGTACTTGCAATTAAACCACAGGGGTTCTACGGCATATCGGAGGTGGGTGGCCATTAGTAACGCCGATTCAGGATCTCGAACCGAGTTCGATTCGGAGACGCAGGCGGCCATGGCTCTCATTACCCGTGAGTATGCACGCGATCATCTGATTCATCTGCTCGTTCTCGCTGCACTCGCAATCTATCCGGCGGTGTACCACGTGCTGACGAACGGTGGTGCACCCACTGGGATGGTGGCGTTGTTGCCCCGTGTCGAGACGATGGTTGCCGTTCTGTATTTCGGACTGTTCGCAATGTCGTTCGATTTCATCTCTGGCTATACGGGCTATCTTTCCTTTGGTCACGCTGCCTTTTACGGAACGGGCGCATACTTCGTCGTGCTCGTCGCCAACGGGAAGGTTCCACTGCTGGCTCCTGAAACGCCGTTCATTTGGTTGCTCGTGCTCGCGGGAGTCCTCGCTGCAGTGCTTGCGCTGGTTATCGGGACCTTCTCGTTTCGACTGACAGGAGTATATTTTGCGATGATCACGCTCGGGTTCGCCCAGGTGTTGTACGTCTTCATGCGCGACTGGGAGTATCTCGGAGCAAACCCACGCGATGGGATCGCTGTCACCGGGCTGACAGAGGGGTTTCGGATCGGCGTCCCGGGCGTTGATTCGCTCTCGGTAGCAATCGGACAGCTCGCCGGCGAACCGATCGATCTCTTTGGCTCCACACTCGGTGCATCCACAGTTTCCTACTACGCGGTCGGACTCGTCGTGGTGGTCTGTTATATTGCAATGCAACGGATCATTCACTCGCCGTTCGGACGGGTGATGATCGCAATCCGCGAGAATGAAGCCCGTGCTCGGGCGATCGGTTACAACACGTTTTACTACAAGCTTGGGGCGTTCTCGATGTCTGCCTTTTTCGCTGGTGTGGCTGGCGGACTGTTCGCCGGGTTCCGTCGATCGGTGACTCCCGAGAACGGATACTACTTTCTCGTCACTGGTGATGCACTGCTCGCGAGCATCATTGGCGGCTTTGGAACGCTCGCAGGACCACTTTACGGACGGTTGTTCGACGAAGGGCTCCGCGAGTTTCTCTCGAAATCGGGAAGCGGTGGTGGATTGTTGGTGTTTCTCAGGGATTCGCTCGGTCACCCTGCGATGGAAACTGTAGTCATCGGTGGAATGACCGTGGGCGAACTCGTAGAGACGTTTCTCAATGGGCACGCGCCGCTGTATGTTGGAATTGTCTTCGTTTTATTTGTCTTGTACGTTCCGAACGGAATGGTTGGAACTGTCCGCGACCGGCTCGGTGGGACCTGTGCCAAACAACTGCCGGCGTGGCTGTCGGATCGTCTCACTGCGATAGTGACGGCGATCAGAGAGCGAGTCTCTGGCGTCCGACACTGACGCTAGTACAGCCCGTTTTCGACGAGATGCGATGCGAGCTGTTGTGCACCGCGCGCTGCGGCGGTTTTTGGCTCATCGGGGGTGGTGACCTCGACTTCCTGCTGTAGCTCTTCGCTGAGTCGCTGTTCGAACTCCTCGACGAGTCCAGGAATACACGCCATTCCACCGGTTAGCACGATTGGCTCGGTGAGCGTTCGCTTATAGATCTTGATGTACTGGCTGGCGAGTTCCGGGAGGAACTCGTTTGCGATCTCGTTGACAGCATTGTCAACGTATCGATCGAGTGCGTCGGGGACGCTCCGTTCGATCGTGAACTCGTGGGTGCCACCGCCAGGCTGCTGGATTACGTCAGTGAATGGCTCGAAGTCGACGAAATCGCCGTGTTCTTCTTTGTATTCTCGGGCGGTCGTCTGGTCGATGTGCACCCGGCTCTGGGTTTCCTCTTCGACGTTGTCAGCGATCCACCGATCGACTGAGTTCCCGGTGACAGACCCCGTCGAAAAGCTCGCTAGCTGTTCGCCACGGCGGTATGCACAGGCCTCGAGGTTCGTCGAGCCCATATTGATGCCAATGAAGATGCGGTTGATCGCGTCCGGACCGCCACCCAGTGCTGGAATTGCACTACAGAGCGATTCTGGATAGCTGCGAACGAGCTGATTGCCGATTCCACTGGATTCGATCACGTTGGCAAGATTTTCGAGTCCCTTCTCGTTGTCAATGCCGGGACTCGCGTAGACAACCACGCTCTCTTCTGGAACGCCGATCGCACTCGAGAATTTATTGAAGAATGTCGAGGCTGTCTCCGCTCGCTCGTCGTCCTCTGGGAGGCCAGACCGGAGCATGAACTGCACCCGCTCTGGATATTCGTTGGCCGCCTCTTCACCATAGATAACCCGGTGGTCGCCAGTCAGTACGTCCTGATATGTCGCCAGGCAGGTTAGCGCCTCGTGCGTTCGCACGACACCGTCGTCGGGTTTGGCCACCACGGTGCGCGTGCTTCCCAGCTTCACCCCAACCGCATGCACGGACGCCGTTTCTTCTGCTGCTTCGGATTCTTGGCCTTCCTCAAGCATTATAGCCAACTGGTTAACAGCCACAATATATAAAACCCTGTAAATCACCTTCGTCCGAAGGTTAGAGATGTTGAAATGTTGGTGTGTGGTGTATATCGGTTGGTGGTTGGCTACAGAACGGTATTGTCGGATTTATACAGCCTTTCCTGACAAAGGAAAGTGAGGGTGTATCGGCGGGATGCTGACCATTTATAGAACACACCCATGTTTTGCAATACTGCTCACAGCACCACGATCTATGTGACTGGTCTTCGTTGGCTGGTAATTTGAACTGGTGGAAAACGATGTCGTGACCTATCCGGTGTGACGGTAGCGATATCTGCTGATTTGAAATGCAGCCATACCACAGCAAATTTTGAAAAAGTTCGTGATACTCTCTGCTTCGTTGACTGTTCTGTTAACGGATGGTATCTGGACGTAAAAATTGAATCAGAATACATTAACGTGGTGGCAGGCAACCCCTGTTGTGGAAACCGTAGAAGCTAGTACGTTGGTGTACCAGTCGCCAGAGGAAATCTACGACTTCCTCGTGGATTTCCAACAGTACGAGGATTACTCGAAGTACGTGACGAACATCGACCGCGATGGTGCGGACGATGCCGGAGCAGTGTACGACATCACGTGTTCGTGGTGGAAGATCGACTACACTGCCGAGGTAACTGTCACCGACGTCGACGCTCCAAGTCGAATCGACTGGGAAGTGAGTAAAGATGTTGATGCGCACGGACACTGGGAGATCGAACACGTCCCCGAAGAAGCGCCGGACGACGAAGATGACGCCTGTCGGGTACACTGTTTCGTAGAGTTCGATCTCGAATCGGCCGATGCAAAGGCGCTGAACCTGCCAGGAATCATCCCGATTGATAAGGTGATCGATAAGGTCAAGCCCAAAGCAGCGACGTTCGGTCGAATCGTCGCAACGCGAATGGTTGCTGATCTCGAGGGTGAACAGCGCGAACTCGACATCACGGTCCACGAAACACCGGCCACGGTGTGAGCGGGTACAATTTTTTTGTTGTGTGCGTGCTGTGGTGAGTTACTCTGCAACTGTCGATAGCATACGTTATTGATACGTGGATTACTGAAATTCTTATCAGCAATCACTTTTGGTCGGAGCGTTCGATCCATCCGTAGGGACATGATTCGACGACGTAGTGGAGTGAATGCAGTGAGGTGAAGCCAATGATACCTAGCAACTGGCGATTTTCACCATCGTTCGTGGTGAAATACTACTGCTATCAGGCGACCACGACGTATGGATTTTTCTGGCCGGTGTTCACCATTTTTCTTCGGTCACGAGGACTGTCGTTCGCACAAATCGGTCTCTTGGGAAGTCTCTCGGCGGCAACCGTCGTCGTTGGTGAGCTTCCGACGGGCTATCTCGCCGATCGTATCGGACGACGAAACGGATTGCTTTTCGGATCGGGATTGCTCGCGAGTTCGGTACTTGGCTTTCTCGTTGCACAGACGTTCATTTCGTTCGCCGTTCTCTGGGTGCTCTGGGGACTTGGCGTCGCGTTTCAGTCCGGCAGCGCGGATGCCTGGCTGTACGACGCGCTTTCAATGCGGGGTCATCAGGACGAATACACACGAATCCGTGGCCGTGGTGGGGCGATCAATCAGTGGGTAAGTGCGGGGACGATGCTCTGTGCAGGCGTTTTGTACGGGATTGGACCGTTCGTCCCGTTCGCAGTCGGTGGGCTCTTGCTCTGTGTTTCGATGGTGGTTCTCGTGTCGATGTCCACTGTTGGGTCCTCGAGTGAGTCTTCTGATACTACGTTCACGCCGTTCGATGCGATGGCGGTCATCCGTTCTCAGTTGCGTACACCCCCGCTTCGTTCGTTTGTGTTGTATCTGGGGCTCTTTTTCGCAATCATATCATCAGCTGACATATTCATTCAGCCGATTACCGTTCGGTCGCTCGGATTTCCACACGCCTGGCTGGGGCCGCTGTATGCCGGGTTCACTGCCATCGCAGCGATCGGTAGCTACGGTGCGGCTGAGCTTGAGTCTGCTTTTTCTACACGAACCATGGTGGTGCTGGTACCGGTCGTCGTCAGTGTCTGGTTCGTCCTTCCAGTACTGGCTCCGTTCGGTGCGCTCGGGCTATTTTTCGTCATGAAGTCTTCACGCTCTGTGTTACAACCGATTGCGAGCGGCTACATCAATACACACACCGAGTCTGTTGGTCGAGCGACGATTCTGAGCGCCGTCTCGATGGTGTACGCCCTTGTGCGACTCCCATTGAAGCCGCTCGGCGGGGTCGTTGCTGATCTCACCTCTCCGATCGGTGCCCTCGGAGCGCTCGGTCTGTTCTTTCTGTGTGCTGGTGGGCTCGTCAGTCTCTGGGAATCTCCAGTCACGCGATCCGCATCGCGTTCGGAAGGGACTCCCAAATGAGGGCCTGCGTTGGAAAGTGTGTGATTTCTCTGTGGGTCGTTGTCGGTGAGAATGATACTGAAAGTAACCGAAATAATTTTCAAACTATTATCCATCATGGTTGTCACAGATTCAAATGAAACGGTATCCAAAACTCCCAACGTACGAATCTGGGGCCCAGGACGATCTTCTCTCGTCGGGGACGATCGTCGTCACCGAAAAGCTGGACGGATCGAACTTCCGGTTTACGTTCGATGAAGACGAGGGTTTCACATTTGGATCTCGGAACACGGCCGGTGAGCAGCTACACCACAAACAGTTCAGTGAACCGATCTCGTACATCAAATCGAACTGTGAGACGGACGCGCTGTCGTCGCTACAGGAAGATCTCGGCCAGCTCGTGCTCTTTGGTGAGGCGATGATTCCACACACGATTGCCTACGACTGGGATCACACGCCAGCGTTCGTCGGATTCGACGTGTGGAACGTCGAGACCCAGAAATTTTATCACACCGAGCAGGCCAAGGAGATCGTCGAAACCGTTGGACTGCCGTTCACTCCCGTTGTGGATGCAGTTTCTGTAGATACTTCTGAGGAGTGGGCTCCCTCGATCCCTGAAAGCGCCTTCTACAATGGAGTGGCCGAAGGTGTCGTGCTGAAGAACCACCAGACAGAAAGCTACTACAAACTCGTTCGTGAGGAGTTCACAGAAACGCTCAAACGGAGCCCAACCAGGTCAGATTTCACTGACACGGAGCGAATCGTCGAACAGTACGTCACCCCCGCGCGTATCGAGTCCGTTGCCCATCAGCTCGTTGGAGATGGTGCGTGGGAGAAAATCGAACTGCCGATGATGGAAATACTTCCACAGGCGGTGATTCGCGATATGATGACCGAAGAAGGCGGCTCGATCGTGATCGAAGAGGATGTCGAACTCGACACCAGGGAGCTTCGATCGCTGGTTTCTGATAAGTGCGTTTACGTCATCAAAATGATCAAAAACAGACGAGAGAACTAGTTAGTGTTTGTTGATATTCGTCACCCCAGGGAAGAAATATACTCCAGCGACCACAACAGAATCTACCCGATAACCACCAGACCAATTCCACCTACGATCATCCAGATACTCCTGTTGAGGTCTTGTGCACACATCACTCGACTGAACACAGTTAATCCGGCACTAATACAGAGACTCGTGACGGTACACGCAAGCATCGGTCCCGATTATCCGCCTGGCCTGGTGGTTTCGTCCATCGTACGACGAATCATTCATGCTACACGTATACTACTGTATCGGCTTGGATACTCAATCATATTCACACCCATTTCATTATTAATCACATCGATAAGATAATATTCGAATATACTGTGGAATAAATTATGGCACATTCAGACGAGCGTACTGTGTTTCGTGCGCCGCCGGCGGCGTTGGCCGACGAACAATCGCAACTCGAACCGTTCGAATGGTATGAACGAATGCGTCGTACAGCGCCAGTTCAGTACGACGACAAGCTCAACCGGTGGCATCTGTTTCGATACGAGGACGTGGCCACCGTCCTCCGGGACCACGAACGGTTCACCGCCGATATTTCGAGCACGGATATCGAGCTGGTTGATGGCGATCCATTCGAGACGCCTGGAACCACCACGTCGATGCTCCGGACGGCCCCACCAGATCACAGCCGCCGACGGTCGTTTGCGACACCGCGATTTCAGCCGGGAACCATCGCAGAGCACCGAGAGGAGTTCGGCGAGATAGCTGCAGACCTGCTTGATTCGATCGAACCCAACTCGACCGTAGAGCTGATCGATGCGTTCACGCATCCGTTTCCTATCACCGTTATTGCGTCGCTGCTCGGCCTTCCAGCGGTCGAGTACGACCGATTCCGGGAGTGGTCTCTCGCGACGACTGAACTATCACCGACGGATGCGTCTGCAGCACGGCAGGCCCGAGAAGAGATGCGATCGTATTTTTCGAAGCTCGTTCGAGATCGTGCCGATGGCGACGGCGACGACCTCATCAGTCTCGCAGCGTCCAACGATGCGCTTTCTCACGAAGAGACCGTCACGTTCTGTACGACGATTCTTGTTGCAGGAAACGTTACGACGGTGAACCTCATCACCAGCGCGCTGTGGTGTTTCGCGGAATTCGACCTGTTCGATGACGTTCGCTCGGGTGCAATCGATCGGGAGACTGTCATTGAGGAAGTGTTACGATACCGCCCACCAGCCCAGTCAGTTCGTCGTGTCACGACCGAACCGGTGACGCTTTGTGGGACACAGATCGATGCGAATGAACTGCTCGTCGCGTATATTGGTTCTGCAAACCGTGATCCAGTCCGGTTCGACGAACCAGAAACGTTTGTACCAGAGCGCACACCGAATCCACATCTGACCTTTGGTGGCGGTATCCATTTCTGCCTGGGTGCACAACTCGCGCGTCTTGAGGCCGATATCGCGATCGAATGCCTGCTTGATCGGTTCTCGGTGATCGAACCTGATTGCTCATCGCTTCGGCCACAATCACTCGTATACGGTGTTCGTGAGCTCCCCTGTTATCTAGAGCCGTGACCGAGCATCTCAGTCGGCGGTGTCCGCTATCACCGGGATCGTGTGTTTCGGAACGTCCGTTCACGTAATCCTCGCTACGTGATGTTTATTGAGATGCCAACCGGTGTGTGTGTCACAACCGTTACGATCGGGCCCGGACACAGGAGGTTTCCTCACGGCTATGCTATCTCACCACATGACGACGACCGAAGCGCTAGCGCGATTCGTACAGTCGGTCTCGATGGATGAGCTCTCCACATCCACCCGCGAGGAGCTAAAAAAACGGCTTCTCGATTCGATAGGAATTGCCATAGATGCGCTTGATGCAGAGCCAGTAGCCGTCGTCGAAGAGACCGTGCAACTGGCGAATGCCGGCGAACAGTGTACGCTCTGGGGCCAGGGAGAGACTGCCTCGCCGGTCGGTGCCACGATGTACAACACAGCACTGACCCGGTATCTCGATTTCATGGACTCGTTTCTCGCACCCGGAGAGACGCCCCACCCCAGTGATACCATCGGAGCAGTGATCGCGGCCGGCGAGTACGTCGGTGCGTCTGGTGAAACACTGCTCGAAGGTGTGGGAGTCGCCTACGAGGTTCAGGGCGAACTCGCCTGGAATGCACCGGTTCGCGATGAAGGATGGGATCACGTGACACATACGATCATTTCGGCGACCTGTGGTATTGCAAAACTGCTCGAACTCGATGTCGAGACAACTCGCAATGCGATCGGTATCGCCGGAACTGCCCACAACGCTCTCCGCGTGACCCGAACGGGGGGCATTAATGAATGGAAAGGAATTGCCTCTGCAAACGCCGCTCGCAACGCCATGTACGCTGCTTTGCTGGCGCGCAATGGAATGGAGGGACCAACGAACCTCTTTGTGGGACAGAAAGGCTGGAAGCAGGTGATCAGTGGTGATTTCGACCTCGATCTCGATCCGGGTTGTCGGCGAGTTCACGACGTTATGACCAAGCGCTACGTCGCCGAAACGTACGCTCAATCCGCCGTCGAAGGAATCATCGAACTCACAGAGCGCGAGGATCTTGCGGGGAGCGACGTTAAGACCATTCGTCTGGAAACGTTCGCCGGCGCAAAGCTCATCATCGGTGGAGGAGAAGGCGATCGCCACTCGGTCGAAACGAAAGCCCAGGCGGATCATTCGCTCCCGTACATGCTGGCTGTGGCCCTGCTCGATCGCGAACTGGGAAACGACCAGTACGATCCCCGTCGCATCATTCGTGACGACGTTCAGAAACTGCTTGGGAAGATCACCGTTGAGGAAAACACGTCGTTCACCGATCGATTCGACGCCGGAGAGATGCCTGCGCGTCTGATGATCGAACTCGAGGATGGAACCACACACGTCGTCGAAAAAGACGCCTTTGAGGGACATCCGACAAATCCGATGGACTGGGACCAGATCGAACGAAAGTTCCACGACACTGCCCGAGCGCAGTTCGAGGGAAATCGACGCGATGAGATCGTGGCGGTCGTTCGGGAGATGCAATCCAACGACGTTGACGATCTCGTTTCACTGTTGGAATAACGACAACAGATCATCACGCAACTCGGTACTGATGTGGATACCGGTCCTTTACTAAGTGCGTGGCGAGCCCATCGTGGCCCGTATCATGGTTGAGCGAGCGTTCGAGTTTCTGCATCACAACGAGCGGGCAGAAAAGCCACGAGACAAGGGAATCACGGAGATCAGAGGACCGTATTACGACCCGATGGGTCCCCGAGAGCTCCGAGATATTCTGGAGACAATGGGTCGGTACGTCGACATCTATAAGTTCAGTGGTGGTTCGTTCGCGCTCATGCCAGAGGATGCGGTCACCGAACTGATTGAGATTTGCCACGAGTTCGACGTGAAGGTCTCTACTGGTGGCTACGTCGAGAACGTTCTTATTCGGAACAACGACGACGTTGAGCGCTATTTCGAGGAGGCCGCCCGGCTGGGATTCGACATCGTCGAGCTTTCGAGTGGCTTTCTCGCGATCAGCACCGATGATATGGTTCACATGACCGAACTCGTTGCGGAGGAGTACGATATCGCACCAAAACCCGAGATCAACGTCCAGTTCGGTGCCGGTGGTGCCACCGATCCATCGATCTTGGAAGAGCAGGGCCAGCAGGATCCCGAACAGGCGATCGAAGAAGGCAGACGCCATCTGGAGGCCGGAGCAGAGCTGTTGATGGTTGAAGCAGAGGGCATCACCGAGGAAGTAACCGAGTGGCGGACGGACGTGGCGTATCAGATCGCCAACGCACTCGGGATCGAGAATCTCGTGTTCGAAGCACCCGGTCCGGAGATGTTCGAGTGGTACATCAAGAACTTCGGCCCCGAAGTCAACCTCTTCGTCGATAACTCCCAGATCGTCGAGCTGGAATGCATGCGATCGGGACTCTGGGGGAAGGCGACGACATGGGGACGGACGGTCACGTGGAAGGGTGATCGATAGCTAACACATTATGGCCCGTCGGTTACGCTCCGTTTTAGCTTTGACCTGATGGATTTTTCACAGTCTTTATAGGGTGTATTCAAGCCACCTTCGTTTCAAATAAGAACTTTCAGTCTTCGTCGCGTTCACTTTCCAATTTGCACCGTTATAACCTTCGAGACACTGTGACAATCTGGAAAGTGCGGCGAGCACAACGAGATACCACCTGTTACTTAATATTCTAGCGAAAAAATATATTCAATGTTAGGATAAGTATAGAAGTGATGTCTGAAAAGAACTTATCGGTCGGTATTAATCGGCGAACTGTACTCAAAAAAGTGGCCGCGGGAGCAACCATCTCGGCTGGCTTCGCCGGAAATGCAACGGCCACGCAGCGACGTGGTCCATCCGAACAAGAGATTCGAGAGGCGACAACTGGTTATCGCAACATTGAGTCGGTTCGCAAGGCCTTCGCAAATCGACCTGCACTCCTCGAAACCATCGCAGACGCAGGCCTCATCGAGGAGGCGTCCATCGACGCAATTGGTATCGTTAACGAGCCTGCAAAGAACGGACAGAGCCCTGAAGGGATCGTTTACGACGCACAACCTACAGAAGACGGCGCAACGCCGGAAATACGTGTCTCCCGGAAATTTGATGACGGTTTGCTGGTCATGGCTGTACGGCCAGAGATCTCTGATGACTATGCAGCATTAATTCCTCCCGGAGTTGAGGATGATGATGACGTTATTATGCTATCGGAGCCAGCTCCGAAGGCTACTATGTGTGGTGGTTGTCCCGACAACAAGTGCTGCACCGAAACGTGTGGTTTCTGTAACTGTGGTTGTGATCCCTGTCCGAGCTGTACATGCTGTTATTGCTGTAACTGGAACTGTAAGTGCTGTGAGTGTGGGCTGAATTGCGTTTTCGAGTGTCCGTAGCCAGGGAGATGTTTTCTGGCGCGACGGGGTTATAACCGTTATATCTTAGCTTGCATATATTGATGGTTCTCGGATTATGGAGCTGTCTAATATGTGTTTTGGCTTCGCGATACGTCAATGATCGCCAAGATTCCGATCTCCGAATCTAGCGCCTCTGGATCAGTGCTCTCTTCGGGCTGGTAGAAGGACGTAACGATCATCTGGTCGGGTGCTGTCGTTTACCGTCTCACGGGTCTAGAAATTGTCTCTACCATTCTTGATGCTCTGGACATGGATGCGGAGCAAATCGGTTCACGGCGAAAAACGGCTCTCACTGGTACTGTTGTGACTGAGCCACAGATGGTCTGTGGGTTCAGCCACGCTTTTCCATTAAGTGGTTCTGGCATAAGGTGAAGATATAGACGGAGTTCTACAGCAGTTATTCGGCTAGTCAGTGGCTATCGGAGTGTCGCGTAGGTGGATCTTGAATAATAAGATACCACGTTTTCATACCACTACACTCACACGCAATGTGATGTGTTCAATTGTTGCCAAAGGTTCCCCGTAATGATCACGAACTGTTTGGTGATCCTCACTCCGTAGGTTGGAGAGAGCTATTATCTTTGATACACCAGTCTTCGCCGAGCGTATCCGCTTTGGTGACCATTATCCGAGCAAACACAGCAGAAGTAATTGTTATAGAAGGGTTATATTAGGTAATCAAACTGTCCACGCAAGTGAGAACCATGTATTTGGACCGGCAATCCCGTCAGCTGATAATCCCTGACCACGTTGATATCGCTCAACGCCAGCCTCTGTGTTCGGACCGTAGATCCCGTCGACCGCTGTGTCATATCCATAGTCGTAGCGGAGTTGATCCTGTACAGCCTTGACGGGGATTCCTTGGCTTCCTCGGCTGGTCGTGATGATCAAATTAGACCAGGTTTCAGATCCGACAATACCGTCAACTGACAACCCATTAGCGCGTTGGAAATTGCTTACCTGCTTTTTTGTGTTTGGTCCGAATACTCCGTCAACTCCGAGTGAATATCCATGGGCCTGTAGAAAATACTGAATTGCGTGGACCTCACGTCTGCCCAGTTCCTGATCATTATGTCCCTGTCTAAAGACTGGCCAGTCGCTTTCAGCGCTAGCTGTGCCAGTGGCGATCGTACTTCCGAGGCCACTGATAAGGACAGTCGCGCCTGCCTTCTGTAGGAAGCCACGACGACTCCGGAGTAAGCTCTGTTCACTAGTTGAATCAACTGATTCATCAGATCTATTTCTATCCTGATTCACAATATAATATTTATAATGTTTGGATATTAAATTATTCGAATATAGAATACATAATGTATTATAATGGATAAAAATCCATGCAGAATCTATATTGTGGAATATATAGGTCTCTGGAGAAATCTCACTCATGGGGGTGCAGTCATACTGGCCGTTTAAGATAGCGAGCAACGTGTAGCGTCCATTCTGATCGTTTCGTTTCTTGTGGACGGATTAGCCGTAGTAGAGCAGTGGGCGGTGGTCGTATTTTTCTGTAAGTTCGGTGATGTGATCATCTCCAAAGGCGAGCAACTGTGCAGCTTCTTCGGGGAAGTATTCGTTAAATTGGGCTGCTATTTCACGGTCACGGTCATAATCTCCTTTGCGTGTCTCGGCTGGGAAGAGGCCGTGTTCAGATGGTGTGTAGACGGTGAGTACACCGGCATCTGAAGTGTCGCTCATCTGTGCAATGTACACGACCTCGATGCGATCACTACACTGTGCTATCCACTCTACGACAGTGGGTTTGAGTTCGTGTGCATCTATGGTGGTACTGCACCGTCGTCCGAGTGCTCCCCACTCCGAATATATAGTAGGGGTGATGTACTCTGCCTTTTCGGATCGAGATGCTGTAACAACCTTCTCAAGCAGTTGTGCTTCGAGCGAGTCTCTTAACGCCTCAAGTAATGTGTCGTCTGTCGGGTAGACCGTGTATCCGAGCCATGAACTCATACTATTTCACATACCTACCAAGCAATAAAGTAGCGTGCTAGTGCATAGTATGCACAGAAGGAACTCTTCGGTACAGTACGCGGGATGAGGGGCAAGGCTGCCACCTGGTCAACGTCGATGTGTGCACTTTTCCTTTAAGTAGTTCTGGCGATAAGGTAGAGATATAGACGGAGTTCTACAGCAGTTGTTCGGCTAGTCAGTTGACTTTGGCGTATTGAGCCAATAGTCTCTTTGAACATTGATCAACGGATAGTTTCTCCTCACCACTCGCGAGTTCCATGCCAACGGTTGAGTCAGGAGAACGTTTGTATGGGATTGGTCAGCTCGCACGGTAGTTACGGACCGTTTGAATGATCTCAAACATCGTGATATATTATAAAAAGCCACATACTGGTTCTGCCGTCGGAAGATTATCGGACGAAGTGGATAGCCGTCATTCTCTGTGTTTCGGTAACTGTAATGAAACCAGTTCGTGATCTTACTCCTCTGGCATCCCTGTGAGATAAAAGACAACTGCAAGCCCTGTTGCACTCCCTACAGCGGTAGGTACTGCGTTGAGGAACGTGTCTCCCAGGATCATAACCCCGAGGAGTATTCCAGTGCTGAATGCAATGAGCCAGGCCAAAAGCGCATACTCAATCGATGAGAGCGTCTGCATCCAGGCATCTATTCTGTTATAGAGTGGTTGGATTTGCATCGTAACTGGTGGCTGTGATGGGACCATTCGAACATAGTATCTTCGCAGTCGGAAGTAATAGCGTTACCGATATTATCTTATAAAAACAATTCAACACTAAATTATGATTACAAACGGTGATACTCCACACCCTGACGGAAAATGTCAGACTTCTCTCTGCCGCGGGACCGTGGTTCGTCGCAGCTATTGCAATCGATGTCATCGCCAATATTTGGGACTTTCTCGCACTCCCAGGACTATTGACGTCCCCTGTGGATTCACTTTCTTTCGCATTTGTCGCAACTGGTGTTAGTACCCCTGTACTGCATTTCTCGCTGTTGGCCGCACTCGAATCACTACGTAACTGCAACGCTGCAATACTCCTGACTTCATAGCCTGCCACCAACCACAGCACATGTGATTCTGCTGCGTGCAGAGTGCTCGGTTACAACAACCAATCGTGGGCGAATTTAGGACTCATACTCTTTAGATTCGATCACGGCGATTAGCCACATGACTTCCGCGCTGAGATCCTCACCTGACGGTTCGAGCCAGACGCCTTCGTTTTCGACGCCGAGAATCATACAGAGCGGACTTTGTTCATGTCGCACGAAGGGGATCATGGATTTGAGAAATGGATCAGCGTGAGCTGCTGGCAGTCCTGCGACCTTGAGTGCCGAATCAGCAGCCATCATCTTCGGCGGCGTGATCCGCCGATTGTGTAACTCTTGGATGAGATTTTTTATCTCAATGTAGTACCGTCGTCTCGGACTCATTACCCAGATGGGGCACGCAATATCCCGTAAGTTTACCGAATTAATTCGGCCTTTCTCCCGAATCACCACCGGACTTATGACTATTGGGAATATACTTCGCATATGGCCACCCACGACGGGGTCGATTCGGACGACGCTTCCCCCCAGGTAATTGGGTCGGATCGGTCTGTCGCAGAAATGGATCCCATAGAAGCAACGATCGACAATCACCCAATGGTTCAGATCTTTACGCCACCGAGCAGACTGAAAATCCTTGCTACAATGGCGGGCCGGTACGGGTCCGAGTCTGCGCAGTGGATTATCGATCAGACCGAAATTCATCCAGATACCTTCTACGAGCAGGCCGCGATATTGGAGGAGTGGGGGTTGCTCACAGTTGATCACGTTGAGGGCAACAGCAAATTCTATCGGAGCACTGACGGCCAGTGGAATGAATTAGTTACTCGACTATCAAGTGAGTTCGCTCGCTTCCAACCCCACCGGGATGATTTAGATCTGCCGGACGACGAGGATGACGCCCCATATTTCGAGCGTGTGGAGTGACGTTGGATCGTTAACTTCGATTATGTACCGTTCGCCACCGGCTCTGAAAACTTTCTCAGGGTATGATTCATCAAGAACGCTCTCGGTGATCTGTACCAGCGAAAGAACTCAATACGGGGAAAATAACGACACTAAAAATCCGCATCGGTGAACGCGAACGGACGCGCAAAGAAACTTGCAACCATTCGACTCGTGATATTTTCCATGATGAGATATGCAAAATGGCAGACATAATACCACTTGATCTCGACGAATTATCCGCGAACAGCTAATGACACCCTGTGTTGACTGCCTAATTGACATCGATGTGTGCACTTTTCCTTTAAGTAGTTCTGGCGATAAGGTAGAGATATAGACGGAGTTCTGAGACTTTTGTTCAGCTAGTAACAACTTTCCAGAGTCCCAGTCTCGACATTTCCGCACTATGATTGCTCCGCTTTGAGATCCTGGAGCGCTGCAATTCGGCGTTCTGTCGATGGGTGGGTGTTCAAGAGAAATTGAAACAGCTCGAGAATGGACCGTTCAACATGAATCACACCGGCGGTAATCCAGTCCGCATTTTCGCTTGGGCTGTGCGTGATTGGTCCCCATGATTCGCGTGGCAGAATCGACATCGTTGCCAGCTCTGATCGCTCTCTGAGATCTGTTTCGGGGGATGACGTGGTTTGCCCATCGAGTGTGGTGAGTGCGCTGGCCAGCGCTGCCGGTGAGCTGGTAACCCGTGTGGCTGTCCGATCGGCAACGATTTCTCGCGAGCGTGAGAGAATCGAAACGAGCGGTCGGCAGAGACATTTCATGAGTCCACCCACCACCATGAGTGCGTACGCAACGATGTGATGTGGGGGTCCAACTCGCAGCACTGAGAAAATGAGTGAGAAAATCAGAACGATGCCCCCGACGATGATGAAGGGGATAATTGTGATCACCCACAGTATGCTCCGAATGAGACTGAAATCGGTTTCAGTGCGGGACTGATTCGTTGTTCCAGCTGGCTCAGCAGTCTCTCTGGTTATGATCATCTGCTGTGCACGGTGTAGCAGCCCACCTGCAAGAAGGGCTGGCAGCGAGGCGATCGTCATTACGATTGCATCCATGTTGGCGATGTGGGCGAGTTCGTGTGCGATAACTGCCTCGAGTTCTTCTTCGTCTAGCATATCGATCGTTCCCTTGGAGAGAATTAGCGTCATATTCCCTGGTCGATAGCCCCAGGTGATTGTCTCAACTCCGGATTTTGGTGTAACGGCGATTGTTGGAACTGGAATATCGAGTTGTGCAGCAATTCTGTTCGTGATCGTGTGAATGGTGGGGAGCGCTTCGGGCGCTTTCACGGCTGCAGTCTCTGGTTTGGCGTCGATAATCGGAACAAGCTCGTGATAGACGAATCCAATGAGCAGCCAGATCCCGATGACGTTCGTGTTTACCTGCTGCGTTTTGGCGTCGACTCCCAGTATCATCATCGGCACCCAGACTGTGGTCTCAATGAGCCGCCAGATGGCGGTGAAAAAGACGGCTGTCAGTCCCATAAGCAGGAATAACGATAGTATCATCCGAAGCGTAAGATGCCAGTTGATCGCTGAGCCAGTTCTCCAGCTCGAAAACAGCAACGAGACGACACCAACACCGACGACACCGAGTATCGCTGGGGCAGCTGTAGAAGAGACTGCTATCACCGTCTCAATTACGGAGACGACCGGACTACCGATCGTGTGCCACAGCACGATTTTGGTGAACAGTCCACCGGTGAAGACGAACGTCCCAACCATACCACTGAAGACAATCGCCCAACCGAGCCGTATTGCGCCGCGTTTTGCATCCAGATCTGATAGGGCGTCCACAAAAAGCATCAAGAATCCAACAATCAACAATAATTGCAGGTATACTTTTGGCGACGGTGTAGTAGCCGCGAATGACGGTTGAGTGAATACGTAAAAAATAGTTGAGGAAACTAACCAGATTGACACCGAAGACAGGAAAAAATTGAGAAATTTGGCATGGAGGTTGTAATCTCCATCTGCTTCGTTTACATCAGGAACAGTAGTTACCACATCAAGTAGGTTTCCAAATAGGATAAACGATATTGGATCATTCCCGGAATCAGTAGAATTGCCGGTCGCAGGTTCCGTTGCCGTCGAATCAGTGTTCTGATCAGATGATCTATCCGTGCTGTCAGCAGTCCCGTTCAGGTCTCTGAACCCAGTGTATCCGTACAGCTCCAGTTCACAATCTGTACAAAGGATCAGTGTCTCACCCGCCAGATCGTACGAGGAGAGATCTGCTGGGTCTTCTATCTCAGATTCGCAATCCCAGCAAACGTGGTCTTCAGGTGTCCGCATTCGGGAGACTGTTTCCGGCGCATCCGGATGTGGAAACAGCGGTGCCTGCTCGCGAGCGCGTCCAACCGAATCGTCATCCGGATGCATGACTGCGTGACAGGTCCTGCACAGTGTGATGAACTGTGCTTCCTGCTCGGAGCCTTCGTGCTCAGATTGTTCCACGAGCCGGTGGATTTCGAGCGAGTCGTTCGTCTCACGACAGCGCTGGCAGCGGTACGCATCCCGTTCGAACGTTTGCTGGCGAACCTCCGATAAAATCGCATCAGCTTCCGGGTCCGGACGATCATCCATGCTACCTATTCTGATTTGTGGCTATCGGATTATTATCTTTCACTTCTCATATCGATTCGGCACTCGGTTTTTTATATCGAACGCCCAGTCCGGGATGGATTGAGTGCCCCTGGTCTTTAGCGCGTTCGGGTGACCGTTGGTTCTGTGTTTGATGGGCTGTCTCAATCGCGGTCGAACGGACCCATCTGTGTGATCACGACGTTTTCTATTGCATATCGTCTACCAGCTGCCATGGATGTGACACTGCTCGGATCGGGTGATGCTGTGGGGGTTCCCGCACCGCTGTGCAATTGTTCGTATTGTACCGACAGTCCACGACGCCGGCGACCGGGACTCCTCGTCGAAACCGAACGCGCCACGGTGGTTCTGGATGTGAGCCCGGAGATCAAAGAACAACTCCACAGAGCTGCTGTCTGTGAGGTTGATGGCTTTTTTCTCACTCACCACCACTATGATCATGTTGGTGGATTGGATGAACTCGCCCACGCGGCGATGGGATTCGATTCCCACGTCGGTATTGAGGATGGATATCTCTCACCAGAGACGTTCACAGTGGATGAAAAGCCGAAGAACCCTGTGGTCACCGTCTATTTGACCCCAACGGCACTCGGTCGCATCACAGATTCCAATCCCAGACTGACGAACACGGTGGAGTTTCGGACGATCGATCACGGAACTGCTGTAACTGTTGGTGACCTTCGCATTGTCCCGTTTCCCGTACAACATTCTCGTCCACAGTTCGACACACTGGGATTTGCCATCCACCACGTGGGAAGTAACGTTGTGTACGCACCGGATATGTGGTCGTTCATGGATGACGTGGAATACACTGCTGCCGATATTCTCTTTGTGGAGGGAGCGGCCCTCTTTCGGGCATTTGGTCACGGAGAGGAGTCGGATCTCCGCTCAGCACTACAGACCGCAGACGCAGAACGCACCGTGCTCCTTAACCTCAACGAATATTTACAGCGTATGACAACAAAAGAGATGGAGGCCGTTGTAGCTCAAGATGGATACGAACTCGGATCGGATTTTGCCACATATCGGCTGTGAGGATACCCAGCTCTTGCATTGATATCCCGGTACGCAGCGTTGAGTGGTTTCGGATTTCTAAGAATCAAATGATTCGCTGTCAGATTCGAGCCGCTGGATCCACCACTGGGTTCGGTGGATCGTCTCCTCGATCGAATCCCCACTGAGACACAACGCGAATTCATCGTCGAGATATCCACAGTTCAACGGACAGTCATCGTCTGTGGCCTGTCTCATGAGACTCTCTCGCAGCGGAGATTCTCGCTCAGCTTTGACTGTGAGCAACTGCGTCAGTTGTTCGAACGTAATTACGTTCGAACAGTAGACGCCGTGGCGCAACAGCGCCTCGTAGACGGCAATGCTTTCGACCACGTCCTCCTCGCTGTCGAACATCGACACGTTCGAATTCATGACACGACTACTATATTCTTCCGAAATCAATTGCGGATAGGAGCTAATTTTGATCAGCAAACTTATGAAGTTGGCTACGTATATCTGGATATGGCTCAGTCGAATCCGTCATCGGATGGTCCAGACCAGGTGGATGCGACGACGCAGACGAACGCGTTCGATTCGGACGCCCAGTTTGTCGACGCACCGTTCGAAGAATCCCCGTTGCTGACCGTGTTTACGCCCGAGAGCAAACTCAGAATCATTCAGGCCTTACAGAACGCCGTGCGACCACTCCCGACCTCAACGCTCTGTGAACGGGCGTCGATCACGCCCAACACATTCCGTGAGCAGATCGAGACGCTCATCGAGTACGAAATCGTCGAGGTGGCACACACGCACGGCAACTCGGATTTTTATCAGCTCGCCAACCCGGCATTTGATGTGAAACTCCACGAGCTCGTGGTCGAAATCGCCGCACATTCGCCAGCAGTTCGACAGCCAGCGTCGAGTGAGGAGTCGTAGGACCTTCGGTATACAGCTGTGTGTGCAGGGATCTCTATGTGATATAAAATCCAAAATATAATGTCCGTATAATATTCTTTCCCGGCCACAGCCGTGGACTTTCTGAGGATTGCGTTGCTGATTTTCTCGGTTATTTTGGCTGTACTCTTATTATATTATATATCAACACCATGGTTGTAGCCGAACCCACGGTCAAAATAAATTGCTCAGTCTCTGATTGGCCGAGAGTCGTCCCAATGTATAATCCAATACAAGCAATGGCTACTGTGATAATTCTATTGCGATCCCATTGGAATAATATGTCTCATATAGCTTTCATTGGGATAAAAATACGGACTCATAGAGAATAATTCCTGCCTATCGTATGCTATTCGATGTTCTATTCAGTGTCATATCCATCCCTTCTGGTGGCGTATGCTATAGCAACTCGTGGGAAATTGTGTTGGAATACTAAAATCAACTCTCCTGTATCAATTTTCGACTCCTTCAGCCATTACTATCAACATCCCAGAAGGCAGTGAGTGGCCACAGCCATAGTGTCAGCTACGATCTATACTTCATATGATTTCTCATTCCGACATTACTGCGTTTCTGTCGTGGTCAGTCCTTCTGCGAGGGATATAATGAGCAGATCCATTATCTGGTCGTAGTATCCTTCTTCATACTCCTCGTACCTGTCCTTGTGCAACACCTGGAGAGCAATCGTACTCAAAACCCCGAGAACCGTTGCTGGATCACGTTCTGCAAACGGCCCATCACTCTGCTCTTGCAGCGCCTCAATAAAAGGGAGGATGTCCGCCACACCCTCCTGTTGAATTTTCTGTAGTAGTTCTGGGGAGACGTTCCGGAATATCTCCCGGTAATTGTCTTGAGTAAATGTCTGTTGGACGAGCGGGTTGGTCTCAAGATACTCCCTGTAGCATCGAAGCACCCGTTTGAGACCTTCACAAGGGTCTGTCACTTCGTCCAACTCTTCGCGAACGTTCTCGTAAAATTCCTCACTCGCTTGCTGAAGAATCACGAGATACAAATCTGCTTTTGCGTCGAAAAATCGGTAGAACATCGGCTTAGAGATACCGACTGAATCAGTGATGTCCGTGATTGTGGTTTTCTTTGGTCCATGAGTGAACATCAAGCTACGGCCTGTCTGAATGAGGTCCTTTCTGATGCGTTCGCGTTCCTCGTCGCTAAATCCGGGCATGTCATGCTGTTCGGTTGGTTAATAAATAAACTAGTCGGTTAACGAGGTATACTCTATTAACCGAAACAGTTAGATAGTAATAGAACAGAGGAAAAGACATGTCAGCTATTACCGTGACTGATCTAACGAAAGACTACGGGACTGTCCTTGGCGTCGATTCCCTGTCGTTCACCGTTGAGAAGGGGGAAATCTTCGGCTTCCTTGGCCCAAATGGAGCCGGAAAGACGACAACAATCCGGACGATTCTGGGATTGCTCGATCCAACCACTGGAACGGCCACGGTACTCGGCACGGATGTGAGCGACGAGGACGCGTTTATCGGCGTAAAACACCAGATCGGATATCTGCCGGCTGAGCTCGGATTTAACGAGGCTGTTACGGGCAACGCACTGCTTGATTACTACGCGTCGGTCAAGGGAGATCAACGACGGACGGAGCTTCTTGAGTTGTTCACACCGCCACTCAATCAACCGATTCGTGAGTATTCGAGTGGGAACAAGCAACTCCTCGGCATTATCCAGGCATTCATGCACGATCCCGACCTCGTCGTCATGGATGAGCCGACTTCCGGGCTTGATCCACTCAACCAGGCACAGTTCAACGAGTTCATCAGAGACGAAAAGGAAAATGGAACGACAATTTTCTTCTCGTCGCACGTTCTGAGTGAGGTCCGACGCGTCTGTGATCGTGTGGGAATCCTCCGAGAAGGTCGCCTTGTTGGGCTTGAGGATATCGAATCACTGGTGAATCGCAGCGGAAAACGCGTTCGGGTTCAGTTAATCGACGGCGAGAGCGTGGATCTATCGGCGATTGATGGTGTGATAGACATCACGACGATGGGTGATGAAATGCAATTCACATACGCCGGTGACTACACCACGCTCTTCAGACAGCTTGCGAACTACGGGATTCTCGATGTCGAGATCAGCGAGCCCCCGCTTGAAGACGTGTTCATGCACTACTATGGAGATCCAGATTCACACTTGACCGATGGTAGCAGGGAGGAAACTCATGTTTGAGACGGCTCAGTATGAGGCGAACCAGCGACTCCGTTGGACGGTTGGACTTACAGCAAGTGTCAGTCTTTATGTAGCGTTTTTGCTGTCCTATTTTCAGTCGCTACCCAAGGAGCAATTACGCTCAGCGGTGGATGCGATCCCACAGGTTATGCTCGAAGTGTTTGGCATCGTCGAGTTGTCCACTATCGAAGGATGGCTCGCGGCGGAGGTCTATAATTTCGTCGTGATCTGGGCCCTTGGGATCTATTTCGCGTACACTGCGGCAGGCCTGATTGCTGACGATATTGAACACGCCCGGATGGATCTCCTCTTGTTGCTTCCATTCTCCCGGTCACGCCTCCTCGCAGAGAAATTTGTCTCGTTGTTCGTCCCGATTATCACTGTAAATGGTGCCCTGGTGGTTGTTATCTACGTTGCAGCCCTCGGCATCGGTGAATCCGTTGATCCAGTTCGCCTAGTGATGGCTCATGTACTTGCTATTCCATATCTGCTCATCTGTGCAGCGATCGGCATCTATCTGTCAACGTTGTACGATCGAGTGACCGTCACACAGCGAATCGCCGCGGGAATCGTCGTCGTTCTCAATACAATCAGGTTCGCAGCGTCGGGGACGGGGCTCGCGTGGATAGCGTATATTAGTCCACGTGCGTACTATGATCCATCAGCGATCTTGATTGATGGGACTTATAATGTAACCTTTGCTTTCATCTTGCTTGTCGCAACCGTTGTGCTCGTGCTCGTCAGTCAACGCCGATTTCAGCGAAGAGACATTAATCGATAACCGGGATATCCACGATCAAGACGCATTGTCTGGACTACCCTGATATGTCCGTGCTATCGATTTTTCAACTTCATGCTCGCGTGCGTGCTGTACAACACATGGTGGCCGGTTGACCTGATTGTGAAGCTTTCGCTCGGGAATATCCGAGCATTTGCTGCTGTCAACAAATCCTATATCAGCTCACTCTCGGTCCGCTCTTCGAGCAGATCGTTCCCAGCCGCGCTATTCCGGGTATGTTCAACAATGAACGGCGACGTTCCGATCGAACCGTCATCGAGTTCCGGGACGTCTCCAACACGGTCTGAATGGTTTTCATACGCTGCTGTGAATGCCACAGCAATCGTGAACTCAGTGTACTCCTCATCAGCCTCGGGATCTGGAAATCCGAGCTCCTTGGCCAGTGTATACCACCAGAAATTGAGCACTGCGTAGTGAGATTCGTCCGTTCCTTCATGAATGGGGCGGGCCAGGTCGTCGTCGACCCAGTCTTCGAGCTGCTCTAGCCCGTCGTTCGTCCGGAGCCACTGCTGGACATCATCGTTCGTGAAGTCATAGAGTAGCTCATCATCGTCGTCGAAGTAAAGATCTGACAACTCTTCCGTAGCGCTGCTCTTTCCGTCTCCGCCGAAAATCGACGACAGAGCGTACAACAGTCCCAGGACGACGATGACGACGAGCACGAGCCCGCCGAGCTCTCCGCCGCCTCCTTGAAGCACCGTACTCGTGATCTTTGCAATCATTTAACTGTCTCATACTCTCACTTTCTTACTGATATATCTTTTCACAAAGAAAATATGGGCTGCAAAGGGTCTGTTCCGTACTCGTAACCGTATTCGTGCTGTTCTCAGCACTCACGTCGGCGTTGAGACGGCCACCGAATCGATGAGTGCGTCCTCCCGATTGAGGCTAGTCTTCTGAAAATCGTTCTGACAGTGCGTTTCGTCCACGCACCCTCCAGCTGGTCTGCATCGTCGAGAATGATGATCTGTCACGAACCATCGTAGTTCTGGAGTCGGGCGGTCAACTCGTCGTGTGGATTGTTCTCATCGCCGTGGCCGTACCGGGTCGAGAGTTGTCGTCTGACGGCTGTGTGCTTTCCGTCCGTTTGCCCGTTAGCGTGGTGGTGGTGAGTGCATCGTCTGTCCCTGGTTGTGGCTGGCTGAACGCTCGTACTCGCCGACTTCGACGGGGCGCTTCTGGTCGGCTGATGAGTTCAATCACTTGCGTCGAGAGTACGAGAAGCGGCGTGCATCGATCCAGCAGTGGGCTCTCGTTACGCCCACAAAACCATCGAGATGTTGGGCAAAAAGAGTCGGCCGCTTCGAGATACACCGACACACGGTGGCGAACGAACTCATCGAAGAGGCCATCGAGTGTCAGAAGTGTGTGTATGAAAACCACGCCAACTACAACGTCACCAGAACTGCTATGCAGTTCTGGTTGGCTCACGAAAGCGAAGCTTTCCAATGGTCAGGAAATCTTTGGTTTCCCTTGACTTCACTCCGAGGCGATTTACCCAAGAAATACGTCGACGATATTGCTCGTTCTGGAGCTTTCAGCGCGATACAGCTCTGAGTAGCCACAGTTCGTACACGAGACCACTTTAAAGCTGTTTGTCTGGATGTCGAATAATTTACTCAATCCACCACCAGTAGTGGAAATATCTCCCACCTCGGTGTCTGTGTGGTTGCATTTCGGACAGCCACGGGTGTTCATATCGGAGACCATATGCCAAATTAGCGGCACAATTTGATAAATATTTCGTCGGCTTGACTGCGTGGTGCTCTCAGTCGCTAAAATGGGTGTCCACATCGACCGTAGCTTTACCTCGGTGACGACCGACAGTGTAATTGATGCATCGAATCGGCATCCTGGGGCTAGACAGCAGTCATCCGTCGGCTTTCGCTTCGGTTCTCGAGCGTATGCCGTCGATGACGATCTCGGGGGTGTGGGACGGCGGTGCAGTTCGTGAGCCAGCAACGGTTCAGTCGTTTGCACAGACACACGACGCCACGATCGTTGATTCACCGGCGTCGCTGGTCGACCACGTGGATGGCGTCATGGTACTGTCGGTGAACTGGGACACCCATGTGTCGCTGGCCACACCGTTTCTGGAGGCCGGCGTGCCGGTGTTGATTGACAAACCGCTCGCCGGTGATCTCGAATCGCTCGCTCGGCTTGAGGAAGTTGCGGGTCAGACGCCGCTGTACGGGGGATCAGCACTGGGATATCACCCAACCCTGCTGGAGTGGCCCACTGGTGGAGCCAAACGCCAGCTCTGGGTCGCCGGCTACGAACATCCGTTCTACTACGGCGCTCATCTGACGTCGACTGCCCGTCGACTCGCCGGCGCGGACTGGCGGTCAGTCATCCCGACTAACCAGCCCGGACAGACTGTCCAGGTGACGTTCGAGAACGACGTGGTGGCGACGATCCGATTCGACGGCGGCGACGATCCGGGCGCGTTCGGCCTGCTCGACGTTGGTGAAGTAACTCGGACGACACTGATCGAGGGCAGCAATAGTGACGAGCGCCGATCGATGTACGAATCGTATCTTGCTGGCTTTCGGGCAACGATCGAGGGATCGATCGACGAATCGGCACGGTTGCTCGATGGCGCACGGTTGTTGCTGGCAACGCGTGGTGCCCTCGATCATACCGAGCGTCTCGAGCCGACGAGCCCAACACTCGCGGACGTACACGCCGACGGCAGGTCGTTTCTCGAGAGCTACCAACCCTACGTTGCACACTCTGGCAGTTCGACGAACTGATCAACGGGCGTGTTCGGCTCGCGTGACGGTGTTTTCTAGCACGCCAACGCCCTCAACCTCGACGGCAACGGTGTCTCCCGCAGTGAGCTCGCCAGGACCAAATGGGGTCCCAGTTGCGACGACATCACCTGGCTCGAGCGTGATCAGCGAGCTGATTTCGGCAATGAGCTCGGGGATCGAAAAGAGCAGATTGTCCCGCGAGGACTGTTGTTCGGTCGTGCCGTTCAATCGGAGCTCGAGCGTTGCGTCGGCTGGAACGTCGTCGGGGGTCGCAACAACTGGACCGATCGGACAGGAGGCGTCAAACGCCTTCCCTCGTACCCAGTTTCGTTCCTCGCGCTGGTCTGGACGGTTGGAAATATCGTTCACGCAGGTAAAGCCGGCGACGTACGACATGGCAGCCGATTCGTCGACACAGCGACACTGCTCGTCGATGACGACGCCGATCTCCGCCTCGTACTCGATCGGCGAACGATCGGCCGGCAGCTCGATCGCCCCGCCGGGAGCAACGACACAGTTCGGCGTTTTCAAAAACAGTTCGGGACGATCCGGTCGTTCTTCCTCCCGGCCGGATTCGAGCCGGTGGTCAGCGTAGCCGCCCGCCTGGCAGACAATTTTGGTCGGTTGCACTGGTGGAAGGAGCGTCACTTCCGCCGGATCGTACGTCGTTGCCGGCGTCACGATCCCATCGTCGGTCCACGTTCCTGATCGGGGCTGTCCGGCTGGATCGCTGAATCGTACGGTTCGCATCGATACCGAGTGTGTTGTCACCCCGTATCAATATGTGTTCGGACTCATCCCAGGGCGAAATCGGCGATCGCCCAGACGTGCGGGTCGCTGAGCAGTGGATCATCGGATTCGTGTGTCATACGTGTGAGAACACGTTGGCGCTCGAATCCGTGTGCCCTGAGCAAGTCGTTCGTGTGCTCGCTTGCGATCACGTCGAGCAGACAGTCCCCAACGGCCGTGTGGTGGCCAACCGCACCGAGGAGCGCCGAGGCGGTGCTAGCATCTGGTGCCACGAGCGGCCCGATCTGGGATGCCTGCCTGCCTGGTCGAACCATGACGTAGCCCAGCGGATTGGTCTGAGTGCCCGCGAGCAGGACCGTCGTTTCGTGGGCCTCGAATATCGAGTTGAGCAACGCTGTGCGATTGGGGCCAACCGCAGTTCGATCGCAGTCGATCACGGGAGCAATCTCAGTCGCTGGTTCGATAGTAACCGTGTTGGTCGCCCCTGCTGTGGGTAGTCCTGCCCATCGCTCGACCGTGTGCGTATCTCGAAAGCCCTGGCGTTCGTACAGGCCTCGCCCGGCCGTTGTTGCATCGAGACCGACAGCGGCTGCCTGCTCACGCGCGTACGACAGTCCACGTTCGAACAGCGTAGACCCAAAGCCTTGCTGTCGGTGGGGCTGTGCCACTAGCACCATGCCGATCCAGGCCACTGCTCGGTCGAACGTGAGAACTGTCGTGGTCGCAACCAGCTCGCCATCGACATATCCACCGAAACAGCCGTCCGGAGCGAGTTCGAACAGCCGCTCCCAGTCGGCCGGACACTGATTCCAGCCGGCCTGCGTCGAGAGCGCCATCGCCGGGGCCAGATCGTCGTCACCGAGCGGTTCGATCCGGAGCATACCACACAATGTGTGCCAGCCGTGCTAATCTTACCGGTGGCACAAGCGACACATCAGCTGGGACCGTCACCATGGTTTATTATCGCAACTGCTGAACTGGCGCTATGACGGTTTCAGTGAGCGAAACCGAACTGCACGTCAGAGCACTCCAGCGACGGATGCCGTTTCATTTCGGTGGTGTGGAGGCAACGGCAGGGCCACAGGTGCTGGTGGGGGTTACTGCACGGATAAACGGTGAGACGGCCTCCGGCCAGAGCATGGGGGCGCTTGCCCCGATGTGGTTCTACAAGGACCCATCGATGTCGCTGGAAACGGGAATTGCGGCGATGATCGACGTGTTCTCAACAGCGGCGTCGATCGCCGAACGGACGACCGGACAGACCGTGTTTGCGTTCTGGCAGTCGCTGTACGATGGCGTTCAGTCGTGGGCAACTGGTCGGTCGTATCCACCGTTGTTGTGGAGATTCGGCGTGAGTTTGCTCGAACAGGCCGTCATCGACGCATACTGTCGCAGAATGGAGACGCCGTTTCCAACGGCAGTCCATGAGAACGACCTCGGCATCGATCTCGGTGTTATTTATGACGAACTTGAAGGGATCGAACCGACGACGTTGCTTCCAGATGCGCCCGTTCGCTCGACGGCGATTCGACACACGGTCGGACTGAGTGATCCACTCGATGACGACGATCTCACACCGGAAGAACGACTCGAAGATGGTCGTCCACAGACGCTTGCCGAGTACGTTCGGACTGATGGGGTGACGCATTTCAAAATCAAGCTTGCCGCGACCGACGCGGACGCACAGCGACTGGGTCGGATTCACGCGGTGCTCGAATCGTCTCCCATCGACGAGTATGTCGTTACGCTCGATGCCAACGAGGGCTATTCGAGCGCCAGGGCGTTCAAGCGCCAGTATCGAGCCCTCTCTGTGGATCCGGCGGCCTCACCGCTGCTCGACCGCGTCAAATACGTCGAACAGCCGCTGGCTCGCGACGAATCGTTCACCGACGAGACTGCCTCAACGTTTGCCGACTGGGACGATCGACCGGCCGTCATCATCGACGAGTCCGACGATTCGCTCACCAGCGTGCAACGTGCACTCGATGTCGGCTACGACGGAACGAGCCACAAAAACTGCAAGGGCGTGTTCAACGGGATCGCCAATCGCTGTCTGCTTGCGCATCGACGGCGGCGCGATGGGAGGACGTATGTGATGAGCGGCGAAGACCTCACCACGCTCGGGCCGATCGAACGCGAGCAGGATCTCGCCGTGATGGCAACGCTCGGTATGGATCACGTCGAGCGAAACGGCCATCATTACTATCTTGGCTTGAGTGCCTTCGGAGAATCCACACAACAGGCTGCACTCTCGGACCATCCAGACCTCTATCGACGCCACGAGCAGGGGTTTGTGACGCTCAATGTTCAATCTGGATCGATTCAGCTGGACTCCGTGCTCGAGGCTCCGTTCGGTCGAACGGTAACGATAGAATCAGAGCGGTGCACACCGGTCGATTCCTGGCACGTCGACTCAATCGTTCACGCCGATGACTAATCGAGCAACGAGTCCACGTTCGACTGGATTTTTCGTATGGCGGTACCGATCGATTGAATGCCCGTCTCATCGGTTAGCAACACCGTGTGCGTGAGACTGACGTTGCGTCGAGTGACTTGCTCAACGCCGGGTAGGTGAAGGTGTCGATACCGTGGCACAGTTGCCTCCGGCGGGACGAGCGCGGCCACCCGTGAGCGGCTGAACGCTGGTTGTTCGTACATCGGCATGGCGTACCCAGTGCTTGCCGGGATTTGTTCTGCGGTGAGTGCTTCGAGAAATCGATCACGAGAGAGTCCACCGAACGCGTCGCTGTCGTACTGGAGATCGAACAGACAGTAGCCACGCGCGGTGATGCGTTCGTCGTCGGGTTTCGTCTTGATTCCATCGATAGCGTCGATTTCCGATCTGAGCAGGCGTTCGTTCTCGCGCCGGCGCTCGTTTTCCTCGGGGAGCTTTTCGAGTTGTGCACACAGCACTGCACCCTGAAACTCCGTCATCCGGCAGTTGGATGCCAGCTCATAGTGGTGATAGACGCTGTTCGACCGGCGACCAATGTTGCACAATAGCTCGCCACGGTCGGCAAGCACCGCGTCGTCTGTCACCACCATCCCACCTTCACCGCCAGCAAGCGCTTTCGATTCCTGGAACGAGAACGTCCCAACGTCGCCGATCGCACCGACTTTCCGACCGTTCCATTCCGTCCCCTGGGCGTGTGCGGCGTCCTCGATCAAAAACAGATCGTGCTCGCGAACCACCGGTAGCAGCGCGTCGAAATCCATCGGATAGCCAGCAATGTGAACGCCGATTACCCCAACCGTTCGATCAGTGATGGCGTCGGTGATCGCGTCAGCATCAACGTTGTACGTCCGTGGATCGACGTCCACGAACCGTGGGACCGCTCCGACAGAGGTGACCGCGCTAGCGGTGGCGATAAACGTGTATGGCGGGACGAGAACTTCATCACCGGGCTGAACGTCGAGCATTCGGAGTGCAAGCTCGATTGCGACCGTCCCGTTGGCCACACCGATCGCGTGTGTGGCGTCGTGGTACGCGCCAAACGACTCCTCGAATCGGTCTACCCACTCGGCATCGTCGTACGATCGACACCATGCGCCTGATTCGACAGCATCCAGCACGTTCGCCTTCGACTGTTCGGTGCTCTGGGGCCAGTTCGGAACCTCAAGGGCCTCGCCAGCCGGGTCGCCACCGTGGAGCGCGAGCTTCGACATATGCATCAGGTCGAACGGATCGCTAATAATAATTCACGAACATACGTTGTTGAAATGTAATTTAATGAGGTGACGAAAATTTATGGTGCTGGCGGGGGCGATACACCTCGATGGCCGAAATTGGGGTGCTTGGAGACGCCGGACTCGCGCGAGCGTACGCGCTGCAGTGCCGAGAACGTGATGGCGTAGAACTGGTGGCTGTGGATGGGACGAGCGCGGCCGTTGCTGGTCGTACTGTAACGACATACGATTCGGTCGATGCATTGTGTGCGAACGCCCCGGCGACGGTCATTCTGTGCACGCCGCTGTCAGATCGTCGGTCGACGATTGCCCAACTCTGCCAGTCGGGCTGTGAAATCGTCTGTCCGGGTCCGATCGCCGATACCGGTGAGAAAATAACGGCGATCGGCTCGATGGTGGCCGATTCTCCGGGTCGGCTCGTTTCAATAGCCGACCACCGGGTATCGCCGCCAGCGTCCACGGCGGCAGAACGCGTGCGAACGGGAGCGATCGGCACTGTTGGAACCGTGCGAACGTTCAGACAGTTCGTCGCAGGCAACCTACTCACTCGGGGGGCTCCACTCGCAGATCTTGCGTTCGGAGTGGTGTTTCACGAACTGGATCTCTGTCGGTGGCTGTGTGGGCCAATCGAGCGCGTGTTCGCAAGAACGGTTTCTGGTGCGAGACTGACCGCAGCGATCGTGACGCTCCGGTGTGGATCGGCGGTGGGCCACATCGAGGCTCGGCTGACAGATCGATCGGCGTTCGATCCATCGCATCGATTCGAGCTCGCAGGAGATGGCCACCTGTCGTACGACAGCCAAACGGATACGCCGGTGACGACGACCCCCTCGCACGCCGAGCCGCCGACTGGGACCCATCGTCTCGGTCCTGAAATGGTGCTCAGATCTCTGTGTGCAGATGGCGGTGACCGTTTCAGTTTCGAACGCTCGATCGAGTCGTCGATCACGACGCTCCGGGCAACGCGTGCAGTGCTCGAATCGATTGATCGGGAGGTCCCCGTCACCGTTGGGTGCCCCGAGTGAGCCACGCTCAGGCAAGAATCGAGCGGATGTTCTTCGAACAGATCTGCTCCCACTGGTATGGTTCGAGATCGAACTCCGAAAAGAAGCCAAACTGCATGATCGACTGGCCAGGCTGGAGGTAGTCCGATCCGAACAGAAGACTCTCGTGATGGCGACGGAGAAAGGTTTCACCATAGATTTCATCGCGCGTGAGCGCGTTGAAGCCGGACGTCATAGAGAAATCTGCCCAACAGTTGTCATACGTTCCGAGCAGCGCATCACAGCGTCCACCGGGTTCGACGGGACCGTCGGGGTAGCCACCGATCTGTTCGACATCCCCAGAAATGTGTGCCCACCAGCCCGGTGCGTGAAAGACGAAATCGACGCCCGGGTACTGTTGTAGCAGCGACTCAACTGCAGGCAGCCCCACCGCATCGGTACAGCAGACCGAATCAATATGAATCAACACCGGAAGCCCCTCGTCGGCACAGATTTCGTACAACACGTGCATATACTCGTGATCCAGCGGGAGATCGCATTTCAGTTCGCCGAATCCCCTGGCACCCAGCTCGACGTACTCGCGAATAACCGCAGCGTATCGATCCTTACCCCATCGATAGTACATTCGTGGATCGACCGAACAGAACGGGATGAGCCGGTCGGGGTAGCTGGCAACCGCACTGAGCACGTCTCGTGTTGTGACGTAGTGACTCGTCGACAGTGGTGAGACCAGCGGATGCACGACGGCCTGATCAACGCCATGGGCGTTCATATACTCCACGAGGCGGGACGGAGACACTGGGAGCGCATCGACACGCACCTGACCGATGTGCGTGTGCGCGTCGATGATCGTTTCCACTGGCTGGACCGATGGCTCGGTAATGGCGGCGTCAAGAAACCGCTCACGCGTGTCCATGGATTCGTTTCGGCGATTCGGTCGGGGACGGTATAGTTCTATGGCGCACTCGACCAAACGTTGAAATACGAGACCGGAGAACTCCTCAGCGAACGCATGTCTCAGCCACTCACAGTGGCGATCGTCGGCTGTGGGGAGATTACGGCAAAGCGCCGTGCAGAGCAGTTTCAGCGCGCCAGTGGCGTCGAAATCGGCGTGTCGATGGATGTTGAACCATCGCTTGCCAACGACGTGGCCGACCGCGTTGACTGTTCGGTGGTCACCGAGTACGACGAACTGCTCGAAATGGATGCGATCGACGTGGTGTATCTGGCGACCCCACACCACCTCCACGCGCCACAGGCAATTGCTGGTGCACGCGCTGGCCATCACGTGCTCGTCGAAAAGCCGATTGCGGTCGATCTCGACTCTGCGACGGCGGTAATCGATGCGTGCCAGGACGCAGGGGTAACCCTTGGTGTCTGTGACACCTACCGGTATCGCGCCACCTATCGGCGCGCTCGCGAGCTGATCGAGACGGGCTATCTCGGCGAAATCGTCGGCACGAAACTCACCGTCTGGGCGCGCAAACCCGACGCGTACTGGGATGGCGGCTACACGGGACGGGTCGAGACCGACTGGCGAAAATCGATGGAAACGAGCGGCGGTGGTATTCTCTCGACGAACGTTATTCACAACGTTGACGCGATGAACTATCTCACTGGTCTCGAGCCCGAGCGGATCGCCTGTGAGTACGACACGTTCGCGAGTCCGGTTGACGTCGAGGATTTCAGTGTTGCGACGATCCGGTATAAAAACGGGGCGATCGGGATCATCGAGGCGAGTTCGTTTTTGCTCGATGGTCCGCCAGAGCAAACAGTGCGCGGCGACCGGGTGTACGGCACCGATGGCGAGCTCGTCATTGGCGATCCACTGTATGTACGGACGAACGAAGCGACCGATCTGGGAGCCGGAGAGACGTTTCACGAGCTCTCGGTGCCGGCGCTTCGCCCGGCGGGCGAGCGGCTGATCGAGGCATTCGCCGAGAGTGTCCACAATGGCACGGAGCCCCCAGTGAGCGGCGAAGACGGTCGCGATGCGCTCGAACTCGTCACCGCAGCGTACACCGCAGGCAACACCGGTTCGACCGTCTCAGTGCCACAGACCGAGGACGATCCCCCTACGTGAGCGCATCGATTCCGAGCCCGTCTTCGGGAAACGCTACGCGTCGAACGTCTCGGTCAGCGAGTGCAGCCAGAAGCTGTGGAACGTCGAGCGTGCCGACGACGCCATAACAGAGCAGTCCCGGATCCACGATCGTCCCGGGTGTCGTCGCTCGTTCGTAGAATGCTGGCACGTCCTCGATACAGACCGGCTCAAACGCGGGTTCGCTCACCGCCGCAAACAGCGCGTAGATAGCACCCTTTCCTGCGCCGACGAGTCCAACCGTCGTCTGACCAAGCCGCGCGGAAAGATACTCATGAGCACGCACCACGTCGAATACGCGCAATCCGAGCAGCGAACAGCCTGTCATGAGCGCGTCGGACGCCAGTTTGTAGACAGTTCCGTGTACGTCGAAATACTCGCCACCATTGTTCTGTGGTGTATTGACTGTACGTGCTCGAACGCCGCCCATCCCGCGGGGATCGAACACGAGCACGAACCCACGATCACGAGCGAGTGCTGCCACGTCGTCTCGATACTGCGGTAGCTCTGCGGTGCCACGGTCAAGCACGACGATCGTTGGACAGGATGGCTCTGTCGTCTGCGTCCGCACGGCGATCGCCGTCGTGTGCACGTCATCCTCGCTCTCGAAAAACAGCTTCTCCCAGACGAGCCCATCGGCCGATTCGGTGTCGAGACGACGCGGTGAGAGCGATGGCCGCGTGCGGTCAAGATCGAAGCGTTTGCGGACCCGCCTTCGCAGGGTTTCAGCGTATGGTCCTGTGGTGGGGGCTGGCGTGGTTGGCTCCAGGGACTGAACGGCTTGGGCTGTCAGGTCACTGATGGCTCGCTCGCTCGCAAACGCCTCGAACACTGAATCCGCAGAGAGACAGGCGAGCGACTCTTCGGATTCGACTGCCGATTCGTGTGGCGAGACGATCGTCGATTCGTCCAGTAGCTGCTGGCGAAACCAGTTGACTGCAGCGGTTCGAAGCGTGGATCCGAGGCCGTGTGTTGAATCCGACACCACAAACTCAAGTGACTCGGTGGCATCGTAGAGCGCATAGGCCGTGCTTGCCCGCTCGTAGGACTGCTGTGCGCCGCTTATCGGGAGGAAATCCGACTGTGATGCCCCAATACAGAGCGGCTTTGGTGCGAACGCCGTGAGAAAATCGTCGTATCTGGGGCCGACGCGGACTGCATCCGGGAGGATTTGTTCTGCATCCTGTGCCTGGCCGGTTTTTGCATAGACTCCTTTTGCGGTCACGAACGAACAGGGCATGGCGGTTGTGATCCGATCGTCGAGCAACATGCAGTAGGCGGTCTGGAGCCCACCACCTGAATTACCCATCACTCCGAGCTGTTCGCTTGCGACGAACGGAAGCGACTGCAACACGTCGAGCGACCGTATCGCATCCCAGATCAGATACCGGGACAGATTTTTTCCCGCGAGCGTGCATCCGCCACCGAGCCGCGTGTGAATCGTCACGGGCGAGGCGCTCGGGTTCGCACGGTCTGTGGGTCGTCGTCGTTCACCCTGACCGATCGGATCGACCACGAGCACGGCACAGCCGTTGCGCGCGAGCTCGATACACGCTCGCTGATAGGCGGGCGCTGCTTTTCCCGCCGGTGCGTGCCCACACAGAAATAAAACGGCAGGAACAGGACCGGACGAATTGACTGGTCGATAGCAGTTTGCTGTGACGTGAACGTCGGGGAGACTTTCGAAAATGACCGTCTCGACGGTGTACTCAGAACGCTCGAACGCAACCGCTCGCATCGGATTGAGCGGCGTGCGCTCGAACAGTCCACCGATCGTCGTCACTAGTTGTCGTCTCATTCGCTGGCGGTGCCGGTTCAGTCCAGCCCGAGAGTCGATCCGTGCGCGTAGGCGATCACCGGCACGGAGTTGCCGTTCGAGCCGCCGGTGAAAATATCGTGGCAGCTCGGCGTGCACGTCGTAGAAGCCATCAACGTTGGGCTGAAACTGTAGCGACCCTTCACGCGCCACGGCAGTTACTCCTCCACCGGTGAGACCAGTCCATGTTTGACGGTGTAATAGACGCTGGCGTTGTTCGCACCGGTGAACTGCCAGGACTGTTGTGGCCAGTCGTACTGGTTTGTATCACCCCACATTCCACCGAGGACGACGTACGTGTCGATATCGGGTAGCAGAAAGTTCCACGCCCAGCTCAGCTGTCGAACGATATCGGTTGCGCGTTCTTCGGAGACCGGCGATCGGATCTCGTTGATCAGTTCGTAAATGTTGATCGTGGTCGTCGAACCGTCGCGATCGAGTCGACCAACCGTCGTTGGGATCTCCGGACGTAACGGCTTGCCATTGTACGGCGAGTGTGTTTCACCGCCATCGAGCCACTCCTCGATTGTCGCGTTGAGCGTTGCATCCGCCGTAAACGTCGCCGGCCCGAGCCGCCATCCCCAGAACGTCCGATAATCAAAATACGAGAACGGATGGAGCGTGCTACCAGCATAATGGCTTTCCGTCGAGAGATCCCACTCGTCCATTCGCTGGTGTTCGTAGATGATATCAAGCTTCGTCGACCGGTCCACGGTTCGAAATTCGACCGGAAAGCCAAACTGCTCGAGCTGTGCGGCAACGAACTTTCCGGCGATGAACCACTGATCATCCGTGTCGGTGACAAATCGCAACGGCTGGAGCTCGTTCCCATCGGGTCGCACCACTGTGCCGTGCTGTCGTGAGTAGCCCGACCGCTCGAGAAATCGCTCGGCGAGCTCGTGATCGGCAGCTCGTGGCTTGTAGTCGATGTACTGCTGGCGCTGGGGACCGAGATATGTCTGATTGAACGATGGGTCCATCCCCGAATGGACCGGGATTGGCTCGCCGTTGCCGGCGGCCGCGGCGATCGGCTCGGTGTTGATTGTGGCAGCCATCGCCCGTCGAACGTTCACATCGCGGAGTGCCGGGCGATTGTTCCAGTTGATGAGCAACTTGACGTTGTTGAGCGTGGGATGTTCTGAGAGCGTTTCGAGGTGCGTCGGTGCGGCTCCACGATACTCCACGGGAAAGATTCCTCGGCCAATATCAGCGCGATCCTGTGTGAGTAGCTGTCCGAATCTGGCCTGACTCGGTGCGAACTGCACCCGGAGCGTGTCGATACCGATCGAATCCGCGTTCCGATGGCCGTCCCAGCGCTGTAACGTCGCGCTCACGTCGCTCACCTCGGTCAGCCGGTAGGCACCCGTTCCGGTCGCGGCGTCCATGAACTCCTCATTCGAGATGGAAAGCTCGGTTAGCTCTTTCGTGATCGCGTCGCGCTCTGTGTCTGTCGTTGCATCCTGATAGCGCTCAAGCCACGGCTGCCACCTCGTGCGACCCTGATACAGTGGTCTGACGAATTCGTAGTTTGTGAAAATGTCTGGATTGGTTGGGTCTTTAAAATGATAGGCGATCGTCGTCGGATCACGGAGTTCGATCCGCTCGAACTGACTCGACTCGGGCGACTGCAATCTAACCAGTTCCTGATAGGTGTACCGGTCGCGGGCGGTGTACGCATCGCCGGTCCACTGGGCGAGATCCTCGCGAAAGGTGACTGCCAGGACGTTGCTTGCAGAATCGTACTCCCAGTCGGCGTAGGCCCAGGGCTCTAGCCGAGCGTTTTCGTGAAACAACACTGCTCCCCATTCGAACACCCAGTTGGCGAGATTCTCCGAAAACCCCTCGGTTGCGAACGGATTCCAGTTGATGTCCGTCGGTGGAATCGAGATGCTCATCGCCTCATCCAGCCCCGCACGACCACCTGCCCCGAACGGTGTGTCCACCATCGAACAGCCTGCCAGGCCGACCGTTCCTCCGACACCCAGCGCCGTGAGAAATTTCCGACGCGAGACGGTCAAGTCAGGGCTGCTCCCATCACTACTGGTATCAGTGCCCATACTGCTAGATTGAAACTCGAACCACCGACAAAAAAACCTTGTGTCGGCCGACTGGTGTCGTTCAGTGCCGCTCAACCGGTACCCATCGATCCGAATTGGCGGCCGCATAAATCGCATCGAGCACTGATAGCACCTCGATGGCGTCGTCGATGTCAGCTGGCACGGTACCGCTGTCATCGCACGCAGCGAGAAACTCCTCGATGAACGCCTTGCCCCAGGCACCACCATAGCCGTTGGCCGGAGTGTATTCGTGTGTGATCTGGCTGGGTGTTTCCGGACGCCACTCACGATTCGTTTCGAGTTCGATCGTCGTGTCGCCTTCGAACGCGAACGTGTCACTGATTGGCTCCCACTGGCTTCGGCCTCGATCGCCGAGGATGTCAATATGGGTGTCGTAGCGGTCGTCGCCCAGATAGTAGCCACAGGTCAGCGAGCCGGTCGCACCACTTTCCGTTTCGAACTGCACGATCGCCCCGTCTTCAACTTCGACAGCTTCGGTTCCGTACTGCAGCGAGGCAGCGACCGTCTCGATCCGTTCGTCGAGTATCCACCCAAGGAGATCGATCCAATGGACGCCAAGCCACTGGACGATCCCGCCGCGGCTCTGTGCCGGATCGTAGAGATAGTGTGTGTGGTCGCGGGTAGCGAGCCGTGAGGCGACGAATCGACAGTCGACGGCGCGGAGATTGCCATAAAACCCATCGCTTGCGAGCTGGCGCAGCTGCTGGCTATGGGGATGGCCGCGCCATGCGTACGCGAATCCAACCGTGGCGTCGCTCTCGTAAACGTCCGGTGCGATGGCCGCAAGCTCCGCGGTGGTGCGTGCGCCCGGCTTTTCACAGAACACGTCGATATCCCGTTTGACGGCCTCGCGAATCACTGCCGGTGTGGTTCGGTTCGACGCAGTAATCCAGACGAGATCGACAGCTTCTGCCGCTAGCAACGTCTCGTACTCCCGATATCGGTTCGTCTGGTCTGA
This sequence comes from Halocatena halophila, assembly GCA_027563145.1. Lineage (GTDB taxonomy): Archaea > Halobacteriota > Halobacteria > Halobacteriales > Haloarculaceae > Halocatena > Halocatena halophila. The sequence continues at coordinate 299,043 of CP071307.1, read as the reverse complement.
AACCGACACATCAACGTCGGGATCGCCCGCAACGGCGGTTACGTCGAGTCCAAGCTGACGGATCGTCTCGAGATATGGCTCACGGTGGTGGTGATCGAGTCCAATGTAGCCGACCGAGGTCATTGGACTGCCGGAAGCACCTCCGAACCAAGCCGTTCTAAACAGTCCATCGTCGGTTCGTGGGGCTGGCCGGGAAACTGCACCCGAAGAATCACGTGATCGACGCCGAGTGCGTCGTATGCTTCGAGCGATTCGATGCAGTCGGACGGCGTTCCCACGATGAACTTCTCTTCGAGATCGTCGTACTCGACAGCAACGTCGTTCTCGTCCATGTAGGTCTGGTTCCACCGCGCATACCACTCATACAGCCGCGTCAGATGTGGCTCGATCGTTTCACGGGCTTTGTCCCTGGTTTCACCGACGAAACAATCTCGCATCAGTATTACCTCGTTGTTCGATCGATCTTTCTCGAACTCTTCAAGCGCATCCTCGTAGACCGCAATCTGTGATTCGAGTTCCTCGATCGGAGAGGATGCGCTTGCAATCCAACCCGAACCTCGATACGCCGCTCGTTTGATGGCTATATCAGCGTGGCCACCGATCCAGATCGGAATCGATCCCGGTGCAGGTCGCACGAACGCATTGTCGTAGGTGAAATGATCGCCGTCGTGCGTGACGCGGTCGCCCGCCCACAACGTATCGAGCAGTCCAATCGCCTCGATGAATCGGCCGACGCGCTCGTCGGCGTCGACGCCGAACGCAGCAAGCTCGGCCGGCCGGTACCCAAGTGCCCCACCGAATCGAACGCGTCCATTGGAGAGCCGATCGATCTCGGCGAGCTGCTCGGCCAGTCGGAGCGGATCGTGCAACGCAGGAACCAGCGCTGCCGTTCCGAGATCAAGTGTGTCCGTCCGTCCCGCAATCGCTGCTAGCAGCGTGATCGGTTCGATAAATCCCTCTTCGTGGAGGTGTCGCTCACCGACGGTTACCGAATCGAAGCCAGCCGATTCGAGCAGCGCTACCTGTTCGAACGTCTCAGCGGGTGGACACTCGCCACCGGGTTCGTGATACTGGTTTAGAAACACCCCGACGTTCACACGGCGCTCACCTCGTGACACCACCATAGACTGGCACTCGTCACCATACCACACGTACAACAGGCCGGCTATTATACCCATCGTCCGAGTCGATGGATCGCTCTGTGATCAGTCCTCGGGCGCTCCACCGTCGGTCCGCCCGTCAGAACTGTCTGTTGCCGATTCGGACGTTTCGAGATGACAGGCAACTGGGTGATCGCCGTCAGGGAGTGCCGGTTCGGACCGCTCACAGATGCTTTCGAATCGCTTTCGGAGCAGCTCGGACGCCTGCTCGGGCTCATCGTCGAGGACGGCACAAAGCGCCCGCTCGACGACTTCGCGGTTCTGTCCACCGAGTTCTACCGAGAACAGTTCGTCGTAGAGTCCCTGCTGTGTCGGATCGTCGGTGGCAAGAAGTGCGGCCGGTTCGGACAGTTCACCGTCATCGAGTCGCTCTCTCACGTCAAGCACTTCGTTGTACGCCTTCTGGTCGATCTCGACGGTCTCCGGCGGGAGCATTTTCGGACAGCGTGGGTGGAATCGACAGCCACTGGGCAGCGATGTCGGATCTGGAACGTCGATCGACCGCACCGGCGGTGTTTCAGCTTTCGCCTTTCGGGCCAGGGATGGATCGAGCTCTGGTGTTGCCCAGCGAAGCAGTTTCGTGTACGGGTGTTGTGGTGACTCGATGATCTCTGTTGGTGTGCCGATCTCGACGAGCTTTCCTAGATACATGACACCGATTCGTCCCCCTGCTCGTTCTGTGAGATACCGTGCGTTGGCCAGATCGTGCGAAACGAACAGAAATGACGTTTCAACCGTTGACTGGAGTTCGAGCATGAGGTCCATCATCTCGATCCGCAACGACACGTCGAGTGCACTCACTGCTTCATCTGCCAGGACGAGATCGGGCTGTACCAGCAGTGCCCGTCCGAGGGCAATTCGCTGGCGCTCACCGCCGCTGAGCTGGTGTGGAAACCGGGTTGCGTAGGTCTCAACCGGGGTGAGTCCGACCCGCTCTAACACTTGATAGATCGTTGCCTCTCGTTGTTCTGCGCTCAACTCCGGTTGCCACCGACGGAGCGGATCACCGAGCGAAGACAGTACCGTCCGGTTTCCGTTGAGCGAACTCCCCGGATCCTGATGGACGATCTGCAGCGAGTGTCGAATCTCCTCGAACGGTATTGTCGCCGAACTGTCGCCGTCTCTTGTAGCCCAGATGTCCTGTCCGCGATAGCTGACCGTACCATCTGTCGGTCGCTGGAGGCCAACGGCGGTTTTACCGAGTGTGGTTTTCCCACAGCCGGATTCACCGACGAGTGCGACGACATCGTTCGATTCGATCTCGAGCGACACTGCATCAACGGCCCTCACGCCACTCTCCGTGCGGCCGCGCAGTGGGTCAAGCAGTCCGGGTGAACCGAACTCGACGGTCACATCCGAGAGGCTGACGATTGTGTCGTCGCTCATGGGCCGACCTCCCCATCACGGAGCGTGTACTCGACGCTTTCTCGCGCGCGCTCCGTGTGATAACACGCGACTTCGTGTTCGGTTTCCAACCGTTCAAACGGCGGGTCGGCCGATTCACAGCCCTCATCGGCCAGCGGACAGCGAGGATGAAATGAACAGCCTGCGGGCGTGTCCGTCGGATCCGGTGACTGCCCCTCGATAGGGGCCATCTCGGTAACCGGAACGTCGACGTTCGGAACGGTGCGCAAGAGCGCGCGCGTGTACGGATGGCCGGCGTCTTCGATCACCGTTGCCGTCGGTCCGCATTCGACGATCTCGAACGCGTACAGCACCGCAAGCCGGTCTGAGAGTCCGGCGACCAGCGGGAGGTCGTGTGTGATGAACACGATGGTGAGATCGAACCGATCCTGAAGCGACGCTAGCAGATCGATGATCGATCGCTGCATGAGCAAATCGAGTGCGGCCGTTGGTTCGTCCATCACGAGCAGTTCGGGTTCGAGCACGAGCGCCAGAGCGATCAACGCCCGCTGGCGCATCCCCCCGCTGAGTTCGTGGGGATACGACTCGAGGACACGATCGGCATCGAGATGGAGTGCAGACAGCAGTTCGTGAGCGTGAGCCATTCGCTCACCGTGGTTTTTGCCGTGTGCGCGAATCGTCTCCTCAAAATGGTCGCGAATTCGCATCGTCGGGTTGAACGACGCCATCGCTCCCTGAAACACCATGGCAATCGATTCCCAGCGAACGCGTTGCAACCGGTCGGAAGAAAGACCCAGCACGTCGAACGGTTCACCAGACCGTGGATTGAACTCCACCGAGCCGGTCGTTCGGCCGGGCTCGATCACTGCGTCCAGCAACGCGCTCGCAAACATCGATTTTCCGGAGCCGCTCTCGCCGACCACGCCGAGAATCTCCTCGCGCTCGATTTCGATGGATACCTCCTGGAGGACGCGTGCCACACCGCCCTCGCCTGCAAACGTTACTGTCAGATCGTCCATCCGGACGATAGTGTCCTCGTCCAGCGATGATTCGCTCACGGTCATGCCAGTCTCTGTTGGCGCTCCGCGTGATCGGTCAGTCACGATCGTCCAACCCCATTCGTCGTCACATTGGTAACACCCAACCATGAATCTTCTCTCATCTGATACTTGGACACACTGTTCGCTATGAGCGACAGCCTCAGGAAGCGACCTGTTGAACGACCATTGCTGCGACAGCAAGCCCCAGTGCCGTCATTCCCCAGATGCCGAACATGCCGGCGATTGCGCCGTTCAGAACGGTTGCGCCGAGCAGAATGAGCGTACAGCCACCAACGACGAGCAGACGTCCCACCGCGCTCGTCTCCGCACGCAGTGAGCGTTCGAGTTCTGTGATCCGATCGTGTGTGGTCATACCATTTCGATTCGTCCTGGCGGTAACTATAGATTGCGTCGGTCCCACCAGTCAGAGTGATTAAGGGGCTCGGTTGTGAGCCAGATAGCATGCGTGATCGATCTGGACCGGCAGTGATAGACCGTCTCTGTGGGCATTCGGCACAGTTGCGTGTCATATTTGGCATCTGCTGTGCGTTCACCGTGGTAGTTCTCGGATCGTTGTTCGTGACTACCGATAGCGCAACCGTCGTGATTGCACTCATCGATCTCGTGACGCTCGGCGTGCTCGGGGCGATAACCGGTGGCACACTCATTGCGTGTGCCCGCTATGAGTCGACCTCGTGATTTACTCAATCGCCAGTGGATACCCCAGTTTCGTCGTCATAACCAACCGCCTTCGAGTGGCGCGCCCTGAGCTGAGGATTGAACACGCGATCGAGTCCCTGTGAGAAGACGATTAATCCGAACGAAAACACGACGAGCAGACACATGGGGGCAAACAGCCAGTGACCCGCCCGATCGACGTTGGAGAGCGCGCCGGCCTGATACGCCTGATTCATCATCACACCCCAGTTGAACGTCGACCCGATCGGGAGCAACCCGAGAAAGTAGAGCGCCACGGACTCGAAGATTACCGCCCGGGCGGCGTTGGCGGCGTTGATCAGCGTGTAGGGCATGAGCTGTGGAATCACGTCGCGTCTGAGCACCGTCCCGGGCGAAAGTCCCATCGCACGCGCGGCTTCCACGTAGGACTCAGTTCGGATGGTGAGTACCTGAGATCTGAGTGCTCGTGCTAGCCCCGGCCAGTTGTCGATCGCGAGCAACACACCAATCACGAATGGGTCGGATGGCTGGTAGACCGCCGCGAGCAAGACGATGAGCGGCAGTGCGGGGATCGTCATCACGATGTCAGTGATCGTCATCAACACAGTGTCGATCACGCCACCCCGGTATCCGGCGACGGTACCGACGAGCAGTGCAACGCCGGTTGCAAACACCGCGCCGGCAAGCGCCATCTTCAACATTGCGGGCGTTCCATGGACGAGCCCCCGGGCGATGTCCTGACCAAATCGGTCGGTTCCGAGCGGTAGCGATAGCGCTACCCATGGGAGTGTGAATCCAGTTTCTCCCAGTGATAGCGAAACAATATCGATCCAGCCACCACTGGTCGTGATCGCGCCAATCCCGCCGCGAAACGCACCAGTGTAGACGGGAGCTTCGCTGACTTCTGGAGCACTGATGAGTCGGACACCGACCGTCCCGAGCACTACAAACGCGGTGAGGATTGTCGCTCCAACGGGCATTCGCCAGTCAGTCATCGCCACGCGAAGCGGGGATAACACCCACACGTCGAGGGTTCGATACCAGCGTTCAGACCGTGACGTTGGGGATGGGCTTTCTTCTGGCGGAACGTCAAAGAGGTCGGTCCGGCTCTGTCTGTCGTCGATGTCGTGTCCGTCCATGGTGATTAATACGACTCCGTGTCACCGGTGTTTGCGCGCGGGTCGATCAGCCCGTAGGTGAGATCGGCCACCAGTACGCCGAGCAGCGTGACGATCGTGAAAAACAAAAAGACGCCCATCAAAAGGGGGTAGTCACGGTGTTCGAGCGCGCCGAACGTGTACCAACCCACGCCGGGGTAGCTGTACAGCTGTTCCATGATGATCGAGCTGCTGAAGATGCTAGAAATACCGACCATCAGTGAGGTGTACAGCGGCAAAATCGCGTTTCGCGTCACATATCGCGTGGCAATCCGGAACTCACCGAGTCCACGGAGCTGTGCAACCCGGATGTACTCCTCTCCGAGCACACGAACGCTGTTGCCACGCATCGCGAGCGCCTGGGTTCCGAATCCAACGACAAAGCCCGTCGCGATCGGCAAGATCGCATGATACACGACACTCGCCATGAACGGCAGGTTGAATCCGGGTGTCGTCGCCGGATTGTAGCGCCCCCCGGTTGGAAACAGCCCCGCCTCGAATGCGAGAAATGCCAGGAGCAAGATGGCGACGACGTAGTACGGCACCGAGGATGTGATCGTCGCCACGACCGACATGGCGCGGTCGAACCGACCACCTTCGTGGTAGGCCATCACGGCTCCGAGTAACACGTTGACGCCAAAGCCCAACAACAGTCCGTAGATGCTGATGAACACCGACCATGGCATTGCGGTGAATAGCAACTCGAAGACGGGCTCGTTCTTCCAGATCGACGTGCCGAAATCCTGATGGAGCACGACAGATTCCATGTAGCCAAGATACTGCTGATAGAGTGGCTCATCCGGACGGATCCCGGTTCTCACTGCGACCATTTGGTTGATTCGCTGGACGTTCACCTGACCGCCATCGGCCATCGCTTCCTGTACCAGCTGTTGTTGCATCGCCTCAACCGGGCCGCCGGGAAGCAATCGATAGAGAAAAAACGAGATCGTGACGACGAACAACAGCGTGATGAGCGCCTGCACCGTTCGTTTCACGACATACTGCATGGGTTGACCACCGCGAGCGAGCCGCTTAGGGCTGTGGATGGAACAAACGAATGGCGCGCCCTCCACAGCTTTTTTGTACGAATTCAGTGTTTGGGAGTTGGAATCGAGACAGGGCCCCCCGTTCTGGCTGACTCGTACGCACCGACGCAGACGGCCAGCTCCCGAACGCCATCGTGGCCGTCGATCAGTGGTGGTCGCTCCGACGCAACCGCGTCGATGAAATCAGCAACGACGCCAGCCATCGGTTCATTCCCCGCGTAGATCGACTCACTCCCAGGCCGATCACCGGCAGGCCGGGTTTCATGCAGGGTTTCGCCGTAGCAATCGACAGTGAGTTCGCCATCGGTGCCACAGATGGTGAGCGTCGCATCACCCCAGTACTCCCAGTTCGAAGGGCGATCCCAGGAGCCATCTAGCGAGAACGGTGTTCCGTCATCGAGTGCCATCGAGAGCACGTTCACGTCTTCGACGGCGAGCGCTTCGTGCATTGTCGCCAGCTCAGCGTGGACGGAGACAATTTCTCGGCCAGTGAGCCACCGGACGAGATCCACGATGTGCACCGTGTGGTCCATCACTGCGCCACCGCCGGCGGCGTCTGGATCGGCCGACCACCCAGTTTCGTGGCGATTGCGGAGCTTCGCGCGGTTCGTTCCGACGAGTAGCTGTGGCTCGCCGAGCCGTCCGTCGTCGTATATCCGCTTTGCACGCCTGGCCGGCTCGCTGAATGGCAGTGGCATCACCATTCCGAGCGCGACGCCGGCCTCATTACAGGCCGCCAGCAGCGACCGAGCCGTCTCCATCTCGGTCGCGAGTGGCTTTTCACAGAGTACGGCTACGCCCGCATCGGCTGCCGCATGCACCCAGCGATCGTGTGTGGCGGTCGTCGAGCAGACACAGACGGCGTCGGCGAGCTCGAACAGCACCTCTGGAGTGCGAACGGTGATCCCGTGGCGCTCTGCGATTGTGCTGTCACGCTCTCGGTTGTCGGTTGCCAGTCCCACGATCGTCGCGCCATCGTGAGCACCGAACAGCTCGATGAGAAGCTCGGTGTGAACGTGCGCTCCAGAACAAAATCCGACGGCGACCGTCATCCGTCGGATGCCGGCGTGATCGTCCCGCTCTCGACCATTGCGGCGAGTGGATTGTCGATTGTAGACAGCGGAAAGTCGATGCGCCCACGCTGGCGAGCTGACTCCCAGCAGCCAAAGACGATCTCCGTCGCGTGTTTTACTTCCTCGCCCCCGATTATCGGTGTTGCTCTCGTTTCGTGGCACTCGATCACGTGATCGATCGCGTTCTGGAGCATTGTCTCGTCGTTCGTCGAGATCGTCTCACTCTCACCGGCACGATTGATTCTGAGGCTCACATCGGTGTCATCCTGCGGCCAGAGATCGATCCAGCCTGCGGTCCCGACGAGTCGAAGGAGATGATTTTCGAGCGGAGTCATCTCCCCCGTTGCGAGCACCGCATCCACGCCGTTGTCGTACCGCCAGTGGGCAATGGCCTGGTTTTCGTTGTGGGTTCCATACCGAACGTTTTCGGTGTGATAATCGATCTGGCAGAGTGCCCACGACGCTTCTCCGGAGTCATGAAAGTGTGTACAGAGATCGATCAGATGGCTCCCGAAGTCGAAGAGATTCTTCCCACCGACTTCGAATCGCACCAGCTCACCGATCGCACCGTCGTCGATCAGCGCCTGCGCACGGGCCGTCGTTTCTGCAAATCGGCGCTGGTGGTTGAACGTCAACTGCACGTCCTCTGCGCTGGCTCTATCGACCATTCTCTGGCAGTTGCGCCAGGTATCAGCCATCGGCTTTTCACAGTGAATAGCCCCAACAGCACCCGAGTCGAGCAGATCGAGGACGATTTCGGCGTGTGTCGGTACTGGCGTACAGACCGAGACGACATCGGGCTCGATGTCTTGGACCATCGAATCGTACGATTCGTACACGTTCGAATCGGGGATCTCGAATCGATTGGCAAACGCCAGCGCGTGGTCGGCAACGAGATCAGCGCAGGCCACGAGCGAACACGACTCGTTCGCATCGTAGGCCTGGGCGTGCTGGTAGGCCATTGCTGCACTGGTTCCCCACTCTGGGTTGTGCGGGTCAGGACCGGTTCCCACGAACGCAACCGTCACAGACATGGACTATGTGTTGGCTGTCACCACTATTCAATCCTGTTCTGCTCATAAAGACAGATCTGAAAGCAGCTCCGATGATTGGGGCTGTCAATTACAGCCGACCGCTCTTGTGGGGTGTGGATCCGTTCCAGAGGGCTTCGATCGCTCGTCGCTCGTGGCTGGCAATAGCCGATTCGTCGAGTGTTGGTGTCGCCGCCAGGTGACACTCGGCCGTTATTGCGCCGTCGTACTCGCGATCACACAGTGCATCGAACAGCGGTTGCTGGTCGGTGCCGCCAGTTCCGAGCAAACAGGATCGAAACAGCGTCTCGCCGTCAGCTCGCTCGACAGAGTACGATCCGTAGGCGTTGGGATCTGCGATCTGGAGTTCGTCTTTCACGTGACAGTGACCCAGCCATTCACCAAGCGTCGACAGTGAATCGGGCCCATATGAAGCGTTTGAAGTGTACATGTTGCCGGCGTCGTGAATCGCAACAACGTTGTCGCGGTCGATCCGTTCGAACAGTTCGACGGCTGTGGCTGCGGTTTCGACGATCGAGTGCGGATGAATTTCGACCCCGATCTGTAGCGGCGTCGCCCGATCGGCTGCTCGGCGGAGCCACTCCACAGCTCGGGCGTAGTCTGTCTCTGTCGCCCGGTGTTCTGGTGGTCCGCCGGGATTGTGTCGGATCAATCCACACTCTAGGAGCTCGGCCAACTCGCAGTAGTGCTCAAGTGCTTCGAGTTCGTTATGGCGCTCGTCGTCATCCTTCTCGCGGTTCGCGTAGTAGCCAGTGTACGTTGCAAGACCCACAACGTCCAATCCCAGTTCGTCGAGGTGAGCCCTGAGTTCCGTGGCGGTCTCTTTGGTCGTCTCTGGACCGAGATGTGGCGCTTTGCCCATCAGCTCGATCGCGTCGTATCCCGACTCGACTGTTAGTTCACACGCCTGGTCGAGGCTGTATTCACCGAACAGTTTGCTCATCACTGCGGTCTGCATGGGACGATTTCGCCGTCGGCTCGCTTGTACCTAGGGCCGACCGGTCAATTCTGTGGGTAGAATTACGCCCATGCGGTTCTGATTGGGTCCAGCTCTGCACAGCATGCACTACACAATCTACGTTTTTACGCTCTGTGACCATTAAATTCTATTTCTAATATCCGAAGTTATCTGTCGTTCGTGCTACTGTGCGGAGGGTTGGATGCGCCATCATTCGGTAGAGTACCGGGGATGGTGACAGGAGTACTGCTGTAATGGATAATTCGCGCGAACGTCATTTTTCGGGAGGCCATCGTCCGATTTTATGTCTGTGTGGTTTCGAACAAAATTATAAAAAATTTCTTACTTGTTCACTCTCCGATGACTGGATTATTCAAAGTCCCGATAGCTTCGATGGTGGCTGCACAGCTGTCGCCGGGTTCGAGACAATCGACTGGTTCACGGAAAATTCCGACACCACCGGGGGTGCCAGTTGAGATAATATCACCCGGATGGAGCGTGATTGACTGGGAGATATACGACACCAGTTCGCCAACGTCGAAGACGAACTGTTCGGTGTTCGAGGATTGTTTTACCGTTCCATTTACACGAAGTTCGACGTCGAGCGCGTTCGGGTCGATATCATCGACGGCGAGTGTTGGTCCCAGTGGGGCAAACGTGTCGTAGCTTTTGCCACGGAAGAACTGTCCGTCCTCAAATTGCGAGGTACGCCCACTCACGTCGTTGAGAACAGTGTAGCCGGCAACGTGATCGTACACCGCGTCTGGTTCGATTGCGGACGCGCGCCGACCCATCACCACCGCGAGTTCGACCTCATAATCGACCTGCTCGTCTCCTCCGGGGTGAACGATTGGGTCGTTGGGATTCGTCACGGCACTGTTTGCCTTCGAGAAGAGCATTGGTCGCTCGGGGAGCTCTTTGTCCTGTTCTTCTGCGTGATCTCGGTAATTGAGTCCAGCACAGATGATCGTCCCTGGCTCATCAATAGGTGCGAGCAGTGACACCGAATCCACTGACACCTGCGAGAGCGTCCCTTCTGTCACGGCCCGTGCGATACGGTCTCGAAAACTTGGATTCGTCCAGTCTGAAAGCGTCGGATCGCCCTCTTCAATGCCTGCGAGTGCGTGTATCGTATCGCCTGTTTTGATTCCCCAAGCTGGAACGGTACCACGGGTGTAGCGAACTACCTGCATCATCATACCAGACTGTATCTGGCTATTTAATTGTTCAGAACCACATCGATCCAGCTGCTATTAGTCGGGTGAACACTCAAAAAGCGTTGTTCCGTCGAAGGTTACGACGACGCCGGAATCCGTTCGACGAACTGCTGGTTGGTGCTCCCAGACTGATTTCTCGTTCGGACTCGCCAGGACGGCGGTCGCGAGCCAGTGCTCGCCTGCGTCTACCGTTCCCCGGAGTGTTGGAACGACCGTCCGTCCGTGCATGAGATTGGTGTTGGGTTCTTGATCGACGATTGTTGTGGCTCTCTCACCGAACAGGTCGGTGAGTTGGCTCACCCCACTTGGAGCGGTCGTTCGGGCCGTGGTGGCAGTGGTCTCTCGCTTGAAGTCGTCGGTGTCATCTCCGGTTTTGTGTATCGCAAAGCCGCCTTCTTCCGCGTGGAGTGATCTATTCGTTCGAACCCTGTGGATGCGAACGTGACCAGGCAGTGCTGGAGTGAGCCAGCTGTCGACCGTCACCCCCTCCCAGGGGTGCCATCGCGTTCGGATCGTGGTCCCCGAGAGTTCGGTCTCGTCGGGATCCTGGATCACGTACTGATCGCCGTCCAGGCTGAGGGCGATTGCACTGTCGTGTCCGGCATTGCCGGCCCCGATGCGACGACTCGCGACCGAGAAGCCAAATTCGGTGGAGTAGGCGAACTTCGAGTACTTCTCGCGGGCGTAGATGCTCTTTTGTCCGCCAGACAGTGCGAATAGATGCGCACCGTCTCGACAGATGACTTTCCTGGCCACGGGCTGGCTGTGAACAGGGGGATGCTCGGGAAGTGGCGCTTCGTCTGCCTGCCAGAATGGATGGTCATCCGCGACCAGCAGCGGAACGAACGCTTTCATCGCCCAGTAGGGTGAATTCGGGGAGTTGTACGGTTCAGATGGTTTCAGCGTCGGATACCGATATCCCACCGAGAGCACGCCGCCGTCGGTGAAAATCGGTTGTCGAAGCCACCATCGTACGTTGCGAGCCCACAGCCCACGGAGCACGTCCCAGTCTAGCCGTGGATTCTCACACAGGGTGAGTGCTCCCCAGAAGGCTGCCTGTGCGAACCGGTAGGTGAGACTTCGACCGAACGCCAGCGCGCGCCCTTGGCGATCGAACCAGCGGCTGTACTCGGTCGCAAACGCACACGCACGATCGCGAAACCGCTTCGCTCGCTCGGGGTCGTCCCCCCCGGCAATGTCTGCGTAGAGAAGTCCGTAGAAATGCATCGCCCAGGGGAGATAGTAATCCACCGCCCCACCCTCGGCTGCGGGGCCGTCCGTGTACCAGCCATCACGTTCGTAGAACGACTCAAGCCGGTCGAGGTCAGCCTGTGTCGTGGTCCAGTCGTGACGAGCACCGACTGATCTGAGTCCGGCGTTTACCATCACCCGAAAGAACAGCCAGTTGTTGTCGTGGAGTGAAACGGTGTTGATCCGATGCAACCACTCCGCAAGGCGTGATTGTTCATTTGACGACAATGGCTCCCAGAGTCGTTCTGGGGTGTATGCGAGTCCGACACCGATTGCGGCCATCTCGACGAGTTTCTGTGAGTAATCGTCTGGTTCTCCCCAGTATTCTGCATGGGCCCGATCAGTGCCGTTCACGAGCCCGCGGCGAAACTGCTCCCATCCCTCGAACGACCCGTGGACGCCCAGCGGAACAATGCCCCACAGCGGACGGGAAACCCCTTCGAGTTCAGCGGACACGTCTGGAAACTGTGCGCCTGTAGCGGTCGGACGAATGCGGGCACAGCCATCGCTCCTGTGTGTTACCAACGGATCGACGAGCTGCTGGACCGCTCGTTCGAAATCTGCACGGTCTGAAAGCGGATTCTCTGCCACCGGATTCATCACCCAGCCGTTTCGACCGAAACCGTATAAAATGTCGCCATCGGCCGTTTATACCGGTCGTACGTGCTCAAATTCATCATGAAATCCGATTCCTCGAACTGCTGTTGGGACTGTTTCTGTCGTCCTCCCTGTTACGCGTTCGACTTATACGAGCGGCTGGAAAAATATGACTGCTGTGCGGGTGAGTAGTTCTCGTTTCCCAGTCATTGGGGGCGTTACCTGCGCACGGTGTCATCACTGGTTGCTATCCCGAATCCCCGGGTCGTCCACTATTACCGGATGGCTCCAGTGATTACGTCTGTACGTCTGTAATGGAATACTCAGCCTGGACCGATACCAGCGATAAACCAATTTGCTCAGAACACGGTAGAGGAATCTGCTTTCGGTGTATTGCAGTATTTGTCCGGAGGTGGCGAGGACGATCGCTCATACAACCGGTAGCCACGGGTGTCCGGTGATTCCGGACAGTCCCCTTCGAGGGAGGGCCCTTAGAAGATGGCTTTCCCATGCGGTGTGTCGTGTTCGTGACGATTTTCGCTACGTGCATGCTATCAGTACCAACGAACAATCCGATAGAGAGTGCTTGAGACCGATACAACGGTAATCAGTCCAATCCAAGCAGTGTTCGAAACGAACGCCCGGTCAGCCACCGTCGATCCGTATCCGACAGTGTCTCCACATGGTCGAGCCACGTCAGCGTCCGTTCGTACGTCGTTTCGTCGCTGACGTTTGGATAATCCGACCCCCAGACCACCCGTTCACGACCAAACGCATCGAGCAGCCAGCCGACGTGGGGATGCATATCACTGTATGGATAGGAATCTGCGGACTGATGTACTACCTCAGAGATTTTCACACCCACCGAATCGAACGCGGCCAGCTCTCCAAACTGCTGGAATGGACCATCGGTGAGCGATGTCTCGGGATCAGCGTAACCAAAGTGATCGAACAGATACGTGAGTTCTGGATGGCGTTCGACGAGTTCGAGCGCCTGATCGAGCTGGTCGACATGAACCAGCAGCTGAACGAGGGCGTCGGTGTCCGCGACAGCCTCCCAGAACGCAGTCTCGGCGATCGCGGCTCTCAGCCACTCGACACCAGTGTCGAAGGTCTCCCACATGCGGTCATACGGACAGAGCCCACCGAGTCGAACGCCAAGCACGCCGTCAGTTTCCATTGCGGCCCTGAGCTGTTCGGCTGCGCTTTCGGCAAACGGGTCGATCAGTACCACGCCGTAAAGGCGATCATGGGTACGCGCCGCCGATATCGTATACCAGTTGTCACGCCAGTCACAGATCGGATAGCCCACGATGACTGCCTCATCAACGCCGATGGCGTCCATCGCCGCAAGCAAGGCATCGTTTTCGAAAATCGGGCCGACGCTGTACTCGCCAACATCGCGGACGATCGACTCGTTCACCCAGGGATGCGATGGGCTGGGTGGCCCCCACGTGTGTGTATGTGAATCAATGATCACGTTCCAGCGTGTGGCTTGTGTCCTCGTAAATGTTTCTCGTCGTCTGGCATTTGAATCGCGTTACTACGCTCGGTCAGGGCAGTCAACGTTGATCGATCGGTAATTGTTATGATCCCCAGGGTACAATCGATTGGTATGCACGAGCTAGGAGTCCGCGACTCGCGAGATGATCGGCCAGAACTGCATATTGGATACGTCGGTGGGGGGAGCCAGGGCTGGGCACACACGCTCATCAACGATCTCGCACAAACGACCGATCTCAGTGGAACCGTGGCGCTTTACGACGTTGATAGTGAGGCAGCACAGCAGAATGCATCGCTTGCAAACGGCGTGATGGACCGCGAGGATGTCGATGGTGACTGGACGTTCACGGCTCACGAGCAGATGGACGCGGCGCTCGCGGATGCGGATTTCGTCATCTGCTCGATTCAGGACCCACCGGCAGAAACGTTCAAACACGATCTAGATGTACCACAGGAGTATGGCATCTACCAGACCGTCGGTGACACCGTCGGCCCGGGTGGGACGATGCGTGCGTTGCGTGCGATTCCGCAGTATCGAGCCATTGCTGACACCGTCCGCTCGGTCTGTCCCAACGCGTGGGTGATCAACTACACGAATCCGATGACAGTCTGTACGCGAGCGTTGTACGCGGAGTATCCGTCGATAAACGCCATTGGTCTCTGTCACGAGGTGTTCCCATTCCAGGAGCTGTTCGCAGACATTGCACAGCGCTACGTTGGGGTAGATGGGTATATCAGCCGCTCAGAAATAGACATAACCGTCAAAGGAATAAATCACTGTACGTGGATCGACGAGGCCAGCTGGCACGGCCACGATCTCTTCGGATATCTCGATGCCGAACTCGCCGAACGTGCACCGCTTCCGGCTAACGAACCGGGCTCGCTTGAGGGCGAGTCCTACTGGGTTAATGACTTTCAGATTGCGTTCGATTTGTATGACCGTTTTGGCGTGCTCGGAGCGGCCGGTGATCGGCATCTCGCGGAGTTCGTCCCGTGGTATCTGGACATCGACGAGCCGTCTGCGATCGAACGTTGGGGGATTCGACTGACGCCAAGTTCTGCGCGCGTGGGTGACGATGATGGCCCGGACAAACTGGACACGTTTCTCGCCGACCCAACGGCTTTCGAGCTCACTGATTCGGGAGAAGAGGTTGTCGACATCATGCGGGCACTGTGCGGACTTGAACCAATCAAGACACATCTCAACCATCCCAACGTCGGACAGATCAGCAACCTGCCCGACGATGTCGTGGTGGAGACGAACGCTTTGATAACGGGGAGCGGCGTTACTCCATTGTGTGCTGGATCACTTCCGTCTACTGTTCGTTCTATTGTCTCAACACACGTAACAAACCAGGAAACGCTCATTGAGGCCGGCTTCGATGGCGACCTCGATCTCGCATTTCAGGCGTTTCTCAACGATCCGCTCGTGACGATTCGACGGGAACGCGCACAAGAACTGTTTACGAGGCTCGTCGATATAGAAACAGAGTATCTCTCGGCGTACGATCACTCGAGTGCAACAGTTCTAGGAGAATAAACAACTTGGCCCAGTGTCTGTGGCAGTGGATAATGCGTCACTGCCACGGTACGCCGGCCTGTCAGCACAACCTGTGGGTGCTGATCGTCCCTGTACAGTACAGCGTCTGGGACGTCGAGTACCACAGATTCATCTATTGGTTGTATTCGCACAAGGGCAGTATAGGTTTTTATGCCATTTGATCCAAGTTATTTAGAAAATTCCCGACTCGGTGATGTTGCAGATTTAGATTCAACGTGGGCAACATCTAGTAACGGAACAGTGTCTCAGTATCGGATATCTCCTACAGCAACCAGACCGATCACGGGGCTTTGATGTATCTGAACCCCACGTTAGTCAGGCGAGCGAGCTCTCCAGATCCGGACATGCTACGTGGGAGGCTGGTTCTTGGCGTGGTCGAGAGGTTACTGCTGCCATCGTTCAAACGACGACCGATGGGATACACCTATCCGACTCACCGACGAAGGCTTCCAGTAAATGCCTTGTATTGGAGGAGCATCCACTGTGATCGCCGATCGAATGGAGTTGATATAACGTGGACGGACCACACCAGGGACAGACACTGGCCACCGCGGGGAGCCCGCTCTCAGCGGCTACGGGTGCGTGCGTGTTCGTCCATGGACGTGGCGCGACGGCGCAGGGCATCCTCGGGATGCGCTCGGAGTTTACAGTCAGCGATATCGCGTTTCTTGCGCCACAGGCGGCCAACAACACGTGGTATCCGAACGCGTTTACAGCGCCGGTCGAGATGAACGAACCCGGTCGCTCCTCCGGGCTCGAAGCCATCGATACTGTCATCGATGAGATCACCGCGAATGACATCCCCCGAAAGCGTGTGCTGGTGCTCGGATTCTCACAGGGTGCGTGTCTGGCGAGCGAATATGTCGCTCGCAATCCAACTCGGTATGGCGGACTGGCCGTCCTGAGTGGCGGACTCATCGGCGAGCGTGTGTCTCCTGACGAGTATCCGGGGTCGCTCGAACGGACGCCAGTGTTTCTGGGCTGCAGCGACGCCGATCCGCATATCCCACGCCAGCGCGTGGAACAATCGGCGATGATCTTCGAACACCTTGACGCTGACGTGACCAAACGCCTCTATCAGGGGATGGGCCACGGAATCAATCGGGACGAACTCGAGTTCGTCTCCGAAATGATCGACAGTCTCGCTTCAACCTGATTTTCCAGTGATAGCCTCCGGAACGAACAACTGTGATCGCACACAACCCACGTAAAAGGTGACAGACGCAACCATTCCGGAAGATGGTGGGTCCACAATCGAACAGGACGTAACGCCACTTGAGCTCTTTTTCGACCTCGTATTCGTGTTCGCATTCACGCAGGTCACGGGGTTTCTTATTACTCATCTGACGTGGGTGGGGATGCTCCGCGGCGTCGAGGGATTTCATGTTACTGTTTCACACTTTGTTGAGCGCCATCGACTGGTCGTCATCATCGCGCTTGGCGAATCGCTCGTCGCCATCGGGGTTGGGGCCAGTGGCATTTCACTCACGCCCACCATCGTACTTGGAGCACTTCTCGGGATCATTCTCGTCAGTGCGTTATGGTGGCTCTACTTCGAGTACGTTGTGCTCGCAGCCGAACAACGACTGGCCAGCGCTCGCGGTCGTGAACGGTCGGCGCTCGCACGCGATTCGTACAGCTACATTCATCTGCTGATTGTTGGCAGTATTATCTACATTGTACTCGGCATCGAGCAGACGCTCGCCCACATCGGCACGCCTCTGCCGGCGGTCGCCGCCGTTGCCCTCTACAGTGGTGGTGCACTCTATCTCATCGGACACAACGCGTTTCGATATCTGGATCACGGGACCGTCGACCGACGCCGACTTTTCGTTACAGCCCTCACCATTGTGCTGCTTCCGGTAGCACTCCACATTCCATCTATCGTGGCACTCACTATGCTGACGGTATTATTTATCGGACTTGTGGTCGCCGAGACGGTTCACTCACCGGTGCGTCCCAAACACCGTTCACAGTAACCCCTGCTTGCTATCACCGATGGCTGTGTTATGAGCAACTGGATGGCACACGTGGCAGCTCCAGTATCGCTCGCATCTTTATCAGTCAGGCCAACGAATTGGACACCAATGTCCTTCGAGCAGGTAGCCGATCTCGAATTTCGGGTCGACGATACTGAGCTAACCCAACGCAAACGAGCCACTTCGAGTGGCTTTCCTCGAACAACGACCGTCGTTTCGTTGCACGGCGACGACGAAATCGGTAAGGGTGAGGATGTCACCTACGAAACGGTCGATCACGAGCATTTTCTCGCCGCTGGCCCGCCAGAATCGTTGACTGGAGAGTGGACGATCGAAACGTTCTCAGAGCACGTCTCGTCGATCGAGCTGTTCGAGGAATCGACGCCATCGCAGTCGGTCTTCCGAAACTATCGCCAGTGGGCGTTCGAGAGTGCAGCGCTCGATCTCGCGCTGAAACAGGCCGGGACGGATCTTGGGACCCAGCTCGGGCGTTCGTACGAACCGGTCCGCTTTGTGGTGAGCACACGGCTTCAGGACCCGCCAACTGGAGACCGGGTTACCGAGTGGCTCGATCGAGATCCCACGCTCGAGTTCAAACTCGATCCCACCTCTGCGTGGACCGACACGGTGGTTGAACGACTGCGTGCAACCGGCGCGGTTCGAACGGTCGATCTCAAGGGCCAATACCACGGCACTGAGGTGGATCAACCGGCCGACCCCGAGCTGTACGAACGCGTCATCGAGGGGTTTCCGTCGGCGGTCATCGAGGACCCGGCGCTGACTGAGTCGACGCGAGCGCTGTTCGACGGCCACGAATCGCGGGTCAGCTGGGACTATCCGATTCGAGGTATCGAAACGATCGAAGCCCTGCCGTGGGAGCCGGCCGTGCTGAACATCAAACCCTCCAGATTCGGCTCGGTGCGATCGCTGCTCGAGACGCTAGCCTACTGTGAGGAACGCTCGATACAGCTGTACGGCGGTGGGCAATTCGAACTCGACGTTGGCCGCGAGCAGCTCCACGCCATTGCCTCGCTGTTCTATCCGGATTCACCCAACGACGTGGCCCCAAAAGGATACAACCTTCCCGAACCCAGCGGTGAGCTTCCCTCGAGTCCGCTCGATCCACCGTCGCGCCCCCGCGGATTCGAGTGGCGTGACAGTGCATAGACGAACTGCGGTCGCTACTCGATAACGCTCACGTCGTATTTCCCGCGCCAGCGGTATCGTCGCCCACCCCAGACGAACGTCCGTTGTGTGAGCCCGTAGAGCAGGATGGGAACGAACACGAACAGGGACGGATACGCAAGGATCGCTGTCCACTGTCGGACACCGAGATACTCGTTGACAAGCAGATGAGAACCCGTCATAAACAGAGCCACGGGGAGCGGAAACAGCACCCCCGCAACGAGCACGAACACGGCGAGCACCGCCGTGGCGACGATCGCTCCTGGAAAATGCCATCGGAGAATCTGTGTCCAGCGGATCGGCCGATTGAGTGCGTCTCGGATGGACCCACCGATCGGAACCATCCGCGTTCGATCCATTGAAGTCACCGACAGATACTCCATGAGCAGGCCGTCGTCGCTGACAGTTTTGCCGAGTTCGTCGAGAAAGGCAGCCATCTCGATGTCGTCGCGCTCGAACACCACTGCCCCACCCCAGATCTGGTTGCCAAGATGCAGCGGAAGGGAGGCAGCCGACGCGTACAACGGCTCTAGCAGCTTCGACAGCGGATCCCGTCCGAGGAAGTACGGCACCTCAGACACCGGTCCGTGTGTGTCGTAATCTGTTACCATGGTTTCCAGCCAGTCCGGCGGATGATGGTAATCATCATCGGTCCAGACGAGGCGATCGTGGCGTGCCGTTTTGATCCCGACGCGAATGGCGTTTGCCTTCCCAGAACAGCCACTGGGCTCACCGGCTTCGAGCCGCTGGACTCCCGGCGTCTGGATTTCGGTGTCGGTGATGGGATCTGCAGGCGTGTCGTGGATGAGCAACAGTTCGTCGCGCGCTCCGAGCTGGGCTGCCAGCTCCGCACATGAATCCGTCCACTGTCTCGTCGGCAGGAGCACACTCACCGGCGGTCGATCGGTCATATGAATCTCACTCCGGGTTCGAGTGTTGTGAGTCAACTGCCGGCGATCACCGACTCCATACAATGCGGTTAGAACTGGCCCCACCTCGACAGTCAAAATAATTTCAGGAAACGGATTTACTACTGGCAGTAGTACCCGATTTGTATGGCCCAACAGACGCTCTTTCATCTTCATTTCAACACTCCAGCCCTCGAGACAGCGACCGCACGACTCAATGAATACGGTGTTCCATTGCAACAGCGATTCGGAACCGTTCGTGGGGAGCGTGTTTCAGTTGGTCCTGAAACGCAACCACCTGACGAATTCCGATTGAAGCTACAGGTCCACCGAATCGGTGCGGTGAACATCTCGCTTGCGCCGGGCCAACAGCCACATTTTGACCATCTTGGGGTGTTCGTTGCGGACATCGACGACGTCCTCACTCGTGCCCGGTCTCGGGAGTGGTCGGTCCGCTCGAACGAACGGCGCACCTTCGTGATGACACCCTGGGGATTCCGGGTTGAGCTCCACCCCAAATCGGGAGCGCGTGGTGTCGAATTCGGACGATCGAGCACTCCGCGACTCGAGGACGTCATTCTCCACGCTTCGAATCCACAGGTCGTTCGGGAACCACTGCAGACGGTGTTCGGAACGATTCCCAATCTTCACCTCGAAGCTGGGGAGAAACCGTGGGTTAGCTCGTTCACTGTCGCCGGCGAACGTACTACCGAGACGATACCTGTGACGACACTCCTGACCGAGTAGCGTTCGGGGTGGGACCACCGTGAGCGAACGGTACTGAGACCGCGGATCGACTTGCTCGCTCAAGCTATCGAGTGCCACACCACGATGGCGGATCTCAGTACCGATTCCGATACGTTTCTCGCTTCCATGTATCGGCGTGTGCGAGAAATGCGTCCCACTCGCTTCGTTTGATCTCCAGATACGACTGCAGAAGGGGTTCGCCGAGAGCCCCCCTGAGCACGGCGTCGGTTTCGAGTTCGCGGATGGCTGTACCGAGTGATCGTGGGAGTTGCTCAATCTCCCGATCACGGCGCGTCGCCAGATCGAGATTCCCTGGATCCTGCTCGAGTGACGGCCCACAGTCCAGTTGGCGCTCAATACCGTCGATTCCGGCCGCTAGAACGCCACACACAGCGAGATACGGATTCGCCGCGTTATCAGCTGGTCTGAACTCGATCCGCGTTCGAGAGTTATGGTTCGATGGCCGCACCTCGGGAATGCGAATCGCGGCCTCCCGGTTTCCGACACCCCAGCAGTTGAACGCACAGACGCTTTTTGCGGGCTGGAGCCGTGCGTAGGAGTTGACCGTCGGTGCTGTGAGTGCGAGCAGTGCCGGCATGTGATCGATGAGCCCGCCGACAAACCATCGGCCTCGTTGGCTCAACGCGTCGTCCGACGACGATGGAGCGAACACGTTCTCGTCGCCATCCCAGAGCGAGCAGTGAATGTGACACCCGTTTGTCGCGCCGTCGAAGGGATACGGTGAAAACGTCGCGTTTGCCCCCGCATTCTCGGCGACACCGGCCACCGTCTCACGACAGAAAATGGCGTTGTCGATTGGAGTGAGTCCCCGTCCGTGGCCGACGACGATCTCGTTTTTCCCCGCTGTGTACTCTGGATGGTGCTTTTGTACGTCGATTCCCTGCTTGATGAGTGCATCGACGATGTCGAGGATTATTCCACTGCTCGCGCGCATGCTGGCCGAGGCGTACGCACCCCGAGGGTCAAGTGGGGTAGGAGTGCCATCAGCAGATTCAGCATAGAGGTGAAACTCCTGCTCGATCGCGAGCGCCGGTGTCAGGCCCTCTATGTCGCAACTGGTGAGCTGTCGTTGTACAGCAGCGCGTGGGTCCCCAGCCCACGGCGTCTTCGTATCGTGGGTGAGGAGATCACAGAGCACTGTCGCGGTTCGCTCCTCGTGCGGTAGCACGCGGAACGTGGACGGATCTGGCTGCAGCCGAACCTCACCAACCGCATCGAAGGTAGCATCTTTCACCCGGTGTCCGATCGCGTTGAACGACTGTGTCATCTTCGCAAACGGGATGCCCTCCGCGAGTGCCTCCTCTAGGTGGTCCGTGTGAACTGCCTGCCCACGGATCAGCCCGTCGCTGGTGACACAGAGACACCGGACGAACTCAACGTTTGCTGAGTCACACTGCTCGCGTATAGCGGTGCTCATCGCTCGAAGTCACCATCGTGGGCCATCGGTGTTGACCAGTCGTTACACATTGGTCGATCCATTCGTCCCTGTCGCGGTCGACCCAGAGCGCAGTGCCGATTCGAACGACTCCTGGTCACAGACCATCAACAGGGCGTCCTTGTCGGCTTCCTCGAAGTAGAACTCCGTACGGGCCTCAAAGCCACACTGTTCTAGAACGTGGATGACGACATCGTTTTCGACATCGGGTTCGACCACGGCGCGCTTGGTATCTGGATTGGAAAAGATCATCCGACCCATTGCCCGAAGCAAGGCACGAGAGTAGCCCTTGTGGACGTACTCCGGTGGCCCAACGAGAAGATGTGCTGCCCGATCCGTCGGTCTGGCGTCGTAGTAGGCCGAAAGTTCGAACTCGCTTGGCCAGTACACCTCCCAGTAACTCATCGGCACGTGATCGATATACCCGATATACGGCGTCAGATGAGCAGCAGAAAGCTTATCCGCAAGATGGTCATAGACCGCCGGCAACGACCGATCGAGATCCCAGAACGCCACAACGTGCTCGTAGTTGAGCCACGTGTGAACTCGCCCTAGATCGCGATCGATCGATGCAGGCCGAAACGAGATCGTTCGGTCGAATGATTCGTCGTGGCGCTGGAAGACATAGTTCGATCTGACAGTAGCGTCGGGATCGAGCGTTCGGCTGTCAGTTCTCGCGTCGTGGAAACTGTCAGAATCTGTCATGCGTTGTGTGTTACGGTGACTGGGCTGAACGTAGGCTGTGTGTTCTCAGAGGTCTCTGACGTGTCACTATCAGGATTAATTCGTTGGGGCCTTCCGTTGCTTCCGACGCGGCTCTCATTCGAATACCACGTTCGTGCTATCATTATGATTTAGGTGAGCCTAAATCATCATAAACACATCGATCGTTCGCGAGGCTGAACGGAATGTAGCCCCACAGGCAGTACATGGATGTTGGTGGTGGCTACATGCGAACGATAGAGCTACACGACTCGCTGAATGAGAACTGTCAATGGAGTCTTCCGTTCAGTCTGCCACAGAAATCGCGACGCAGGTTCGTCGTGGGACGCTCAATCCCACCGACTTCATCGATACGGTGCTTGATCGAATAACCAGACGAAACGATCGAACCAATGCGTTCGTGGAGATTACGGCAGACGACGCCCGATCGCGTGCTATGTCCATCGAGCACGAGCTTTCTGCGGGCCGGTCCGTTGGTCCACTGGCGGGCGTTCCTGTTGCCCTGAAGGAATCGGCTAGCGCAAAGAGTGGCGTGAAACGCACCATGGGTTCGGTTCCATTCCGTGGATCAGTTTCAGAGACCGATTCGACGTTCGTCACCCGATTGGAATCAGCGGGTGCGGTGGTCGTCGGCACGACCAATACCCCAGAGATGGACCACAAGGGAACGACCGACAACCCACTCGTTGGCCCGACACTGAATCCGTTCGATCTATCTCGAAACGCTGGGGGCTCTTCTGGAGGCAGTGCAGCCGCTGTTGCCGGTGGGCTCGTTCCGATTGCCCACGGAAAAGATGCTGGTGGATCGCTTCGCATTCCTGCGGCCTGGTCGGGCGTCTACGCGTTCAAACCCACGTTTCGGCGGGTGCCGAACGTCACCCGTCCGGATGGGTTTGCTGATGAACTCGGCATTCGATCCAGTCACGGCCCAATCACCCGTTCTGTCGAAGACGCGGCGCTCGTTCTCGACGTGATCGGCGGCCACCACCCTCGCGACCCGGCGAGTCTGCCAGTTGAGTCAGAATCGTTCCGTGAGGCGGTTGATCAGCCGATCGATGGGTACTCGATCGCGTACACGCCGGATTTCGGGACGTTTCCGGTTGAGCCGGCCGTCCGAACCACCGTCGACAATGCGCTCGAAACATTCTCACGAGCGGGAGCCACGGTTGAGCGCGTTACAATGGAGATTGGCTACACTCATTCGGAGCTGACCGAAACGTGGCTAGCGCTGGTGGGCGCGAATCTCGGGGCGTTCGCGGAATGGCTCGCCGAACACGACGGAATCGACCTCCTTGGTGAGCATCGAAATGATTGTTCCGACGGGCTCGTTTCGCTCATCGAGTCCGGGATGGAAATGACGGCGACGGAGTATCTCCACCATCATGTCGTTCGAACCGCCGTTCACGACGCATTCGAAGACGTGTTCGAAACATACGATCTCCTGGTTTCACCAACGGTCTGTTGTTCGCCCATCGAGAATGCAACGGACGAATCCACGAGCGGTCCGACAGCGGTTGATGGCGTTGCAGTTGATCCCAGAATTGGGTGGTGCCAGACGTTCCTGTGTAATTTCACGGGTCATCCGGCCGCATCGATTCCGGCGGGGACGGATCCTGATGGTCTCCCGGTCGGACTGCAGCTCATCGGCCAACGATTTGACGACGCTGGGGTTTTTTCGGCCAGTGGAGCCATCGAACGCCGGATTCCGTGGCCGACACCGTGAGTGGGCTCTGCAACGCCGGTGACGGTGATGGGAACGTGGGGATCGAACCGTCCTCTGGATTTCAAAGTTCGTGTTCGAGTCGTTTTCCCTTCGAGTAGATGGATTTGCGCTCGAAGTAGAGCAGTTCGACGATGATTACTGCAAGAGCGAGCGTGAACACGAGGATGAAGGTTTCAAATTCACTCGTAAAGAGGTGGTACAATAGTGCTACAGCCGCTGCTAGCGCGCCGACAACGCCGATGGCTGGAACGATCGTGTTCACGACCGAGTCGCGTTGTGTGACTGCTAGCGCACTGATCGATCCAAAGATAACGATGAACGAGAGTGATGCAAACGAGCTAATGGCGTTTAAACTCCCCAGGACTGCTAGAGCAGCCGTCAGCACACCGATGACGATGAGTGCTCGCACCGGCTCAGTTCGAGTTTCCGAGCTGAGTTCGTCCGGTAGATACTCCTCACGAACCATTGTCTCTGTGAGGCGTGCGCCACTGAAGAGCGTCGCATTGAGTGCGCTTCCCGTCGAAAACAGCGCTGCAACCGAGATCAGCACGAATCCCGCGGGCCCGAGAAATGGCTGTGCAGCGATTGCAAGCGCCGTATCCGGCTGTTGCTGAATTGTCATCGGGGAGACGAGATTCGTCGTTACCACGGCAACGAGCACGTACAGGAGCGTCGCGCCGACGATAGCGACGTAAATCGCTTTTTTGACCGTTTCATGTGGATTTTCGATGCTTCCCTGATCGAACAGCAGCAGTTCCCACCCCTCGAATGCAACGAACGCCACGCCGGCAGCGATCACCGGGCCACCGCCAACGTTCGAAAGACCACTCGTGAGCTGCCCGGTTTGGAATCCGAAATAGATCC
The DNA here is from genome assembly GCA_027563145.1 of Halocatena halophila. GTDB lineage: Archaea > Halobacteriota > Halobacteria > Halobacteriales > Haloarculaceae > Halocatena > Halocatena halophila. The sequence goes on along the minus strand of CP071307.1, from coordinate 273,800 downwards.
CACCAACGCCGAACACGAGTAGAATAGCAATTTTGAGCCCGACGAGCACGTCCTCCGAACTACCCGACGCGTGTGCGCCCGCGGTGTTTAATCCAACAAACACGAGCACCGCGATCGCCGTTATCACCGGACGAAGAGGAACGCCCCCAACCGACTGAACGCCAATAAGATCCGTGAAATAGCCGCCAAACGCATAGGAGTACAGTGCCATCGTTCCGATATAGCCGATAATGAACGTCCAGCCGAGCATCCCCGCGAGCGTCGTGTTTCCGGTGAACCGATCGACGTAGGTGATCGGTCCGGCGTGGCCATCGATGCAGTCGTTGAGCCGAATGAACGAGTATCCAGCACAGAGGGCGATCACTCCAGCAACGATGAACGCGAGCCAGGCGAGCGTGCGTGCCGTTACGGCAACGATACCGAGCGCGGCGAATATTCCACCACCAACCATCCCACCGATTGCCATCGAAATCGATTCCCAGAGGCCTATTTTTTCATTTCCCATACTCATGGAATCGAAGGCGGCGATGGTAAACCTGTGGGGCTAATCGCTGTGCTGGATGTATTTGAGTGATTAATTCGTACGCACACCAATTGAGCGTCGATGCTTGGTCTCACTGCTGTGTCGGTGTGGGTACGATGAAATTATCAGTTTGATACTTCATTGATGGGATACGGATGAGTACAGAGCACTGGTATCAGCGCCAAATCTCTCGGCTACTTGAGACCACGGCGCGCGAGTATGGCTATGCAGGACAGACAGGCGATGCGTTCGCAGACTGGCAGTCAACGATGCGAGCACAGTTGGCCGAACGGCTCGGGTTTCCAGAGATTCGAGCGGATGATTCATCGTCGCTAGAGCCGACACAGCTCGAACGCGTTCAGATGGATGGCTACGAGCGTCAGTTGTGGCACATTCAGACGGAGGCAGATTTTTTCGTCCCGTTCTATCTTCTTCTTCCGACCGATGGATCGCCGCCATTTTCAACTGTTCTCACGGTTCATGGACACAGTACTGCTGGAAAGGAACTGACAGTCGGTGCGATTAACGACCGACGGGCGGAGATTGCGGACGAACGGCGTGATATCGCCCGACAGGCAGTCAAACGAGGATACGCCGCAGTTGCGCCAGACATGCGGGCGTTCGGTGCACTCACAGGACCAGCTCGCGATACCGATGCGGGGCGGGCGTGTACTGGGCTGCAAAAGACGACCCAGCTGTTCGGCCGGACACTCGCTGGTGACCGGTGTTGGGATCTGCTTCGTCTGGTCGACTGGATCGACGACCAGTCGGTTCTCGATTCCGATGCGATCGCGATTACTGGACACTCCGGTGGCGCTGCAGTGGCGATGTTTGGAGCCGCGCTCGACGACCGGTTGTCACCCGTTGTGCTCAACGCATATTTCTGTACGTTCGAAGATTCGATTGTTGCCATCGATCATTGTCCCTGTAACTACGTTCCGGGCGTGCTCCGACTGGGAGAGATGTGGGACATTGCCGGGGCGATTGCCCCGCGTCCACTCACCATCGTTACGGGTGATGAAGATCGGATTTTCCCCGTTAGTGGAACCAGGCGGGCGTTCGAGAGGATACAGACCCTGTATCAGAACGTGGGTGCTGAACAGGCATGTGTGCTCCGTGTTGGCTCAGGTGGTCACCGATTCTACCCGAAGAAGGTCTGGCCCGAGATAGCATTATTTCTATGATCTATCTACTGTAGCATATAGATAGGTTATTTATGAATTTGAATTTTCCATCAGAAATGATTGGTTCCCCCGTAGCCTTCCCAGACAGTTCGAACAGAGGGATACGGATATACATCTAGCTCCAGTATAGGTGTGGGAAGTGTTGTATGTTGTTCTTTTTAGAACATACTGAAGCAAGTACTACCAACTAATTTTGAGATACTATCCATGTAGATATGTTTCTATTTTTCTACCATTCCGTATAAATAACATACTAATGATATTTCATATAATTACCATTACAACGCTCCCGTGTTTCCGGATACACCGGACGAGCACGGGGGCACTACCGAGTGGGTCCGTTTGACGGCCATGACGGCTGTACGCCTGTAATGCCATCACGCAGGCAGACGATGGCTGAGCCGGTATTTCCGGATACGCCAGATAGGAGTCGTTTATTCAATGGACTGGTGATCGGCGATTCAACCGTTCAACTCCTCCGACAATACCGGACAAACACATCACTGACGCGGTTCGTCACCCCCACGCTGGTTCGTAGCTACGGCGAACGGGATCAATGCATTCGCATCCGATATTGTCGGACGACATTCGGCCCCTCCGTTGGAGGGAACTTGAACGGTGACGTGGATCGGAAATGGTCACAACCTGTGATCGTGGTGGTACGGTATTCGGGCTCCACGTGGCTGGGATCTAGTCGTCTAGAGCGTCGGTTGAGGTCCACAACCATCACAACCGTCTCACACCTGGCAGTATTTATATAACTCTTCGGGACCGACTGCCTGTCGTGACAGTTCACCACCAACAGGGTCCACGCGCTGGGACCATCTGGCAAACCGAGTCCAACAGTTTTACCGATCCGAACACTGGGGCCCCCGTCCGACAGCTCACCACACATCCAGCTGTCGTTGACCGACATCTCTACTTCACGACCGATGGCTGGTACGACGACGGAAACCGGCTGCTGTGTCGATCAGACCGTACCGGCGAGCACGAACTGTTCTCGATCGATCTCCGTACAGACCAGCTCACACAGCTCACGGATCTTCCGGTCCCCGTGTACAATCTGACGCGGGTCAACGAAACCACAAACGAGGTGTATTTCACACAGGAGAATACGGTGGTTGCCCTTGAGTTGTCGACTCTGTCTGTGCGAACCGTCGCAACTCGACCGGAACGTTGTCCTGACACCTACCACCTCGTTGTCGATGACGTACTAGCAGACGACGAACGACTGCTACTCAAAGCCAGCGAACCCATGGACGTAACAGGGTTCGATGCGCGACGCGCGTTCGAGCCCCACACCGAACTGTTCACCGTACCGATCGATGGCGACGAGGAACCGACGCTGGTTCACGAGGAAAATTGCTGGATCAGTCATGTGAACGCCTCGCCCACACAGCCGTCGGTGTTCACCTTCTGTCACGAGGGGCCGTGGGATCACGTGGACAACCGGATCCACGTCCGCAATCTCGCGGCAGACACCACCTATCGATTGCGCGAGACGGCCGATGACGAGGCAGTCGGTCACGAATTCTGGCTTCGTGACGGCGAGCACGTCGGCTATCATGGCTGGCGAGGGAGTCGAACCGATGGCGAACGGTTCTTCGGAACGGTCCGGTACGACGACACTGACCGACGAGAGACTCCCATCCCAGTGAGAGAAACACACTGTCACGCTATCACCAGAGATCGGTTCGTCTGCGATGGGAGCACGGAAATTCAGGGGTTGCTGGTGTACGAATACGACGAGAAAAATGACCGCTATCGTGGCCCACGGCGACTGGCGACACATTCCTGGGATCCGTCCGGTCCGCATCCACACGCACGAATGAGTCCTGACGGCTCGGCCGTGGCGTTCGACGGTGATCCCACATCCGGCTGTGACATCTATCTGGTTGAATGTCCATCGTTCGACTCTCTCGCTCCGCTAGAAGGTTCTGTCGGCGAGTAGTGCACCCGTGAGCGCCGATCGCCAGTCGCTTCTCACCAGTAATTTGATATCAAATGCAAACATACCCGGTACTGATGACCGTTAACTTGGCATTCATCGGTGCCGGTGGCATCGCCTCGACACATCTCGAGCACCTCCGTTCACACGAGGGTGCGGCTGTCGTCGCCGTCTGTGATATCAACGAGACCGTTGCACAGACCGCAGCTCAACCGCACGATGCGGCGGTGTTCACCGACCACCGAGCGATGTACGAACAGTGTTCGTTCGACGCGGTCGTGATTGCGGTCCCGCCGTTCGCACACACGGACCAGGAACGACTCGCTGGAGAAGCTGGCGTGGACTGTTTTGTCGAAAAGCCCCTTGGCCTTGACGCGACAACAGTGCGCGAGCGGGCTCGAACGCTCGCGGAGGTGAACGTGATCACCCAGGTCGGTCACATGACGCGGTATGCTGATTCCCTAGAGCGGGCAAGAGCACTGATCGGCGAACGAACGGTGTCGCTGGTTGATGCACACTGGTGGTGTGGCGTGCCAGGCGACGAGGACCACTGGTGGCGATCGAAAGACCACTCGGGTGGGCAGGTGATCGAGCAAGCCACGCACACGTACGATGTAGTCAGACAGTTCGCTGGCGACGTCACGTCGGTGTCAGCCGTTGGTGGGAATGCGGTCAACACAGAAGCGTTGGATTTCGAAGACAGCACTGCTGCAGTGTTAGAACACGAGACTGGAACGATCAGCCAGGTGTCTGCCACCTCTACCGCGTCTGAGTTTAGCCATACCGTTCGACTGGCCGGCGATGGATTCGCACTCACGCTCGATCTGGGTGACGATAGGCTCACCGGAACGATCGGTGGCGAATCGATCGCGTTTCAGGGCAACGGAGAGATGTACGCAAAGGAGCTGGATGCGTTCGTTGAAGCCGTCGAAACCCGCGATCAGTCGCTCTGTCGGTCACCGTACGATGACGCGCTGGCAACGTTCGAGACCACGATTGCCGTCGATCAAGCGCTTCGGACGGGCGAACCACAGGAGGTCGCCAAGTGAGTTTCACGCTCAGTGCGAATGCGAATCTGCTGTTCGGACTCGACGATCCCGTGGCAGCCGTTACCCGTGCGGCAAATCTCGAACTGGAGGCAATTGAGTACTGGGGACTCGATGTGGGGGATCCAGCCGAACTCAGGGCAGCCTGTGAATCGACCGGCGTTTCCGTCTCGGCTTCGACCTGCGTCGGCGTCGCAGCGAACACCCAGGACAGCGGCCCGGGACTCACGGATCCTGCCTGTTATGCGTCTGCACGCGACGATATCGAACGCTCGGTCGCGCTCGCCACCGAGCGCAACATCGATACGCTCGTCGTCACGGTTGGTCCCGACCTGCCGGACACATCCCCCGGGACCGAACACCGAGCGATCGTTGACGCTTTGCGGGCGGGGGCACCGATCGCAGAGGATCACGACATCAATCTCGTGATTGAACCGCTGAATCGTCGTGTCGACCACCAGGGCTACTATCTGAATCGCTCGTACGAAGCATACGAGATCGTTGATGCCGTGAATAGCCCGGCCGTCTCCGTGCTCTTCGACGTGTATCACCAGCAGATCACGGAGGGCAACGTGATTCAGAATCTCACGAATCATCTGGAGTATGTGGGCTACGTCCACATCGCGGACGTTCCTGGGAGACACCAGCCTGGCACCGGCGAGCTTGCCTACGACCGCATTCTTGATGCACTGGCTACAGCGGGTTACGATGGCTACGTCGGTCTCGAGTACGCGCCAACAACAGATCCGGCATCGTCGATCGAGGCCGTCCGCGAGTTGCTCGGATAGGTCCATGACCCAGTGTTGCCGCCGGCCACTGTTGTGATGGCCGCCTGGTTTTATTATGATAGTCGAATTACTGGCGTTCGTGTACGACGATCGGATTCAGTTTCACAACGTTGCACAACTGCACGACGACGGCGACGACGGTCGACTGCTCCAGCGCGTTCCCGAGCACGTCCGAACGGAGCTAAACACGGGCGCACAGCGACGAATGCGCCACCCCGCCGGCACAGAGCTTAGATTCGTTCCCAAAGAGCCGGTCGAGGTGACGCTGTCGGTCGACCCACAGGAACCCGCACGAACGAGTCTGGTGCGGGTGTTCTGGGGCCCGATTCAGGGGTATACGACGGTCGAAATCGGTCCGGAGCCAACCACGATTGCGGTCTCACCGCCACAGAAGATTCAGCAACTCGACGACGATGCGATCCAGGCCCTCGATTACCATCCACGTGTCTGTCGGCTGTTGTTGCCGGGCGAACACAGAGGGGGGCACGTTCGGTATCACGGCAGCCGCGGCGACCGTCGACCACCGACCGACAACGAACTTCCCGAGATTCGGTATCTCGCGTACGGAACCTCGATCACCGAGGGCGAGGCGCCGGCCGCAGAAATGCTCACGTACGTGAACCAGACCGCTCGCCGGATCGGTGCGGATCCGATCAACCTCGGCTCCTGTGGCACCGCTTACTGCGATCGAGCCATGGCCGAGCACATCGCCGCCAGGGATGACTGGGATGTGGCAACGCTCTCACTGTCGATAAACATGGTTGGAACGTTTACTGTTGATGAGTTTCGTGAGCGGGCCGCTGCCATGATCGAGACGATTGGGAGTGCGAATCCAGACTGTCAGATCGCGCCGATCACCATTTTCCCAAACGCCAGGGACGTCTGTGTCGACCACGAAGAAGCCGAGCTCTGTGAACAGTTTCGTGAAGCCTTGCGGTCGGTCGTCGATGCGAGTAACCACGAAAACGTCACGCTCATCGAAGGTCCTGATCTCCTCGATGATATTGGAGGGCTTACCACCGATCTCGTCCACCCCGGCGATGACGCCATGATTCGGATTGGCGAATCGCTCGCTGACGAACTCGACACACTGCTCTGAAACACACTGCAATCTGTAGGGCGGAACCATTTGTTGTTCAATAATTGTATTTGTACACAACACTTTTGTACTAAGTGATACCTACACCAGGTCGAATGACACGTGATAACAGAGTGATCAGTCGTCGACAGCTGCTGGGCGCTGGCGGCACGGCAGTACTGGCGGGGATCGCGGGCTGTATGGGGGGAGGTCAGGACGGGACCCAAACTGGAGATGGTGACTCGACAGCACCGCTTACCATCATGGATGCCCGACAGCTGACGAAAATCCAGTTCAACCCATTTAAAGCCGCAGAGTTTGCGAATTCGTGGAACGTGATGATCCGAGATATCGTTGCTGCAGGCCACTCCGACGGTGTCACGCGACCGGATCTCGCAGAGGAACTCAGCGTGGAGGGAAAAACGATGACCATCACGTTCCCGGAGGATCGAACCTGGTGGAACGGCCGTGATCTGACCGCAGAGGACTTTTACACCGGAATCGAGATCACCCGGCTCCAGGATCCAGAGGCTTCGGCGTATGAAAGCCACGAGCTGCTCGACAGCTACACTGTCCAACGGACGTTCAAACAGCAACCGACCGACGAGTTGATGCGTGCGAGCGTCGCCGGATTCGTCGTCGAAACGCCACGCTGGATATTCGGCGAATATCTCGAACGGTATCAGGACGCCACCACACAATCCGAACGCGATGCAATTTCTGAAGAACTTACACAGGAGTCGATCGACACCCAGCAACTCGTCGATGAAGGTCTAGGAAACGCATTGTTCGAACTCACGGAATTCAACGCCTCCGAAGGCCTCCTCGAGCGGTTCGACGATCACCCATACGCTGATCGAACTGCTGTCGAACGGTGTCGCATCTTGCCATGGGACGCTGCAGATCCGGAATCGTTCATCATCAACAACGAAATCGACCTCACGTACAGCGATTACATCACCGAGTCCAAACGACAGCAGTATCCTGACAATCTGCAAAACCAGTACGAGCTCAAATGGTTCAGAACACAGAAATTCACATTCAACTATAAAAATGATCATCTCGCAAAGCGCAACGTCCGTCGTGCGATCGCGTGTGCGGCAGATCTGACCGCACTGGTGTCGTCGGCGAACGAGGCCGGGATCATTGGGCGGCCAACACAGGTCCAGACGGGGCTCCGGTCGTCGATTCATGACCGGTATCTTGGTGATGGCTGGACGGACAACCTGATCCAGTATCCGATTGAGACGGATCTCGATCGTGCCACCGAATATATGGAGGCGGCTGGTTACTCCCGTTCGGACGACGCCTGGGTTGATGAGGGTGGCTCACAGCTGAATTTCAAGATCATCACCGACGCAAAGCCCGCACAGACCAGCGTGACCAAGGTGTTTTCCGATCAGCTCAACGCCTTTGGTATCGGAACAGATGTCACGTCCATAGGCCAGGACTACTACACGAAGCTCCAGGAGTACGAGTTCGACATCGCCTGGATCTGGCACGTTGCCCGGGCGCTGTGGCATCCAACGGCGTACTACTCGAACGACTTCTACGGCGTCGAGGTTGGTCCGACGGACAGTGACAACGATACCGGTCCAACGGGAATTCCGTTCGAAACTACGATTCCAGAGACCGTCGGAGACGAAACCATCGCCGGTGCTGGCCGGACGATCCAGCCAGCGGCGCTGATGGAGGCACTGCCGGTGGCCAGTTCCACGGAGGAAGTAACGGAGCTCACGCGAACGCTGGTTCAGTGGTTCAACTTTGATCTACCGGGACTGGTCTACGTCCAGGAGAACAGCGGCTTCTGGTTGGACGCCGACCAGTATTCGTTTTCAATGCCCGACCCGGAGACGAAGATCGCCCGAACGAAACCGGGGCGCGTGGCCTGGCTCCACGGCTGGCTCAAATCCGCGTAACTCAGTCGACCGAGACAGTGTACGTCCCGGCACAGAGCTTGAACTCGACTCGGCCGTCGGTGTGTCGACTCTCAACGACACCATCGACCGTCGTGATGCTATCGTCCGCTTCGAACCGTTGATTATCGATCGTTAGCGGGGCATCGACAGCGGCTGGAATTGTCAGGGTGACAGTGGTGTTCCATGGGACCGTCACCGTGACGGTGACCCCTCCAGAGTGGCGTTCGTAGGCACAGGTGAGGGGACCACAGCCGGTTGGCACCCGACCGCTTGCTCGTTCGAGGCCACCAGCCGGCACCTCGATTGTCAGTGCCCTGGGAGCGGTGATTCGAATGCCGAGCAACTGCTGTTGAATCGCAGTGTAGACGGTTGCCCCCATGGCATGGGATTCGCTGCGATTGGTACGCTCGTTTGCGGGTAGCTCTTCGTTATAGCAGTGCCAGCTCTCCCAGGTGAACGTTCCGCCCTCCTCGATGATGGCCGCCCAGCCATCGTTCGATCGATCGGTGAGCAGATCGACGAGCGTATCGGGTCGATTTCCGAGCGCATCGAGCAGCCAGTGGACCATCATTGGCCCCATCCGAATGTCCTGTGTCTCGACGTAGTCGGCAACTACGTCGGTATCCTCTGCCGGAACGAGCCCAACTGCGAGCGCAAGCGCATTTGCGTGTTGTGAGCGGTGCGCACTGATTTGCTCGCCGTCACAACCATCGACGAACAGTTCGCCATCGAACAGTCGATCGACGATCGCCGTCTCGAGTTGTCGTCGCCGGGTACGAACTGACCGTCGTTCGTGGGCTGGCCGATCCAGCGCGGCTGCGATCGATTCGATCCGCCGGAGTGAATTCACACAGAGGATGTTCACCGTCGTCCGGACCGGCCAGTCGCGGTCGTAGCCATAGCGCATCTCTGGTGGCCAGTCGACGATGCCGTTCTCGTAGGGGCCACCCGCACCTCCGGACAGTTCCGTGATGAGTCCCGTTTCGGGATCGATGTGTCTGGCGATATAGCTGCCGATCGCTCGAACCACAGGATAGGCTAGCTTGAGTAGGTCCCTGTCGTCGCTCACGCGATAGAACGCCCAGAGCCACGCCGGAAATCCAACAGTGAACTCTGGAATGTCTCGCTTGCCGTCGCCGTTCGGATAGATCGCGTTCACGCGTCCCTCTGGCTCCCAGTATCGATAGTGTGAGCGGACGAACTCCTCGATTGCGCGGCGAGTCAGCTGGCGTTCGTTGAACGCACGCGTCGTCACCGAGGAGATGTTGGCCCCATCCTGGAGGAACTGGCCTTTCTCCCTGGTTGGAGTGTCGATGAATCCTTCCTGGCTCGCATACAGCGCCGAGTGTCTGGCTAATTCGACGATCTCGTTGATGGTCTCGTTTGACGTTTCGATCCGACCGGCTCGCTCATCAGGAATGTGGGTGTGTCGCGCACGGAGCCAGAGCTGCTCACGGACCAGGTGTTCTCCAGGCACGTCGATCTGAAGATAGCGAAATCCAAGGTAGTTGAACGGTTGGAATCGCTGGTCGCCGTCGCGCTGGATGTAGCCGTAGCCCATGTCGGTCCATTGCGTTCCCTCGGTGGTTGCGACCGAGCCGTCGGCTTCAAGGCGGTTGCCGGCATGCATCTCCACACGATGGCCGGCCGTTCCGTCTTCGAACAACACCACCGGAACGCCGGCGTAGAGTTTCCCGAAGTCGACGACGAGCGTTTCGTCATCGAGCCATCGCAATTCGGTCGGCTCTACGTTGTTGTGCTCGATTTCGGTCAGCTGTGGATGGAGGCTCGTCCACGGCGACTGCGGGTGGCGGCCGATCGGTTCTGCTCGAGGCCACGCTGTGGCGTCGAATCCCGGCTCGTTCCAGCCCACCGGTTCATCACGACCGTCGATCACTTCGACCGGCTCTGCGATCTCGCCGTTCCGGTCTGGTGTCCCGCGCCAGGGTGCCACAAGAGTTGCCCAATCGCTGTCGGTCACGACCTGGTGTTCGCTGTCGTCGACACACCGAACTTCGAGCTGACAGAGGACGCCCGGTTTGCCTTCCGGTCTACCCTGCCCGGCACCGTTCCAGGTGTGGCGGATGCCGATGACGTTTTCGCCGGGTGTGAGTGATTCCGTGATATCGACGGTTCGGTAGTACTGATGGTCGGGATAGGAATAGGCCGGCCCGCGATCGATTTCCGTTCCGTTGATCGATAGCTCGTACTGGTGGCAGGCGGTGATGTACGCACGTGCCCGTTCGACAGGCTCCTCAATGGTGATCGATCGACGAAAATACGAAAACTGTCCTTCGCTGTTTTCCTCCGCGAATGGTCGGTGAATCCAGGTGGCCTCCCAGTCAGCCGGCGACGACGGACCCGGCTCGAGAAACCCTGGCTCGCTCCATGCGCTTTCGGTTCCCGTTTCATCCCAGATGCGAACTGTCCAGTGATATCGCTCGCCCGGATCCAGCGTGGGGCCGTCGTAGGACACCGCCGGTCGATCGGTCGATAGTTTTCCAGTGTCCCAGAGGACTGTCTCGTCGTCGGTCAGCTTGCCGACCGACCGGCCGAGGCGCACGCGGGCAGCCACCTGTTTCGCACCGCGTCTGTCGGTGTCCATTCGCCACCGAAATGTGAGCTGTTGGGTGTCGACGCCGATCGGATTTCGGGAAAAATCTGTGGTGAGTCCAGTGGGTGCGGTCATCGATATCGTGGATTCGAGCGTAGTTCCTTAAATGTGACTCATACAGGAAGCCCTGAATCTGCTCGTAGAGTGGCCACATCCCAGAAACTGATCGGACACAAATACGACCGTTCGGCTGGATCAAAAGGGCACAAACGAAATATATTTCTCTGGGTACGATCAGACGGTGGTATGGCAGATTCTGACAGCCATACTGAGAACGAGCGTTCGGGCCTCACGCGTCGGACGGCACTGGAACTGTTCGCACTCGCTGGTGGCACACCACTGCTTGCGAGTCGAACGACAGCTGGTGAGAGCACGTCGCAGAAATCTGGAGGTGTGCGTCCGTGGAATCAGGATGTGGACGCACAGCATCACAGACTGGCGAATCTCGGCTCGATCGATGTCGAGCACGTTCATACGCCGGCTCGTGCAACCGATGTCGTGGTCTGGAAGGACGCAGATGGTGTCTTTCACGCCGATGGTCGAGACGAACACGTCACGAGCGGCTCGGACGTTCTTTCGGTCACGCAGGCCGCAGTCGACAGTCTCACGCCTGATCGGACGTGGATGGAGACCGTTTCGATCGTTTCACCAGGAAGGGTTCCGTACACGGATGGACCGTTCCGAAGCATTGAGCTGCCGAGTTACACTCGACTCGACGGTGCAGCACCGATCTCCTGTGAGTTCGAAGACGGCGACCATTCGAATGTGATCGTGGCAACTGCAACGGACGCCGAACACGTCGAGATCCCACGTCTCACCGTTACTGGTGGGCCGTGGATGGCACTCCGAATCCAGCGGTGTTCGAACGTTCGACTCGGTGAGCTGACCGTGCTGTACGATCCCGGAGCCGACACCAACGACGGGATTCGCATCGACAATGGTTACGATATTGGCACGCCACGGCGCTGTACTGACGTCCAGCTTTCGTCGGTGTATCTCGAACACGGTGGCCACCACGCTGTCGAGACGTATGGCGTCGATCGGCTCCAGATTGGAGACGTCCTCGCAAAAGAGATCGGTGGCTGTGCCGTCCTGTTGAACCAGACAACTGATGCGACCGTCAACAGCGTGATCGGGCGGAATCCTGGTGGACCAGCAGGTTATCCAACGTTCCGGCTGGCAAATTTTTGTAACAACGTCTCCGTTAGACAGATAGTGAGTCGTGGCGGCATGAAAGGGGTGATGTTGCTTACCGCGAGAAACACGTCGATCGGCGATGTCAACATTGTCGGTGCCGAAGACTCCGGAATATTCGTCTCGACATCGTTCAACGTCGTCATCAATGGTGGCGTGATCAAAAACTGCAACGGAGAGGCCATTAGGATACACGGCTATCCCACTGATCAGTTCGAATATACGCTCCCAACTGCCAACATCACTGTCGCCAACGTCCGTCTGCTTGACGACCGATCGGGGAGCGATCGAACACAGACGTACGCGATTCGGGAGACGGGCCCGACCGCGTTTTCGAACCAGTACGTGCACAACGACGTTCGCGCTGGTGGCACTGTCACACCGATCGCTGTTGGCTCGCCGAGCTCGGTTATCACTGACAACGTCGGTGATGGTGAGGCCCGTGGAACTGTAACGCTCACGCCGAACACCGACTTACCGGCACGGGTGCCCGGTGTCTCCCCACACAGGGGTGTCACGCTCAAGCTTCGTGAGGCGGTGACCGAGGGACCGAACGCGGCCTTCGCCTGGGATGCGTATTTCGAGTGGGACCCAACGGCCGAACGGTGGGATCTCGTCTTCGAGTGGCGAACAGATCCCGGTGAGCCACTCACAGTTGCGTACATCGTTGACCGACCACAGGCAACGCTGGACACTCGAGAATTCGAAGACAACTGGGACGAGTTCGCCAGAATGGAGGGCTGAAAGACGCGCTGTGGTCGAACGGTTGATGAGGATGGGATCGATACGTCGTACCATGACAGATGAAGGCTTTCTTGATGTGGTGTGCACCTACCGAACGCAGTTTCGGATACTGGCGATGGTTGCCGTGCTCTCGATTATACTGTTGGGCGTTTCGTTGCGTTACGTGTCGCCGACCAGTGGAACGTACGTCGTTGCCGTGGTCCAGCTCGTCACGTTCGGTGGCGTGTTCTGTGTGACAAGCTGGCTGATGGTCCGGTGTGCGCGACTTGAAAACCAGTAAACGATGACGACTCGCACCATTTCGAGACCGATACCATCATTCGTGATGAATAGTAGCTGGCTAGAACTGAACAATAGATATATATACAGTCAGTGATACCATATGCCATAGCGGTATGAACAACGACAGTACACTCTGGGATCGGCGTGCGTTCTTGGGTACGAGTGCCGGGTTAGTTGTCACTGGCTTTGCAGGATGTCTGAACAACCAGCAAAACCAGGGCACATCCTCCGGTGGAAGTGGTGACGGTGAAACCCAGCTGGATTTCGTCGGGGGACGGGCTCCTACGGAGATACAGTTCAATCGATGGAATCAGTCGAACTTCGGCCACACCTACAGTACGCTCTTCTGGACGGGGCTTGCGACGGCGTACTCGGATGGCACGATCAAATCGGATTTTCTCGAGGATATTTCGGTTGACGGCAACCAGCTCACGGTGACGTTCCCACAGGACTGGACCTACTGGAACGGCAAGGACCTCACGGCAAAGGACTACTATATCGGGGTGGAAATCGACCGCCTCCAGGACCCGGAGGCCTCGAACTACGAGAATCACGAGCTGGTCGACGAGTATACGGTCACACACACCTTCAAAGAGGCTGTTACTCCCACGCTGATGCGTGCGAGTCTCATCGATATGGGCGTCAACACGCCGCGGTGGATCTTTGAGGAGTATCTCACCCGGTATCAGGACGCCTCGGGGGAGGACGAACGCGAATCGATCACCGAAGAGCTGTTGAAGAAGACGATTTCGATGGAAACGTTCGTTGAGGAGGGACTCGGCAACGGACTCTACGAGGTCGAATCATTCAGCGCCTCCGAAACGATCGTTTCGAAGTTTGAGGACCATCCCTATGCCGATCGAACTGACGTGGACAAATGTCGAATCGTTCCTGTTGGCGACACCACCGATCAGCTCGCCACCAGCGACAAACTCGACATGACGCTGTTTGGCTACATTAAAGACTCTGCCCAGTATCCAGGCAACATCGAGAATCTGATGGAGCTACAGTGGTTTCGCACACAGAAGTTCATTCTCAACTGGACCAACGAGCATCTTGGAAAGCGGCCGGTTCGCCGCGCTCTGGTCAGCGCACTCGACCTCGAGGCAATCACGCAGTCTGCCGTGGACGCAGCCTACACCGCCGAACCGACACAGGTCCAGACCGGACTGCGATCGTCGATTCACGACAAATATCTCGGCGAGGAGTTCGTCGATTCGCTCATCTCCTATCCGGTGGCTGGCGATTCAAAAACTGCCACGGAGTACATGGAGCAGGCTGACTACGCCAAAGAGAACGGGACGTGGACGAGCCCCGACGGGACGACGATGAGTCTCACCATTCTCACACGGGACAACGCCGGACAGGCAGAGCCCTCGAAGGTGTTGCGTGATCAGCTCCAGCAGTTCGGCATCGAAACCGAGGTCAACGCCGTTGGCGACAACTACTACACGAAACTCCAGGAGTACGAGTTCGATCTGGGCTGGGTGTGGCACGTCGCCAAGGCGCTGTGGCATCCGACGGCGTACTTCTCGAACGACTTCTACGGTGTGCTGGCTGGGGACCCTGACAGTGGGAACGAAACTGGCCCAACCGGTGTGCCCTTCGAAACCACCATTCCGAACACGGTCGGCGACAAGCAAGTTTCTGGAGGCGGGACCACGATCAAGCCGGCCGAACTCATGAACCAGCTTCCGGTTTCGACTTCGAAAGAACAGGTGACAGAGCGGACGAAAACGCTCGTCCAGTGGTTCAACTACGATCTGCCCGCGATCGTCTACATGCAGGAAAACAGCGGCTACTGGGGCGACGTGGCGAACTTCAGCTTCCCGGACGGATCGGGCGAGAAGAAGATGGACGCCAACAACCCCGGTCAACACGCGTGGATGCGAGGATGGATCACACAGTAGCACGCGAGCGTTCGCCTCGGTGGCCGGTCTGTACCCGAACGGAGATCATTGCACACCCATGAACTGGAACTACTTCATCAAACGATTCGGCCAGGCCGTGCTAACCCTGGCGGCGACGATTACCCTCTCGTTCGTGCTCTATCATGCAATGCCGGGCAGCCCTGCAGAATCGCTCAAGAACGTGATTCTCTCACAGCAGGCAGCTTCCGGCAGTGGGACGGTCGATCTGGAGCGGTTGAATCGGATGGTGTCGATGTACACGAACATCCAGCCAGATGAACCGCTGCACGTCCAGTACTATCAGTATATTCATCAGATCGTCATTGAGGGAAGTCTGGGAACGTCGATATACGAGAACAAGCCGGTGACAGAGCTCATCTTCGAACGGGTGCCATGGTCGATGTTCATCAGCGTGTACGCACTCACGATCGGCTATTCGCTGAGCATTCTGATCGGATCGGTGATGGCGTATACGGAAAAATCACGGTTCGACTCTGTCAGTTCGAGTATCATTATCGGCCTGAACTCGGTGCCGTACTACATCGTTGGGCTGTTGTTGATCTACGTTCTCGCGATTCAAAACGAGTTTTTCCCATACGGTGGGCGGGTCGGTTCCAACGTTGCGGCGGGCTTTAACGTCACGTTCATGCAGAGCATCATCTGGCATGCGGTTTTACCCGTGGTCTCGATGAGCATGCTGGGTCTGGGCGGTGCGCTGACGATGCGTGGCAACGCGGTTCGCGTACTTGGCGAAGATTATCTCCGTGTGGCCACACTTCGCGGACTGCGACGCTCTCGAATTGCGACGCAGTACGTGGGTCGAAATGCCATCCTGCCGATGTACACGCAGTTCATGATTGGCATTGCGGGCGTGTTCAGCAGTGCGGTAATCGTCGAGCAGATCTTCACATATCCCGGTGTGGGACTGCTGATGTACAATGCGATACAGACACAGGATTATCCGCTGTTGATGGGCTCGCTCATCATCTTCACGACGGTCACCGTGATCGGCATCTTCATCGCCGATGTGACCTATGGATTCGTCGATCCACGAATCTCTGCTGGAGGTAGCGATGAGTAGCCGAGACGATGCGGTCGATCTTGAGGAACTGTTCGAATCGTCGGATGAGTACGACCCCGTTCCACGAGCTGAGCGGCTGCGTCGGTGGCTCGATCTCTCAGTACTTGCGCCAGCGCGCGTAGCGATCAACGACTGGCGAGCGCTTATCGGGACCATCATACTGGGTTGCTATCTCGTGGTTGGAACGGTGGGCGTCGTAGTCGTCGAACGACCGTACAGCGACGTTGCACCACGGAACGCGCCGCCGTTTCAGAACCTCGAATACATTCTGGGAACGGATACGGTCGGCCAGCCGATCGGCGCACTGCTCGTCCACGCGACGCCGGCCATGCTGAAGATGATCTTTGCTGGAGCGATGGTGAGCGTCGGACTTGCGGCGCTCGTAGGGTTGCTCTCGGGTTTCATGCGGGACACGCTAGTGGATACGGTGTTGATGTCGATCACCGATGTCATCATCACGATTCCGGGATTGCCGCTCGTGATCGTGTTGCTCGCGATCTTTGAGCCGGAAAACCCGTATATGGTTGGCGTGTTGCTCGGCCTCGACAACTGGCCGGGGCTTGCACGGACCGTCAGATCCCAGGTGCTGAGCATTCGTGAGGAAGCATACGTGGAGGCCTCGAAGATCATGGGGTTGTCCACGCTGACGATCCTTCGTCGCGATCTGCTCGGGCAGCTGATGCCATACATTACGATCAATTCGGCGCTCTCCTCGCGTCGAATCATCTTCGAGTCGGTGGGGTTGTATTTCATCGGTGTGCTCCCGTTTACGACGTTCAACTGGGGTGTGATGATGAATATGGCGTATCAAAACCACGCGCTCACGCGACCCGACCGGCTTCACTATCTTTTGTTTCCGATGGCGACGATCTTTTTGATGTCGTTCGGGCTCGTGTTATTCTCACAGGGAATGGACAGCGTGTTCAACGTCCGGTTGCAGGCACGTCACGCCAGCACAACTGATGGGGAGGTGACATCCGATGAGTGATCCAATCTTTGAAGTTCGAAACCTCGACGTATCGTTTGCAGGCAGCCGTGGCACGTCTCGTGTCGTTCGCGACGTCGATCTCGACGTGTACCGCGAGGAGACGCTGGGAATCGTCGGCGAGTCCGGCAGCGGGAAGTCGATGCTGGCATCCGCGCTGTTGAATGCAGTTGTCGAGCCGGGAACGACGACCGGGTCGGTCACGTATCGACCGCCGGACGGACCAGCCGTCTCCGTCCTCGAACTCTCCGAACAGGAGCTCCGCCGGTTTCGATGGGAAGAAATAGCGATGGTGTTTCAGGGAGCAATGAGCTCGTTCAATCC
Organism: Halocatena halophila; assembly: GCA_027563145.1. Lineage (GTDB taxonomy): Archaea > Halobacteriota > Halobacteria > Halobacteriales > Haloarculaceae > Halocatena > Halocatena halophila. The sequence goes on along the minus strand of CP071307.1, from coordinate 256,180 downwards.
CGTGATGCGGATTCGACGACATTTCAGGGAGACGTTGCAGGACCATAATCGAAACATCGAGGCTGGCCTCGAACGCGCCGAATCCTTACTTGAGAGCGTCTATCTTGATCCCGACCGAGTGCTCGATGCGTATCCACACGAGCTTTCGGGCGGAATGAAACAGCGGGCGCTTATCGCTCTGAGTCTGTTGCTCGAACCACAGGTGATCGTAATGGACGAACCGACGGCCGCGCTGGATCTGTTGATGCAGCGATCGATCGTTTCGTTGCTCGAAGAACTCCAGGCTACACACGACCTGACGATCGTGTTCATCACGCACGATCTGCCACTGTTGACGAAGCTCGCCGATCGGCTCACGGTGATGTATGCGTTTCAGCTAATCGAAACGGCCACTGTCGATACAATTCTCTACGACGCAGCACATCCGTATACGCGCGCGTTGTTGAGCGCAACGCCTGATCTCGACGTGGCCGTCGATGAAATGCATGCGATCGATGGGACGAAACCCGACCCGGTCGAGGCAATTGCTGGCTGTTCGTATCACCCCCGGTGTCCGCTGGCGGACGAACAGTGTGTGCGTACCGAGCCGCCATCGACGAACCATTCGGAGCATCACACGGCCTCGTGTTTCCATCACGAACGGGCCCCAGCGGCGGTTCCGATCCGTGGTGACGATCTCGAGGAGGCAGACCGATGAACAACGAACCTGTCGTCTCGCTCGAGAACGCGACCGTCGAGTTCGAAACGGAGGGCAGTCTCCTGAATCCGTTCGGCGAGCCTGACGTGGTTCGGGCAGTCAATGACGTCTCGCTCGAAATTGGAGACCGAGAGATCGTCACTCTCATCGGCGAGAGCGGCTGTGGAAAGTCAACGCTTGGAAGAACGGCGATTGGCGTGCAAAAACCCACCGCGGGGAGCGTCTCCTACCGTGGTCAGGACATCTGGGAGGCAAGAACGGGTGGCGATACGGAGATTTCCTACTCCGAGATTCGGCCGGCGCTCCAGATGATCCATCAGGACCCTGGCAGTGCGTTAAATCCCAACCAGCGAATTGTGACCTCGCTTTCGCTCCCGTTGCGTCGATGGCAACCGGAGCTGGGCCGTCCTGAGCGGATGGAACGGATCCACGCCCTGTTCGAACGCGTCGGCATGCAACCCGCGGAGGATTTTTTGAACCGGTACCCACATCAGCTCTCAGGCGGCGAAAAACAACGCGCCGTGCTGGTTCGATCACTGTTGTTGAACCCGGATCTCATCCTGGCCGATGAGGCGATCAGCGCGCTTGATGTCTCCTTGCGCGTCGAGATGATGGATCTCATGCTCGAACTCCAGGAGCTGTTTGACACGTCGTATCTGTTCATCAGCCACGACCTCTCGAATGCCAGATATATTGCGGAGAAATCTGACGGTCGGATTGCGGTGATGTATCTCGGGCGGATCGTTGAGGTGGGAACGGTCGATGAGATCATTGACAACCCACAACATCCGTACACGAAGGCACTCCGATGGGCGACACCCAATCTCTACGGAGATGACGACGGACAACCACCGATCAGAACGATCGATGTACCGGATCCGACAGCACTCCCTGTGGGATGTAATTTCCACCCACGCTGTCCGAACGCACGCGAACTCTGCGAGGAGCGCTCCCCACCAGAGATCGCAGCCAGCGACGATGGCCATCCGTGTCGGTGTTTCAGGGCGGACGAGGAGCATGAGTACTGGGACAGCTCCCCGGTGAGCAAAGACAGCGATGACGCCGTCGCAGTAGGAGGCGACCAACAGTGACGTCGATTGCCCTGGTGCGTACGATCGGCGAACGGCTTCCGAACAGTCGGCTCTTCTGGGGCTGTCTGCTTCTTGGTGGGCTGCTGTGGGCACTCGGATGGGTCCTCTGGGTCGGCCCGCTTGCTGGAATTCTCGGCGTTCTGGGTATCTCTTGTGTAGTGACGGCCATCGTTGGCTACGGCGGGTACTGGCTCTGGTATACAGTCGAATCCTAATCACGTGACCGCCACCGGCTATCAAATACATTGGATTGAGGTAGCTACGGGGTCCCGTTTGGCAGACGCGAACGTCGTGATCGGGTTTTCTGTCATACGCGTTGTGCCGGTTGTCCGTCGAACCTATCACTGGTAACGAAACAGTTTCAATCATGGCCGCTAGAGAAGTATACGGATATGCTGAAAGACGCCTATCGGCCGCTAAAAGAACAGATAGCCGGTGGTATCATGCCGGCAACCGCAGTGCCGTGGACGCCAGAGCCCGAATATAACCTCATCGAATCGGATCTTGAGTCGCTCGTGGAGTTGCTCTCGAGCGTCGACGGTATTGCAGGGCTCGTCGCCAACGCCCACACCGGTGAGTGTAAAATGCTCTCTCGGGAGATAAAACAACGAATCATCCGCGTTCACAAACGGGCGGCTGGTGACACGCCGGTGTTCTCGGGCGTATACGGGGAAAGCTCTCACCAGGCGGTCGAAATGGCACAGGAGGCACAGGCGGCTGGTGCCGACGGAATCATGCTGTTACCGCTCGACATCTACGCCAACCAGGATCCAAGAGAGCCCGTCGAACATTTCCGGCGAGTGGGTGAGGCAGTCGACATCCCGCTGATCAACTTCCAGTTTCCGACCTGGGGCAGTGCCGGCCTTCCGATCAGTGCCCACGTCGAAATCTGCCAGCTCCCGGAAGTGATCGGGTTCAAGGAGGCATCGTTCGATCCGGTCCGGTATGAAGAGACCGTCCGCGCGCTGGATCACTGTCGCGACGATTTCACGATGCTGACGGGCAACGACACGTTTCTCATGCACGCCTACCAGCTGGGTGCCGAAACTGGGTTGATCGGCTATGCGAATCTGGTCCCCGAACTCCACGTTGAGAAGATTCGTGCGGTTCACGACGGCGACATGGAGCGGGCAAAGGAGATCCGTGAGCGCTTGCTCGCGTTGACCAACCACGTGTTCGGTGCGCCAGAAGGACGCTATCGCGCGCGAGTGAAAGCCGCGCTCAAGATGCAGGGCATCTTTGAGCACGACACGCTGCTCCCACCCCAACAGCAGATCGACATGGAAGAACGACAGGCGCTTCGAGAAATTCTGGACGAGCTCGACGAACTCTGAGGCTGCGTTCGGAACGACCGAACGACCTACTCGAACGCGGGAATGACCTGCTCGCCAAACAGCTCGATTTGCTCGGCAACGAGTTCGTCAGGCATGCCCGAATGATGGAACCTGAGCGTCAGCTGATCCAGCGGGAAGCGCGCTTTGATCGATTCGATCTGTTCGATGATCTGCTCGGGCGTACCGTAGATGAATCGGTCCGCAGCCAGCACGTCAAACTCCTCAACGGAGTCTGCGGTCATCAACGGATGTGAGAACTCACCGCCATACTCATCGAGATACGTTCTGTGGAGATACTCCCGGCGGGATTCGAGCTCGGCTTCGGTTTCTGCGATGACACACTCGCGCATCAGCGGATGATCGATCTCGTCGAACGACTGGTCGCTCTGCTGGATGTGCTCGCGCTGGAGTTCCTTGCGGTCTTCTACAATGGAAAGATCGGCGACCACACCCGGAACCCACGCGTCGCTGAATTTCACCGAGCGAGCGATCTGCTTATCGCCCCAGCCACCCACCCAGAGCGGTGGGCGTGGTTGTTGTACCGTGTCGGGGAGGGGCTCCCAGTCCTCAACGGAGAAGAAAGGACAGTCGAAGGTAATCGGTTCGTCGGCCGAGAGAAACAGATCGAGAAATCGGAGTCCCTCAATGAATCGGCCGGCCCGTTCGTCCATCGGCACGTCGAATGCCTCGAACTCCTTTTCGACGTAGCCCAGTCCGACGCCGAGCGTCAGTCGTCCATCGGAGATATTATCGAGCATCGCCGCCCGCTGTGCAACGTGCAACGGGTGATACAGCGGCAAAATGAGCACGCTCGTGACGAGCTCTAACGACTCTGTTCCCGTCGCGATGCTGGTCAGCCGTGTCAACGGCGATGGCCAGTAGTTGTCGCCTTCGGTTGCCTGGTGGTCGTTGACCCAGCAAGTCTCAAAGCCGACGTTCTCTGCCAACTGACACTGCTCGACGACGCCGCTCCAGCGGTCTCCTCCCTCGATGGGGAAAATTCCAAACTTCATGTAGTACGTCAGTAGGTTCGGACCATCGTATACTTAGCTGTTGTGCTCGCTGTCACCGAATGGCTCCCAGCGAGCAGCCGATGGCTGTTCCGTTCTGTGATTCACGCCCGGGAGATCGTTCCCAATTCGGGAACGCGGAGTGGCTGCGCCCGGTTCCAGCAGCGTCGGTCAGGAGTAGGTCATGTTCACCTCGATGACGTTCGCCGTGCTGAGTACACAGTCGGGGATCTCCTCGTTCAACCGATCACCCTGCATTCGGCTGGTGGGTCCGGAGACGCTGATCGCTCCCAGAACGTCACCGTTGCGCAGAAGTGGTGCGGCCACACAGCGCATTCCACGAACCCGTTCTTCGTGATCGATCGCATAGCCCTGCTCGCGAATCTGGGCCAACTCCGCAAAGAGCTCGTTTTCCCCAACGATCGTCGAATCGGTCACCTGAGGCATTCCGTGTCGGTCGATGATATCACGAACACGGGCTTTGGGAATGTGGGCCAGAATTGCCTTGCCAAGCGCGGTCGTCTGGAGCGGAACTCGGTAGCCGTTGTACGTATCCAGACGCACCGCGTTCGACCCCTCGGCCTTGTAGAGAAACACGCCACGACCGTGTTCTTCGATCATGAGATTCGAGTGTTCACCGGTCCGTTCGGCCAGAGATCTGATTTCAGGGCGGGCAACCGAGTAGATCTTCATCTGCTGGCGAGCGTGGCCACCGAACTCCAGAAATCGAGTCCCAATTCGGTACTGCCCGTTCTCGTTGATCACCAACTCGAGCGCTTCGAGCGTCTTGAGGTGGTCGTGGACCGTGCTTTTCGGAATATCGAGGTGATTGGAGAGCTCTGCGGCACCGGTTTCGCCGAGCTCTTGCAGGGCCGATACGACCGTAAAACTCATCTGAGTTGCGTTCACCGGAACGTCTACCGTCTCTGTCATTGTGCTATGCCAACAAGAATCGACTCCGAACACTTAAAAGTATCCGATATCGCCGGATTGATCACTCACAGCGACATCGCTGTCGTGGCTCACGGGGGCACCAAGCTGTTCATCTGCGGTGAGTACCCATCGGTGTGGGTTCTGGCTCAATGATCCAATCGCTGAAAATAGTTGCCACGGTTGGCGTTCGAACCGTTTGTGAGACTACTCGAACGGATGGTTGGGTGCGGTTGTGTCTGGGATCCAGGCATGTTGCATCTGACCGTCCGTCGATACCGGATTACAGACAGGGCTCAAGGACAAATCTCTGCGCTCCATTCGGCGTGGCTGGCGATGGAGCAGATTTTCGGAGATGAGTGGCCAAATCATTACAGGCGTACTATTGTAATAGAACTCGTGATAGCCTCGACTCAGATGGTCTACAGTGGGTGCTGTGGTAGAAGCAATCGACAATCTCTTCGAATTGATCCGGTGATATCGGACGATTCGATTTCGGTTTGAAAATCGTGCTAGTACGCAGGCGATTGGGAAACGGTACAGGCGAATTTTGACGACGTTTCGCCGTGTGGGACGACGAATCGGACGCTACCTTTAAGGTACGGTGACGGATACCATTGTGTAATGACACGCCAAGCTGTCAGTAGTGTCACTACAACGGTAGACGGTCCACACGACACCATCCATGTGAGGCCACTACACACGGACAGCTGGACGGCCAGCAACGAATTTGTAGTTGTGGTTGTGGCGTGAACGAAACCAGATGACGGAATACGACAAATCATGAAAGCAATTGTTCAGACGGGCCCCCAGGAGATAGCGATAGCCGAGCGCGAAACACCGTCGATTGGAGACCACGAAGTGCTCGTTGCGGTCGACACGGCGGGTATCTGTGGAAGCGACGCGCACGCGTATAAATACGACGGCGGATACGAATGGATTCAGCTTCCGAGAATCATGGGCCATGAATACTCTGGCGAAGTGGTGGCGGTTGGTGACGACGTTACCAGCATTGTCGAGGGTGATGCAGTCGTCGAAGAGCCGATTCACGACTGTGGAGACTGTTTTCAGTGTAAGAACGGACAGTCGAACGTGTGTCAGAACTTCTCGATCACCGGGATGCACCGCGACGGCGCGTATGCAGAGTACGTCGCCGTCGATCCTGCACATCTTCATGCCGTACCGGACGCGGTTTCGCTCGATCACGCCGCAATAACTGAACCGACGAGCATCGCCACGAGGGCGGTACTCGATCAATCGAACACCACGCCTGGTGATACGGTCCTGATCCAGGGCCCCGGTCCGATCGGCGTCCTGGTGGCGGCCGTGGCGGATTCACTTGGTGCAACTGTGGTCGTATCGGGGCTCGACCAGGACAAAAGCTATCGGCTCCCACTACTCGAAGCGATGGACATTACGACAGCTCGCGCACCCAATCTCGACGAAATAACAGCATCGGCTACTGATGGGCTGGGCTTCGACGTGGTCTTCGATACGACCGGCCACCACTCGGGTATTGAGAGTGCACTCCAGGCCGTCCGCAAGGGTGGACAGGTCGTCGTGGTTGGCATTCCAAACGAGAACAGCGAACTGGCGTTTACGGACACCGTCCGAGGTGAAGTCGAACTCAATACGTCGTATGGCTCGACGTGGACGAACTTTGAACAGGCACTCAGACTCATGGAGCGTGGTGAGATCGCCGTTGATACCATCCTGGATCGGTCGTACGACACATCGGATCCAGAGCAGGCGTTCGAAGCGTTTCTCGCCTCAGAAACCTGCAAACCGGTGTTCGAATTCGGTAACTAACGATCGCTCACAGATCGCATCCGTGAACTGCAGGCGGAGCTGGTGACCTAACAGTAACGCTTTTGGTCTCTGGATGAAACGTTTGGATACCGAACGATGGAAATTACCGACATCTCTGCGACAAATGTGAGTACGGAATCCTGGGGCGAATTCGTTGAGTTCCCGCTCGTAACGGTGATGAGTGGCTATGAAGAGTACAACAACGCCGAGGGGAACAACCCACAGGCGAGACGCAAATGGATGGGGCCGGTCGGCGATGTCGTCGTTGAAATCGAGACGGACGCCGGGATCACGGGTGTCGGTCACGGCAACTGGGCAACGGGTGCCATCAAAACGATCGTGGATGAGACGCTCTCGAAACTCATCGTTGGGTGCGATCCAACCAGGCGAGAACGGCTGTGGGATATTATGTACCGAGCGACGATCCCGTTTGGCCGCAAAGGGGCGGCGATCGAGGCAATCAGTGCCGTAGATCTCGCACTCTGGGACATAGCGGGGAAAGCAGCTGACAAGCCGGTGTACGAACTGCTTGGTGGACCGGTCACCGACGAAATCCCGTGTTATGCGAGCAATTTACATCCAGTTGATCTCGAGACACTCGAGCGAGAGGCAATCGAGTACGTCGAAGCGGGATTCGACGCCGTAAAGCTCAGGTTTCAGTACGGTCCAGAGGCCGGCCGCGAGGGAATGCGAAAGAACGAGGCGATCGTCGAGACAGTCAGGGATGCGGTCGGCCACGATATTGCGATCGCCGGCGACGCCTATATGGGCTGGTCGGTCCGGTATGCCAAAAAGATGTGCAAGAGGATTGAGAAATACGATCTCGCGTGGGTCGAAGAGCCGGTCATTCCCGACAACATTGATGGGTACGCCGAAATTCGGGATGCAACCGAGGTACCGATCTCCGGTGGTGAACACGAGTTCACCCGCTGGGGGCACGAGGAACTCCTCGAACGGGGCGCGGTGGACATTCTCCAGCCCGACGTGCACCGCTGTGGTGGACTCACGGAACTGCTCCGAATCGATGCGCTGGCTAGCGCACACGACGTGCCGGTGATCCCTCACTCGGGAACGAATCCACATCTCCATTTCATCGCCGCATCGACGAACGCGCCGATGGCAGAGTATTTCCCGATTCCGCAGTGGTATCAAGACCAGCAGTCCGAGAAAGACTCGACGTACGCCGATGCGATCTACGCTAGTCCTCCAGATGCCACTGACGGTGTGCTCGAACTTCCCGAAGGCGTTGGCCTGAGCTCACAGCTCAACCACAGTGCGCTCGAATCGTACGCCGTTGACGACCAATGAGCGATATCAGCTTTGAGTTCAACGTGCCGGTGTTCGCGGGAGCGCCCGAGACGGGAAGCAAGGAGCCGACACATCGGGATACGCCATCCTATGAGGTACTCGACTGGTCGACGACACGAGACACGATCGAAACCGCAGCAACGCTGGGATTCGATGCGGCATGGGCCCCGGACCACCTGATGCTCGGACGCGATCGCGCAGAGTTTGAATGCTGGACGCTGCTGTCGGCGATGGCTGGATTTACCGACGAGATCGACATCGGCTCGCTCGTGCTCTGCAACGATTACCGGAATCCGGCGCTGGTTGCGAAAATGGCAGCCACACTAGATGTGATCTCTGGGGGGCGGTTACAGCTCGGACTCGGTGCCGGTTGGCACGAACACGAGTACAACGCCTATGACTGGGAGTATCGAGACGGCTTCGACCGACTGATGCGACTCGATGAGTCGATTCGACTCATCAAACGGATGTGGGGGGCTGGCGATACGGGCGCGAGCTTTGGCGGTGAGTACTATCAGATCGAGGACGCACCGTGTGCGCCTCCACCGGTACAAGATCCACATCCACCGATTCTCGTCGGTGGACAGGGCGAGCAAGTGACGCTGAAGCTCGTCGCAAAACACGCGGACATCTGGAACACCGACGTGTTTAATGGCGACGTTCCAACGCTCGTACGGAAGATTGACGTCATTGAATCGCACTGTGAGACGGTTGGTCGCGATCCAGATACGATCGAGTACTCCTGGGATGGCCACGTCATCTGCACACGGGACGAAACGACGCTCGATCGTCTGCTCGAACTGATGACACCCATTCAGTTCGAGGAGAGCTACCAGGATCGGGCACCGATCGAAACCGAGGCGGACGCCCGTGAGTATTTCATCATGGGAACGCCCGAGGAGTGTGTCGAGGCGATCGAACGCCGCATCGACGTCGGGGTGACGAAGTTCCAGTGCTGGTTTCTGGACATTCCTGACACGAGCGGGATGGAACTGTTTGCAGACGAGGTAATGTGCGAGTTCACATAATGTGGCTCACACTGGCCCGAGAGATTTCGATCGCGGATCCGGCGTACGAATCGTTCAACAACGCGCCGTACGATCAGTCAAAAGTCCTCTCGGTTGGTGACCATCAGTATACCGTCTACTGGGACGACGGCGGACGGCTCACGCTTTGTCGGCGCAATCTAGGCGATGAGACACTCGATAAGCTCGCGTTTCCGGCCACACTCACCGCGGATGACTCCCACCGAAACGTCGTTCTCGGCGTGAGCAACCCAGACGGCCGGCTCCATCTCTTTTTCGACCATCACGATGACGACTGTCAGTGGTATCGGTCGGTGCCCGGATTCACGAGCGCGCCACCAACATCGCTGACAACTGCGCAGTTCTACTCGAGTACAAATCATCCCGATGCTGCGATTGACAATCCGTCAGTGACCTATCCTCGACTGTTCAACGACTGTTCTGGGACGCTCTACTGTGTGTATCGGAGTGGATCGTCGGGCAATGGAGATTCACTCCTGTTCGAATTCGATTCGGGTGCAGACCGCTGGCAGCGAATTGGTAGAACGCACACCAGTGAGGGCTACTATGACGACTGGGCGGATGGCTCGAGCAGGCGGAGCGCTTACTTTCACGACTGGACGTTCGATTCTCGTGATCGGCTTCACGTCACCTGGACCTGGCGCGAAACGTGGCAAACGTGGGCGAGCAATCACGACCTCTGCTATGCCTACAGCGACAATTACGGTCGTACATTCTATGACACCACCGGCAACCGGCTCGCAGATCTCACGGCTGACGATCCGATTTCGATCGATGACGATGGGCATGTCGTCGTCGAGATTCCGACGAACGCATGGCTCATCAATCAGGGGGCCCAGACGATCGATTCGAAGGATCGACCACACGTGTTCACCATCCGGTCTACGGTTCGAACTGAAGATCAAGACCACCGGTCGCTCCACTACGTGCACTACTGGCGCGAGGAGTCTGGGACGTTCCACGAATCCATCATTGATGTCCCCTCGATCCGACTTGAGAAGACCGAGATCGAACCGACCAAACGTGATTCATTCTCCCAGCCCATACTCAATCGAGATCACCTGGTCATTGGACCGAGCAATGACTGTCTTTGTTATATGGTTGTCGATGGTCGGCTCTACTGTGCACACGCTACGGCGGACGGACGATACGACGACTGGACGATCTACGCGCTCGACACCGATCCCATCATCGGATTCGACGGTCGAAAATGCGATGGTCCCCGGTGGCGATCGGACGGCGTGCTTTCGGTACCGCTCGAACGGCCCGGTGAGAACGGGAGCCGGAAATTCGTACTGCGTGAGTATGAATCCACAGAGTGTGGAGTCCCAGAGCGGCCTTCGCTTTTGGTCCGATCGATCTCCTCTGGGGCAATCGAACTCGAATGGACGGTGGCCAAACGTGCGACGGGATATACGCTCGTTCGTACGGTAGACGACGAGAGACGGTCAGTAACGCGCAATCTGGGGGTGCGAACATTTTCCACCCGGTATACTGACACCCCACCGCAGTCAGGCTGTTCGATCACGTATCGCCTTGCTGCGGTCAACGATGCCGGCAGTTCTGTCTCAGACCCTGTGCGGATCGATGTTCCCGGCTGAGGCGATCCGATACAGCCGGATGAATCAGATTACGTGCTCCCGGTCATAATTTCTACCGTGGTTACCACTGAGCAGTGATTACGTGACCGATTATCGGCAATTCCGCCATTGGATCGTCCCAGATCGCCTGATCTCGTCCGACACTATCGGATCGTCACTGTCGGTTATTCCACAGAACATACTCAGATCACCTCCGAATCAATCAAGATACCATCCAAATAACCCAAACATATATAGTATCTGGATCGAAAAGAGCGACCGCAACGAAAAATGTTGGAAGATAGCACTGCACACGAGTCGATCATTTCGTCGCCCCGGCGGAGGGTGCTCAGGGGGCTTGCATTCGGAACGGGGATGCTCATCACGGGGGGTGTTGGACAGATTAGTGCGTCACCGCCGGCCGAACGGCGTGAATCACACACACCAAAACGAATGGAGGCGCTCGATCGTGGGGTTGTGGCGATTCCGGTCGAAGACGGCGTGCTGGTTCGCTGGCGGCTGCTTGGAACCGAACCGGCTGCTCTCGGATTTCACGTGTATCGGGATGGGACAAAAGTAACCGACGCACCGATCACTGACAGCACGAACTATCTGGACACCGACGGCACAACCGAGTCGACATACTCGGTAATACCAATCGGAAACGGGTCAGGTCGACGGCCCGACAACGACAATCGTGGCCAATCGAACGGTGCGCGGTGGGGACAGTCGGAGCCAGTCGAGGTGTGGGATCAGCAGTATCTGGAGATCCCCCTCGAGAAACCCGATCCGGTGGAGGGTGAGGATGGCGAGACCGTCACCTATCACGCCAACGATGGGGCTGTTGCCGATCTCACAGGCGACGGCTCGCTCGATATCGTGTTGAAGTGGTCGCCATCGAACGCAAAAGACAACTCACAGACTGGACACACCAGTGACGTGCTGCTTGATGGCTACACGCTCGATGGCGAGCAGCTCTGGCGAATCAATCTGGGGCAGAACATCCGGGCTGGTGCACATTACACCCCGTTTCAGGCGTACGATTACGATGGCGACGGTGTGGCAGAAGTTGCGGTCCGAACGGCCGACGGGACAACCGATTCGGCAGGGAACGTGGTCGGCGATCCCAACGCCGATCACTCGAACGACGCTGGCTACGTCCTTGAGGGACCAGAATATCTCACCGTGTTCGACGGATCGACCGGCGAAGCACTCGCAACCGAGTCGTTTGAACCGGCTCGCGGTGATGTCTGCTCGTGGGGTGACTGTTATGGCAACCGCGTGGATCGGTTCCTTGCGGGAACGGCGTATCTGGACGGCGAGCATCCCAGCATCGTGATGACGCGTGGCTACTACGAAAAGACGGTGCTCGCCGCCTGGGACTTCCGTGACGGTTCGCTATCGGTTCGGTGGGTGTTCGACTCAACTGATGGCCACTCGGAATACGAGGGCAAGGGTGCGCACACGCTCGAGACGGCTGATGTTGACGGTGATGGCCACGACGAGATCGTTTTCGGTGGTGCAGTAATCGACCACGATGGGAGTCCGCTCCACACCACATCAATGGTGAATCCCGACGCACTCCACTGTGGTAACTTCATCCCGGATCGAGAAGGACTGGAGATCTTCGTTCCGTCGGAGTATCCACCGGCCGGCGCACCGAGTGCTTCGATGCGAGACGCCCACAGTGGGGAGTACATCTGGGCTGCTGATGGTGATGACGTTGGGCGTGCGATGGTGGCCGACATCGATCCAACCCATCGCGGTGCTGAGGCGTGGGCAACCGGTGGCGTTGGGACCTGGAGTGCGATGGGTACAAAGCTCTCTGACGAACCGATCGACTCGGTGAACTCCGCGCTCTGGTGGAGTGGCAATCTACACCGGGAGTTGCTGGATCACGATTGGCACGGTGATGGTGGCTACGGCGTTGGACGACTCAGAAAGTACGACCCGGAAACAGAATCGCTAGAGCTGTTGCGCTCGTTCGAAGGCACGCGATCGAACAACTGGACGAAGGGCAATCCGTGTATTTCCGGCGATATTCTCGGTGACTGGCGCGAAGAAGTGATCTGGCGGCGCGCCGACAGCGAGGCATTGCGGATTTATGCGACGCCCCACGAGACGGACCATCGGCTTCGGACGCTGTTACACGATCCACACTACCGGACGGGGCTTGCACGACAGAACGCCGGGTACAATCAGCCACCCTGGCCGAGCTTTTTCCTCGGCCACGGGATGACAACTCCAGAACCCCCCTTGATCGAACTCGTTCCAAATGATAGCGGGTGAATCACTCATAGACCACACTGTCACTGCCATCGGAAATCAGGCGTCCTAACGGTAGCTGAGGGCTATTACAGTCATTTTTGCTCTCAAATTCCAACGTTCACGCTAAAGTACCGGCTCCGTGCTACCGTGATCGATGGCCTACCCCATTGATGACTTCGTGCCCGTGAGAGTAGGTCCATAACTACGAATAAATAATGGAAATTTTATATAAAATATAGGTAATTAATACAAAGTAGAAACCAATTGAATATTTTCCAAGATTGAAATCATCATAATTCTTTTTAAATAAATTTACTAGTTCTGTTACGGCCAATCTCGACCGATACTGCGTGAACGCAACTTGAGAATCCTGTCTGAGCACTCGATTACGTGGTCAGCATCCACTTTGATCACTGCTCACCATAAACTGACACGACCAATTTATATTGCTTATCTTGTATTATAATTTCTGGCATGGCTATACACGCAGTTTTATCACACTACTGACTGCGTTTTCGCCTGCTGCTCGAGACACTGTACGTCCGCACGATCCGGTCGGCCAACAGCGGTGATCATACTGTTCTATGGTGCGCCACAGAGAATAGATCTCTGACACTAACGGCCCCCCACGATAACGGGATCTAGAACCGGGTTACAGTCGCTGAGGCGATCTCAATGGTTACCAGCGATTCGGGTGGGTCATCGCTGAGCGCCTGCTGTATATACTCGGGCCAGGTGTCCTCGTCCGGACCCAGATATTTCGGGAAGATTTCGCGTGCTGCTTCGTTGATACGCGAAGGGTCATCACCGAATACCGATGCGGTCCCCAGCAAAGAGATCATCCACTCTGCGTTACCATCCGTGTGTTGTTCGATCGAGACCGCAACTCTCGGATTCTTTCGGATATTCTCGAGTTTCTTTCCAGTGGTAAGAATAGAAAGAACGCCATCGTCGTAGCCATACCAAACGGGAGCAACGTGTGGCCGACTGTCCACAGCAGTTGCAATGTGAGCCATGAGCTTTGCATCCGTGATGAGTTGTTCAACGTCAGGTGGAACGTCCATATGCAGTTGTTAATCGACAGTTGCTATAATTCGATGGGTGATAAATGAAAGCACCGGCTATGTGCATCACTCTGGTTCGGACCCAACATAGACACCCACTCGAACTGATTTTATCTGATGAGGCGTACCGCACACTGTTTGTAGTTCGGCTCGTTCGAGTCAGGATCAGTCGCTGCGATTGTGAGGTGGTTCGTTACCGGGTGATGGATCGGTAGCCAGACCATGGCTTTGGGTATCGCTTCATCCGGTTCTACCCGGGCGGTGATCGACGCTCGACGGGATTCTATGGTTATAAGCGGACGCTCGTTCTCGGTCGGAGCCTTCCGTCCGTTAGCAGTGAACGTTGCCGGGTTGATTCGGGCCACCGGATGGGTTGTCCGGTCAGCATTGACGCGTGTTCGGACGCCAGTGTTGTAGCGATCGTGACGGCGTGCGGTGGTAAGCGTCAACGGATACGACTCGTCAGTTGGTTCGGGGACGCCATCGTGGCAACCGGTCGAAAAACTGGCTCGCCCGGTTGATGTTGGAAAACACCAGGTATCACTGTCAGCATCGCGGTTGTAATATCGATAGCCACCTGCTGTTTGCTCGTCCGGTGCGGGCCAGCGAACCGCGAGCTCGCGCTCTAGGCGCTCGTATGTAATACCGGAGCAGTCGGCAGTGGTGTCTGCCGTCAGGCCAGCAAACTCATCGAATATGCGTCTGGGATCGGACACATCGAACAGTCCGGGAACGATCCGGTTTCCCAGCGTGGTGATTATCTCGAGGTCGCTCCGATGGCCAGCAGGAGGCACAGACGCTGGACGGACTCGTGAGACGGTCCGGTCCATGTTCATGGCCGTTCCGCTGGATTCTCCCCAGGTTGCTGTGGGAAAAACGACATCAGCTAGCTCTGCTGTCTCGCTACGAAATGCGTCCTGGACCACGAGAAACGTGGCATCGAGCCGCTCACGAACCGCTGTTGTGTCCGGGAGTCCAGCGACTGGATTCGTTCCAACGGTCCAGAGGGCCTCGATCGGCCCGGCAGCGATCGACTCAACGATCCCGACCGGCCCCGGTCCCGGATCATCGGGCAGTCGTTCGACCGGAATTGCCCACGTGTCGGCAACAGTGCGCCGTTCGTCTGCGTCCGTAAACTCCCGGTAACCTGGCCAGGAGCCCTTTGAGGAACAGACCCGCGCGCCCATCGAGTTTGCCTGCCCGGTCAGCGAAAACGGACCGCTGGCTGGCCCGACGTTTCCGGTCGCCAAACAGCAGTCGATGAGCGCCCTGGCCGTTGCGGTGCCCTGTGTGCTCTGGTTGACGCCCATCCCCCAGTATACGAGCGTGGGATCGGCGAATGCGTCTACGAGGTCATCGACTTCAGCGATCGAGACACCGGCTGTGGCCGCCACACGGTTCGGCGGCGAAAGACTGTCGCGAGCAGCGCCAAATCCAATGGTAGCAGACGCAATAAATTCTCGATCGATCACGTTTCGTTCGATGGCTCTCGCGAGAACGGCCCGCGCGAGAGCGAGGTCACAGCCTGGATCCGGCCGGCAATGAACGGCGGCCTGCTCGGCTGTCTTCGTGACCACTGGATCGACGACGACGAGTTTGCTGTCTGATTGCTGTACACTCTGATGAATCCAGCGAAACAATACCGGATGTGCGACGGCTGGGTTGGCTCCCCACACGAGATGAGTCTGTGCGGCGGGGATGTCGTCGTAGGTACAGGGCGGACCATCGCTCCCGAACGCACCGTCGTAGGCGGCGACCGCACTTGACATACACAGTGTCGTGTTTGCGTCGTAGTATCGCGTACCCAATCCTCCGCGAGCGAGTTTTCCGAGCGCGTAGGCAGCCTCGTTGGTCTGTTGGCCACTGGCGAGCACTGCGATCCCGTCTCGATTGTGCTCTTGGATTGCTTCGAATGTTCTGATGACGTGGTCGAGAGCCTCCGCCCACGTGGTAGGACACAACGTTCCATCCCGTCTGACAAGCGGTTGTGTTAGCTCTGGCCGCTCGGGCGGGCGACTCTCACGGAGCCCCCTTGAACACGCCAGCCCCTCGCTGACGGGATGGTCCGTGTCTCCGCGGACCGAAAGTGTGTCGTGGCCGTCTTCGGCGGGGCGTTGAACGTGTCCGCATCCAACCGCACAGCGCATACACGTGGTCCGAACGAACTCATTCATCGGTCAGTTCACCGCCCACAACCGTTGGGTCGCATTCGTTGATCGGCTAGGTCACTCATATGGATGTCTCGTCAGTTTCACCGAAAGGAAATCGAGAGTCTACCGGCAGTGCATGACGTGAGTATAGTAATCAGCATGTTTCGAGATTAAAATTCTTTTGATTCCATATGATGAATGCAATCTGAATATGTGAATAGTATTACCACTACATGAGTAGATATTATTAGCAACAAAGTAGAACATTTCCCTGGTTTGAAATCCTGGTCGGAACCGATAGCAGCCGTTTTCTGAGCCAGCTCCCTATGTGGATGTTAGAACCACCGAACCGGGGCCGTCCCCCGAACTGCAGTCTCGGAGCAGAACTCGAATTGCCTCCGCACAGTTGCTCGTGTCCGTCCACAGCGGATGGGAATTTCCCACGATTCAATCTTGAGTGTAATCTGAATGGCTAAAAACCCATTACACTGGTACGCGAGTAACGGACAGAGACTACGCGCAAGGCATCCACCGTCGGCCAGCGAGAGACATACAGCAAACGGCCCGTGCTTTCTTTTGGGAATGAATGTACCGCTCGCGTTCATCCGGAAATACCGGACTGGCAGAATGTGAAAATCTGCCGACACCGGTGTGCATATATAGTTTGTCACGCACGGGTGTGCATGGACATCGGCGTCTGTTACTTTCCCGAACACTGGCCGCGCGAACGCTGGGCGACCGACATCGAGCAGATGGCGGCCGCTGGCATCGAGTACGTTCGAATTGGCGAGTTTGCCTGGAGTCAGATCGAACCAGAACCGGGGACACGCAATTTCAGCTGGATCGAGGCCGTGCTGGAACTGCTCGATGAATACGATCTCCAGGCCGTGCTCTGTACGCCGACCGCCGCTCCACCGAAGTGGCTCGTCGATCGACATCCTGAGATTCACCAGCAAGAGCCAGATGGTACTGTCAACGGGTTTGGGAGCCGGCGGCACTACTGCTACAACAGTCCGGTCTACCGTGAGCACACCGAACGGATTGTTAGCGCGCTCGCCAACCGATTTGTAGATGCTAACCCCGTTATCGGCTGGCAGATCGACAACGAGTATGGCTGTCACGGGACGTTGTTCTGTTACTGTTCGGACTGTGGGAGGGCGTTTCGTGACTGGCTCCGGGAACGATACGAAACGATTGCTGAGCTGAACACGGCGTGGGGAACCGCGTTCTGGAGCCAGCGATACCGGTCGTTCGACGAGATCGACCCACCCCGATCGACGCCGGCCGACCACCATCCGAGTCGTTTGCTTGACTACCACAGATTCACCAACGAAGGAGTTGTGGCGTACAATCGACTGCAGGCACGCATTCTGCGAGCAGCTAATGACGACTGGTTCGTGACCCACAACTTCATGTGTTCACACACGGATCTGGACCCGTTCGCGTTCCGCGATGATCTCGATTTTGCCTCCTGGGACGTCTATCCGACCGGGGCACCACAGACGGTGCCCGGTGTGAAGCCAAGCCGCCAGGAACTTCGAATCGGAAACCCGGATCAGTTGGGTCTGAACCACGACTGGTATCGTGGTGTCGCTTCCGATCGGGTCTGGGTGCTTGAACAACAGCCTGGCACGATCAACTGGCCACCATATTCGCCGACACCCGCAGACGGCGCAATGGCGTTCTGGGCACACCACGCTGTAGCCCACGGAGCAGACGTTGTTGCGTACTTCCGTTGGCGGCGATGTCGCTCGGGACAGGAACAGTACCACGCCGGCCTGCGACGACAGGATGGCACGCCCGATCGTGGGTATCACGACGCTACCCGTGTCGCATCCGAACTGGATCAACTAGAGGACGGCGAGATCAATGGCTCCGTCGCGCTCGTTGTCGATCCACCAAGTCTCTGGGCGCTATCCACCCAGTCGATGGCTCCGTCGTTCGATCCGTGGGAACACATCAAAACGTACTACACCGCGCTTCGGGGGCGGGGCGTCACCGTGGCTGTGGTCTCGCCGACTGATCCCCTTGAATCGTACTCGCTCGTCATCGCACCGGCACTGTATCTGCTGGAAGATGTACGCGCAGAAAATCTCACTGCGTACGTCGAATCGGGTGGCACACTGCTCACGACACTTCGGACCGGTGAAAAAACACGAGCGAATCGTCTCGTTGAGGGACTGGCACCCGGACCACTCACGGACACCGTTGGCGCAACCGTAGCACAACACGAGTCGGTCGACGACCGGTTCGAAACGCGCGTAACGATCGATGGGTCAACGTTCGATTATCACACCTGGGCCGAAGCGCTCGCTCTCGAGACTGCAACGTGTATCGGGACACATGCTACTGGCGTCCATCAGAACCGTCCAGCAATCACGCGTAACGACGTCGGTGAGGGCTCGTGCTACTATGTCGGCGTCTGGCCGACGCCTGCACTTGCCGATACGATCATCAGTAGGGTGCTGTCGGAGGCTGGCGTCGATCGGCTGGACGAACGACTTCCAGATACCGTTCGTATCGCAGAGCGTGGTCCCTACGCCTGGGTGTTCAACTTTGGCACTGATTCCGTCTCGATCGATGGCGAGATCACAATTGGATCCTCCACGCTTGGAGCGTATGACTGTGCTGTGACCACCGAATCGATCGAATCGATCGAAATCCACTGACGATGGTGGCGGCCTGATGCTCCAGCGAATTTCCGGAGCAGTTTTTCGAAGACTGAAGCGTTCGCCCTCACCGTAACACCAAAGCGTGCGGAGTCATCTTCAACTAGATACGATCCATGCCAACACCACTCGAGACGTTTGAATCGTCGCTCCAGGACGTCGAATCGTCGGTAAAGCATACTACACCACAATCGCTAGAAGCCACACTGAAAACGGTAATCGAACGGCCAGCCGTCGGCGTGCAGTTGCCGTTTGAAGAGTGTTCGCTGGCCGATCTGGATGTGGCTCTCGATCCAACACCGCGGGCACTCCAGACGGCGGTGTGTGGAATTACCACTGCAGTGCTCGGTATTGCCACGTACGGCACGCTGGTGCTTGAGGCCACGCCGACCGGCTCGGAGCTGTCAAGTCTCTTTCCCGATCATCATATCGCTGTCCTTCGGGCGACGGACATTGTTCCAGACATGGAGACCGCCTTCGATCGTCTCTCGGAGCTCGTGGCTGCCGGTCGAGGCGATCATGTCCTCGCGACAGGGCCGAGTGCAACGGCGGATATGGGATCGCTAGTGTACGGTGCCCACGGCCCACGCACAGTGACCGTCGTTCTTGTGGAGGAATAATGGACGGATCCAGGGCCGAAACGGCAGCACAGATCGAACGGCTGCTCGAAACCGAGGGCGAAACGGTTTCTGAAAATCTCACTGACCTTAACCAGGGCAGATACGAATCTGTTGACCGACTCGATGAGTACGATGCGTACAAAACTCGGGCCCGATCGATCAAAGCGGACGCGATCGAACGGCTCCCCGAACTGATCGAGACCGTCAGTACGGCGGTCGAGGCCAACGGGGGCTCCGTGTATCTCGCAGACGACGCCGACGATGCGAACCGATACATTCGCGAGGTTGTCCAGGAGGAAAACGCAGAAACCGTCGTCAAGAGCAAGTCAATGACGACGGAGGAAATCGAATGCAACGAAGCGTTGTCTGCGGATGGGGTCTCCGTCTGGGAGACGGATCTGGGTGAGTTCGTCCTTCAGGTTGCAGATGAATCTCCATCACATATTGTTGTGCCTGCCATCCACAAATCCCGGGCGGCAATCGCCGAGTTGTTTAACGAGACCTTCGAACTTGACGAACCACTCGAAACGCCAGCAGAGCTCACCAACTTTGCGCGAGAACATCTCGGGGCCAAAATTCGTGCGGCAGACGTTGGAATCACGGGTGCGAACTTCATTGCGGCAGACACCGGAACGATCGCGCTCGTCACGAGCGAAGGCAACGCAAGAAAGACTGTGGCAGTTCCAGACACACAGATCACTGTTGCGGGCGTCGAAAAGCTGCTCCCGACGCTTTCAGATCTCCAGCCGTTCGTCGAGCTCATCGGCCGGTCGGGAACTGGCCAGGACATCACGTCTTACGTGTCGCTGTTCACGCCACCAGTGGAGACGCCCCCGGTCCCGTTCGACGACCCCGACACGCCGATCGCAGACGGCAATCGAGATCGCACGTTCCATCTCGTCCTCATCGACAATGGACGACTTGCGGTTCGCGACGATCCACAACTGCGCGAAACGCTCTATTGCATCCGGTGTTCGGCATGTCTCAACTCGTGTGCAAACTTCCAGCACGTCGGTGGCCATGCATTTGGCGGAGAAACGTACTCCGGGGGGATCGCCACCGGCTGGGAGGCGACCGTCGAGGGAATTGATAGCGCCGCAACGTTCAACGATCTCTGTACCGGCTGCACACGGTGTGTGAACCAGTGTCCGGTGAACATCGATATTCCGTGGATCAACACGGTCGTCCGCGACCGGATCAATCGCTCTGGTGATGCCGATGCGTTCTCGTTTCTCGTCGATCCGCTCGTCCCCGACACACAGCCCGACGGCCTTGATCCACAAAAACGGTTTTTTGGGTCGTTCGAGCGGGTAGCGACGCTGGCGAGCAAAACCGCGCCCGTCTCGAACTGGCTCCCCAAACTGCCGGGGGTCAGGAGCGTTCTCGAACGAACGCTGGGGATCGATCATCGCCGTGAGCTTCCACAGTTCAAACGAGAAACCCTGCGATCGTGGTTTCACTCTCGTGATGGTCCAGCCCTCGATACTGTCCGTCGGATGGCGGTGCTCTATCCGGATTGTTACACCAATACAGTCCACGTCGAACGTGGCAAGGCGGCGGTGCGTGTACTCGAAGCACTCGGCGTTGCCGTCGAAATGCCGGCGATTCGGTCGTCTGGTCGCGCACCACTCTCACAGGGAATGATCGACACTGCCCGTAGTCATGCGAGTGCAGTGGCTGCAGATCTCATCCCCTTGATTGACGATGGGCGTGACGTGGTCGTCATCGAACCCGGCGAACTGGCCATGTTTCGCTCGGAGTATGAGAAATTACTCGACGGAGAGCGTGCTGAACCGATCGCTACGGCCAGTTACGATCTGTTCGAGTATATCTATGGACTGCTCGAGAACGGTGGTGATCTGACGACACTCGAGGGGGCTGCTGAGCCAGTGGCGTATCACGCTCACTGTCAACAGCGAACGCTTGGGCTCGAATCGTACACGACTGCCGTTCTCGAACGGCTCGGCTTCGACGTAATTGAGAGCGATGTCGAGTGCTGTGGCATGGCCGGCTCGTTCGGCTATAAGAGTGAGTATTATGATCTCAGCGTCGATGTTGGTACGGCGCTTACCGAGCAGTTCCAAACCCCAGCGACGAGCGATCGAACGGTCGTCGCCAGTGGTACTTCCTGTTCCGACCAACTCGACGATCTGCTCGAACGAACCCCCCGTCATCCGATCGAACTGCTCGATTCACACACCCAAAACAGCTAAGCGGATTCGTTCGCACCCTTATCAGTATGGAGCGAATTGCATTCCAGTTACGGATAGAGGAGGGAAAGCGAGACGACTATCGAACCGCGCACGAAGAGGTTCCGGAATGGTTAGAAACCGCGTATCTCGATTCGGATGCAGGAATCGAACGTTACAGCGTGTTTGAGGCCGATGGTACTGTGTTCGGCGTGCTTGAACTCGAGAATCCGGAGGCATTCAGGGAAGTTATGGCCGAGAGTGAGGCTCAATCACGCTGGGATGAGCATATGTCGCCGATACTGACCGGAGATGAACCAGTCTGGCTCGATGAGGTGTATCGCCTCTGTTAAGATTTCTACAAGAGGCGCTCTCAGTGCGCGCTGTCTGAAATCACCTGTCTGGTGCGTTCCTGTACGGTGGGAACCACCAGAATATTCTATTGATTTAGATTTCTACATGAAGGTCAAAGTGTGTCTATATAAATATGTGTCATACTAATTAACAATAGTATGGAACTAAACTGTTTTTAAATGTCATTAAAGTAATAACCGTCTAAGACCGATCAATCGCCTATTCATAGTGGTATTAGATGATTGAATAACAGCCAATCCGTTCTAGCTACAGTAAATACTTCACCTCTTATGCAAATCATACCAATTATAGTTTATTACATTCGAACCGTACACCGGATCAGATCTCTCATATGAAGCTGAATTCGTCCGTAATAAATCTGTGGTTGCTTTGTGCGAGAAAGCCCCGAATTTGATTTATTTATGTGGTGCTTTTTGTGACGTGATGGCAAAAGAAACGACAGAAGGATTGTCTCCAACGGAAGCGATAGAGACGCTGACGGAGATCGAAGGGTACGACAAAACTTTGACAGTTCGGACGTTTGGGCTGACACTAATGGTGTTCGCGCTCGCGATTGGAGCAATTCCAATATCATATGCCTCAGCGGAGTCATGGCTCAGCGGCCACGCGTATGCTGGTGTGATCGAATCCCTGCTCTGGGCTCCATGGATCGGCGGAGCAGTGACAATTACCTCTGTGCTCTGGAAGACACACTCGATTTCTCTCGGTGAATCGGACGCGCCAGTGTACAACTGGCTCGGTGTTGCGTTTACGATTGTGTTCTTTCTCATGGCGTTTGGCGTACAGATCATTGTCGGCTCCACTATGAACGTCTACATCACCTGGGGAATTACTGCTGGACTTTTTACAGTTCTTCTTGGCGGCTGGTACTACTATCTGTACCGAAAACGCTGGGCTCTCATCCCGCTCATCGTAGCCGGTGTGGTGATTCTGCTCGGGAATCTGCTGTTGAGCACGGTTGAACTGCATGCCGTTCAAGCGGGCTTTGCCACTGGCTTTTTGCAGGGTTGTGTGTACTTTCTCACAGGGCTTGCAATCTCCATGCGAGGGTAAGGGATGGATCTCGACTCAGAACTCGAACTCATTCACCAACCCACCCGGCTTCGAATAATGCGCATCCTGTATCGCCACCGGGACGTGTCGTATTCGCGGCTCCGTGACGTGTTGGATCTCACCGATGGGAATCTCGCTGCACACACCGAAACGCTCGAAACAGCCGACTGTCTTGAATCACGCAAAGCATGGGCACAGAATGGCTTCGAAACCCGCTATCGAATCACCAAGCACGGGGTCTCAACGTTCAAAGCGTATCTTGCCGAACTGCGACAGCTACTGGAAGAAGTGCCTGATGAGAAATAAAGCGTGCAAAATCATCCCTCCGATCGAGAGCGGATCTACCACCACGCAACACTCGGACCCCTACCCGGACGGAACCCAAACGGACGCCATATCACGGCAACCCAGATAACTGTCATACGGGACAGGCCCAAATTGACAGTAGTTACTACTGATGGTTCGAAAGCGTGGTACATTTTATTGTGGAATGGTAGTTTTGCTGTAGCGTGAGCTATTTTCGACTTCCGAGTGCGATATTCTATCAGTAGTAATTGGAACTGAATCCGGTGATGATATTCCCTGTGTCATACAGCACCATCCCCTAAATTGCCTGAACAATACATTTGGGCCTCTTTTGGTTCTCCTATCCTTGAAAATTGTGGACGATTGCTGCTACTAGTTGTTGTGTCTTTAATTATATCCATTACTCTGTTCGCAGAACAATCCTCCCGACTATGGCATATGGATAGTACAAATCACAGCCATATCCGTGAACAAGAGCAGATCTGGCGAACGCTTATTGGGTTGTGGAACGTTAGTAGTGATCATAATGGGTCTATTTAAAAAGCTCGGACGGCAGGCCGAACAGTTCAAACAGGATATGCAGTCTGCTGCCAAAGAAACGACTGATCAGGACGGAAAAACCTACTATTGCAAACGGTGTGAAGAAACCTTTGCAGGCCCCTCCGAGCAATGCCCAGAATGTAACAGTACGGATATCGAGATTGTAACGTGACACAGTTAATCAGCCACAGATCTGTTGCTCCTCTCCCGTAATTCGTGTCATACACAAACAACTTTGATCCCACCCGAAGGAGTTGTTCTAATTTCCGTTCCAGTTATGCTAACCCACCAAAGCATATAGGGTCCTATAGTCGGAAAGAAGGTCGTATAGATGCAAAAATCCGACGAGATCGATGACCACGGACGAAACACACCGGGCTGGCTCCGTGCAGAGCGGAGCTACGAGGACGAAGTGATTGGCGAGGACACGCTGGGCGAGATGTTCGTCGCGAGTGCCCGACGAAACAGTGACCGTGATGCCCAGAGGTATAAAGGCGGCATCTATGATCGCACACTGGCTGGCGTTGCCTACCCCAAAGCGCCGAACAACGAGTTCGCATCGCTAACGTACGACGATATGCTGACGGTCGTCCAGAGGTTGGGTGCTGGATTCATCGATCTCGGTGTCGAACGCGGTGATCGCGTCGGACTGTTCGCGAACACGCGAATGGAGTGGGCCCAGTGTGACTTTGCGCTCCTCTCGGTGGGGGCTATCGTTACGACCGTCTATACCGAGTCGAACGCGCGTCAGGTGCAATACTTGCTGGACGACTCGGGCGCGTCAGGGGTTATCTGCGAGAACGAGGAACTTCTTGACCGTGTCCTCTCGATTGAAGACGAACTGGATATATCGTTCGCCGTCGTGATGGACTCATTCGAGACTACAGACGCCACGATTGATGTCTACTCGCTGGCGGATATCTATGAACGCGGGAAATCGGCCTTCGAGGAGGATGTATCTACGGAACGTCTCGAAGGGTGTGATCCAAGTGATCTCGCATCGCTCGTTTACACCTCCGGAACGACAGGTGATCCAAAGGGTGTAATGCTGACCCACAGGAATTTCCGTGCGAACGTCAATCAGGTCCGGAAACGGTTCGGTCCTCGACCGGATAAGGACGCCGACGTGCCCGTCATCGACGAGAATTCTCAAACCCTGTCGTTCCTGCCGCTGGCACACGTCTTCGAGCGCCTGGCCGGACACTTTTCGATGTTCGCTACGGGTGGGACTGTCGCTTACGCCGAGTCTCCGGACACCGTGAGCGAGGATCTGGAGATCGTCAAGCCCTCTGGTGCAACGAGCGTTCCTCGAGTGTACGAACGCATCTTCGAACAAATGCGCTCACAGGCGTCTGGATCGGACGTATCCGAACGGATCTTCCACTGGTCGCTCGACGTGGCTCGGGAGTACAGCACTATCAAGCGAGATCCAGACGAGAAACCGAATCTAGTCTTGCAGATCAAACACGCTATCGCAGACAAACTCGTCTACAGCAGTGTCCGTGAAGGCGTCGGTGGCAACATCGACTCGTTCATATCTGGTGGGGGGTCGTTGTCGAAAGAACTCGCCCAGCTGTTCGACGGGATGGGGATTCCAATCAACGAAGGATACGGGCTGACTGAAACGGCACCCGTTGTCTCCACCAATCCACCCGAGGCACCAAAGCACGGCACGCTGGGGCCACCGGTCGTGGACTGTGACGTGATGGTTGATGAGTCCGTTGTGAGCAAGAAGCGACGCGAGAACGCCGACGGAACGATCGGAGAACTACTCGTCCGTGGGCCAAATGTCACTCGGGGCTACTGGAATGACCCCATAGCGACCGAGGACGCGTTCACTGAGGCTTCGGACGGTGGCGATTCGTGGTTCCGCACGGGTGATATCGTCACCATTGACGAGGATGGCTATCTCATCTACACGGATCGGCTGAAGACCCTGATTGTGCTTGACACCGGGAAAAATGTCGCCCCCCAGCCCATCGAAGATGCCTTTTCCACCTCCGAGCGCATCGAGCAGATCCAGGTCGTCGGCGACGACGAGAAGTTCATCGGTGCGCTTATCGTACCAAATTTCGATCAAGTTCGGCACTGGGCCGAAAAGCAGGAGATCGACCTTCCTGATTCTCTCGAAGCCATCTGTGCTGACGACCGCGTTGAGGAGTACATCGCCGAAGAGGTCGACCGTGTTAGCGCTGATTTCCCGAAACACGAACGGATCAAACAGTTCGAACTCGTTCCGGTTGAGTGGACTGCCGAGAACGACTATCTTACGCCCTCGATGAAGAAAAAGCGCCGCTCCATTCACGACGGCTTCGAAGCGTATATCGACCGGATCTACGAGGACTGAGTGACGCCCGGTTCGTCGTGAACAGTGCCCATTCTACCTTTCGTTGGATGAAGCGCAATCGAAGGGGTAATTCACTATCTTCGGACGATTTCTTCGAATATTTTCCGTTCAATTCGCTGGAGTTGTTCGCCAATCGTCCCAGCCGTGCGGTTGCGTTGCTGAGCGATCGCAGCATGGGTTGATCGTCGCGGTACATCGTAGTACCCCTGTTCCATGGCGATTTTGAGCGTTTCTTGTTGGTTTTCTGTTAACATCGAAAACGGGGTCTCACGTTTTGGCTCGTACTCGCCGGTTCGTTCTACGGCCATCCTGATTGAATCAGGGAGTGCCGCCACTGCTGTTTGAACCGTTCGCTTCTCGCCGAAAATTGTGAGGCGGAGTCCGCCATTGGGTGTGAAATCAAGTGGTGTATCAATTATAATTTCGTGTGATTCTAGCACTGTGAGCATCTCTACAGTGAGCTTCCCTGGTCGATAGTGAAGATAGATGAGAAACCCACATTCAGTCTTCGAGATCTGATAGGAAAGCGTCGCGGAACTGTGCTCGAGTGTTTGTTCGATTGTTCTACTATCACCTCCAACTTCACAGAGCAGTACAGCAGTTTCATCGTCCAGCAGCTGTATTTGATTGAGCGTCTGTCGATGAATTTTCGGATCATCACTTGCCAACCGATCGGTCGGACCGAAACAACCGTCCACCGGTGTGAGTCTGACGACCGTATATCGCATTATCCAGCAGAGAATATCTGCAGAGAGAAAACAATTCTGCGGATACAGCTGTACCACTCGTTACGGGGGCGTCCCGTATTCGAGCAGCGTCGACTCTTAAACCCTCCTGGGATACACGGAGGTAGCGTTAGGATGTACTCTCACTAACAACTGGGCGTCTCATGACACAGGTAGAAGACACGAGCCGCGACATGCGCATTACTCCCGACTCGTTTGCTGGTGGCTACTTCCGAAATGCCGTCTACCGCCACTGGGATCCGTATGAAGACGTCCCACAGGAGCTACTCGAATCCGACCGACAGAAATTGATTGAGAGTGAAATGACTGAAGCGGAGTTCGACGGCCTTCGGGGCACTATTGCGCTGTTTGGTGCTGGAGAAGAGGCAGTGACCGAGGATCTTGCCCCGCTAGCAATCGTTCTTGATGACATTGACGATCAGATGTTCATCACATCTCAGCTCTATGAAGAGGCCAAACACACCCAGTTCTTCGATCGTTACTGGCGAGCAGTCATTGATCCAGTCGCACGATCGCGCGACTTCGAGTTGACCCAACCAACCGACCAGCGATACTTTAACGAGGAGTACATTGCCCTGTTCGAGAAAAACGAAGCTGCGATGAAGCGATTGTTGACCGAGGACAGTGCAGAAACCCGCGCAAAGGCGTACTGCCACTACCATCTCACTGTCGAGAGCGTGCTTGCCCAGACTGGATACTACGGCCTCCAATCTGCTTTCAGCCCAGATGGACCAGAAATGTTCGAAGGAGACGAAACCATCCATCTCGAAGGGCTTATTGAGGGCATTACGTACGTCCGAAGCGACGAGGGTCGTCATGTCGGCTTCGGGATGCAAAAAGTCCGCGAACTGATCCAAGAGGACGAGGTCTCATCGAATGTCGTCCAGCAAACGCTTCAGGAGTTGATGGGTCACGTTGCGGGCGCTGTCCAGGGTGACAACATGACGATCGATACGGCCCCGCTTGTGGAGTACGCACAGGAAAAAATCACCCGACGTATCGAAATTCTCACCGAGGAAGAAGCCGAACTCCCTCCGGTTGAGGAGCTCGTAAAAATTGAGGACGCAACAGCCGGCTGAGTCGGTGGTTACGGCTGTCTCACTGACACGAGCCACAGCGATTCCAAAAAATCAGCCAATCTATCGCCATATCAAACCACCAGTGATATGGCAACTGGATCCAGTTATCGAAGAAGTTCCCTTCGTTAACATCTTCAAAACGGAATAACCTCGGGGATCCTCGTCACGGTAACCGTGCTTGTAAACCGTCAAACCGCTCCAACAGGGTACATCCCACAGCAACTTCACTGCCAGCCTCAAAGGCGTGGTTAACTGATTGAGCAATACCTGATCATATTGTGGAAAACAACGTGTCAAAAGCCAACTTTCACCCGTACACACACTATTGCTAACAATGATTATGAATTATAGAATATATCTTAAATACCCATACATGTCCTGAGATATGAATAAGTTATTGTGGCAGTATCGTCTTCTGTGCTTCGCGATAGCCCAAATACGGAATCGGAAGAAACGCCACGACGAACGGTCAATCGTCGAACCGTCCTCCAGGGGATGGCTGGTGGGGCAGCTATCATGTCTGGACTGCCTCTCATGAGCGAACGTGCGACTGCGACAGTCGCCGAGGCGCAGTGTCTCACCGCCATGTCCGCTCCCAGTGACTATCCAGTCGTCGAGAAACAAGAGGACCTCCTCGGGGGTTCAGAGTTCGTAGAGCACGGAACCTTCCCGCAGGGTGCCGATGAAGTGCTCATCTACGTGCATGGTTGGCTCGAGCTGTTTACTGGTGGAGCAGGTGATCAGGGGTATACACTCCAGACAGCCCTTGAGCAGAACGGCTACACCCATCCGACGATCACTTTCAAATACCCATCGAACAACCCGAACTGGTGGGGAGTGCAAGACGCCGCCGAAGAAGATGGGCGTGCCTTTGCGTCGTGGTTAGAAGACTACCGAGAGCAAAACCCGAACACCACCGTTCGAATGATCGGACACTCTCTCGGTGCACGGACGGGTCTTGGTTGTCTCGACGAACTGGTAAACGAGAACGGTCACGCACCCGTGCGCTCGTTCGGCATGATCGGGGGTGCAATTAACCAGAGTGCAGTCACGACTGACGGCGAGTTTGGTGCGACCATCGCCAGCGGCGCCGAGGAGGTCAACAACTATTACAGCAAACACGACAACATTCTCAACGAAATCTTCCAGCTCGGCCAGTTCGGTCCGGAAGCAGTCGGTGCTTACGGTGCACCGTTGTTTGGAGACACCCCCTCGAACTACTACGACCACGACGTCGCAGAGAGCGTTAAGGGTCACTGTCTCTATTACAAACCTGATAAGGGCTGTGTTCCACGGATTGTTGCGAACTTTCCTCCAGGAAACCAGGAAGGCGATGATGACTGGTGGCCATTCTAATCGGTTGAACTGACCGGCATTTCTGTCTTTACCAACGACCGGAAAATAATATGGGATACCATCCGACCAGTTCTGATAACATTCGATGTGTTTACAAATGTATCATTTTTGAATAGATATAGTGGCCCAAAACTACTATCTGTAGAGACATATCTATGGCTTATTATTCATTTAGAATTTATATCTGACATACGTAATACCGCGTAGTTAGGAGATAAATAGTAGAGATACTCCATATATACTGTGATTTCATAATTCTAATAATTAGATACCAAATAAGGATTATATGTTATATCGCAAATTTTGTCAGAATTAGTGCTATTATTATCCACTTATTTAAGATGGCAAATACCCGGCAACATGTATTCGTGACTCTGTTGCTGTTGTAGAAATGAAATTGGGAAATAATAATGAATGATCAGGTAATATTCGTTGGGGGACTACACGGTAGTGGTGCAGATATTGTTCCTCAATTATTAGGGCAACATCCAGAAATCGAGACAGAACATGGTAACGAATACTCGACCAAAGCAGATGAGCACCTCCAATCATCCTTCGAGCCAATCGAGTACTTCGGTGGAGCAGGCGCATTCTCATTCCATCCAGACACACAAATCGATCCAACAGATGAGTACTGGTCGGATACTGTTCTTGCGGAGTTCCGATCGGCTTTCGATGGGCTGTACCAATCTGACGCAGCTGTAGGTGTCCAGTACTCACCAACAAACATCATTCGGGCTCGGTTGCTAGCTGCGACGTTTTCGAACAGCGTTCAGTTGTACATCCACCGCCACCCAGTGCTCGATGGAATCACGACCAAAGAGCGGACCAAAGACAGAACACAGCCACTTGATTCGATCGTTCGGCACTGGTTGTATTCTCACGAACGACTACTACAGGAGGTTCATGATCTCGAAAATTGCTATGTCGTATCGTTTCATGACCTCCGACGACAACCGACCGAAGTCCTCGCTCCGGTGTTCGAGGCAGCGGGGCTCTCTCCAGTCGACATCGACGCACAGGCGCTTCGATCGATCGGAAGAGATGGATGGGCTGGCTGGCTGCACAGCACGGACACAAAGCGTGCGCCCATCGAGCAGTTCGAGCCTGAAATTCGCCGGTTTGGGTATCGCCTCGATGAACCCGCACCGGTAGAATCTCCAGCAACGGAAGATATCGTGGAGGACCCAACGTCCAAACAGTGTCTATGCCCCAACCAGTATGTGATCCCACCCTCTCGAGCAACGATTGAGGACGTAGAGACTCCAACCGATCGAATTCTGTTCGTTTCATTCGGGACACGCGGTGACGTGCAGCCGTGTATCGCGCTTGCTCGCGGATTCCAACAGCGTGGCTATGATGTTCGGATCTGTTCTAATGAACCCCACCGAGAACTGGTTGAACACCATGGCGTTCCGTTCGTCAGCCCGCATCAAGAGGCAAACATCGACGTTCCAATCGATCCGACTGCCACGGAAAAAGAACAGATGGACGCGTTCTTCGACGAACTGTCCACGTTCTATGACCACTATGGGACCGATATCGTCGAGACAATCGCTGAGAGTTCGGACTGGGCCGATTGCGTGGTAATGGGAACGGCCGTATTCTGCTGGGGACTCCTCTACAACTATTTCGACATTCCAGTCGTGGATATCAGGTTTGCACCGCTGTATGTCGATGGTGACAACGTTGGCGAGCATCCAGGAATCCACAACTTTTTCGGAAATCTAACAAAAATAACCTACGCTGCAACCGGCTTTGGGATCGATCGGGCGCTGAATGAAGCCTATGAGGAGCTTGGAATCTCGTATCGCTACGACGATGAAGATGCGATGCAGACATTCTCACGAGTTAACAACACGCTCACTTTGCGCGGATACAGTCCTCGGGTGAGTGATCGCGGGGTTCCAGGGCTCCCCGATAAAACGACAGGATTCTGGCAAATTCAAGACACGGTAGGAGAGGATCAACCGCTCGATCGAGCAACTCGTGATTTTCTGACCGATGGCCCAGCTCCGATTTGTCTCAATTTCGGGAGTGCCGCCATTTTCGGTGACGATGGGGCACCGTGGGCTGACGACCTTCTCGGATCAATTCAACGAACTGGACGCCGGTGTATCGCAATTGGATCGAACGTTCCAGCTTCAGTACGGTCGTGGGCCTACCACATCGATGAAGTGCCACACGAGGCACTCTTCGAACACTGTCGCGCAGTCATCCACCACGGTGGAGCTGGCACGACTGCTGCGTGTCTGCGTGCCGGAACTCCCGCGATCATTGTTCCCTCCGTCACCTGGGCAGACATGCCACAGTGGGCAGAGTGGATCGAACGAGAGGGTGCCGGGATTCACGTTCGAAATCCAGCGGATGGATTTGACCGCCATCTCGAACGGATCATGGAACCGTCATTTCAGCAACGCGCACGAGCAGTTGGAGCGGCACTTGCTGTGGAAAACGGAGTCGAAACCGCCATCGACGCCTTTGAAGACCATTTCGAATCTCAGCAAATCAATCGACAGCGAGACCACCTGGCAATACGGTATATCGATTCGCTACCGATCGCTGACTGGCACAAACGCAAGCTGGCAGGGGTTGCGCTTTTCAACGAGCCAGAGACGATCGCCGGTAGAACGATCGAGCGACGGGATACATTTCTCGAGACGATCAAAGCCACGTCGCGAGAGTTTCCGGCGTTCGACACCGACTGGCCATCCAAGAATAGACCACTTGCTGTGGAAAAACACGACTGTCCACACGAGGCTGCAAGCATCGAACGGTGGAACTTTCAAGCGTACCTCGAAACCGAGGCTGGTGAAAGACTTTCAGTATTCTCGTTGCTTTCCGAGCGAGAAGTTGATGATGAAAAACTGGCCCATGCCAATCTTGGTGCCCAAATCGGATCCAACGGCGAGAAATACGAACGGTCGATCGGCGATCCACGGACACCAGGCCATCTCGTTCCTGAACTGTCTAGAGCCCCCACAACTGACTACTTCAGCCGCGCTCTCAGAGAGGTCTATGAAAAGAATGCGTTCCCGGACCCAGATGCGATGGCCACCACCGAACCAGAGATTCCACGTGAGGAGTTTGACTACTCGATGGGCGATCTCTCAATTGAAAAAGGTGATGAGGACTACCACGTTGAACTCGAGGGCGAAACCAGTACCGACGGATTTGGGTTCTCGTTGCGATTCGATTCACAAAAAGAGCCCGTGTTACCGCTCGAAGACGGAATTATGCGAGGCGTTACTGCCGGGTCGTCACTGTTTTGCTACTCGTTTACGCGTATGGACGTTACGGGGCACGTCGTTATCGACGGTGAACGCAAGTCGGTTGCTGGGTCTGGGTGGTACAACCATCAGTTCGGTGGGGATTCGGATGCTGGAGTGGCCCTCGACAACCTCCTCTCCAGGACGCACTTCAGGATCCATCTCGACAATGACGCAGAGCTATATGCTGCGATAGTGACTGATCTCGCGAACGACGAGCGACTCCATGATACCGACATCATGTACGTCAGTCCAGACGGGGATCGTAGCCGACACACGGGAACTCTCGAACGACAGCGTTGTTGGTCCAGTATGCGGACGTACACCGAGTATGGTGTCGAGTGGAAGCTGTCGGTGCCGGAGTTAGATATCGACATCGAGATCGCGGCGCTGGACGACGATCAGGAATACCGAACGATCATCGCACAGCCAGGGTTCTGGAACGGACCGATTGTGATCAGTGGTGACCACAATGGGCGAGAAATTGCAGGGATCGGGATGTGTGCACAGTACGGAAACGGCGGTGACCGATCACACTACCGAACGTTCCTTGACGACGTGAGCCGTGAAGTCCAGCGATCTGTGCGAGAACAGCTGCCGCTCGAAGATATGTCCGACGATCGGTTACAAGATCTCATCGCCCGCAATGGGTACGATACGTTGATGCGAGGTGTTGATACGGAGGCATTCGTCGATGCAATTGTACAGCCGCTTCGAACAATCATCGACCGGGGTGGGAAGGGCTGGCGCTCGATGTGCCTCCTTCTCTGTGCTGATGCCGTTGGCGGTGATCCACAGGAGCTACGGCCAACGCTTGCATTGTTCGAACTCATTCATACGGGGAGTTTGATCGTCGATGACGTAGAGGACAATTCGGACGTGCGACGTGGTGGACCGGCAGCCCACAAAATCTACGGTGATGCAACTGCGATCAATTCCGGAACGGCAGGATATTTCGTGTGCGAACCCATGCTTGAAGCCGTCGGTCCAACCGATGAACAGTGGCTCCGGTTTTACCGCTTGCACAACCTTTCGATGCGGGCAACCCACGCTGGACAGGGATTGGATATTCACGGCTGGGAACATGTGGTGCCGGACTGTCTCGAGACGGGAGAGTTCGAACCGTTGTGGGAGAATCTCTGTGCAACGCACCGGCTCAAGAGCGCAGTGCCAGCGATGTTTGCTGCCAGACTGGGTGTTGTTCTCGGGGAGGGTGGCCGTGAGACAGAAACAATCATCGGTGAATACTTCTTTGCATTGGGACTCGCATTCCAGATTGTCGATGACGCAATCAATCTTCGTGGGTACGAGCACGACCTGAAAGAACACGCCGAAGACCTCGTGGAAGGGAAAGTTACGGCACCCATCGTGCGGGCCTTTCAGGTGCTCGATGAACCAGAGCGAACCACGTTGTATCAGGAACTGCAGGCAGACGAAGCAGAAATGGATATCCACCAGATCATCGATCTCGTAGAGGGCTGTGGCGCTGTCGATTGGTGCTACGACTACGCCCGTGAGCTTGTTGATGACGCCTGGAGGCCAGTGGATGCCGTCCTCGAGGAGTCACAAGCGAAGATGATGTTGCGTGCCTTTAGCTGGTTCGTCGTCGACGTTCGAGATTATTAGGTATCGGGGCAACGACAGCGTGGCACGGCCAGTCGCTCGTCGATCTACCAGTTGTGGATTCTCGATCCTTCCGAACCGACGGGTATCGCTACCTGTGCAGTTCTGGGTACCAGCTAGACCTCTGAGGGGGATATCAGTTCGTACCCTCTCGCTCTTTACGGAGAAGGTGTTTTATAAAGTCCACCCACCCTTTGTGGTCGAATTCATTATCAGGAATACATTTAATCTGTAGTCGGGTGCGATTCCCCTGAAACTCCGTATCCAATCGTACGCGCTCTCGATCATCGACGAGGGCTGTGGCTGTTGTCAGTAGATCATCTTCGTCTTCGACAGGGAAATCACGGACATCAACCTGGACTGAATTTGCCCGGGTCCGCAAAAGCACTCGGTTTGTCCCGTCCACACGAAACGCAATGTAGATTTTCTGTGTCCAGCTTGGGCCGTCTAGGACGGGGATATCAGTCATCGCATCGACAAGCTGCTGGACGAGTGCAGGTGTGTTCTCGTTCGTCCGCTCTTCGAGATGCCACCGCTTTCCGTTCACCTTCCATGGATTGTCGGATGGAGAGTCCCCTGTTTCGAACTTCTCTAGATCAGAGGTTGGCACAAGCGTCTTCGAATCGAGATAGAGATTATCTGACCGATCCTTGAAGATTGAGAACTGTACAATGCTAGTATCAATTCCTTGTTCTCGCAACCAGAGAACGACGCTCCCGATTCGTTCCCGGACTTTGCTGCCAACCAAGAAGATACGCTGTGTTCCATTGAGTTCATAATCATCATCACAAAACGCCTCGAGGGTCTCGGCAAACGACGCATCTTCACCGTGGAGAGTCGCTCCCCATTCGGACTGTAAAAACATCTCAAACTGTTGTTTGATGTCGTCGTACGACCAGCGAGAAACGTATGAAACGTATTTCAGCGCCTGAAAATCCACGGATCGTCGGAGGGCCCCCCGTTTGAGTTCCACAACGACGACGTTCCCCGCACTATCAATCGCCAAAATATCGATCCCATCACCGAGATTTGCCACACCAACCTCTCGACCGATAATAAGGAGCTCGTCGCCGAGTATCTCGGCTGGATTGTCAATTACCCACTCACGCAGATCGTCTTCGTTGAGCTGTTCTGTGCTTAATTCAGTTGCAATAAGTTCAGTTGTTTCCTGTCCTTCGATTCTGAGCATAACATGCCAATTAGCTAAATCATATTAAGTGTTCTTTTGGGATTTGATTGCCTGTGATATTCTTCGCGCGGTAAACGGAGAGTGATCGCCGGCATCTAGTTATCAGTAATTGCCGATGGATGTTGGCTCACAAAACAGGACGCGAGCAGTTCGATTTGAATGGTCGAATGAACTCTCTTACCGTGCTCTCCGGAGGAATGAGATAATTACCGGTCTCGGCTGAACAGGTGAGTTAGTCGAGTGCTGACCGAGAGGACTCACACGGGATCTCGAACACTCGGACGCAATCCAATGATGGAACTGAAACCGATCTCGCTAGCGAAAGCGCTGTGGTCAACGTTGGGGACACGCAATTGGCCCGTTAGTGATGAAGAACGGACTAATCTTGAACTCCAGCGATATATAGATTACAATGAAATTCCGACTCCAATATGAGTTTGATAGTAAATAGAAACAATTTTTGCCTGGTCAGTGGGTAACCGATAATATAAACGCATCATTTCGCGTGTAAACCGCGTTCACGACGGATGCGTTATGCTTTCCACATGAGTTTCAAATCTAGTAGCATCCTTGATACGTCTGCCATCGTCGTCGTCGGTGACACGGAGTGGACTGCGTCGTACGCTGCTGTTCTTCGAGCGCAATCGGAGGCGACTGTCCACAGTGTTTCGACGGTATCAGCGGCACACCAGACGCTTCGACGGTCTGGGGTTGACTGTATCATAACCGACTTTTCCCTCCCAGAAACAACCGGCCTTGATCTCGTTCGTGAAATTCGTAACACGACCACAACACTGCCAATAATTCTGGGAACAGCGGATGGAAGCGAGGAGATCGCCAGTGCGGCCATCGAAGTCGGTGTTACCGACTACGTCGCAGTGACAGAGGTGTCCAAAGAAACCCTCAAGGCTGTCAAACGTCGAACCGAGCAGGCACTTCGAGACGCACAGCGGTTGACGACACAGAGAGAGCGTGCACGGCAGTTTGATGCTATTTTCCACGACACTAGATCGGCAACGTGGGTGCTCGACCCCGACGGTATGCTCACGCGCGTCAATCGGGCAGCCCGTGAGGCGGTCGATTCAAACGTCGAGGCTGTGATCGGCGATCCATTTTGGACACTCCCCTGGTGGCACGGAGACAGTCAGGCGAGAGCTGATATCCGCAGTCTCGTCGATACGGCGAGAGATGGTGGCTTCGGGAACGCGGTCCTCATCCAAGACGCCGTGACAGGTGAACGTGTTCTAGAACTTTCTGTTCAGCCTGTAACCGACGAATACGGCGACCTGGTTTCGATTATCGTAGATAGCGTCGACAGTACCGACCGTGTTGGCCTCGAACGTGAACTTCGACAGTCCGAGGAGCTCCATCGTGTCACGCTCAACAATATGACAGACACCGTTCTCATCACCGACGAGAATGGCGAGTACACCTACGTCTGTCCAAACGTTCACTTCATCTTCGGATACACTGCCGAAGAGATCCGGGAACTGGGCACGATTGAAACCCTGCTCGGCGCGAATCTCTTCGATCGCGAGGATCTTGCCACCGAAGGCGCTCTGAAGAATATCGAGACGACGGCCACGGACAAAGCCGGAAACGAACACACGTTGCTCGTGAATGTTCGGGAAGTTGCAATACAGGATGGGACGCTATTGTACAGCTGTCGAGATATTACGAAGCGAAAGCAGCGCGAACAGGCACTGGCAACCCTCCAGGAGACCGCTCGGGACTTTCTGTACGCCCAAACGCACCAGGAGATTGCCCAGCACGTCGTTGATGACACCCCCGATGTCCTGGGACTCGATGCCAGCGCAGTGTATCGCTTCGACACCGATGAGAACCAACTCCGGGCCGCGGTGCACTCACCGGAAATGCGTGATGCCCATGGGCCACTTGTGCCCGTTCACGCGGATGGTCGTGATCTCACCAGCCACAGCTTCGTCGAGAATGAGGCTTGTTTTTTTGAAAACGTCCACGATGCAGATCGGCTCACGGACCCCGCGACTGACCTGCGGAGTGTGGCGTACATTCCGCTCGGTAGTCACGGCGTGTTTATCGCTGGGTCAACCGACATTGGCGTCTTTGACGATGTCACGCGCGAACTCGCAGATCTGCTTGCCGCGACTGCCGAAGCAGCACTCGACCGTGTCAACCGAGAATCTCGACTTCGGGAACAGGACCGCGAGCTCCAGCGTCAGAACGACCAGCTTACCACGCTCAATCAGATCAACAAAACCATTCGCGAGATCGATCAGGCTCTCGTGCAATCCGAAACTCGCGAAGAAATCGTCCACACGGTCTGTGATCAACTCACGGACGATGGACGCTTCCGATTCGCCTGGATCGGACGCCTCGATGGCGCGAAAAATGAAGTGACCCCAGAAGCGTGGGAGGGAGCCGACCTTGGATATCTCGATGCGCAATCGTTTCCTGTGGCCCCTGAGGGCGTTGAACCTGCTGGGCGAACTGCCACAACAGGAGCGGTGACTCTCGTCTCAAACGTTGGGGCAAACCTTCGTGCGGCTCCGTGGCGCAAGGACGCGATCTCATGTGACCTGCTCTCTGTATTGAGCGTCCCACTCGTGTACAACGATCTTTCCTACGGTGTGCTAACAGTGTATGCGGACACGCCGGACGCCTTCGATGAAACGGTACAGACTGTACTCGCAGAACTTGGTGAGACGATCGCTGCAGCAATCAGTGCCTGCGAGCGAAAGCGGGCGCTCCTCACGACATCAATAACACGGGTTGAGTATGCGGTCACCGACCGTTCATTCGTACTCGCACAACTTGCCAACGCTGCTGGCTGTACGATCACCTACGAGGGAGGTGTCCAGCAGACCGCCACCGGCGATTACGTGTTTGTCAGTATCGAGGATGCACCGCTTGCGGCCGTCGTCGATGCAATTGGAAGTCGCAAGGTGGTCACGGAGATACAGCGGATCCACGGCAGTGATTCCAGGGGTTTGCTACGACTCCAACTGTCCGCACCGTTTCTCGCAACAGAGCTTGCAGACCACGGTGCCGTCCTCCAGAGTGCAACGACGTCGCAGTCAAGCACTGAACTGGTCATCGACATTCCCGGGAGTGTCGATGTCAGAACCGTCACACAGTTCATTAGAGAACGCTTTGGCGACGTTGAACTGGTATCGAAGCAGACGCGTGAGCAGGCATCCGAACACGGGTTCTATACATCAGTCCTTGACCGATTGACTGACAGGCAACTCGAAGTATTGGAGACGGCATATTACAGCGGATATTTTGAATCACCACGGAAGGCAACGGGTGAAGCTGTTTCGGACTCATTGGATATCTCTCCACAGGCCTTCTACCAACATATTCGAACCGCACAACGGAAGCTATTCGTAGCGCTAATCGACGACCACACGTCCGTGGCCACACGGCCAGCAGAGTGACCTAGCCCAGTTTTCCCTGGTTGTACATCAGACGGAAGCGCTCTGGAGGATCCTCCTCAGTATACGTGCAGACTTGAATAGTAAACCATACGAATCCCACTGTGGTTTAATACTCAACTACTGAATATACCCTTATATCCTCATTATTGTATTCATAGAGTATCCCGCACACCACTGTGGGGCTCTCGATCATCTATGAGGGATGTAGACAAGAATCCAGCCGAGGAATCGCCCTATGAGTGCTTCGAGTGTGGAAACGTTGTGATCGCGGAGAATAGCCCTGGCCAGTGCCCAGACTGTGCTGGTGAAATGCGGAATCGCCGTACACCGATCGAATAACATGGCTGCAACATCGACGTCGGCCGACGACGAGCGTGATGAACCAGAGTCAGCATTGGAGACGGCACGCCGACAGCTCCAGCATGCTTTTGACCATCTTGACATCGATCAGAACATCGTTGAGCGGCTCAAACACCCCAAGAAGGTACATGAGGTCACCGTTCCGATCGAGCGTGAGAACGGCGACGTGGAGGTCTACACCGGGTATCGCGCCCAGCACGACAGCGTCCGCGGTCCGTTCAAAGGTGGAATCCGGTATCACCCCGACGTGACACGCGAGGAATGCGTTGGTCTTGGAATGTTGATGACCTGGAAGTGTGCCGTCATGGACCTTCCGTTCGGCGGCGCGAAAGGCGGCATCGCGGTGAATCCCAAGGATCTCAGTACCGAGGAAAAAGAACAGCTGACGCGTCGATTCACTGATGAGATCCGATCGGTGATTGGACCGACCAAAGACATTCCTGCACCGGATATGGGAACGGATCCACAAACGATGGCGTGGCTGATGGACGCTTACTCAATGCAGGAAGGGGAAACGATCCCAGGGGTTGTGACGGGGAAACCCCCAATCGTCGGCGGCAGCAAGGGTCGTGACTCTGCACCAGGGCGGAGCGTCGCAATCATCACCCGGGAGGCTATCGAGTACTACGATAAGCATAGCCATGAAACATCGGTCGCCGTGCAGGGCTTCGGGAGTGTTGGCTCTAACGCAGCAAAACTGCTCGACGACTGGGGAATGAACGTCGTCGCGGTGAGTGACGTGAATGGTGGCATCTACGATGCGACCGGATTGGACACACATTCGATTCCTGCCCACCACGAAGAACCTGAGGCAGTGATGACCCACGGAGCGCCGGAAACGGTGACCAACGACGAGTTACTCGAACTCAACGTAGACGTTGTGATTCCTGCGGCAATCGGGAACGTTCTGACGGTTGACAACGCCGATGATATCGCTGCGGACATCGTCATCGAGGGTGCAAACGGTCCGACGACGAGCGCGGCGAGTGCGATTTTTGCCGAGCGAGAGATTCCGGTGATTCCGGATATTCTGGCCAACGCCGGTGGCGTGACCGTGAGCTACTTCGAGTGGCTGCAGGACATCAATCGTCGTGCGTGGTCTCTGGATCGCGTCCATGATGAACTAGAAGCGGAGATGTTGGCGGCCTGGCGTGATGTTCGCAAAGAATTCGATGTGCGGGACGGAACCTGGCGAGACGCAGCGTACATCGTGGCCCTCTCCCGAATTGCGAAGGCCCACGAAATGCGTGGTCTTTGGCCGTGAGTATTCGTGGTCTCTATGACAACACAATCGCCGCTCTCTCCGGGGTCTCGGTGAACAGGACAACCATGACAGCGATCACGGAGACAATCGAAGTATCGTTCAACGCAAACGGCTATTGGGCGTGGTGGCACGGTGCTCGTCATTCACTTCATCGTACTCGCCCGATCGCATTCTCGAGCATGGTATGGCTGTTTTGCTTCGAGCTCATCGAACAATGCCATAACGCGCTTCTCGATCGTGATCAATCGTCATCAGTTGTCGATGGAGCGATGGATTCCGGTTCGGAACTGTTCCAGTCGATCGCTTGCCGAAAGTACAGTGCAACGTTTACCAGCGCAAGAAGCACTGGCACCTCGATCAGCGGACCGATGACAGTCGCAAAGGCGACGCCAGAGCCGACACCAAACACCGCAACAGCAACGGCAATCGCCAGCTCGAAGTTGTTTGAGGCGGCTGTGAACCCGATGGCAGTCGTCGTCGAGTAATCGGCCCCGATTTCCCGTCCCATCCCGAAGCTGACGAAAAACATAACGACGAAGTAGATCGTTAACGGCACTGCAATTAACAGGACATCACCCGGAGACGCAACAATGTTGCCGCCCTGAGTGGCGAACATCACGATAACGGTGAACAGCAATGCAACCAGCGTCAAGGGATCGATGGTCGGAATGAACTGTTCGTCGTACCACTGCTGGCCCTTCGTCCGCGTTCCGACATAGCGAGTGAGAAAGCCCCCCGCGAAGGGAATTCCGAGGAAGATAATAATCGCCTCAAACACCTGCAATGGCGTGATATCGAAGGTAGCAATTCCAGCAACGAGCGAATCCATACCTAATAGTGGCGGTAGAACGAGCCCGAAGAACCAGACGTACACTCCATATGTGAGGATCTGAAAGAGGCTGTTGAACGCGACCAGCCCGGTCACGTATTCAGTTGAACCTTCTGCAAGTTCGTTCCAGACCAGTACCATCGCAATACATCGAGCCATTCCAATGAATACCAGTCCGAGGAAGTATTCAGGACGTGCTGGGAGCCCGGGAATGAACCCACTGAAGAAGATCACTGCGAGCCCGAACATCAGCGACGGTCCAATCAGCCAGTTCTGGATCAGGCTCAATCCGAGTACCCTCCAGTTGCTAACAACGGCTCGAAGCTGTGAGTAGTCTGCCTTCGCCAGTGGAGGATACATCATCAGAACGAGCCCGATTTCCACGAGGTGGAACTGCTGGATGGGGTGGGTTACCGAGGGAACGATATACCCAAGGCCGACGCCGATCGTCATCGCGCCGAGGATCCAGACGGTGAGATACTTATCGAGAAAATCCATCGTGCGCGGATCGCCACAGTTCAGGCAGTCACAATTTGGTCCGTGAGTATGTTCGATGCTACGCATCGCCCACGCTCCCTTCAAGGACTGTGAGAAGGGTGATCGCTCGGTTGGTCGCACGATATTTCTTCCACCGACCGTCCTTTCGGCCGGTGAGTAGCCCTGCATCGACGAGTTGCGAAAGTGCATGGCTCAGTCCACTTTCGGTCACGTCGACAACAGCGTTCAGTTCACAGACGCACAGTTCCTCACCAGCAGCCACGAGGATACGGACGAGCGTGTAGCGGGTCTCGTTGGCGAGTGCTGAAAGAACATTGAGCTCGGCAGACAACGTTGTATCAGCAAGTGCTGTTTCGAGGGTGCTGAGTTCATCAAGACGGCGTTCGACGTCTTCAGTCCGGCACTCCCCGAGTTCGTCTGTGAGGTATCGTTGTAGTCGATCTGTCGCTTGCGCCATCAAGATTAGTTTGAATAGAATATCAAGTAATTGTTTTGGTTCCTCCTAAGTCCTGTCTCTATTCCCTTTGATAGCATCCATAGATGAATATACGAATAGCCACCCACTGCAATGGTTGAATAGATACTGAATTCATTGTGCTCCCGTCGGTACACTTATATGATAGTACCATCATATGCTAGAATATTCATATGAGTGGCGAAAGCGATACCCAGCCATCGTCTTCACAAACCCAATCGAAAGCGTGCTGTACGACCGTTCCAGAGATCTCGGTCGATGAACTTGATGACGAGGTCGAACGCTTTGCAGCGCTTGCAAATCCGACACGGTATGGAGCCGTCCGGCTTCTCGTAGCAGCCGACGACGAGGTTTGTGCCTGTAATCTGGCCCCACCACTGGACGTAACACAGAGTGCGATCAGCCATGCGCTCTCACAGCTCCACACCGTTGGACTGGTCAAGCGCCGAAAGGATGGTCGCTGGCGTTATTACCAGGCAACCTCAATCGCTGAGGAGTTGATCGACCGAATCGACGCTCATCAGGAGGGTGACCGGTGATGATTGACGATAACTCCCAGGATCAGTCTCCCTCGAAAGGGGGACTCTCCGAACGTGAACAGCGCGATGCAGTTCGAAATCGATACGCATCGATCGCCCAAACGGAACCCCAGAGTGGCTGTTGTGAATCATCATCTGCATCAGCTACTACCTGCAGTGACGACAGCGACACGCTCGGAGTCGACTCCCAGCGACTTGGCTACACGGCAGACGATATTACTGCCGTGGGTGAAGGCGCAGATCTTGGACTTGGCTGTGGAAATCCCACCGCTATTGCGAGTCTCGAAGCCGGTCACACCGTGCTCGATCTCGGGGCTGGTGGTGGGTTTGACTGCTTTCTAGCGGCACAAGAAGTCGGGAAAACGGGCCACGTTATCGGTGTCGATATGACTCCGGAAATGGTCGAACTGGCAAGAGAGAATGTTGAGAAAAACGACGCCAGAAATGTCGAATTCAGACTTGGAGAGATCGAACATCTCCCGGTCGCCGACGAAACGATCGACGTGATCATCTCCAACTGCGTTATCAATCTCTCGCCGGACAAATCACAGGTGTTCAGAGAAGCGCATCGAGTGCTCCATCCTGGCGGCCGACTCGCAATTTCTGATGTAGTCATGACAGCAGAAATCCCCGAAGACCTTCGTACAGATCCAGAAAGTGTCTCGGGCTGTGTCGCTGGAGCGGCGACGATCAACGAGCTCGAATCACTGCTTGACGACGCCGGGTTTGAGGCAGTGACGGTCGAACCGAAAGACGATAGCCACGAATTCATTCGGGAGTGGTCGGACGAGCACGATCTTGCGGACTACATTGTCTCGGCAACGATCGAAGGACGAAAGCCCGTATAAGCTAGACCGTCCTTTTGAATGGGACAACATGTGTACAGATTCGATCACGGTCGTTGCGCTATTAGCAGCTCACGTGGTTACAATCAGACGACAACAAGAGGTTCGAACTGGTGTAATAATATCCCGGCATAAAAATAATGTGTCGTATGATAGCCAGATATTCATGGATTGGTCACTCCCAAA
Source organism: Halocatena halophila (assembly GCA_027563145.1). Taxonomy (GTDB): domain Archaea; phylum Halobacteriota; class Halobacteria; order Halobacteriales; family Haloarculaceae; genus Halocatena; species Halocatena halophila. The sequence goes on along the minus strand of CP071307.1, from coordinate 212,117 downwards.
CCGCCTAAACGTGGGTAGGCCAGATCGACAGGGGTGAGCAACTAATGACTATCACAACCGGTGTCAGTGTCATCTTCTTGCTAGTCGGCCGTATTCTCTTCGGTGGCCTGCTCGCAGTTACTGATTTCAGGAGCCACACAGACATGAGTGAATTGGTCCAAGTGGCGCAGACAAAGGGCGTTCCAGCACCGACCCCCTCCGTTACTGTGTCGAATAGTCTCCTCGTTGGTGGTAGCGCCATTCTCGTGACTCCAATGATACACAACTTCTGGACAGTCCAGGCAGATCAACGCGAAAGAGAAAAGCAGGCCTTTGAGAAGGGAATCATGCTACTGGGGGCTGCCCTGGTATCCCTTGTGGTCAGTGGCGAACCATGGGCGTATTCTCTCACTATTGGAGTGTAGCACATGCACAGCACAATCATAGGGCTAGCCGTTATTAGCCAGCAGTTCCTCTTTCACTAATGGAAACGAAAACATATTTTCACCGGCTAGATGCCAGTGGCGAGACGTTTGAATCGCCAGATATCGACGCACTCTCTCGACTACAGCGTCTTCACATCCAGACCGTCCCATTTACGAATTTCTACGTGCGTAGGTTCAACGGTGCCAGTCTCGATCCAGCCGAAGTCGTTCCTCGGATTATCGCGTCTGGTGGTGGGCTTTGCTACGACCTGAACAGTGGATTCGCGTGGCTTCTTACGGAACTCGGATACGACGTTACACTCATATCTGGTCGAGTAAAACGAGATGACGGCTCGTTTGGTCCGGAGTACGATCACTTGGCACTTCTCGTGGACGATCACCTGGTCGATGTCGGATTTGGTGATTTCGCTCGTCAACCACTTCCTCTCAACGGTGATCCACATACCGACGTTTCTGGCACCTATCGCGTCGTAACACGTGATGATCACCATGCGGCTCAAAAACAAACGGATGACTGCTGGAAGGACGAGTATCGATTCACTTTGAGCGCACGAACGCTTGATGAGTTCGTGGAGATGGCAGACTATCACTCTACGTCACCGGATTCACCGTTTACCGGTCCGCTTCTTGCGACACGCGCTACCGAGAATGGACGCGTAACGCTCTCCGGTTCCACCCTCACCACAAAAAAGCACGGAGAACAAACAAAGCAGCATGTTCCTCCCGAGCGGGTGGATGATCTACTCAGGGGTGAATTCGGACTCTCCTAGCATTGGAGATTCGAGTCCATGCATCTTCAGTGGGATCAAATCAGGTCCGACTTGCTGATCCGATAGAGACCTACCGACGGTCGCAGACCGTGTCTCATCAAAGTAGCATCTGTTCATCTTTCAGCTGGTGCAATCTCTGTGATGAATTCTTTGATGATTCTGTTTTCAGCCCTGCGAAGCAGTCTACTCGACGACGATTTATTGATTTCAAATGATTCTGATAACTCCTCAAGCGTACACTCCCTGGGCATGTTGTAATACCCACGTTCGACTGCCGCAGTAATGAATTGTGACTGATGGTCCGTGAGTAACTCATTGGAATCACGGGACTGAGATAGTGACAAAATATGATATGGAATGTCGCTTGTGGCTAATTCCTCCGTGTATGTGGACAGTTGTTCGTGTGATGCGGTGACCGTGAACGAAAACCATCCGTCCTGGAGATGGACGGGGTATTCTGGAAGATTCCCCGATGACCGGAGCGTTCTATACGCCTCCGACATTGGGATGGTACATTTAATCACCACTGTATCATCGTTATCATGTACTATCTCATAGGAGCGTACTTCGGATGCGTCCTCGAACTGATGTTTCAGCCTGGTCTTGTTCGGTGTCTTCGCTTCGACAATCCCAAGCAAGCCGTCGGTCGTAGACTGATCAGTCAGTACGTTGAATTCAGTGTCCGGAAATTCTGCTGAGATATCAGCCAGCCAGTCCGTCACTGCAGTAGCGTCGAGCTTCAATCGAATGCTGGGCATATCAGTCGAGGATTGTCCGTCGAGACACTTGAATAGAACTACATGTTTGTGCGTACAGTAATCCTCGTTTATAACTAATATTTTCGTATGCAATAAGCCATAACAAGACGACCTTCAGAACGACACTGTGGGGTTGACCGATGGATCCAACCAACAATCACCGAACTCGCAGCTCGTGTCCACTGGTTGCTTCGAACGGAGATAGTCAGACAAACGAGAGTAGTGCTGAGTTTAACAGGGGAAAGACCACATTTCGAAGGCGGATAGAAAGTGACCAGAGCGCTATCTTCCCTGTTGAGCCTGGCCGCTATCATCTATACATTGCACGATCGTGTTCATGGGCACACGGTACGCACTCGTGCGACGGATAACCGGTCTCACAGACGTACTCTGGTACAGTTGGATAACGAATGTGACACCATCGTTACTAACGAATCAATCGAGAGCATGCGAATGCTAGCTGTGGCGTTTCGTGACCTCGGAAACGGCGTGGACCTTTATCCCGACGATCATCGTGATGTGATTGATCGAGTTATCGACGACATCGATGCCCTATCGAAGAGTTTGTCATCGGATTCACGATTGGTATGAATCAGACAGGACCACAGTGAAATCAAAAGGGTCGCATCATATTCTGCGTGTGAAACAGAGGTCATCCACCGGAGGATATCGAATGAAATCACAGCACCGGGCGAGAATACCGGCTTTAGTCGCGGGAACGTCTCAACGACGCTTCATTCCGTCCCAATTACTCTGTCCTGGTCCTCCCAGTAATCCTGTCGGAGCTGGTATTTTTGTATCTTCCCTGTTGCAGTTTCAGGAAGATCAGCAACGAAATCGACACTGGTAGGAGCCTTGTAGGTGGCCACCCTGTCCCGAACAAATTCGAGTATCTCCGCTTCAGAGGGATCTGCATCCTGCTTTGGGACGACGACGGCAGTCGGTGTCTCTCCCCATTTTTCGCTTGGGGTCGGAATAACTGCTGCTTTTTTGATCTCTGGATAGTCGTACAGTACATCCTCAATTTCGATACTCGAGATGTTCTCGCCGCCGGAGATGATGATGTCTTTCTTTCGGTCCTGAATCGCTATCATCCCGTCTCTGTCTATCGTGGCGAGATCACCGGTGTGGAAATACCCCGACAGACGCTCGTTGAACGCCGTCTCAGTTTCTTCAGGCTTGTTGAGATACCGATCCATCACTTGATTGCCCCTCACGACGATCTCGCCAATGGTTTCTCCGTCATTCAGCACGTCGTTCCCATCCTCGTCGACGACTCGTATATCAGTACACAGTGTCGCAGATCCCTGCTTGACTTTGAGGTCCCGTCCACGAATGGCGAGGCGTCGTGGAGAATTGCTGGTAGTAATGATAGGCGCCGTCTCGGTCAGCCCGTAAATCTGGATAATCCGCCAGCCAAACTCGTCTTCGACAGTTTCGATAGTGGCACTCGCCGGAGCACTTCCGGCGGTTGCGATGCGTACTGCGCGATCGCCGGTCGTCTCCACGTCCTTTTTTTCGTGATAAGAGATGAGTCGATTGAGCACCGTGGGCGCACCGCACATGAACGTGACGTTGTACTCACGGATACGACGGAACGTCCCTGCTGGTTCGAACGTCCGCTGACAGACGTGCGTCCCTCCTGTCCCAGTAATGGCATAGGTATGTCCCCAGCCATTGCAGTGAAACATCGGCAGCGTCCAGAGATATGTATCGTCGTCCCTGATCTCCATGTGCTGGTTTAACACGAGCGCATGCCAGCTCTCCGTGCGGTGGGTTCGGACGACACCCTTCGGATCGCCCGTCGTACCGGAGGTGTAGTTAATACTCGCGTCATCGTCTTCCGATATAGCAGGCCGTTCCGGATCAGCCGAAGACTCTCCAGAAAGCAACTCCTCGTAGTCTATCCACTCACCGTCGATCTGGTCGGCCCTGTAGCCAATGTACTCCCCTGCGAGAACTGAATCTCGAACCCGCTCAATTCCATCAGCAAACTCGTAATCTGCGATAACGACCCTGGCTTTACAATCGTTCAAGATGTACTCGAAATCCTCAGGTGTGAGCCGGTAGTTCATCGGGACGAACACGCCACCAATCTGGTTGACAGCATACAACGTCTCGATGAAGTAATGCGTGTTCGGAGAAAGCAACGCAACACGATCGCCCTTTTTCACGCCCATATCCGAGAGTGCGTGCGAGAGTTGATTGACACGCGCAGCGATCTCCCCATACGTGTACTCTGTCCCATCGTGCGCTACGACTCCGACCACGTCGCCGTATAGATCTACTGCCCGGTCAAGGAAATCCGATGTGAGCATTTCAACTTTCATGAATTTTCGACCCGTTTGTTCTAACCGAACTGTCTAAATTGTTTCGGCCAGGACGGCGGTTGATTTTGGGACGATCGGTTTGAGAGGCGACACAGCAGTCACTAAACCATAAAACTGTAAGCGATTCACGGACACGCGCTTCGCGCTATGGAGTGTACAGAATACCATCTGCACACTCAAACTCACTTGCGTCTATATCTTCACCGTATCGCCAGAAACACTTAAGGAAGTAGTGTACTCGACTACTCTCAGTCACAGTTCGCGGCAGTGTTGCATGGTAAGGACTGTATTCGTGCGTTACGTCAAGGGCTTTTCATGGGTAACAACTGGTGGTGTCACCCCAAATGTGAGACACAGAATGTGTCCGATCCCCGGTCTGCAGTCCAACGACTCTTGTGAGTATTGTGAGTTCACCGTGTTTATTTCTGATGAAATGCGGTCAGTCTCGATCCGACGGACGGGGCACTTTTCGACAGTACGACCGTTCATTACAGACGTATGCCTGTAATTGACGATATAATTTAGTAAATTAAGATATATGTATGTGGGTAATAAAAATAAACCATCTGCCGAGGCGTCCAATTATTTTGGATATCTAAAGATACCACGATATTGTTATCCATATATTTTTTATCAGACAATACTTCCAAATTCCTATTAAGTTAGTGATCATGGTATTCATCGATGAATCGTAGCGTGGTAAGAGTAGACGTCTACCCACTGTTGTTCATTATATATGAACAGATTCGTGGAATACAGTACACCGCCCACTGACTCGTCTGCGAATCATATCAGATAATAGATGGTAAGCCCATACACCGGCCAGACTCCAGCGAGGCAAATTCCAGCAACGAACTGACTATCGACGAGATATGGATTTATACAGAAGAGTTGATGGCCGTCGTCGTACCCATCTCATAGTGGATAGACAGGATTACAACATGTGAGAACCCGTTTTCTGCTGGAACCTCGATCTCGTGGGAGCAGAACTACTCGTGGGGGCCGGGACAAACACGTGCGTACGAAATTGCTGTGCCAGCTACATTTCCAACGAGTTCGTCAGTTGCCCAATCGGTTTTTCAGTTCGATTGCGTCAACGAGGTCATTGTTCAGATCCATATTCGTTTCCAGTTCGACGTGGGCAGTGTCGACCATCAGATCGAGAAGCTTCTGTCGCTCGGTGGCTCCCTGATGTCTTCCGTTGAGATCGTCACCTGTACTCACCTCAAGTGACCACCACTGATTCGGATAGGCCGTACGCATGTTGTATGGTGAATCGTGGAAGGCGAGTCGGATCGCGAATGCCGAGAGATCTGTGTCTGTGTCCGCATACTCGTCCGGCATGTGTTCCTCATCAAGCATGACTTCGATGATATCGCGTTGGGGATGCCCATGGCCGCCGGGTGGTCGTTGCTCATTGTTGTAATGTCCAGCACCCATCGACTTGCCGTAATTCGACGGTCCGACCCACCAGATCACGGCCCCATCGAGATGGTAGGCTACTGTTGACGTATTTTTGAACAGCAGTACCTGATAGCCGTACCAGCCATCCGAGTGTATCTCAGCGCTGGCTGCCATCGGGGCGCTAGCAGTAAAGCTGTCTCCCCCCAGCGGGGTACCAGTCACGGGATGAACGCCGTTCTGAATCGAATCCAGAAGCTGGTTGTCATAGTTTTTTAAGATTGTATCGGGAAGATTGTGTTTCGAGGTCCATTCGGCGTTCTCCTGGCCCTGGAAGTACACACGATCGCGTTCTCGTACCTCCTCAGTTTTCTCGCCACGGGCGTCGGTGGGCCACACATCCTGATAGAACAAATCAGGATTGTTGCTCGCGGGAACTGGTCCTGCCGTTTGCTCCCATGCTGTGGATCGTCCCGACCCCTGGAACGTCGGGGATTCAGCCACGTCAGGGAGCAACATTAGTCTGGGCAGCAGTTGTGCGGTTGCGTGAGCGGGGACCCCCACATCTGCGAACTGATTTGCCCACTTTAGTGCCTGGGTTCCGAGCGATCCCAGCCGAAGTGATCCGTCGGTAACGTTGTTCCGGATCGCATCGAGATCGACATCGTATCTCACTGCCTTGTCGACATCCGTGAGGTTTCCAACTGGCTCGTCCGGCCGTGGGGACCCATCATCCCCCACCATGAAATCAATAAAGATATCCGGGATATAACGCGCTTCGTAGTTCGACAAGAACTCCGCTATAGTGGTGTCTGGCGAGATGGTGCCATCCTGAGAGCTGACGATGACTGTCGATGTCGCAGTGTCGGTTGCGCCCGCATCGTCTGTCACTGTGAGTGATACTGTGTACGATCTCGCCTGGTCATACGTGTGGCTCACCGACTGTCCGGTGGCAGTGGTACCATCATCAAACTCCCACTCATAATTGCTGATCGTTCCGTCGACGTCTGACGATCCCGATCCGTCGAACGTGACCGAATCACCCGGTTCCGGATACGCTGGAGAAGTACCGAACGAGGCCGTTGGCGACTGGTTGTCACTGTCGCCACCCCCATCACAGTCGCCGATCTTCTGCCAGACCTGGTCCGTGGTGTCTGGTTTGTTTGCCTGAGTCCACCACTGGGACTCCCAGAGGGCGTTGTTGTATTGTACGCGATCGCCACTTGAGTACGCTGTAGCAGCGTCCCACTGGGGAGTATCACTACAGTCCGCAGCCGTGGCGATCTCGCTTACGGCAACCGTCAAGACTGGTAGTGTCGATGCCTTTCGGAGAACAGAACGTCGTGTGAACTTCATGTGTTGTGTATGTCTGTCATCGCGCGCTGATCTGAGTCGTTACTGTCTGTATCCGATCTGCTCCGACACCGTTACGGTGTACGATCGGATTCACCCGCGAGTGACCAGAGTCGACGCCACTCCATCAGAATCGACTGTGTCGTGCTGTCGCACTATATCCAGTGATCGTGTGCTGTATCTCCAGTTCTCGCTGGGTTCTATCTAGTATGTATAACACCATTAAATAATATTTTCTAAATATATTATACATATTTTCACCATTTGTTCTCATGGACAACACCTAACAGAGAATTCGTCTCCATTTGAAGAACTGACACAGAGGGTTGTAAGTCACTTTGTTGGTTTCGTGGGCAGATCGTACTGATACCACCACATGTTCGCCGACTCGGATGGAGTTAACCCGCACTGATGTGAAGACGTGTTCGATCCATTCACGTGCGATTGGAGTGTCCGTATCCACGAACTGTGCACTCTGACTATTCACCGTATCAACCGATTCCGATAGATCACACCCAAAAGTGGAATGATCCGGTGAGCGGTTCAAATGTTCGCTACGAATCGGGGTTCTCATCAATGACTATCTCACCGCCTTTGTCAGTTACAACCGGCTATTCACTTTTTCGACAAGGTCGTGCTCGTCGGATCATTGGATGAATAAATTCCGGTCTGGCGTACTGCGGCCCAGTCGTTGTTGGTCTGGCAACTCGGGGTGAGATCACGAATATCGGCATTGAGAAGTGCGTTCGTGAGTTGATATGTGCCATCTTTCTGGACGTTGAGGAAAACTGAGAGCCACAAGGAGATACCGATGCGATCATCGAATGATATTCAGATGCACAGTTTGAGTGAAATGATTGTTCCGCTCTGGATAAATCGGTATAGATATCCCAATATATAATTCTAATTTATTTTAAATTAAATAGAAAGCGAGTATAAATAGCTATCACACAACAGATAAAGCTCCACAATAACGATATTGAACTGGAAATTGATTTCAGTCAAAAATACGAACAACCCAAAATATCCTTTATCATTCTCCATACCAATAGAATATCGGTTTTATAGACATTTATGTTGAATGAATATCCATATTTTTGATCAAATGATCACGCAGGGACGGACTCCATTTTAATTGCAGGTTGTGACCGTTTGAATATCTAATCATTTCTCATAATTTATCCAGGTGATAATATCCCGCAGTATGAACTGTTGCTGGAAACTATTTTTCTTTATATTCTCCTCCACAAGGAATCAATAATGTCGATAACGAACCACACCATACGGAAACTCAAACAGGGAGAGACAGTCGTCGGATCGTGGCTCCTTTCTGGAAGTGAGCGTGTAGCCGAAGTCCTCTCGCAGACAGCAATCGACTGGATCGGTATCGATACCGAACATGCCCCCCACTCACCCGAGCGTGTTGAGTCACTCATTCGAGCAGTAACACCAGACGCGACACCACTGGTGCGGCTCCCCTCCGTCGAAGCTGCTATCTCAGGCAGTGCGAAACACGCTCTGGACGCCGGTGCACAGGGGATTATCGTACCCAATGTCGAAACACCAACAGACGCGGCATCTATCGTCCAGGTATCTTCTTTCCCACCAACAGGCAAGCGTGGTGTTGCCGGTACCGTTCGGGCAAACGCATACGGAGAACGGTTCGATGACTACGTAACCACCGCAAACGAGGAGACGCTCATTACTATTCAGCTAGAAACACCATCAGCAATCAACCGTGCCGACGAGATCCTTGCTGTCGATGGGATCGATGTTGCGTTTATCGGAGAAAATGATCTTTCGGCTGCCCTTGGTCATCCAGGTGAAAAGGATCACCCAGAGGTAACGGCAGCTGTCCAGCGAGCGTTCGACGCTGCACAGAACAACGACGTATATCCTGGCATTGCTGGTCGAACGCCAGCAGTTCAAACCGAACGGGTTGATTTCGGGTTTCGGTTTTTCCTCCTGGGTGCCGATCTAACCTTCATGCGTACTGGCCTAGCGCCTTTCCTGACCGAGTAGGTGCAGAACGTGGGTCCCCATCGAGAGAGTCACACGCTGTGGTAATCATTACATCCGTACATTTGTCATAGGTTTCTGATTCACACTAGTGGTGAGGATTTTATCAATTTGACCTCCAAGCAATCACTCTCATGCGCAATTCTGTAACTGCTGGTGTGGTGTAGTGCGGTAGTACTACTGGAGTAATGGAGTATACCTCCTTGCCACCCATGAGGGAGCCTTCGAAGGAGAAAGCAGACCACAAAGAAATTCGGTACTGATTGACGCTACTGCCTCGCTCGATGACTAGTTTCCCATTATTTATAATATTACTATATACTTAGTTCTTTGATCAGGTCTGATAAACAGCAGCGTTCACTGGCTGACCTGCTCCGTTTCACCGTAGCCACTGGATAGACTACACTCTATAGATAGCCCCAACCAAGAGGTAGTAGCAGTTTTCTTGATGAGACTGTCTCCATGATAGTATGTCTTTCTACGATTGGGATGAACAGCAGTAGTCCGGCGTCTCTCACGTTCCAGGATTGCCAATAAGTTTACGTACGTACCAGTACGAGAGACAAATGTGGTGTTTCATTGGCAATTGGTACCTCATAGCAATAATAGTGTCTGTAATTGGTAAACGGTTACGATTACAGAAAGACAAACGGGAGGGAACGACCGGTTCCTGGGGAGAACTACAGCTCCGATAGCGTACTGATTGTCTCGCTTCGATCACTTGAGTTTCGCTTCAAGATCCAAAACAACGGGAGAGAGCAGTTTAGTTGCGCTTCGTTGCGGGGTCGATACGATGGATCCGTGTATCCAGCGATCCACACACGCCAAGAGAAATTTTTGATCGGTCGCTATGGTGGCTCATCATTACTATCCGTAGCTGGGGCATCGATTCCATTGCTGTTGGATGTAACTGTTCAATCTGGACGATCTTTTCCCGTCTCTACACGGTATCGCTCTCGGATTACGTCTGCGTTGAGGATTCGAAAAACACACGGGATGAACAGGAGTGGGATGATACGAACGATACAACCGGTGTGAAAGCAAGCCCTGCGCTGCCCAGTGTTATTCAGCCGCTAAAAAATAGAAAGCAGCCTGGCGGTATTAGCTGGACTCGGTGATCGTCAGGTCGAAACTTCCCGATCCACTGTAGGAATCGACCGTGACCTGGAGTGCAGTTGAGGTGTCTGGTGTAGAGATCGTGATCGCCTCCTGGCTGTTTGGACTCCTTGAGGAGTAATCGGAACTGGATGGAGACGGAGCCGTGGTAGTTCCTTCGTTGACATAGAGGTCGAAGTCGGCGCTCGAAGGACCGTCCAGTTCGATCGAGAGTTCGCTCGGAGAGCTGTATTGCCAGTCCCAGGAGTATGAAGCAGAATCATACCAGCTCGAGAGCGAACCACTGACCGTCTCGCTAGTGGATCCGCCGTCACCACCGTCGTCATCGTCGCCACCACCGCCGCCACCATCAGCAGCGTCGACGATATTTTTCGCATCGACACGGCCTGAGCCCTGTTTTTCACTGGGTTCGCCGATGTCGACGGCTGTGGTTTTCAGGCGATTTCGGAGTTCGGAGACGGTGAGATCCGGATCCGCAGCGACTCCGAGCGCAGCGACTCCCGATGCAGCCGGACACGCCATCGAGGTTCCCGAATACGATGCATAATCGTTACCAGGAACTGATGAAAGGACCCGTTCACCTGGTGCGATGACGTCGGTTTTTGGGCCGTAGTTCGAGCCTCCTGTTGTATCTCTCCAGGAATCGACGAATTCATCTCCCTCTCGACTCGCAGCGACAGCAACGCATTCGCTGTACGCTGCAGGATAGTCTACACTGCTGCTACCAGCGTTGCCATTCGCACAGATCGGGAGTGCGCCGTTATTGACAGCGTATGAAACGGCGTTTTTCATGGTAGAATTGGAGCTCCCCCCACCGAGAGACATGTTGATGATGTCCGCACCCTGGTCGGTAGCCCATTTGATACCATCGGCGATGTCTGCGGTTGACCCATATCCATCAGCCCCCAGGACGCGTCCAGAGATGATTCTTGAGTTGGAGATGCCAGCTATGCCCGTGCCGTTATCGGTCGTACCGGAAGCGATACCCGCGACGTGAGTTCCGTGGGATTCATTCGATCCCACTGGCATCGGGTCGCTATCATCGTCGGCAAAATCCCTCCCTTTGTTCGAAGCGAATTGCGATTCGAGGTCTGTGTGGGTGTAATCGACGCCGGTATCGATGACCGCGATGGTCACGTCCGTAGAGCCGAGTGTGGTGTCCCATGCAGCCGGTGCATTCACCTGCTGGGGCGCGTACTGTTCGTTGAACCGACCGTCACTCGGGGTAAGCGACACGGAATGGGTCGAATTCTTTTCGGCATATTTGATTCCGTCCCGTTTCGTGATGGCGTCGATGAAGTTTTCACGAGCTTTCTCGTTGCCCGGGAATTTCACGGCGACATACCGGAGGTCCTCGTTTTTGTGAACGACCTCTGCCTTGCCGGGAACGTGCTGATCAACGTGGGATTCCATGCTGCCTGCGTCTGCAGTACCCGCTGAGACACCCACTAGAATCTCATCCTCTTTTGGACCCGGGGCACGTCCCGGAGTTGCCGAAGTTACCCCAGAGAGGCCTACGAGTCCGCTGATTCCGAGTAGTTGTAAGAACGATCGTCGTGTCTGAGAGTTGCTATCTCGCATACCCATTTCGCCAAATATGTGGGCAGATTATAAAGTTATCTAATGACATGTGATAATATTCATAATCATATATTTGGTAATGATAGTACTATGGAGCAATAGGGACTGTGGTCACAGTACACCTTTTCGATGATTTGCTTCCTATACTTCCGATTAGCTGGGTGTAAGCGGAAAGCCTGCTTCAACAATCACCGAAGGTCCAGGCAGAGGGAACTTCGATCGTCAGAGCCTTCAGCTCTGATTAGTAGTCAGAAGATGTTTATAAGTTCTAGTACATCAAGTGACTCGAGTGAGAACTGAACGATAACGTAGACAAAATGATGCGCTGACCATTGGTAAACGAACATTGAACAAGTTCAAGAAACTGCTGTCCGAGGATGGTCAGTACGGACACAGCCCAAAACGTAGGGCACCGTCCAACGCGAGGATGACCCTGCGAATCTCCATATTTCGTAGACCTAATCTCCATCGGAAGACCACATGACCCTGTCGTGAGAATCTCAGATCCTTCACTGACGTACAGCTCACGTTTCACAGTTTGGAGTCAGCAAATCCGCATTGGCTGGGACCATCACGAATTTGTTGGCATATTTTGATCTGAGTGACATATGAGTGGATTTTCGATGAATTATTAACGATAAATAACTACTTATTTGACTTTGTATATTGGGTGTATAGTTAGTAAAAAATTTTTATATCAAAAATTGATCTGAATAGGATAACGAATATGTTAGCCATATTTTTCTGGAGTATCGCGAGTATCAGCCAGAAATTTTAAAGGTGCAGCTTGACTTTGAATATATGTATTCATATTTCTTCTATGGGGGAAGAGCAGTCCAAATGGATGTCTCACTATGTAAGGCTCGGTAAACTACGCTCGACGACGGGTGCTTACTCAGGCGTTTTGAAGTACATCCAGAAAAATTTCTCAGTTTCCGTGATCGGATACATATGTGTCCAATGAATAACTAGAAAGATTCTGAATCATGATGCATCTGGGATAGTGACCTAAAATCGAGAGGGAGGTGGGTATGCGAGAGTTTCGCCCTCCCTCAATACCATCTACATCAGTAAATGTGAAAAGTCTGGTGGTTGGTATTAAATATTACATATGATATGATGACAAGTCATAACTAAAGTGGATAGTTATAACCGCATTGAATTGCACATATATCATCGGTTCTTTGAATAATCCATATAATATCTAATGATACTATCCACTATAATTAGTATTAGAAAACTCATTATTATAAATATATTATATGTTTTGGAGTTTCATAACTAGAGCTCAATAACGTTCCTTTTTCATCAGCTGCCACAAATGACTGGAAAGATTCCAGAGCACGTGCCAACGTGACCGGGCGCCCACACGGAAACCTTCGACGAACAGATTGAGGTATTCGAACGTGGAATCTCGTGACGGTCGGTCACATCGAAGACAACGAAAAGTATTACCGACTGAGCAAGGAGAATAGCAAGATCGGTTAGACGATCTTGCTCCAGTGTTTCGTAAACACGATCCAGAATGGAGGGTCCGGCTCGACAACTAGTGACCAAGAATTTGTAGGAAGCACTACTCCATTTCCTACTATGATATCTTCGACGAGAGAGATTGCAATGGGACGTACTATTAGTTTATTTTCAAATGGAGAAAGCATGCTTCCGTGCCTACTGTTCGTCCGCAGTGAGTCCCACTCAAATTGGCACAACCTATCCTGGATCCCTAGAATAATTTATGAAAATACCCCCCACATAGGGCACATAGCTATCAATAAAGAAGTAATAGTGAATGTATGGCTGCTAGATGGACGTTGAACGAAAAACAACATGCTGGCGAAGAACATTTCGAGACCGAAGCAGTTGCTCAATTCGACGAGAAAATGCCATTCGATCCTGCTTCGGAGATTGAGATCTTAGAGGAGATGGGCCTCTCAAAAGAGGACACTGTCGTTGACCTGGGCACAGGAACAGGAGTTCTTCCCATCGCCATTGCAGATCACTGTGATCGGGTGGTAGCAGTCGACATCTCGGAAACGATGATAAAGATGGTTGATAAAAGTATCGAAAAGTACGGCATACAAAACATAGAGACCGTCCATGATGGATTCTTGAGCTACAATCACCAGGGAGATCCAGTACCATTCGTCTTCTCGAAGGATGCACTCCATCACCTCCCCGACTTCTGGAAAATTGAGGCACTCAAAAATATTGGCGAAACGCTCACAATGGGTGGGATATTCCGATTACGTGATTTCGTTTTTTCGTTCGATCCACGGGACAGTCATGAAACCATCGAACAATGGCTCGACGAGAAAAAAGAATTTACTGACTTTTCTGATGAAGAATTGTACGGCCATTTTCGAGAAGAATACAGCACATACGGGTTTCTACTCGAATCAATGATCGAACAGGCCGGCTTCGAGATTCTCGAATCAACCTACGAACAGAGTTTCTACGCGGAGTACATCTGTCAATGGAACGGCCACTCCAACTAGTGGAATCATACGGTTATCGTTCTCGCATACTAATATCATTGGACCTATTTGACAGTCGGTAGTCACTAGTACGACCGGTAAAAGCGATTCCATCGCCTTTCCTACGCATGCCTCAATCGTTCAATCGAAGCGTAATCCGTTCTGCTTCGTACTCCTCAATAAACGAGCCAGGACCACCAATTCTGACTTCATTGTTATCAATCTGCAGGGAGAGGTTGTTTTCGACGGTGAAATCGTTCGTCGCCGGTTCAACGAATGCCTGGCAAATTTCCGTTACTGGGCCCGATAGCTCCGTCCCATCGGTGGTTTCAACAACGGCGCAAAGGTCAGATCCAAGCGAATCATACAGCGCCGCGTGGAGAGTTGCGCTTCGAAACCACTCGAAGGTTTTCGGGAGTGAATATGGATCAGTGACGAACACCTCTGTTGAGACGGGCCAGTATACTCCGAAGAAGGTAGCAACAACCAGACCAGTGATGTTGGTCTCTGTTTCAGTGACTGAAACAACACTTTCGTCGGTGTGGACGCCACTAAAGATATCGGTGCTGCCCATCATCGTCGAATGGAAGTCGATGGCGTACATGAACTGCAGCGACCCGGTTCTACAGCGTACCACATCCGCAAGACCAACATATCGTTCGGTCCGTTCATCCACGGAGTCCATTTCTCCGACGAGTAAAACGACGAATACGTCTCGATCGACGGCTGCTTTCAGTTCCGATTCGATGTCGGAAACAACACGCTCAGGAACTGCAACCAGTGCTTCCTGCTGTGCGCGTGCAATAGCTCGCCGAAGCCCCTTCACCGCGGTCTCTCTGGATTTGATCATCCTGATATCGGGTGCCTGGGGTTCCGTTCGAGTGTAAAGCGCATCAAGTGACGGTTGTATCGACTCCAGTTGGTCCGTGAGGTTGGCAATCGCCTCTTTCGGTGGGAGGGCACGGGTCGTTGTGGGAGAAGCATGATCGTTTACCCGAACCAATCCACGATGTTCGAGTCGCTCAACGATTTTGTAGACCGCCTGTTGTGTGACGTCGGCATCTTCCGATATAACACGTGTTGTCGCTTCTCCGCGCGACAGCAAGGCAAAATACGCGTCGATCTCACCGTCTGTAAGACCGAATACACCGAGTTTCTCTCGAAGATCGTCATGGGGACGGCCATTCGAAGTCATCGTCTGTTGCTATACTCTCTGATCGGTTTGTGAGTATTCATCTCGTTCGTATTCACACCGAAGAAGGTCTCCAGCTGACCCCGAACGGCCTCGAGGAAATGCTGTTTTTCCCCGTTTTATCGAGTTGTTCGGCGATCGGTATCACTGCTGAATTTTGCATCAGGTCGTTACCGGCCCAGTAGGCCTGGTTCGGAACACCCTGGGCCTCGTAGGGGCCAAAGTCGTTGTACAATCGATCGACGTACTGTTCGAGCAGTGTCGTCGAGAGCGAATCCGTTGTGGCAAACTTTGGTCCCGTTCGGTGATACGAGCGCTACCTGATCATCGACTCTTCGACCACCTTCTTCACAGAGCCAATATCAATCAGACAAATCGAGCCGCCCGCCAGTCACATCACCTACTCTGGGGCTGAATCACGAGAGCAAATCTAACACCAGTGTGCCTACGGCCAACAGCAGGTAGACGTGCTGTCCACTGACAGCATAATCGCCAGCGCGTATGTGAACGATTGAGGCACCAACAAAGTACACGACGAGGCCGAAAGCTGCTGCCGTCGCCATCTGTCCCACCGGTGTGACCATCCCAATCAGCAATCCGAAAGCTCCCGCTGCTTTCACGGTTCCAAGAATGGGCAACCACGATTCTGCTACGTCTATCTCAGCCATGGATTCGAGGATAGGTGTAGGGGGGCGAAAGAATCCTACCGCCGAAATGCCGACAGCGACGATTGTCAGACTACTACTAACAGTGTACGCAGTTGATACTGTGAGAGTCATAATTTATTCGTGAGTGGCTCGTGCTGTTGTTCGTTCATCGTAGGACTCGTCCGCAGCGATTGCACACAGACCGTCTGACTCGATTTCGAGCGGTATATTGATGAGATTGGTGTAGGTATGAAACGCAGTCAGCCACGTGAGTTCGACAATTTCTCGATCGGAAAAATGGATGCGAAGCTCTTCGAACGTGTCCTCTGAGACGTTCTTATGGCGTGTGGTTTCTTCAGCATATGCCAGGGCTGCGCGTTCTGCCCCAGTGAAATGAGGATTCGTCTGATACGTCGAAACCGCATTGAACTTCTCCATCCCGAGGTTCTCTCGGATTGCTTCTGACTGCACGAAATCTACACAATAGCCACATCCATTGCACTCTGAGACGAGCGTTCCAACCATGAGCGTGAGTTCTGCGTCGAGTTGAATCCCATTCTCGTGAAATTTCTGTAACTTCCGATTACATCCCACCAACCCAGGCACGCGTGCAAACACGACTTTCAACGGAGTCATCACACGCCCAAGCTTCCGGCGCATCATCCAGTAGACGAGTCGCATTTTGAGTCCTTTGGGCTTCTCAATCGGCTCTAGTCTCGCACACATAGACGTACGTAGGAGAGCACGGAAGATGGACATTCAGTGCAACATGTTCCAGCCAATACTGCTGGAATCCCCGAGCGACGATTTCAGGGATTCAAGTCAGGAGGCCGTCGTTGGCCGCTGTCTCTACTCAATTGGCTGGGCAAAGAACTCCTTGATGATCGTCTCCTCGGCGCTGTGGAGCACCCTACTCGCCGTCGATTTTCCAACGGCTAGCTCGGCGGCAAGCTCGGTGAGCGAACACTCACGCGGGGTGTCGTAGTAGCCGTGCTTGAGGGCTGCGAGCATGAATTCCCGTTGGCGATCGGTTACTAGGTCGGTTGGCTGTGTCGATTGTGTGACCGAAATAACCTCATATGTGAAGCCAGCCTTCTCAAACTCGGCTTTGAGCCTCGATAGTCGGTCGTGTGAACTCGTCAGTGCAAACGTTAGCCACCCATCACGGAGGGAAACTGGAAACTGCAGAAGGGTCCCGGAGGCCAAGATTGCACGAACTGGTGGCGGAATGGTCCCCATCGCATACTGGATTACAATGGACTGTTCGTCCGTGTGGAGCACGTCGTAGGATAGTGGCGTTGCATCGAAATACCGGAGGACGTCCTGACGAGTTTCTGTAGGTGCCTCGAGTGCGACGAAGAGAGCATCATCCATTGGGAAGGCAGCGAGTATCCGGAACTCCACATCGGAATGATCAGTTGAAAATTCGAATGCATCCCCCGGGAGTTCGAATGTTATTCGGGTGTGGGCCATTCACACCGGACTTCGTTCCACGGTCACTTCTACTTTGACACAAACGTGTCCATTCAGCTGTTCCGCTCGGCATGTCGATTTGGTCTGCTACACTGGATTTGAGTGTCCACAGGACGAGCAGGCGGAGCTGGAGATATCGCTGGCATTTTTATCAAATCATAAATTATTAGTAGAAAACCACACGCTGAATCGCAGTGTTGGCGGTAGACAGAACACATATTATCCATATGACCCTCTAGATATCAATGCGCGAGTTTATTTTTACGATCACATACGCGCGTAGTGCCGATCCCATTATGGACGTATTTATCCAGTATCCGAGCCTCCGGGCACAGACCATCGCCTGTCACGTCTCGGCAAATGGACAGTGGCGGCTTGATCGAATTGTTGGCCCCGCCCAGGCCCTCGAACAAGTAGAAGCGATCTATACGGATGGGAACCACTGTAACGAATGTATTGGCCCCCACGACTGTCTTACAGAGTGGGACCACGAACGACTCCTTCAAACGCCAACGTGCAGGCTGATCTACACCTACTCCGCAGCAGCCAACAATTGTTGGTCAATCCCAGAACTTGCCCACTGTTATCTCGGTGACGGACTGGTATGCGATGCAGCACGGCACAAAAACCAGTACGAATGGCGATTGCTCATGCCAGACGGTGCTCGCGTGAGTGAACTCTACAACGGACTCAAATCGGAGCTCAAATCGGACCTTTCGCTCGACTTTCGACAGGTTGGCGAACCAACGTACTGGACCGAAGAAGGAGCCACGGTTGCCGACCTACCGTATGAGCAGCGGACAGCGGTGCAGGCTGCAATCGATAGGGGATATTACCGAACGCCGCGTGAAATCTCACTCACCGATCTCGCAGCAGCGATGGATATTCCCATGTCTACACTCCAGTATCGGCTCCAGCGGGCCGAATCCTGGATCATCCAGCAGTTTGTGAATCAACCGATCGCTCGCCACGTGAAAATGTAATTGTCACTGACGCACCTCCAGATTGAAACTCGCTCGTAGTTCGGTGAGGACCGAACTACGATCTATTGTCCACTGGATCAAACCGTTGGCTGTGAAAATACCGACCTCATCACCGTCATGGACCGACCTCTATGCGGGAATCATGGCGATCTTACCAATTTCACTCGGTGTCGTCCCGTTCGGCGTGATTGCAGGAGCCGCTATGGTCGAATCTGGCATTCCCCCACATCACGCTATCGCAATGACGATCGTCAGTTTCACCGGTGCAGCACAACTCGCAGCGATCGATCTCATCGATCAGACCGCACCAGTCGCAGTCATAGTCCTGACGGCGGTGATAATCAATCTCCGATTTATGATGTACAGTGCTTCGATGGCACCATACTTTCGACGATTTGACGCACTCACGAAGTGGCTCGGTGCGTACGTTCTCACTGACGAAGCGTATGCAATCTCGATTAGCCGGTTTCGCAACGGCGATCTGAGTATTCACAGCCAGAAGTGGTTTTATTTCGGTGCTGCCATACCGTTCTGGGCGACGTGGCACCTCAGTGCAGCCCTGGGTGTTGTATTGGGTACGAGTGTCCTCTCTGGAGTCTCGTTAGCCTTTGCTGTCCCACTCACATTTATTGCGCTGTTGATCCCTGATCTGAATGACCGTCCAACGATACTGGCTGCACTCGTCTCCGGTGGAACGAGCATTCTTCTCGGATTTTTCCCGTTTAACCTCGGACTCGTGACGGCCGTCCTCATCGGTATCGCTGCTGGGAGCGCCTTCGAACAGCGATCTACCACGCAATCAGATCGAACGGCAGCCACAGACACGGGGTGTGAGACGGCATGATGACAGAGTACGGACTACGAACCATCTGGATGATATTCATCGCCATTGGGATCGGAACATATGGACTCCGTCTCTCATTCATCCTGATTTTGGGACGAATGGGTGATCCCCCACCATACCTCAGTGGATTGCTTCGATTCATCCCTGCGACGGTGCTTGCTGCACTGATTGCACCGACACTCGCCGTGCTGAGCGTTGATCCAGGTGTTGGCTTCGAAGTTGACTACGCTAAGGTTGCAGCTTGCCTGGTGGCTGTTGGTATCGCCTGGCGAACTGAGAACGTACTCGCCACGATCTGTGGCGGACTGGGCGTCCTCTGGGCGGTGCAGGCTGTCGTGTGAACGACCCGGCTACACATCTTCGGAGTGGAATTCACCGTGCGTTCGTCTGGGCGTATCACAGCAAATTTCTGTCGGGTGGGTTGCCATCAGTGTAGACATCGATACCCGATCACTTTCACTCTACAAGGGTCAATTATACAATCGAAGATGGAATACCCATGGTATATGAACAAACTACTGCGTGTGAAGGCGTTGAATGACGCAGTTCGTCGTATATCTTGACAATAAACAGCCCGGAGTACTGGACGATGGGCTGCTTCAGGACCACTTGACTATTTACGCCATCTTGATGAAGAGGGGTTCTTGGCGTTTTGTGGACCATGCAAGGATGGGACAGGATCATGATACTCAACTGTGAATCCCGCGATCATGCGCATTCAATTGCGAACGCAGATCCATTTGCAGAGAAGGGCTACTACCAAGACCGGAGCATCTTGGAGGTAGAGCCAGCGAACGCTGACAACAACTATCTTCTGTGATATTTCGATACCGTTGGATGGATTTTATGTCCTAACAGATTGCAATGTCGATAGACAGCCAGTAGAACCGCATCTGACCGGTGGATTACACCGAGAAATAAGAGTAGTTCCCATTATATCTTTACGCGGGAGACGATCCAGAGGCACGCTCTAAGTTGTTTGTGAGTCTCGATGGAGCGACACTTCATACCTGAGTCAGACAACGCTTTTCCAGCCGCTCCGACGACCCTTTCCGTCGAGCTACGCTATTGACTCACACACGATCGATAACCAAAGGCTATGAAATGAATTCAGTTGCCGATCAGCAGAGCGGTGAATTCATGCTGGGCCGTATGCGTATCGGTCCATCCACTTTGTCGGTGTCGCCACCATAGCGACGGAGATTCAGTGACACGGCCACCTAGTGGCTGTCCATGCCTCAAGACACTGCCAAAGTATGGAGGGCGGTGACTGCAGAGCGTGTTATCCTCCCCCAACTGCTACCATACAGTGCACCAGCAAAGGTATTGGGAAGACAACGCGATTCGAACTGGCCTATCGATCCGAACCTTTGGGTCAAATGACAGCCACGATCGACTGGAGCCCCGAGGTCAATGACAATACTGTCGTTCAATCGGATTGTGAGCCGTCACTCCTCAAGGATGGCAGAGATGCGTTCGGCCCGTTCTTCGGCCTCGATGTGTGAGTATGCGTCCTTGGTCGTCTGGAGCGATCGGTGCCGGAGCAGATCCTGTGCTTCACCACGATCGACACGGAAAATGGTATCCCCGAGCCCGCGCCTGGCACCGTGAAGTTTGAGATACTCGCCGTCGATTGTGATTTCAGCCCGTTCACAGAGCCGTTTGACATGGGTTCGCATGCCATTGACGGTGACCGCAGGGGGCACAATCTCGTGCTCTCGGAGCACCTGATCGATCGGTTGCTCGTCAAGGAGGGTCTCAATTTCACCCTGGGACAGTCCCTTCGCAGCAAGCTGTTCGCGAGCAACTCGGTATTTCGATGGGGCGTGTTGCGTTGGGAAGACCGGCCAATCGTCAGGGGGCTCTCCAAGCAAGCGAAAGTACTGCTGGAGCGGAAACACCGCCTGTCGTGGAAGCGGCGTCGTCTCCCACTCCTGAGCCTTGCCAAACACACGCAGGGTTCCGCTCTCGGTCTCGGCATCAGTCTCGGGAAGCGAAACGTTGTGCCAGCGGAGCCCCTGGCGACCCTCCCTGTCGTCTGCGCTTGTTCGAAGGATTTCTGCTCCACGAACGCCCGAATAGGCTAAGACGTAGCCAAACGCCCGGTCGCGCACTTCGAGGCGAGCATCCGTTCCCGAAGCCTCGATCGCATCATAGGCTCGATCGTCGAGCCAGCTGAGAAAACGATCGCGGGTGTCCGGATCCCAGAACTGTTGACGATCGTCGCTGTCGTCAGTCGGGAGTTCCTCGCGTGCGCGTTCTCGTTGGGCGGGATTCGAGGGGAGGACACCATCACGAACACAGTACGAGCAAAATCCCGAAATGATGTTGTAGTACGTGTGGGCACTCGAGGCCGCGAGTTCATCGTCTCCAACCTTCGTGGTGAGATGCTGGGCATAGCGACGCAAAATTTGTGCGCCAGCGTCCGGATCGGTGAGCGCAGCGATTTCATCAATCGACAGCCACGCCTGCCACCTGTCGAGCGCACTTTTTGCCGTTCGGTAGTACGTGCCCGACTGGGCCCCACCTTTGCTTTTCGAGCGGAGATACCGTTCAATCGCTGCATTGAGGTCAGCTTCAGTGAGCTCGCTCATGGCGTTTCGTTCCCTCGCGGCCCACAGCCCTGGCTGATGACCCATTCGTAGTGGGTGCAATCAGAAATTCGGGGAAGAGTGGGGATCTCGGTCGAGAACATCGTTCGTACTTGTTCGAGGACGGTGTGATGCTTAAACCCAATGCCTGGTAGAAACCGTATGGCGTCGAAATAATGGAAATAAATCCCAATTATTTGCACTAAACGTTTCAGGGAGGATAAATCAGCTGTTGGATTCGAGAGCAGGTGTGTAGATATGGACTATCTGGAACCCTCTTGTCACAACAGCATCCCACGCCAGCGTCGACAATGCCGACGGTGGCGGGCCAAACAGCGAGGGTCAACGCACCCACAACGCAAACCCCTGACACAGAGGGATTGGATATTCACACAACGTCGATATTCGATTTCTCCTTCGAATATACTCACCCGAGATACGAGGTGTACGTCTCAAATACTTCCGTGTCGAAAGAGAGCTGAATGTGTCCTTTGTATGGTATGAAGACGTTCTGGGCAGTCGAAACTGAATTAGACTCGGCATCTGGAAGCGTCGCAAATTCGTCGGGGGTGATTAATGCATCAAAATTTGACCAAATAGCCGTGTATTCGACATCTTCTGCGAGTTGACCGTCGTTAAGCTCCTGTAAAAATTCGCTGTTAGGTACCATAGTTCGACCGCCCGGCGTGATATACGCAAGATAGGCGATGTATGTCCCCTGGTGTGGCGTCCCGAGTGTGATAAGCGAATCAACGTACTCATGGGCTCCCATCTTTTCGATCGCCCACCGTGAATCGAGTCCCCCCATCGAATGTGCGATGATGTCGACCGCACTGTCATGGCTCGCACTGATAGATTCGAGAGTTGTTGTTACCTCCTCGGCGTATACCTCCGGTGAATCGAAGGTCGTGGCGAGAGCACCAAGGCTCAACACGTACAACTGCTCCTGGTCATAGCCAATTTCTTTCAATCGATGTGTGGTAAGATCCCACCACGGTGTTTCTCCACTGTCGAGAAAGCCATGGACCATCAGTATCGGATTACGATCGCCCTCTGTCGTTGCTCCTCCAACACTGCCCACTCCGACCGCCGAGACTCCAGCGGTCGCCAGTCCTGTGAGAAACGTTCTCCGAGTCGTTTCCCGATCAAATGTTCTGTCGTGAGCCATAGGATTGCTACACAGTATATCTGCAGAAATATATAATGATCGTTATGCTGGATATTCATTGTGGTTTATATGCTAACGAGTTTAAGCCAGTATTCTAAAGATTGGAAGCGATCGCAGTCGTAGAGTACCAAGATAGTTATGGAACGGTGATTATTTCAAGATATTTATATCTCTATTCTATATTTTCAATGGTTCCTGCCGTCATTCTTCGCCAGAGGGACGGAAAGCGCCGGGTGAGAAACAGGCCAATTTTGGTGGTCCAATCGGGGGTGATCACCGGTCGAGTAGAGTGAATTTTGCGTGCTAGCTTACGACCAACTGTTTCGGGGGAAACCGTCATCCACTCAGGGTAGTCGAGATCGGCGGTCATCTGTGTGTTCGTCGATGGGGGAATCAGAACCGTACAGAAGACGTCCGTCTGCTGGAGTTCTAACTGGAGTGAGCGGACGAATGCGTTGATGGCTCCTTTCGTTGCGGAATACCCGGACATACCGGGATGTCCGGTGTCCGCAGTCCCCGATCCCATACAGTGGATAATACCGTCACCACGCTCAAGCATGTGGGGGAGAACTGCGCGGACCAACCGTTGATAGCCAAAGAAATTGACCTCAAACTCACGTCGTGTATCGGCAATTGATTGGTCTTCGAACGGAGCGATCCTGGCCACACCGGCGTTGTTGATGAGGATGTCGATTCGATCCCATTGGTCGATAATATCGTTCACTGCGGTGTTTACCTCGTCGGTCTCCGTCACATCGCATTCGTAATATTGAATCTGAGCAACAACATCATCCTGGAGCCCACGAATATTGTCACCGCTCGTATCGAGCACCCCAATCCGACGAGTATCCTCGGCAAGCGCTCGTAACAAGTGAAAGCCGATTCCCTCGTTCGCTCCAGTGATGACGATAACCTCCGTATCGCTTGGCGAACTCATATTCCAGGTGATAGCTGATTCGCTATGAGACACAACAATCGGCTGACCCTGCTATCTGGAATCATATATCCATGATTCGTATTCCACCGTTTCGTGAAGCGAGAAATCACTTTTCCCCTAACAGTGTTGGCATCAATGCCTACTGTCTGTGCTATTACTGGTATCTGAATCATCTGCGTGCTCCTCCACATTCGTGAGCGAAGAGCGTGCTGCCGGCGATTGCCGGACGCTTTTTGAGATAGCCATAGGGACCGTACCCAACGTGTGTGCATCGGTTAGCTCACCATCGTGACAGAGCACTCATGAGCGAACAAACCAAAGTATTTCACCGCCCCTTTGAGGGAACAACATTTGATGGACGATGACTGGCGCTCACAAAACTGAGAGATAGGTAACAATTCCCGCCATCGGAATCAATCGGGTTGAGAATGGAACGTTGATCGAGTCACACAATCCAATACGCTATCCATCAAAAAACAGCTCGAACGCTGAATCGGATAACGAAAAAGGCAATTCATATTACTAATTAGACAAGAATGTGTTGAAGCTTGGTTGTCGTTACGCTGGACAGGAGCCAAAGCAGGCTTTCAGAATTCCAAACAGTTGTTGGTCCTCGTCGTTCGTATATCCGTTCGCCACGTGGACTACTGAGGCTCGTATTTCTCAAAGCGACTGATTGCGTGTTGATAACAGACGCCTGCCACGAAAAGACCACCAGCAATTATTCCACCACCGAGGCCATAACGCAATGTTTCGATATCAGTTGCCTGGATATCAGCCATTAACTGTTCGAACCAACCGACCCCACCCACATCAAGGACTCCGAGCACAAGCGCTGGGATGCCACCGAAGATGAACGACAGCGCGGTCCTGGTCAGTTCAGGATCGAGGAGCAGGCCACCGAGTACTGCGCCGGGAACGACCACACTCAAGCTGTGGAGGACAACCGTGCTCATCCGAGGGGGGAGTACGTCGTCGCTCCGTCCGATTGAAATCGCATCGAAACGTGGCATCGCCATGCCCAGTGCGGGAGCTATTATCACTGCTACGAAGGTCAGATACAGCGCTATCCCGACCAATCCAGCAATTTCAACTGACGAGTAGGGTGAGATCATCCCAGCGAGTCCGGTGAGTATTCCGGCGAGTGGAAGCCCAACAAGGAGCCCTGGGACCAGCAGGCCATGGATATACTGCCGTGCAGAGATGGATGCTACCAGCAGTGGCAACATCGAACCCTCATCACCGAGTGGATTCATCCCGGCAACCTCACTGAAAATCCATGGGAGACCAATGGCAAACACCGGTGCGAGCGTTACGTCAAGCGCACCATCGTTGTAGGCGATAAATACGGCATCGAAGACGACAATCGCCGGAACTGTGAGATACGAGAGTCGGCTTGGATCACGGATCGAACGCATAATCACCCACTCAGACACCCGACGAGTCGGCTGGGAGATAAACTTCGGAAATGGGAGCGGTCCCAGCTGATATGAACGCTCGCTGTGATCAGTCGGGTCATCGTCATCGTCGATGCTGACTGGTGCACTGTACCAGTATCCATTCGTAATTCGATCAGTGGCGACCATTCCACCGATGAGAAGCAGTGCGCTCGATAGCATCGATCCGGCAGCCTTCACGGTCGATCCCTCAATCGCTTCTCCTATCCCCAATACGCCAACATCAAGAAGCCATCCAGGTGGGAGCCAGTCCAAAAATGACATATTCAATCCCTCCATCGGGCCCATTACTGCCATCAGATAGCCACCCATTACGACCGCTACCAGGGATCCACCAATGATGGTCTTATACCGTCTAATGAATTTCACGTGCGTGAGTAACCAGGCGATCAAATACCCAACTGCAGTTCCGGTGAGTATCGCAGTCATCACGAACGTCACTGTCGCGATCGGAATGGTGAGAAATACCCCGGGCGAACCAAAGATGATGAATCCAGCAGCCGTGAGCACGATTGTTGGCGCTGCAAAATACGCCAGTCCTCGTAGCGTTTCGGCGATAATGTGGCCCATAGCCGCCGTCCGTGCAGACACTGTTGTCAACACGAACGCCTCGGCTTCGAGTCGACTCCGTTGTGTGACTAATCGGTTGGTGAGGATATAGACACCGAACACCCAGAACATTGCTACCTGCCCCCGAGCACCATCAGGGAGTGTCACCCCCGAAAGTCCTTGCAACTCATCAGCAAACGCAACGAGCAATGCGAGGCCAACGATGCCGACGAACACCATTGGTCCAACCGTCATCGCCAATCGCGATTTGTCGTCCCACACCCCAGTGAGCGTTCGCTTAAAATCGAACCAGCCCATTTGCCAGGCGTGGGTAAGCCAGCCCGACTCAGCCATTTGGCTGCACCTCAGCAGCTTGCTCAGAGTCAGTCAGCTCCAAGAAGACGTCTTCGAGAGACTGTTTTTGTCCACTTTCGGCGCGCTGTGTCATGCTAGTGGGCGTGTCTTCGGCGATGAGCGCTCCATCGGAGAGAATTCCAACAGTGTCTGCAACGTCTTC
Source organism: Halocatena halophila (assembly GCA_027563145.1). Lineage (GTDB taxonomy): Archaea > Halobacteriota > Halobacteria > Halobacteriales > Haloarculaceae > Halocatena > Halocatena halophila. Next base: position 185,532 of record CP071307.1, on the reverse strand, counting down.
GACGACCGGAAGGATGTGCGTAGAGAGAAACACCGTCGTCCCATCGTCTGCTAACCCGCGGATCCGCTGGCGAATCGTCTTTGCAGCCCGGGGATCAAGGCCTGAGGTTGGCTCATCGAGAAACACCACTGGCGGTTCATGTAAGACGGCCTGTATATAGGCAACTTTCTGTCGCATTCCTTTCGAATAGCCGTCGATCCGATCGTCAGCATCGTCGAGGAGATCAAAATCGTCCAGAAGCGTTTCGATACGCTCCTGTGTTGGATCTTCAGGAAGATCACGCAACCCAGCTGCGTAGGTCAACTGCTCGAATGCGGTCGCTTCGTCGTATAACGGTGGCGTTTCTGGAAGATAGCCGATCTGTGACCGCAGGGCGTCTCGATCGGTAACCGAGACGCCACCCACGTGCGCACTCCCGCTACTCGGTGTGAGCAATCCGGTCAACATCCGCATGGTCGTCGTCTTTCCAGCACCGTTTGGACCGAGAAATCCATACACGACGCCGGATGGAATCTGGAGGGCCAACGAATCAACTGCGAGGGTATCACCATACCGCTTGGTGAGGGTGGTGGTTTCAATTGCTGTCATCGCAATTGGTGTGAATTATCACGCCCGACTATTAGAGCTTCTCCTTTTTTAATATATCCCGCATACAATAGATGTCGTCCAGCAGGATTCATTATGCATTGATATTGGTAATATTGAGTATTATATGGGTTTTAAAACCGACAATACATAGAAAGCCGAAATGAGCACTCTAAATATACGTTAGCCGATCCTATCCACCGCTCCTCAATACCGAAAAGGCGTGCCAAATCCAGGTGGGCACGCCCTTATAAAGGAACAGTGAGAGAATACTGAGACCGAGACTATTGATGAAGCGATTGGAGTTGATTGTAGAAATTCGGTGATGACGCCCATTACCGATACGGCCAATCCGGCCAGCAAGATTTAGCGATGAACCAATCCAAGCAGCCGCTGTCGAACATCCATGGGGGAGTCATACTGCTGGTTATCGGTCCCAGCAAGCACTTTATTGAGGGATTTTGTCCCTCCTTGCGTTTCGATTTCATAGCCGCCATAGGCTTCGACCAATTCATCAGTTGTTGTCGGATAGTTGTGGGTTTCGAGTGCTCCATCAAGGTCACCGAGCTGCTCACCAGAGTCAACGCGCACCGGTTCTTCTTCATCGGCGCGGGTACGTGCCTCTTCTTGCATACGCTCTCGCTGGCGACGTTTTTCGTTATCCGCTTTTTCGTCTCGGCCCTGTTTGTCATCTGCCATCCCTAAGGTTTGACTCTCTAGTCGGATAGTCCTGTGGTGAGCGATGGATGGTTCCAAAGACAATCTCGGTGGAAGTGAGCACAATTCACGCACGAATACCCCAGAAGAACGCGATTCCGACGACCGTGACGACTGACAACAGCAACTGTAACGGCGCGCCAACGCGGAGGAAGTCTGAGAACGTGTAGCCACCAGGTCCGTAGACGAAGAGATTCGTCTGATACCCAATCGGAGTCATGAATGCCGTTGAGGCCGCAAACGTAACGGCCAAGACGAACGCAAACGCGTTCGCTCCGATCGACTGAGCGGCGCTGGCAGCCACAGGAATCATCAACACGATGCTCGCGTTGTTGCTGATGACGCTCGTCAACAGACCGGTCACGAGATAAAACATCCACAGAACGCCGATCGTGGGTAAGAATGTTGCCGTTGAGGCGACGGCATTCCCGAGAAGCGCAGCAGCCCCAGTCTGCTGCAGAGCGATTCCCAGCGGGATAACACCTGCCAGGAGGAAGATCACGTTCCACTCGACTGACGAATAGAGTTCGGTCGGTTTGAGGACGCCGGTGAAAATCATCGCCACCACCCCCGCTAACGCTGAGACGACAATCGGGAGGATGTTCAGCGCTGGAAGCGCGACCACGCCAGCGATGATACAGACCGCGAACGGGATCTTCTCGCTCCGATAGGTCACCTCGTCGAATTCGTGGGCGACGATGAAGTCTTCGTTCTCAACGAGTCGGGTGAGGCTATCGGGTGGTGCCTGTACCAGGAGCGTGTCACCGACCCGAATACTGATGTCTTCGAACCGATCCCGGACGACGTCACCACGAGTACGAAAGGCAAGGACGTTCGCGTCGTAGCGCTGTCGGAAAGTCGAACTCGCAAGGGTCTCGTTGACGAGGAACGATCCTGATGGAATGACAATCTCGACGAGAACTGGTTCATCCTCATCCGAATTGAGGTCCTCTTCGGTTGGAGGGCCTCCCGTTAGTGCGAGTCCTTGCGCATCCATGATGTGTTCGAGCGTCTCTCGATTCGTTCTGAGTCGGAGCGTGTCATTCTCGCGAATCTCCTTGCGCGCCAATGGGTCGGAGAAACGCTCCCCGTCTCGAATCAACTGTAACACGTCGATGTCGAGGTCATCTTTGCCGAACGCTTTTTCAACTGGCTGCCCGATCAACGACGAATTCGCGGGAGCGACAACGTCTGCGAGGTACTCCTGAAGGGCATACTCTTCAACGAGGTCCTCGTCAGCTGGAATCCGCTTGGGAAGTAACCGAACACCGACCGTCATGAGATAGATCGCGCCGACCACGAAAACGACAATGCCGAGTTTGGTGAACTCGAACATCCCAAACGCGTGCAATCCGAGTTCTGGAGACTCTGCGCCGAGTTGAGCGGCGATATTGCTGGCGAGAATGTTCGTCGACGTTCCAATGAGCGTCAACGTTCCACCAAGCATTGAGGCGAACGACAGCGGGATGAGAAGCTTTGATGGTGATGTCTTACCGTTGTGTGCGAGATCAGCGATGACCGGAACCAGAATAGCAACGACGGGTGTATTGTTGATGAGCCCCGAGATCGGCCCGGTAACACCGATCGTTGCCCCAAGTTGCTTGCGCTGGTCGGTACCGGCGAATGCGGCCATCTTCCGACTGATCAGCTGGACAATACCGGTTCGATTGATCCCCGTGCTCAGGATGAGCATGGCCAGTACAGTAATCGTGGCAGGGTTGGCAAACCCCGAAAGCCCCTCCTGCGGAGAGATTTGTGTCCACGGTTCGAGAATCATCAACAGAACCATCACCAGGATGGCAGTAACGTCGATCGGGTACCATTCGGTCGCAAACAGCACGAGTGCGAGGAAGATGAGTGCGAAAACGACGAGCATCTCGACCGTCACCGGGGTTGAGGCCACACCTTGGACTGCCAGAGATGCTGATGAGAAAAACATACTGCAAAGAGAGGGTAACGAGGGAAAAGACTGGTGTCCGGTCCACCAGATTGGCCGTGCGTTTCAACTCGTTGAAAGTGCTTGATAGCGTGAGCGAGCAGGTCGAGAAATCAGCATTACATCACTTGAGACGCGTCGTTGGCCAGACATCAACCTGAGCGGACTCGTCCTCTCGGGTCGAGCGATGCGCTGTCAGGGCAGTCATTATGATATCGCCGATCTCCCTCATCGTATCTTTCGATGTCCGATGTCGTGTTGCATCCGCAGTTCGATATGCCAGCAGCCTTCTCAAACGGCTACTCAGCGGCTAGTATTGCATTCATCACTCTTCATGGGTGAAGTGGCGTCCACGAATGGCATTCCGATCTTCAGAAAATTTCGTTTCGTATCCCGCAAGCACAACGAAGAGCACCACGAGGGCAGTGAGGACGGTGAATGAGGGAACCTGCACCGCTACGGGAATCAGCACGAGCGCGACGGCTGTCACGACGAGTCGAGCAACGCTCACTGTGCCGTGATCGTGGTATCGCCACGCGTTGTGCCCGAGTAAATACAGCGCGCATCCACCACATAATCCTACAGCAGCGATGATACCGAGCGGATCATGAAGGTGGGCAAGCGTCTGTTCGATGCCGAGCGCGATGAAGATAATGCTGCCTACGATCGGCAGGTGTAACACACTGTAGGAATCGCGCGCCAGCAGTGTGCGATCGTGGCCGCTCACTTCAGCAAGTCGCTGTCCAGCAGCGAGAATGATGTAATCGAAGTAGAGCCACCACAGCGTGACGATGAGTGTAAAACCCAGCAGAACGGCAAGCAGTACCAGTGGCCCGCTGATAAGTTGTTCTGTGCCGACACCGACGCCGATCGCAACAATCGACTCGCCCAGTGCGATGATCATAATCAGTTGGTGGCGTTCGATGAAGTGTCCAACTTCACAGTAGAATCCTTCAACGCCACGAACGAAGACGATGCCATAGTCGATCACTAGCGCCGTGGCCCATAGGACGCCAACGAGCGGACCAGTAACGATTCCGGCGACGACGAGCAGTGCTGGCCCACCGAGAAATCCTGGTGCAACCCGGCGGACCGCAGTCCGGGTTTCTGGAGGTGCACTGAGAGTGTACAGCAGAACGTGAAACGAGCGGACGACGAAATACGCGACACCGAACACCAGCCCTGTGTCACCGAATGCATCCGGAACTGATAGTGCAACGACGACCATCGCCCCCATCGCTCCCAATAACACCAATCGTTCTGATACAGCCTCCTCTGCGGATGCGGTGGCCGTCAGCCACGAGTAGACGACCCACGCCCACCAGACCGCTGCGAGAATTGCTGTGCCTTGTGCGAGCCCACTCCAGGTGGGTTGCTCAACGAGGAAGCTGGTAACCTGCGTGAATGCGAAGACAAACACCAGATCGAAAAACAATTCAAGCGTCGAGGCGGCTTTGCCTTGATCGCTCACGTCGGTTGCGTCGGGCTCAAAGGAGCCTGTTGAATCGGTCGTGCTCATTGGTAACCTGTATAAATGATGCGTATCATTCCTAAAAATACCCGTTGTAACCCAATTGATTGCTCATCTTAGTCAGCCAATCCACCGTTAACACGGATGGTCTGACCGGTAACCCAGCGGGCCTGTTCAGTACAAAGAAACGCCAGCACTGGTACAATATCGCTCACTTTTCCCAGACGATTCGCAATGCTCAGGGATTTGTAGAACTCGGTGGACTCCTCAGTTTCACTCGGATGGTAGAACGACGTATCGACCGGACCGGGAGCGACCGTATTGACAGTAATCCCTCGATCCCCAATTTCTTTTGCAAGCATCTTCGTGAACTGCTCGGTCGCCGCCTTTGCACCGGCATACACCGAATACTGTCCCGTCATTACGCCCGTTAGCGTCGTTGAAAGATTGAGAATCCGTCCGTTGTCGTTCATATGTCGGGCGGCTTCACGGAGACAAAAGAACGTCCCTTTCGTGTGTACGTTGAACATTCGATCGAACTCCCCCTCATTCACCTCCGACAGTGGCTTTTTCACCATGACCCCTGGCGTGTTGATGAGAATGTCCAGTCGACCGAACTCGTCGATGGCCTGTTGGTATATCGCTTCAATATCGTCTATATCTGTCACGTCAGCCTGAATGGTGATTGCTGTACTATCGTACTCTTCGACTGCATCGACAACGGCAGCGGCCTCCTGTTCGTCACTGTGGTAGTGAACAGCGAGATCAGCACCAAGCGCACCAAGTGCCTTTGCGGTCTCTCGACCCATACTGCCAGAACCACCGGTTACCAGCGCAGCCGTCTCTTCGAGCGGCTGATTATTCATAAGTTCTTGTACATCTCCACAGATATCGGACGGAATCTCTGTCTGCTGACCGGATTGGTTTTGGACCATACCTAACGAAGAGGTGGTTGGAAAATAGTGATTTGCCCTGCAATTAGTAGACGATATTGCAGCCCCTGCAATCTCCAGCCACTATTGCAGTGAAACACACGCAACTATGGAACTTCACACAATGGGGAAGGACAAATCGCTCACTCTCTATGGGAAGTAAATGTTTCTCTGCCGACCGGCGTCGCTTCGTCTCGGTATCCGTTGAATAGATCGGTCGCCCACGAGCGAACGTCTTCATCGTCGCTTTCGATGAGTGCCAGCACGAGCCCATTATCGTCAGTTAGGCTGAATAGGACTGTTTCGTCGACGATTTTTAGATTGATCGGTATGGTATCATCGCACCGGTAGACACCCACATCATTTGCGATCATATCCTGATACCGTTGTCGGCTGTCAGGATACTCACAGACGGTAGTAATCGCGTCGTGGGTGAGTATGATCTCTGTCTGTAAGGTGCCGTCAATAACCGCCCCGTACTGCGATCGTGATGCGTTTGGATCGATCACGTGTTTGAGAATTCGTGTCCGTTCGGCTGAATCAAGCACCTGTCCGACGCGTCGGGCAGGTGCCACAGGATCTGCGCTGGTCGCCTCTGTTATCCGTGCGTCGTTGAGTTGGTGAATCTCGATGCCAAGGTCATCGAACGGTAAATACTGCACAATTCCTCGCAATTGGCGGATCGTCGTCGCGGTTTCTAAGAGCTGGGTGATATCAGTTGCCATAGCTGTCCCGAACCGAGTCGTCGTATACCGCTCTTTATCACGTCTGATCCAGTCCCGATCTTCAAGCTGGCGGAGCAAACGACTCAACGTCGCCCGTGAAATATCGAGCTCGTCGACAAGTTCGTCCCGATTTCGAGGGGTTGCCGCTAATAATTTCACTGCACGAATGCGTGTCGGAGACCGAGCGAGAAACTGAAGATCCTCAAATGCCTCATTCATACTTGCGCTTCGGCGATAGAGGCTCTTAGGGGTGTTGTCTGCTTTGGTTCACTCGTTGGTCTGGAAGGCTCTGATCCGGAGGAGTCATATTGCCAACTTGAGAAGATTGAGGAGAGGACTGCCTCGATACGTCGATCTGGATCATCTTCCAGATACAGACCGACCGTCGGGAATGTATCCAGGAACACGAACGCAGTAGCCGTGTACTCCAGCGCGCGCTTCTAGTAACCATAAAGCTGGTTTCAGACGGTCAGGGGATGTATAGACGAACAATAGCCGTCGCCGTCGAATCGGACTCCACTCTCCAGAGCGTTGAGTACGTACTGGACCATAAATACACGTTGCATTCACTTCGTCGACCGCAACAATAGACTGCCAAGTATTCATTCTCAGGAACACCTGGTGGAGATTCTCTTCTCAAGTCAGTTCGAAGGAATGGAGGGCTTTGACTGCAGAGCGTGTATCCTCCCCCAAGGCTACCACGCAGCGCACCACCAAAGTCATTGGGGACAAACTCGAATCGACAAGAGCCGAGTTCGACATCTTCTCACGACTTCAGCGTGGATTCGTGAATAGCGTTGTTGTCTATCGACGGGTCGAAGAATGGCCTGTACGTGTTCGGAGGGAAGCTATCTCTCGTACTTATAGGAATTCTCCTTGAATTCGTATAACAATACAAAAGCCATATTGAAACAGATCCAAGCGGGGGGTGGTTGTGATGACCGTTCCGAATATATGCTGAGACAAAACGAATTGGATGGACGGAATATTTAGATTGTTAGTTGGGCGCAATAACCCGTTTTTCTGCACTTTAAGCTCCACAACATCGATCCCATGTACAAACATCTCCGTGTCTATTCAGGCTGTTAGACGGATCATTTTCGCTTCGTACTCTTCAAGGAAGGCTCCCGGTCCACCGACCGAGTAAACATCACCATCGATCGCAATGAAGAGGGTGTTCTCAATGGGAAGTGTCCCCGACGACGGGTCAATAATTGCTTGACGCGTTTCGACGACCCGACCAGCGACGGTCTCGAAGCCGGTGGCAGCAGAAACTGACCGAACCTTTATTTCTGCGTGGAGAGTTGCCTCCTGTTTCAAGAGACATGTAGCATCGAACACCGCGTGTCGCCACGCAGTGTATTCGTGGGGAAGTTCCATTGATCGAGTAAGATAGACTTCTGAGCCACATCGCCAGTAATTGCCCAGAAATGCACTGATAAGAATCGGTGTGAGCTGATATTCTCTGAGACGGATACCGTGTTTGTGAGAGTTGATCCTCCGAAACATATCTGGGGGTGAGATGATCCCCTTCCAACTATCAACGGCCATCAGCACGGGGGCGTCTTCATCCCACGTACGGACGATGGACGCAATCGTGTCGATCTCTGAGACCATTGTTTCAGATCCGGTCACCAACAGAACGATAAAGACCCCACGATCAAGTGCGCCGCGCAGATCATCAGCGAAATCGGACACTGATCGGGCTGGAATCGAAAGTATGATTTCTTTGTCCGCCGTTCGGATGTTCTCACGAATTCGCTTAAAGAGTGTCGACTGGGTTTTGAGAACCTCGACCTGGTGTTCGAACCGATTCTCCTCAAAGCGTGAGTCAAGTTCCGACTCAATCGTGGAGAGTTCGTCTTTCAGTTGTGAAATCGAGTCGGATGGGGACACTGCCCGTATCATTGTTGGCGTGACATAATCGTTAACCATCACGAGACCCCGGCGTTCGAGCCGCTCGGCGACATTGTACGCGTATCGCACCGAGATGTCTGCTTTTTTTGCGAGGGCGCTTACTTTGATTTGACCGTGGTTGATGATAACGAGGTACGTCGCTACTTCCTTTTCCGAAAATCCAAATCTCTCGAGTGCCATCTCGAGATCAATATCATTCATGCTATCACACTGATTGTCGAAGAGAAATATAAGTGGTTGATAACGACAGATAGAGATGGACAACGTATTTGCATATTTTGATATACAGTGAGGAACAATATCCAAAGTCAATCGTCACACACGAGTCAATAACGCCGATGTATCGAGGGGGGCCCGCGCTGGCGGCACCCCCTTTTTGAAACTCACAGAGATCCGTGTTCGTGGGTGAACGCTCAGGCAGGCCACAACCGGATCGCCGTGCCACCACTTGCTGGCAACGACAATGTCAAGGTATCACCGTTCTGGACGGTGGTTCGAGTGATCGCTACCTCCGTCGGATTGGAGGTGACGTCGGTTCCATCGGCATCCTCATACATCTCGGCGTTCCAGCCGTTGCTCTTAGAGGCGATGAAATCAAGAGTCACGTCCACCGCACGCGAGTCGCCGTTCGTCATCGCACCGATATACCACTCGTTGTCTTTGCGCTTGGCAGAGACGGTGTAGTCGCCGATCTGGCCGTTGACGTGAACGGTCTCATCCCAGCTTGCGGGCACATCTTTCAGGAACGTGAACTCTGGCTCTGGCTCGAAGTTTTCGGCGGCGGCGTTGGTTCCATCGTAATCGGTGAACTCAGCCGGAAACGGCGCAGCGGTGTCCTGTTTTGTAACACCGATAGTGTTGACGTTGAATCCCCCGACGTCACCGCTCCAACTGTTTCCGTTCGAGTCGTAGTGAAGTTCGATGGCGATTTCGTTGTCGCCCGCATTGAGAGAGACGGTTTCTGTGTGGATGGCCCACACATCCCAGTAGCTCGTCCAGACAGGAGTAAGCTTCGAGGTGGAACTGTTGACACGGAGGGTCGCTTCAGGACTGCCGTTGTTCTGGACTCGATCACTGTTGTTCTCCTGGTCGGCAGCGTACCGGATGTGGAGGTCGTAGTCACCGGCCTGCGGTACGTTTACCGTAACGGAGACGGTAGCACCCGAGGGCTCGCGGTTAGGATCGATCGGCACATAGTGACCACCAAAACAGTTGCGCCACTTGTCTGCCGTGATCATCTCGTTGAGTTGTCCCGATTGCGCTTGAACGAACTCCCCGACACCAAACTCGTGATTGACGTATGCCTCGATACGATCGGCGATCATCTGGTTGCCAGCGAGATATGACGGGTACATTGCGAGTTGTTTGGCGCGGGTCGTCTGGATCCGATCCACGGAGTTGTCGTTGAACGTGATATCGAAGATACCTGGCTGGAAACTGGTCGGTCCGGCGAGCATCCGGGTATATGGAAGCGTGACGTGGTGATCGCGCCCGACATCAGAACCGAGTTCGTCGAAACCATCAAATTCCTGGGCTTTCACGACTTCTCGAGCAACGACGTTGGGATACGTCCGAATTTCTCCAGTTGGCGGGAGTGCCTCGTGACATTCTAGCATCTGCTTGTTCGATGCGGCCACCTGGTAGACGAATCGATTGTGGTTAACTGCTTGCTGACAGAAGTTGTTGTGATCCGCTGTCGAGCCGTCGCCGTCGATACCGAGCCCCTGGTCGCAGACATATCCGTTTTTGATCGTATGGATGTCGTTATCGTTGTACTCCACAAACACGTCGTTGTGTATCTGGCCTTCGTAGTTGGGAAGATTCCCGGAGGTTTCGTTGTGCATCATCATCTCGACCGGATTCGAGAGGCTTTGCCCGTAGTCGGTAACGGTTTTCACGTCGAAGTCCGGGTACGATTCTGCGACGCCAAACTCGAATCCAGTTCCATCACAGGGAAAATCAGACCAGCCCGTATTCCAGCCTTCAGCGAGCACGGAGTCGATTCCATTCTCGCTTGCGAACCGCATGTATCGCATCATCCGTTGGGTACGTGCGCCGTGGATGTACTGTGCTGGATCGTTGCCATTGTCCTCGATTTCGGCGTCAGATTTGTACTCCCAGTTGGCGCTTCCGGCGATCATCGTCCACCAGATGCCAGCGTACTTTCGGCCAGAGATCCAACTGGTGTCATCGTTGAACGCCGATGAATCGAGGGGGGCTGCCAGAAGCGAGATGAGCTGAGACTCGATAAGATCGCCTGGTGAGTCACCGATCTGAAACGTTCGCCATGGCGTGAGATGCGGGGCCGTTGCTGTTACCTTCGTGCCATCCGAGTCCGGGGCCAGTTCAGCGAAGAAATTCGTGCTTGTACTTGCATGACCCAACGTCATCTTGGCGTAGTCAGCGAGGTTGGATTCGTGAATGCTCAGATAGGTCCCGTCGCCAGCATCCATTGTCAGTGGCGTGTGGGTCCCCCGTTGGATCGTATTTCCATGGCCACTGGTCCGCTCACCGGCAGGAGCGTTAGAGATCTTCGTCTTCGTGTACTCCTGCTCATAGCGCGGATTGGTGAGCTGATTCTCGATATACCAACACGTGTAGTTCGAACTGAATCGAAACTCCGTGTTTTCAGAGGTAATCGTGAAGTCACCGAAGTCATCGTCAAAGATGATCCGCAATCCGAGTCCATCGTCGAACACCTTCACTTCGAGCGTCGCTGAGCGCACAGGGGTAGCGGTCTCTTCAATCCCGAGTCGCAGGAGGGTGTAGTCTTCCGAAACATGGTCGAAGTCGCCCCAGACTGGTTCCCACACTTCGGTGCTGGAGACGCTCTCGCTGCCTGTGACGGTGATTTCTGGACCCGAACCACTGACCCCCGTTCCAAAAGTCTCCTGGCTTGCGAAGTTGAATCCCAGTGGTGACGGTTCCACGTACGTTGTACCGTTGTATTCGATGCTGTACGTGGGCACGCCACTAGAGACGTCGACCGTAACCGTGATCGAGCCATCCGGCGAACTCACACTCTGTACGTTGGAGTCATCGCCGGATGTGATCTGCGCCCCAACAGTCTCTGACACTTCGAGAGAGTACGCAGTCGCCCCAAGCAGACCTGCCATTCCAGTGAGAACGCTCCGTCGGTCAACTGCTCTGCCATCCCACGTCCGTGAATTGCAATCTCCATTGCCACGCTCTGACATGACAACCACAATGTTCGCAACACCAATAATAAAGATATCTAATTAGAAAATACAATATCTTTATGAAATAAATTTTTACTAGAGTGATACTGTTTCGGGCAGTCGTATAGCTATACTGGGCGAACAGGAGCAACTATGAGTTTGAGCGGTTACATGGTGGATTCAGTTGCCTCGGATTCATCACGCAAACGGTTGTGTACTGCTAGTCCGGTTTCTCCATCGAAGAGATGGATCTCCGATTCGGGTATATGTGCGACGACCGTCTGTCCTGGGGTTAGCTCCCGTTCACCGTCGATCGTAGCGACAAACGTGGCGTCGTCTGCCCCGCTGAACGAGAGGTGGATGGTATTCTCGTTGCCCATCGGTTCGACAACATCAACGATCGTCTCGAAGCTATGCTCATCCGAGACTTCTGCGATGAACTCGACGGATTCGTGATCGATAGCAGCAGTCGCTTGGGTTAGCTCAATCGACTCTGGCCGAACGCCGAACGTCACCTGCGACACGTCGTCCACTGCATCTCGAAGCTTCCGTGTGAGCGGGTATGTAAACTGCTCGGTTACTAACCGGTCATCCTGGACAGTCATCTCGAAGAAATTCATCGATGGGTCCCCAATAAATCCTGCGACAAACCGGTTTGCGGGCCGGTGGTACGCCTCTAGGGGCGTTGCAACTTGCTGGAGCACTCCATCATTGAGAATCGCAATCCGGTCGCCCATCGTCATTGCTTCGGTCTGGTCGTGAGTGACATACACTGTGGTGGTGCCAAGCTCTCCTTGCAGTTGCTGTAGCTCCGTCCGCATGTCCGACCGGAGCTTTGCGTCCAGATTCGACAGTGGCTCGTCCATCAAGAACACCTCCGGGTCGCGGACAATCGCACGGCCGAGCGCAACGCGCTGTTGTTGGCCGCCCGACAGCTCATCGGGGGTTCGATCGAGCAACTCATCGATGCCAAGCATTTCTGCCGTTTCGGTAACGAGTGGTCGAATCTCCTCATCGGAGAGTGTAGTCGATTCTTCGAGTCCAAAGTTCATGTTCTCACGGACAGTCATGTGCGGATAGAGCGCGTAGGACTGGAACACCATCGCAACGTCCCGGTCTTTTGGCTTTACGTCGTTTATTACCCGATCACCGAGGTGGATCTCACCGGCCGTGATTGTTTCTAAACCTGCTAGCATCCGGAGTGTGGTCGATTTGCCACAGCCAGATGGTCCAACGAGAACGAGAAACTCGCCATCGTCGATGGTCATCGAGAGATCGTCAACGGCAATGATGTCCTCACTGCCGTCATCGAACGCTTTCGTCACGTGATCAAGTTTGAGGGTACTCATGGTTCTATGAAGTGATAATCGATCGATTCACGTTGCAACACCTTTCGCGAACTGTTCTCCAAACATGATGTAGACGACGATAGTCGGTAATGCAGCAATGAACGCTCCCGCCATCCGAACGCCAAACCCAATTTCCGAGAGGCTGGCACCGAGCTGTGAGAGGGGAACGGTCACCGGTGCGCCCTCACCGGGCCCCACCACAACCAGTGCGAATAGCAAGTCGTTCCACACCTGCGTGAACTGATAGATGAGCGTGACCGCGAACATCGGTACGGACAGTGGCAGGATGATCCGCCAGTAAATTCGGATCGGCGTCGCACCGTCGAGCCGTGCGGCCTCGATCATCTCCACAGAGAAGTTCCGGTAATACGTCCGAAACAGCAGCGTCGTGATGGGAATCCCATAGGCGACGTGTGAGATGATGAGCGCAAGAAGGTCGCCATGGTACGGTTCGAGCATCGGGAGCCCCCACACCGTCTGGAGCAACTCATCAAGCGGTAAGTACACTGCCCAGAACTTCGATAGCGGGATGAGCACTGCCTGATAGGGAATGAAAATCCCTGCAATGAACAACACGAGGATTGGCATCTGTCCCCGCCAGTTCAGCGTCGTCAGGCCGTAGGCTGCGGTGCTACCGAGTAGCGCGGAGAGGATCGTCGCCGGGATGGCAAGAACAAGGCTGTTGAACAGCCCGTTTGCAAGCTGTGAGAACGCTTGTCTCCACTTTTCGAGTGTGAATCCGTCGAGCCCCGGTGGTAAAAACGGTGCTGTTGACAATGGATTCATCTTGAGTGAGGTCATCAATCCGATCTCGATCGGCAATAGATAGAAGCCGATGAGTGCCACAAGCACACCGTACAACAGGAGCTGCCGTCCGTCGCTCGCTCGCTCGTGAATCGACATCAGAGTTCACCCCGCCGATGCTGGTAGGTGAGATACGGCGTGATAATGGCGAGCGCGAGCGCGAATAGCATGATTCCAATCGCGGCTGCGTACGCCTGATTGTTGATACGAAATGCCTGTCGGACCATCATCGTTGCGAGGATGTCAGATCCTTTCGGTGGGATGTAACTTCCAGTGAGCGAGTAGAGGAAGTCAAAGGCCTTGAGTGCGAACACCATCAACACGACTGAGGCGCTGATCGTTGCACCTTTCAACTGTGGAATGATGACGCGTTGATACAGTCGGAGCGTGTTTGCCCCGTCTGTTCGGGCTGCCTCATACTGCTCTTGGGGAATCGCACGCAGTCCGGCGAGGTAGACGACCATCGCGTACCCACTGAACTGCCAGACGAGAGCGAAGATAACTGCTGATAACACGAGATCCGGGTTGCTGATCCACTGATATTTGCTGAATCCCAGCGAACTTATAATGATGTTAATGAGACCGTTGTCGTAGTTGTACATCCAGAGCCAGAACTGTGCGGTCACGACAAACGAAAGGCTCATCGGCAACAGATAGATCGTTCGAAAGCCGTTGTCAAAGCGCAGCTTCCGATCCATCATGATCGCCAACAGGAGTCCAATAGCCAAACAGACGGCAGTGAACGTGATGAGGAGAACAAACGTATTCGTCGTCGCATTGATGAACGTCGGATCCCCAAACGCTCGTGTGTACTGCTCAATATCAAGTTGGCTGTAATCGACCCCACCGAAACCGGATGTTTCGGTCAGTGAGATAACGAAGTTCCAGCCGATAGCGCCGTAGACAAAAAATCCCATCAACAAGAACGGAGGAAGCCAAAACAGAAGCGACCCGAGAAACTCGTCGCTAACGTTCGAGAGCAGCGTCGGTTCGTCTGTCGACACCGCGGATCCACCGTCTGTCATGGGCTCTTGGACCGCCGAGTGATTGTATTCGTTATCGGGGTGAGTTTGCCAATCATAGTACGAAGAATCACGGCTTCATTAGAACGCATCCATGAACGCCTGGGCGGTTTTGTCAACAGACGCATCTGTAAACGAAAAATCTCTCACGGCCTGTTTCAATTTCGTGAGAATTTCTGGTTTGACTGCGAGTCCATGTGCGATAGAAGGCGGTTGCACAGTCGAGTCCTGGAGGGACTCGATCTGTGCGGTCTGGAACGGGCCGAACTCCCCCGTAGAGACGTCAGCACGGGGCGGAACGGATCCCTTCTTCGTGTTAAAGCGGACCTGTGCGTCTTTCGTTCCGACGTACTGTAGCCACGTTTTCGCTGCTTTAGACGCCGGTCCGTCCTGCGGGATCACCCACGAATCCATGTTGAGTGCGTACTGCCCGCTCGTTCCAGGAAATGCGACGTGGTCCCAGTTCTCTCCGAAAGCAAAATCCGACCCATAGGCACCGGCCGCCCAGTCGCCCTGGTGGAAAAAGCCAGCAGCGCCTTCCACGAACATGTTGTTGGCCTCCTTCCAGCCGATGGTAGAGGCGTCGTCCGGAAACTGTTCACTGTAGGCGAGAAGAGTCTCGAAGGCGCTGGCGACAGCATCTTTGTCGCCGTTACCGTTGATGAACGCCTCATAGGCATCGATACCCGCTTGTCCGAGGAACACGGTTGCCCACAACTGGAGTGTCGTCCATGGCGACTTCGTTGAGTGAGCCATACCGACGGCATCCGTGTTCTCACTGATCGTCCGTATCGCATCGGCCAGTGCCATTGGGTCGTTCAGCTTCGATGGATCCACGCCAGCCGCTTCGACGACGGTTGTATTGTAGAAGAGGTTATTCATCCGGTGAATATTGGTAGGAATGCAGACGAAGGTCCCGTTCGACGTTGCGGCCTGCTTTGGCCCGTCAAGGTAGGCGCTTTGCATGTTGTTGTTTGACCAGACGGACTCACCGATGTCGCCAAGGAGATCCGCGTTCGTGAACTGTTGGAGATTTTTGCCAGGCCATTCGGTCCACGAACCTGGTGGGTTCTGATTGTTGAGTCGGGTGTTGATGCGTGCGTCGAGACTCGTGTTGCCGCCGCCACCAATAGCCTTGGCGTTCACATCGATGTCTGGGTGTTTCTCCTTGAACCCTTCCAGCATACTGTCGAAGGCGATCTGTCCGTCACCTCCGCTCCAGCCGTGGAGAATTTCGAGCGTTTCGTTGCCGCTATTATCGCCGCCACCGGTACAGCCGGCAAGACTCGTGAGTGCTGCGGTTCCAACGAGACCGAGCCCCTCGAGATACGTTCGTCGCTGAAGATTTTGCGTGAGTTTCTGTGTCATGGGTGGTGTTGATGCGAGTTGCATTCACAAGAGGTCGGTAACACTCCTTAAAGGTTATCAAAATTAACTCTATTCCGAATAATTATTTTGAGACCATAGTTCAATCGGCCTATCGAAAGTGTACCTCGCACATCGCGAACGCTACACGCTCTGAAATAGGGATTAGAGAAGTCGTAAACGTCTATTGTCTATGAAGCGTTTCGATCTGGAAAGCATGTTAAGAACAATCACCGACTCTGCATACGAGTAGACCGATGAATCATCATCTCGGACAACCGGTTAATGACCCCCGTTGTCTGATTCGCTCGGAAACGGGTCTAACGAGAGCGAGTGATGAATCGATGCCCATTACAAACGTAGGAGTGTAAAGTGAATTCCTATCTCAAAGATTTACCCACCGATAAAATCACACCTCACGAATCGATCGCGAGCATAGAGTGAAACAGGCTAGATACAGTCCAAGAACAGTTGCAAAACGGGACTGTTGGAAGCCCCATTCCGGTAGAATTCCTCAATGTGGCAGTACAATCGTAAGTAAACACCAGAAATATTAAGTCACTTTGTAGTGAAAAAGTGAGTGAATGACAAATAATGGTGGCAGAAACTCCATATAGAGAGGTATGAACCGTCGTTGTTGAGTCGCCGATCCGGTATCGGCGGGATCGCCACATTGTTTGCCGCATCGACATACTCGCTGTCCGTTCCGGATGCTGTTGTTGCACAGGTGACGAACAGCGACGATTCGGTTACTCAGACAGTCACGTCCCCGAACGAACGCGTGGTTGTGACAGTTGACGTTTCTGATGGCCGGGTAAGTTACAGCGTTGCATACGATGGAGTATCAGTTATCTCGGATTCAGCACCCGGTTTCGAGTTCAAAACCAGGACGCCTTCCGTGAGAAACTCACGGTCACTGGAAGCGAACGCTCAACAGTCGATACGACCTGGACGCCCGTCTGGGATCAGTACGACGAGATCAATGAACAGTATAAAGAACTCCGACTCGGGCTCTATGAGAGCGAGAATCCAGGTCGGACCGGAACACTCGAAGTGTGGGTGTTCGACGAGGATCTCACTGATGTCCGTATCGATAAACTCATCGTTGATCCGAGTACAACCATACTCGCGTCACTAGTCCGGGGCGGTGGGCAGGCAACCAGATTGACACGTGCGACACACAAAGAAATAAAGACGCTCCCAGCCTATGAATCTCCTGAGCAACAGTATACGTCCCTCAAAGTGCCGGAAGCTGCGGTATCGGGCCAAACAATCGACATCACAGTCACAGGAACGAACTCGGGGACAGTTATCGGTGGAGAAACCGTAAACGTCTACATCGATGGGAGGCAGGTTGGAACGACATGAATTGGGCGGCCACCAACTACGACGATAGTGACTGGGAACAAGTCGAACTACCTGCAAGCTGGGAAGATCATTCGGGATACACGGCGGACCAAGTCTTTGGCTGGTACCGGAAAACGATCGAGATCCCAAAATCCTGGGACGACTATGGAAATAGCCTACTACTACCATTAGGCAAGATCGACGATGTGGACCGAACGTTCTTCAATGGGACGGAAATCGGCAAAAGTGGGAGCATCCCCGCAGATGACTTTCGCACTGCGTGGACGGAACACAGAGAATACCCATTGTCGATGGTCGATGTTAATTTCGGCGAGAAAAATACCATTGCAATCAAAGTCTACGACGAGTTTGGGGGTGGCGGACTCTATGCGGGGCCACTTGGTCCCCTCCGTCTCAGATCCAATCATCCTTGAACGAGACAGATCTCACGACGCTCCTCGATTGAGATCACCGCTTTGTCTTTAACGGGTTGCTAGAGGGTGCCAGTATCGATATTCTAGAGGAAGAGTCCGATCACTCCGACCAAGACACTAAGATTCTTCCAGTCTAACCTGGCATAGAGAGTCGCGACAGCTATTTTGGAAAGAAGTGACAGTAGTCGCTGTGCATCACCTCCTCAAGCAGTGAATGTTCAGCACGGTGCAGGTTTGTAGTCTACCAATGCTGTTGTTATTACCGATCTGAAGGCGTAATCTGTCCAGTTTGCGTAGTGATGCTGACGGGATGGCGATCGAAGGGGAAATTACAACTCAACCACCAAGCATCATGTGATGAGTGATTCAAGACGGTGGAGTAGTACGGAGAAAGAAAAACGACTCCGCCGACTGTTCGAGAAGATACACAATCGAGGCAATGAAGCGGAGTTCATCAATGCCAAGTTTGGGGACGACGATCTGCTGTACCAATATATGATCGGATTCCACAATGTCACCGGACTGGATGACGAGATGGTTGAATCAATGAACGACATCATGGACAAGCACGATCTCGGAATCGAATCGAGTAGTGCTGACCGTGGCCTGCTTGGAGTATCGTCTCGATGATTCGCCGATTGGTCACACGTGAGTCCACATCGACCGATAACGAGTGGATCAATGCGTATCATAGAAGCCCTGAGTCCGCCGATGATGCATACACCGTGTTTGTTGACATCTGTAAGACGGTCTACGGATACAATCCAAGTGATGTGACTGACGCAGTCATCGTCAACACCGACACGACCGACATTTCCTGGACAGACGTATGAATACCAGCCACTAGTTGAAGGTAGATAAATTATCTTAAGAAAACGGACATAGTTGATAAGATCTGAGATAACGAATTGGTTATAGATCGTTGTACGGTCTCGTAATACTCAAACTCCTACGCTAGGGACCTATCACAGCATCCAGAGGACAGGCGTTTGGTGGGCGTCTGGCTGGTGAGAACTATCCACAATGGCTCCGCAGTAGATCCGCTCTCTGACCCTCGCCATCAGAGTATCTCGGAGGGACGTTTCGAGCGAGCATTCAAATTCGAAAGTGATCGTTCCCGCGGTAGTGCATGGATATCGTTTGCATGAACGGTCTCGGGATGGGAAAAACGTTTAGAACACCGGAGAAACGCTATAGACGAATATAAGCCAGTGTGTTCACACCCATATCATTACCCCATCTAGATCCATTTTGATAGGTGGAGAACAGCCCAATGCGTAAAACAACAATCGCCGTCGTGGTTGCTATCGCCATCGCACTGATTGCTGTTAGTGCCGTGAGCGCGATGGGAATCTACGACAATACCAAGAGCACCGAGACTGATGGGACCACAGCACCGGATATAAATGAGAAGTGTCAGATATTGATGGAACAACATGAGAATGTGTCTGTGGATCAGTGCATTCGAATGATAGAAGACAATGGTGGATCGCAGATGGAACAATGTGGAGAGATGATGCAGACGTGTATGCAGATGATGAACGGAAATGAATCGAATCAGAGGGGCAGTTCCGGTATGGATGGCATGATGAACAGTGGCCCAATGGGCTGCCACTAATCTCTTGTTTCCTTCAGATCTGATATAACGAAGTTGAATGCATGCGTGACTCCATGACGATCCAAGGCGAATCATTTCGCCTTTATTTCGTGGGAGATCCTAAGAGGCGTTTGTCTCATGGTGGCGGAGACAGCTCAGATTGCTCTACTACGATGCCCTGGTACCCGTAGTCAATCGTTTCTCATCGTCCTTCTCGTAATGGGGATGGTTCTGAATCGGACACTCACCAAGTCGCTCGGTGGTATCGATCGCGTGCTGAAAGAACTCGAATAGCGTTGGAAGGTTATCGAACAGAGGGAATGTCTCTGACGTTCATCCCTCAGCGATTGAGGAGAGAATTCGGGCTTCTATCTTTCGGAGATGTTCGGACGCCGTGCTTGGCGCACAGCCCAGAGCTGCAGCGACGTCTTCTGCAGTTCCTCGGCGCGGAACATCGTAGTAACCAACAGTGACTGCCGCGTCAAGAACCTCACGCTGGCGCTCGGTAAGGTCAGATCGTGGTGTTGTTGCTTGTGGTGAGTACTCGTTCACGCGATCAATCGAGGCTCGCCGACGAACGTCAGCGGGGAGCGCATCGAACCCGTGTTGGACGTCTGAATCGCGGCCAATAATCTCAATCGTACAGCCGGTATCATCAAAGACGACCGGGAACATGATCATGAGTTGGTAGTCATTGAAAAGCCGAAGGAGCGTCAATGCCTGCTCGGTTGGCTGACAGTGCTGATAGACATACCAGAAATCCTGTTTTGTCTCTACCACTTCGTACGCTAACTGGTTCGGCTCGTTCGTTGTCTCTAGTTCACTGAGAAGCTCATCGGGATCGATGTGAACCAGTGATAGCTCGAGTATCGTTCCATCCGGAAGGAGCTGGATATTGAGTAGACGACCTTCTGTTATCACTGAGGCGGGAGCAATGACGTCTTGTGGGAGCGTCATACGGAGATATTTCATTATTATTGGCTACTGTGAACGTTGATCAATATCAGCAGCCAAGAGCTTCCTTCAAAACAAATCTTGTGATTAGTCATGCAGAATCCGAACGAGGCTTATCCACGCCAGAGAGCGATTTGTCTGGATAGATACGATATGTCCGACCGTATTCCTCCCTGTAGAGCAGCCCGCGCTTTTCGAGATCAGTTACGGTCTGACTAATTTTGGCTTTCGAAAAGTCAGCGCGGTCTCGCAGTTCGCTTTGCGTAATGCCGGGAGACGTAAGCACCGGTTCAACAATCTGTGTCTCATCGTGGGGCAGAACGTCTAGAATGCCTGCTTGAGTTGAATCTGCCGGCTCCGGCGGTGAGTCAGTATAGCGCTGTGTAGATCCATCATCTCCGTACTCACTCGTCTCACCAGCAGTGAACGGTGAGCTTCTACCCGACCAGGGATGGGTGCTACGAACTGTGAGATATCCGCCACCCAAAGCAATGGTCCCAAAAGCGACGCCAGAGAGAGTTACAAGCCCGGTTGTGAGTGAACACGATATCATACAACTGAAATAGTGCTCCGATACCCTACTCTTTGTGGTTATCATCAATAACGATCCTTTCGGTGAGAGCTTTGAGCTCTTTCGACCCTTGGTTCCGACGATTGCGGCACTTACTACACCTTCTTCGGAATCCACAGGACTGTGGATCGTGTACCCGATATCTCTCGGAGTGGCAAATGACTCCAGGCCTCTCAGAGACATCATCGTCTGGGAAGTACCAATATACGACTGATAAAACAAAACATCACATCTAATTTGCTTGGGTGTATACCGACAATCTATGTCTGAATTGGGCATGCTGGGCCTCTCAAGTTACGAGGAGAAAGTCTATCGATCGCTTCTCGTGACAGGAGCAGCAACTGCAACTGAACTCTCTGAGATCAGTGCAGTTCCGAAAGGTCGTATTTACGATGTGCTCAACGGTCTAGAAGCTCGCAGGCTGATCCGGATGCGATCAAGTGACCCAAACCAGTACGTTGCCGTACAGCCAGAAACTGTTGTCGACAGGCTACTGGCCGAGAGAGCATACGAACTGAAACAAGAGTGAATCGGTATCGAAAGGGGGCAGAGAACGTCCGTTCGAACCTCTTGCCGACACCACCGACCGACACGTTGAATCGTATCTTGACTGCAGAGTTTTCGAATCCAGACAGCAAGGACGTCACATATCTCACTCGCCGCCTGCCACACGCGGTCTTTGACGTCTCACTCGCCAACGGCGATCATTTCATCATCAAGTTCACACAGGAACCCGCGGGTCGCGATCGTCTGCGTCGAGATATCTGCATGCACCGCTATGTGCGGGCATAATCCTCGCTCTCGGTGCCACAGATTCGAACCGCAACCCTCTCCCCAGCCGACGACGTTCCGCCGTACTATATTTCCGAAACCATGTCCGGGTGCTGACGGCGAGACGCTCCCCAAAAACACGACCCGTGAAAACCGAACGGAGCTGACACACCAGTTGGGAAGCGTTCTCGGAGAGATTCATGACCAGCTCCGCTTTGATCGAGCGGGCTGGATAGCATGGTGATGAGGATTCGCTCCTCCTTGGTGGACCATCGGACTGGCTAGCATTGCTTCGTTCCCGAACGAAGCAGTATGGTGCTGCCCTCGTAGGCACCCGATTCGAGAGCATCGCCCGCGGGCCAATGAACTGGTCGAGAAACAGGCCACAAACCTCACATTGGACAATGTACCTCGGCTTCTTCACGGTGACCCGGTGCCAAGCTTCGTCATCTTCGACACCAACAAGGTCACTGGTGTCGTCGACTGGGTATGGGCATGGGTCGGTGATCCCGTGTACGACTTCTCCAGGGTTGTTCGGGGTTTCGAATTGAACGAACCCGACGCCGAGACACTGATCGACTCGTTCGCCACCGGTTACGAAAGCGTCCGTGCGTTCCCCGACGATTTCGATCATCGACGGAAGGTGTACGACGTAATCGTTCGTCTCAAGCCGTTGAACGCGTTTGACGAGTGGGGTCCGAAGTCGGGCGACAGGCAGGAGGCCGTGGCCACACAGGTCGAGGAGAACATGATGGAACTCATCGAGCGCGCCCACTCATCTGCATAGGATCAATTCGATGAGAGAAGATATTCGTCGTAGCCGTGCTATTTTCCTTGCCCTTATGAATTGTATAATACTGGTTTCCTGGATATTGACCGCAAGCGGCATCACATCTGCATCAGATCTGGCTAGAGCCGAAGTCTTTGATGGATGCCACGGCTTTTAGCCGGTAGATGAGATAGTGAAATAACAAATATTACTACTCACTGGAGATGCCCACATATTCATCAATTGTCGCCGATTTATACTTAAAAATGAGATTTATAAAATATTTTTATTTAATTAGTTTATTGTTAGAGAATATTTTAATAGAATATACCGAGATTAGCTGTACATGAGCGACGATTCCAATAACCCAACTGGGGCAACGCTTTCTTATCGCAATATCCTCGAACGAGAGATGGAGAACGCGCTGAAAGAGATGGATCGGCCTTCGGTAGGAACGTTCATTTCTGGAATCTCGGCGGGACTCAACCTGAGTTTCGGTGCGTTGTTTATGGCGATGGTACTGACCTTCGCTGGAGAGTTTGACTCCAAACTTACCCAACAGGTTGCTCTCGCTGGCATTTCTTCAATCCCCTTTCTGTTCGTGGTCATCGGACAAACTGAACTATTCACTGCTCATTCGACGATGGCAGTCCTTCCGGTATTGGACGGCCGTGCGTCCCTTTTCGATCTCGGGCGCATTTGGGGTGTGACATATGTATCGAATCTGCTTGGCTGTCTAGTGTTCGTTGTATTGGTCGCCGCGATCGGTGCACCAATGGGGATTGCTGAACCGGCAGCGTTCCAATCGCTTGCGGGAGCACTCGTAGACCTCCCGTGGTGGGTTATCACCCTTTCAGGAGTCATCGCCGGGTGGCTTATGGGGCTAGCAACCTGGCTATCGGCCGCCAGTCGAGATACGATCGGTCGTATCGTTTTCGTCTTACTTACCACTGCAGCCATCGGATTCGGGCCATTTCACCACGCCATCCTTGGCACGACTGAAGTGCTCTCAGCGGTCGTCCTCGATACAGCGATTACACTCGAATCGTTCGGCATTTTCTTGTTTTTCACGACGATAGGAAACATCATTGGTGGATCGGTCTTCGTTGGCCTGCTCAACTATGGACATATCGCTCTTGCAGGCGAACAGAAAGACGTCGATTTTCAGGCGAACGACGGTGAGAAGTCATAACTCTACTATTGACGACGATCAGCATGCACGTGAGAAGTACGCAACGCCCACCAGCGTGTGCGAAGTGACGTTCAAGACGTACCCGGTGGTCGACCTCGCAACCGGCGAAAAACAAACTACCCGACGATGATCACGATTCTTCATTCCGCTCATGTTGATTAACTGAGCGTGCCGTTCGACCATGGGTGGCTTCACCCGGCTCAAAACGCCTTCGGCACATCCAACCCTGGTGGTGCTGACGGTCATCCTCTTGTATATTTTAGTTATTCCATGCAACAGTTACTTTAACAAAAAGGTTAAAACAACTAACTCGAGTAGATCAACAAGTAACATGATAATAACGGCAAGCAAATTCAGGTGGAACTAATATGAATATAATGAGATCACTAGTGTACAGCAATGTACTGATCTCGCTAAGTGGAGTTGGAATGGCATTGTTCACGCAACTATTGGCCGGATTTCCAATATCCATCTACCCGCTCTTTATCGCCTTTGTCATGCCAATGGTGGTGTATAACTTAAATAGATTGACAGATATAGAAGAAGACAAAGTAAATGTCCCGGACCGGACTCAATTCGTGGAAAAATATTCAAAATATCTTGCTATAATCAGTATCTGTGCTTATATAGTAGGTTTAGTCTATGCTTTCACTGAAGATCTCCAGCTATTTACTTTATCACTAATATACCCCGGTTTAGGCGTCATCTATTCTGTATTCCGAACAAAGAAGTATCTTTATGTAAAAAATTTGATTGTTGGTGTTGCCTGGGGAACGATACCGATAGTAACTGGTTCATACTATGGTGAAATTTTTAATAATGTTGTTTTATTTTTATTTGCATTTTTCACTTCCTCTTGGTTTATAAATACAATTATATTTGATATCAAGGATATAGAAGGAGACCGGGCTGAAGGTGTAAGAACAGTTCCGAACACCTATGGGCTCCAGTCTACCAAACTAATCAATTTGACTCTGAATGTAATAATCTCAATTTTGGTGATTTTACTGGCATTCTCAGGTCTCATTCCCATAGAAGGGTTGATTCTATTGCTTTTGAGTGGCTATATCACAGTATACATATGTATTTCGGAGGAAGATCATGGATATTGGTTCTATGGAATAGTAGTAGATGGAGAGTATATATTTCTGTGTCTATCAACTATAGTTCTGAGCTATTTTCATAGTATGCCTACCACAATATTGTAGGCAAGCAAATCATGCCTCACTAGGGTAATTGTCAAGCTGCTTTTTCATAGCTACCACCTTTAAGACTGAATGTTGATACCTTGTCAGTCGTAGGGTAAGGGCCCCCCTGTAGTGCGTCGGAAAATTGAGGGACCATGTCTCGAACTCGGTCGTTGTAAACTCACCTCTTATCCCTTACCTTATAATTTTTTAGTATATATAAGATGGGAACTGCCAACATAACGGAGAAAAGTGAGAGATAGACACCAGAGGCTGCGGTTAGTGGAGTAGACTCTCGCTCGTCGGCTTGGCGTTCTTCTATCAGTCCCCTATATTGCTTTCCACGTGCATTAATGCCGAGCCATTCTGTCGCAAAGGAGTGAGAACGTCGCGTAGGAATTCCCATATCGATAAGCAACTCATCAAACGTGTGGATGTCATATGCCCCATAGTAGTACCCCTTATGAAGAGGAATATTCTCATCCATCCAAGCTAAGCGCGATTCTATCCTCTCTTTCATTACGTCTTTATTGGGCATATCTGATAACTGACCCTGGAAGTAATCAGAAAGCCAATGAGCAGATAGATTCATAGAAAGAAAGTTGTTTAAAACCTCTCGCCGACCAAGTATCCCAATATCATCTTCGTTCAGAGGCAATATTCCACGGTAAAGATAATAGTCACCATCCTTTTTTAATCTAATTGATTCTGGTAAAAACGGATATTCGCTACGATAGCCAGTAGCCAATATGATCTTGTCCGCGTGTAATTTCTGGCCAGAGTCAAGAATAATCCCATCCTGATCGAGTTTCTTGACAGTACCCTTTATTGGCTGTATTTCTTCATTTTGTATAAACGAGGGGAATTCGTCAGGCATGACACCAGCCCGTTGTACAGCTAAAACGCTTGAGTCAGGTACTAAATCGTCCGGAAGATTTCGATAATCACTGCCAACTTTTACACCATTTTCAAGCAATTTTAAGAATGAAAATGTTAAAGGGTGAAGTAGTCTATCCATCCACCGCCAAGTATTCTCATTGTAATACATAGGTAAAACTGATTCACCGATTCGAGTATACAGTCCAGCGTTTTGAGGGACTATTTTCCATAACTTTTTGGGAGGGAACCAATTTGCCTTCCGAAATATCATTGCAGTTGATGTGGAAAACTTAGCTGATTCAGTGGCTATATCAGCTGCAGATTTCCCGCCACCAATAATAGCAATTTTTTTGTTTTTCAGTTGGCTTTTTGACTTCACCTCACTAGAATGTAGTATTTCGCCGTGGAATTTGGACTCATCTGCTATCTTAGGACGGTTTGGAATATCGTAAGCACCAGAGCAGACTACTAGATAATCGAAGCGTTCTTTGTTCTGACGGCTCTTTTTGATTTCCTGGGTTATAATAACCCATTCATTTGCATTTTTTCTAGCCTTTACTACTTCTGTTTGGAATTCAATATGATTTTCAACCCCAAATTCTTTGGCATAACTCTCTTGATAGCTCTGGAACTCTTCTGCCGGGGCATATGATTTCCCCCAAGGTTTGCCAATGAACTCAGTGACTTTATCTGGGAGTTGGTGGTTCAAATTGAGATACCGGTTTTCAGAGGACCACGTACCTCCTAATTCGCTATTTTTTTCATAAATAGTCACGTCATAACCATCTTCCAAAAATACCTTGCCAGCTGCTATACCTCCAGGACCAGCCCCGATTATACATACTGTGCCGTTCGTTTCACTACCGTTTCCGGTACTAACGCTAGATTCGCTCATTTATTTTTAGTTTTCGTTCTATGACTAATTGCTGATCGAATCTATAAATGACTCGAATTGATTATTTTTGGATATGTTTTTCATTCTTTTAGTATGGTTCTTTCTCATAAACATAATAATTTCCTTTTCGTCGATTTTCCCCGACTTGGGTGTAATGATGGTCGATAGAAGATCTTGTATGAGCGGGAGAACATTTGAGACATGTTCATCAATTTCTACTGGATCAATCTGTTCAATCTCCACAAGATCCGTAAGTTTCCTCACCCCATAGTCCACATGTCGAGCTTCATCCTGACTTATTTTGGCTGCTCCCTCCATTAGTGCTGGCAGTCTTGGGTTGTCAATATTATTCCCATTGTACATTTTCCTCAACCAGTGAAAACCAGATTGAAAGAGGATACCTTCCTGCGTCAGGTGATAATTTGCAAAGGCTCGAGCACAGTCGTGTGGGCTTCTTTTGTCCAGTAGCTTATTCATATCATCATTCAACCGTTTACTCTGAGCAATGTAGGATTCTGTTAACCACTGGTCATCATCTGGTTCGGTCGTTTCCATGCCACGAATGTCTTCTGCAGAGTTAATAGCCTGATACCAATACCGGGTGAAAAAATCCGCATGCTTAGCTTCTTCATATTGTTGGGTGGAAAGAAACATAGCATCACTTGTGGTTTTGGTTATCGCGAAAAATGGATGAAGATCTTCTACAACATCTTCCTCCCCCAATCCTATTTGAGCGATCACACTACGGAGAACCGTGAAATTGACTTCATCTAGATCTACTAATGCCTCTACATCATTTTTATAGTCTATTTCAGCTGGATCCCAGTGGTTTCTAACAGCGTCTCGATAATTTTTCAAGGATGGATCCGTCTCTTGTAGCTGATCAGTACCTTTTGCGTTATCCATAACAGGATATATGCCAACATTGGCAAAAATCTTTCGGGCAGATAATATAAATTTATATAGATTATATTAGATATTTGTATGAACTCCAGTATATAGTATGACTTATACTTATTGTGTGAAGGATTTTATTTTCTTCAACTTATCATGACTCGTTTCCCAAGAGGGTGTACTTCTTGAGAGAACACGCAGGGAAAAAATCCCAGTAATAGTGATTTTTGACCATCTCAAATTTTAGTCTTGTTACCCTCTGCGACCCTATTTGCCCTGATATCGGCTAGGTAGCAGATCAATGCACGGATCAGGCGTTTGTCCCGGCCATTTTTACAACCGCTGATCAATCCCAAGGCAACATTTTAAACCAACAATTATAATAAAGAATAAATATCGGCCGAACGGTACCGTTGCTCACGAGCCGGCGGCCACAGGGGTAGCCTGGCATCAATCGGCGGGGTTGACCGTAGGACTGCTTGGCAACGGCCAGAATACTGGTTCGCGTCTACACGTGGCGCGTACGACCTGTTCTCACCATCGATAGCTAGTTTCACCAGTAGATCGACGAGGCGCCAGACGTTGTACAGTATGCACGCGAACGCAAAATTGAAAACCGATAGTTGCGCTTGGTTGGGGTAGTCAGCACCTGAAATACTTTTGCTTCTTGAAGCTGTTCTCAATACTCCACCGACGCCGATATCAGCGCATCAGCTGCTCAATCATGGGGCGAGCGCCTTCTTGTCCATTTGCTGGCTGTCGGCATCACACGTTGTCACGTAGGAGTGGTTCGTTTCAAAATCACGGTTCCGATGATGTCCACAGCTCCGACCAGTGCCTTCTGCTTGCGCGTGGGGGCTCGTCAACTGTCCCTTCCGTGATGTGGACCCTATTGCCATTACGGTACCCATGCGATGGTATCTGCTTCGTCGCTGCGTTCAAAGATACGCGTCGGATTGAGGTAGTGGACTCCATGCTCCTCAGAGTCCCCTTTACTGGATTCCTGTCGGACGGTCGACGACGCGGTGTCTTTCCTCGAACGCATCTCCCACGCACAGAACTCGAACTTTCTGGTCGTAGATGCCGCCGGTGACATCACCCGATCGATCCAAGCCAGGCAGTCGCGACGACGCGACCTACCTACGGATTCGGTGCCATCACGAATCACTTCCAGTCCGAATCGATGCTTGAGTACGAACACATCAAGGAACGTTCCGAGAGCAGCGAAACTCCGACTCAAGAACCTCGTCGACCGGTTCAACACGCAGCAGGATGGATTCGACACGGTTGATATTCAGCGCGTCCTCACAGATCCCGAAGATGAGTCTGCTCGTGTGCGAGCAGAACGAGGACAATCCGATCATTACGCACTGATCGTGGGCGGTGGCACTCGGCGATGAAACCGGCACACTCGCGAAAGGGACCCCAGACGAAACGCCGTATACGTCCGTCGAGTTGTAAAAAGGCATCTTCTCGGACTTGCCATGTAAATATGTATCTATAAGTTGGTACGTAACCGTTGAGGTATCCAGCACATATGATATCCTATCCACATAAGCCAGGAATATTAATTAAGACGCAGATAGATACATATGGGAGTTTGATGTGGAAGAGAGGTTTTAAATATTTAGCAGCCAATTTAATATCATAAGGAGTTGTTTATTGTGTCTGAGCCATCAGATCATAAAGACGTTGTCCGTGAAGAATTCACAAAGCAAGCTGACGCTTATGCAGCAAATTCAATATTAACTGATTCAGAAAAAGTCAAAAGACTAGTCCAAGCAACTAATGCACATCCTGAAGCACAAGTCTTAGAAGTCGCTACAGGACCCGGCCACGTAGCATTTGAGTTTGCTAAAGTATCTGATGAAGTTGTTGGAATCGACATTACTGAAGCTCCACTTGAGATAGCGCGCAAGAAGAAACAGGAACGGGATATAGAGAATATTCATTTTCAGAAGGGTGATGGAGAGGATATCCCGTTCCCAGAAAATACGTTTGATATCGTAGCTTGCCGATTAGCGCTCCATCATGTTGAGGCCCCAAGCAATGTCGTCAAAGAAATGTCACGTGTATGTCGTCCAGAGGGTACAGTTGCAATAGATGATATTGTTGTCAGTGAATACTCGAAGAGGGGCAAGTATCAAAACAAATTTGAACGATTAAGGGATCCATCTCATGTTCGGGCTCTTCCTGTAAGTGAGATATTAGAAATATTCACGGAGAACAATCTAGAAATTATTCAGATAGAGACCGGTAAGCTCGTACAAGAAGTCGAAGAATGGCTAGACAATGCAGAGACGCCCCCAACTCGCGCATCAGAAGCTCGAGAAATGGTACTAAAGGATGCTAAACGGGACTTGAGTGGAACACATCCCTACTTCAAGGATAATGACTTACACTTCACCCAGCGTACTGCCGTAATAGCAGGCAAATGCATGTCTTGATTATTTCATAGTCTATTTATCCCCCATTATAAATACCTGTCTAAAATAGGTTTAATAGATAGATCATATAAAAAATGTACCTAATGCCTTAATTTCAGAATTAATTCTATACTACCATAGATTTAAGTTTCTTCCCTAAGATATAATCTATATGCGATTTGAAGACAAGACCATTCTCGTAACGGGAGCAGGATCGGGAATCGGACGGGCGACTGCGCAGCGATTTCGTGAAGAAGGTGCTACTGTCGTCGTCCTAGACATTGATGAAGAAAGTGGTAAAGAGACTATTGACACCATGGCTGATACAGAACCAGGAAGTGGAAGATTCCATCAACTAGATGTTACCAACTGGGAGAACTTTGAGTCGATAGTTAACGACGTTGCTGAGAACGAAGGTCTCGACGTACTGGTTAATAATGCAGGGACCATGCATCCATTAGGTCCTATGGAAACCATCGACCAGGAAACACGAGATCATATAATTGATTTGAACATCAAGGGTGTGTGGAATGGATGTAGCTCCGCACTTCCGATAATGCGTAACCAAGGACATGGAGCAATCGTGAATGTAGCTTCCCTGGCTGCAGTATTTGGATTTCCCCTCCAAGCAGGGTATTCACTCACCAAAGGCGCGATTCCGAACTATACTCGTGCTCTCGCTGCAGAAGCAGGTCCCTCTGGAGTACGAATAAATTCTGTTTGTCCGGGCATTACAGATACACCATTAGTCCGTGGTGTATTAGAGACACTAGATGACCCCGAATCCGCTCGTGAAGGCTTTGTTAACACATATCCACTTGGTAGATTAGGAGAACCAGAGGACATCGCCGATGCGATCCTATTTTTGTCTTCTGATGAAGCTTCTTGGATAACTGGTGAGAATCTTGTAGTGGATGGTGGTTTTCAAGCAGCAGGTGGGGATAGCTTCTACATGAAATAGCTATCTACGATCTGATGTCGGGCAGATAGCTCTGCAATGCACGTCCCGGATATTCTTTCCAACCATTTTCTCGACGGTAAAAGCTGACGACGATCAAAATCAGCTCGTCGGTTCAGATTTTCCTAGTTATGATGTGAAACAAAGTGGGGCGACACAGTGGCACCGCTCACAAACTGGGTGGACACGAGGGGTTCAATGATACTCAGGCGGGTCAAGTCCGTATGATTCCCTTGCCATGGTCAGAAACTGGTTCGCGTCCACCAGCGCTTGTACGATCTGTACTCGCCGTCGAGAGCGAGTTTCACCAGCAGATCCAGCAGTTGCCACACATTGTACAGACACACGCGAAGTTGAAACCGACAATCACTTCGGTTGAGTGGTACGCCCTATGAAGTGTTTGTGCTTCTTGAAGCCGTTTTCGATACCTAACTTGTGACGATACCGATGGATCAACCGCCCGATCATGTGGATGAGCGTCTTCACCTTTATCTCCTGGCCGTCGGCATCGTCGCCGATGAACAGGACTCCCTTGGTCATGTCGATCGCCGCCCAGAGTTTATCAGCGGGTTCACCGTGCGCTTCGGAGTCGAGGCCGACCAGCCCGGGCGGCTCGGAGGTACCGTTGGTGCTGTCAGCGGGGGTCAATGCCCCCGGATTCCGGTGTCGTTCGGTGGGTCTGCGGTTGGTGTCTTTGTGTCGAGTGTCCGATGCTCCCTCTGCGTGTGTATGGCGTGTGTGGTTCACCACCACGAGAACCCCGACAAACGGACGGAGGACTGTACCCACTAGCTGCTCACCACTTCGGTCTTGAACGCCTGGTACTCAGCAAGTGCCACCTCCTCATCGTCAGTGTAATCGACGGATGGTGAGTGCACGTTGTGCCGGTTCGCTACCACCATATCCTCATTCGAAGCCCGAGTTCGAATTTGAGGACGTGTTTTGCAACCTCAACTACGAGAACGTCCACCAAGCCGACCGGACCACCCACGAGGGCCACGTCATCGTTGACGGAATAACGCGAGACGTAGGGCTTTTTCTCGGCTCCTCCCTGGGGACGACCTTCCATACCACGACGACTTCAGAGCGTACGATCAGGAGTACAAAAACGTCCACTACGTGCCAACACTCCCCCACGAGGAGTATCTGACCGACTGGGACGGAGAGACTGCCTACGTCCAGCGGACGTTTCTCAAGTATCTCGAAGCAAATATGAATTTGATGGAGCTAGACGAGTTGCTGTGCCAGTACGCCGAGATAGAACCGACGTACAACATCGACGAGCGGAACGACACGCACAATCTGGAGGTGTACGCCTGCGGCATCAACGAAATGGTGTATTCGCCCGTTGATATCATACAGACGACTGGCGTCCCTGACGAGTACATCGAATCTGAAGGATATGGAGAACGACACGGGGGGATGCTACTTCCGTCTCAGGATGCTACTTCGTGATATGCGCTATTACCGCCTGCCAGCCGATGCCGACTCGCGGCTCATCGCCAGTGATGGACAGAACGCGTACGATCTCTCGACAGCAAGAGCGTCACTCAGGTCGTTCGGCGACTTGGCGTCAGTTGCCACAATCGTGGACACCGACATAGACGAGATCACAGACCGTCTAGTCCAAGATGCAGCAGTCGTCGATCCCGAAACGGTGTCGACCGAGGCGAAACTACCGGTGATCCCCAACGAGGTCTGGGCGGCCGGGGTGACGTACGAAATCAGTAGCGATGCGCGTGAACAAGAGAGCGGACGACCGGACATTTATCAGGATGTCTATGAGAACGAGCGGCCGGAACTCTTTTTCAAAGCAACGTCGAGCCGAACCGTCGGTCCCGGGAACAGCGTCGGGATCCGCACCGACTCGGAGTGGAATGTTCCAGAACCCGAACTCGCGGTCGTCATCTATCGTGGAACCATCGTTGGCTATACGGTTGGTAACGATGTGAGTAGTCGCTCTCTCGAAGGAAAGAATCCGCTATATCTTCCGCAGGCGAAGGTGTATAACAAATGCTGCGCACTCGGCCCATGCATCGCCTCTACCGGATCGATCAGTGATCCTCACGAACTTGATATGTCGATGACGATCGAGCGTGATGGAACCCGCGTGTTCGACGATACGACTTCAACGTCGAAGATGGTGCGAACGTGCGAGGAACTTACCTCATATCTCACTCGTTGCAACGCGGTTGCGGAATTGACGGTTCTGCTGACCGGAACCTGTCTTGTGCCCCCGGACGAATTCACGCTTCAGGACGGAGACCGGATCGTGATCGATGTCGAGAATATCGGAACGCTCACAAATGTCGTCGAAACGGTTCGAAAATAGCGAATAGAGATGTCTCACAGTCATTTTTAGATAGGTCACATAGGATTATAAAAACCGGACTAGTCATCAAGAATCTCTGCTGCGTTATCGCGCGGTTTGTAGCCAATCGTTCGCATCGTTTCGGTAATGGAGTAAAACCGTTCATCGTTTCGTGAAACCGCATTAACTGCCACCGGAGTGTCTGGCAAGTCTGCCGTCTGCTTTTCGATGGATATCCCGGCAGTCGTGGGGACTCAGCCAGGTTGCCCGGGTGAATCAGGCTTTTCTCGGCTTGAGGTCCTCACCTATCGTCTCACGGAGATCATCCTTGCTCATGTACCAGCCGATGCGGCCATTGATGACGTTGAGTCCGTGGACATCAGCATAGAACTTCGTCAACATTCATATGCGACGTTACTGACACCGTAGAAGGAGTTCGGTCGGGTCGAGTCATCGATATCAACAACACGTAGACGACAGAAATAAATACTATATCCAATCCTGTCGACCCAGTCGTTTGCTGTTCGACTGAACGCTGTTCATCTGCGCTCGTCGTAGACGATCGATCTCATACCCCGGAGGGCGCTACGTCTTGGATATCTTGGAATGCACCCTGGACAACCTCCGACAGCGCTGGATGTATATGGATCGTTTCGGCGATCGTTTTGGCGTCAGCACCGGCTGCGACCGCCGTACTCACCTCATGGATGAGCAACGATGCGTGTGGGCCAATGATGTGGAAACCAATCACGTCTCCATCGCTTCCGACAATGGCCTTCGCAAAACCCGCGTCAGCTTCCAGGGCCATTCCGAGCGCCGTATCATCGTAGGAGAGCGTACCAATCACGTAGTCGCGGCCATCGTCCCTGACTTCCGATTCGGTCTTGCCGAGTCCGGCAATTTGTGGGGACCCGAAGACGGCGTGTGCCATTCCAGGATACGTAACGGGCTGTCGATTTCCCGTAATCGCGTTCTCAATGACGTACTTGGCTTCTTTGTCGCCCGAGTGTTTGAACAGGTAGTTGCCTGAGATATCGCCTATGGCCCATACACCTTCCGTGGAGGTTTCAAGATACTCGTTCGTCTGTACGAACCCCTTATTGTTCGTCTCCAACCCTGCTGCCTTGACATCCCAGAGATCAGAGTTCGGTCTGCGGCCGGTGGCAACTAACAGTTCGTCTCCCTGTATCGTAATCTCGTCACCATCGTCCGACTCAGCAGTAACGGTTTTCGTATCATCGTCCGCCTCGAATGCAGTCGCCTCATAGCCTAAATGGAGTTCGTGTTTATCGTCATATACATCAGTTAGTCGCTCGGCGATGTCGCGATCTTCACGCTCGGCGAGCACCTCACTGTGGCTGACAATGGCGACGTCCGTCCCCATTGCGCCGAAAAAGTGGCTCATCTCGACCGCGATGTATCCGCCACCGACGATGACGAGGCGATCGAACCGCTCGTGGACGCGAAGTGCTTCGGCACTAGTTATAAACTCCACGTCGTCAGTGCCGCTGATCGAGTCAGGAATCAGCGGCCGTGAGCCGCCCGCAAGGACGATTTTCTCGGCGGTCAAGATTTCACTATTAGTTCCAGAATCTACTTCGACTGTATGATCGTCGATAAATCGGCCATCTGTCTGGTAGAACGTGATATTGTCGTTTTCACGGGCACGCTTGGCTTTTTCTTTTGCCTCTTCGGTGACTTCGGTGATGGCCTCGTCGACGATTTCCGCGAATGCAACGCCGTTCAGCGACGCGTCGATACCGAACGAGTTCGCCCGTTGTACTGTCTCAACGATGTCTGCTCGGTGAATGAGCTTCTTCGAGGGATTACAACCACGATTGAGACATGTTCCTCCAAGCCGGTCGCGCTCAATGAGCGCCACGTCAAGGCCCTCCTCGGCCGCCGCGGACGCAACGATGTTGCCCGTCCCGCCACCTAGCACAATGAGGTCGTGATCTCTCATGGGAGCAAGTACTACGACGATCTTCAAGAAGCCTCGTGCCACCAAGACGACACCTATCGCGGGAGGCTCTCTCAATCACTCACCCTGTGCAGGTAACAGGTTATGTGGACGACCGACACTAGCGTCGTTAACGCGAGAATGCGGAGCCAAAGCGCCCGTCTCCCGCCATCCACATTATAGAGTATCCAATAAGATCATACAAATAGAAATTGAGATCATTGGACTCGGACAGATGGCTGGCAATCTCGCCAAACAAGCACTCGAAAAAGGGATGAGGGCAGTCGGTGTCGATCCGAATGATCATCCAGATCGTGCGGAGAGCGGTGCAGTCGTTCTCGATGCGGAAGCATACGACCAACTCGTCGATGAACTCGATACGCTCCGTATCGTCTATCTCTCGCTACCCGCTGAGTCGCTCATCGACGACGAGCTTGAGTTTTGAACTACGTTCGCACTGCTTGTAATGGCAGGCCAAAAGAAGGGGAAACGTCGCCCCCGACCTACGGCGTGATGACACGGGGCTATGAGAATTACGTCAACGGCGAGTGGCGCGCCTCAACAACCGGTAAGACGTTCGCGGTCCGCAATCCCGCAAACGTCGAGGAAATCGTCGCTGAATGCCAGGATTCGAACACCGAAGACGCGACCGAAGCGGTTGAAGCGGCCGCAGCAGCACAGAAAGCGTGGGCGAACACGCCCGGTCCCGAACGCGGTAAGTTCTTACGCGAAACGGCAAAACGGATGGACGACCGAATGGAGGAGCTCGCCGAGACGCTTTCGCGAGAGGAGGGAAAGACGATCACCGAAGCCACTGCCGAAACCCAGCGGGCAGTGAACATCTTCTATTACTACGCAGAACGGGCCATGGATTATGAGGGGACAAGAAAACTTCCAAGCACGAGCGATCAGAATCTCTACACGATCCGAGAGCCGATAGGCGTTGCTGGTCTCATCGTCCCGTGGAACTACCCGATCGCAATTCCCTCATGGAAGATGGCCCCGGCGCTTGCCACAGGAAACTCCGTCGTCTGTAAACTCTCGAAGAACGCACCGACGGTGTTTCTGAACGTCACTGAGTGTCTCGACGCGGCAGCCGATGCGGTCGACACACCAGACGGCATCGTCAACGTCCTCACTGGCAGCGGCGAGAATGTCGGTCAGCCGATCATCGAACACGAGTTAGTCGACGCGATCTCCTTTACGGGCAGTCGATCAGTTGGCGACATGATCTACGAGCAGGCGACCAGCGAGCACAAGCGCGTCCAGACCGAGATGGGATCGAAGAATCCGACGGTCGTTACTGAGAACGCCGACGTGAGTTCAGCCGCCCAGACTGTGGGCAGTGCTGCTTTCGGCGTCACCGGACAGGCTTGCACGGCAACTGAACGCGTCATCGTTCACGAATCGATCCATGACGAGTTCGTCGACGAACTGGTAGCCTATGCCGACTCGCTCGACATTGGCCCCGGTCTCGACGATCCAGATATGGGACCGCAGGTGACCAAGGACGAACTCGAAAGCACACTTGCGGACGTCAAGACGGCGAAGAAAGAAGGCGCGACGCTCGAATATGGTGGTGCGAAACCGGAGGGGAACGAGTACGAGAATGGTCACTTCGTCGAGCCGACGGTGATTACAGACGTCGAATCGGACATGACCGTGATGCAAGAAGAGGTGTTCGGTCCGTTTGTCGGAGTCCTTAAAGCCACAAACATCGAGGAAGCCATCGATCTCGCCAACGACGTCGAGTTTGGTCTCTCTGCAGGCATCATCACCCAAAACCACACCGAAGTCAATCGGTTTATCGATGCCGTCAACTTCGGTATCGTGAAGGTAAATGGACCAACGACCGGTCTCGAACTTCACGTCCCCTTTGGTGGAATGAACGCCTCTTCCTCCGAAACGTACCGCGAGCAAGGAGCGGAGGGAATGGATTACTTTACTATCATCAAAACCGTCTACGAGAACTACTAACCCTTATTTTTTGATGCGGTCTCGCTTTCTTTCGATCCGGCTTGATATTCGACCGAAAACCTAGGTCAGATAGCCGTCCAGCCACCGTCGACGAACAGGAGATCGCCAGTGATAGAGGAAGCCTCATCGCTGGCGAGAAACAGTGTCGCACCGACGATGTCGTCGGGATGGCCCGCATGGACTAGCCTAAAGAGGTTGCCAATACTGTGGTATGGTTTTCTTTGGCGGAGGCCTCGTTCATCCTGGTAATGCCTTTCCTGTTGAAAGGGGCTATATGGCGCTCTGAACAATAATCGCTAACTTGTCTTTAATCTCACAGTTGATTGTGGATATAACTATTACATTCTATAAAAATATTCTTCCAAGTATGATGAATGTCCTAGATTAGGCTTCGATCCGCATATTATCAATGCTACGAAGACAGTGTTATCGGGAGATAGTCTCCTGACGGCAAACATTACGGACGTACTCTTGTAATCAGGAAACTACTGCAGACTTGCATTGAGCAATGACTAGTTGCCAATCCGAACACGCAGTTGGATATAAAGAATTCGCGAGTGCATTACCACGAAACGTATAGTGCATTGCTACAAGTGGGAACAATCTGCTAAACCGTGAACAGTGCAAACAAGATCCGTTTTCTAGACCATTGTTTCGTTAGTGTGAACCGATTTGTAGTGAAGATCAGCATCCCGATTCAATAGTATCCGAATCAATGTTTGTTTGATGTGAATATACAAATAAAGCTGAGAATATTACCATGTAGTTCAATTAGATTGATCAAACGTATTTATATTATATGTACTATTCTATTTATTCACTCTCAATATGCAGAATATTCATTGTGTGTGATTATCCGATTCAACTTCAGGAGACGGCTGATCACCTGAGAGACGTTGTACAGGCAATCCTCAATGCAATCGATTGAGAGGATGATCAGGATATGATCCCGATCGATATCTACTTTTCACTCGAGTTATAGTCATTAGATTCGAGTTAATTATCTAGAATTATTAAATAAATATTAAGTATTATAGAATCAAATGTGGGTAATGTACCATGCCAAATGGTAAGTACACAGGAGAAACGAGCAGACGCACATTCCTGTACATAATAGGCGTATTGGGGAGTTCAGCCACCTTTGAGGGGGCCAAAGCAGATAACACACCAGAGCCGAGTGACAGTGCTAACGAAACGGAGCTGATTGTCGGTATCGATCAGCGGATTAGTATTACTGATGCAAAAGCAGGGATTCGGGCGGATTTACCGAGCGAATCGCGAATCGTCCGAAGCAACGAGGCCATCGGCTTCCTAGAGGTTCACGTACCGGAAAAAACCAGTTCGCCATCCAAAAGCGCAATCGAATCCACTCTGCAGGGTCGTAGCGACGTAACCTACGTTGAGGAGAATAAATCGTACTATCCACAGCAGATCAATCCGTCGGATCCACAGTTCGAGCAACAGTACGCACCCCAGCTGGCTAATGCACCCGAGGCCTGGGAAGAAACTGACGGGTCGGCGTCCGTAACGATTGGCATCATCGATCAGGGGATCGATTACACGCACGAGGATTTAGAAGGACAGTTTGGGGCAGATAACGGCCGAGATTTCGTCGATGGTGACAGCGATCCAGCACCAGAGCCAGCACCAAACCAGCGACAATCAGAGATTCACGGTACGCATGTTGCCGGAATCGCTTCGGCAACGACTGACAACGCGACGGGTATTGCAGGGATGTCGAACTCTACCATCTTGAGCGCACGGTGTCTCTCCGTCGGTGGAGGATCCGTGGGAGCAATCGCTGACGGAATCACGTGGTGCACTGACCAAGGATCTGACCTAATAAATATGTCGCTCGGTGGTGGGGAACCCTCCCAGACGCTCCAGAATGCCTGTGAGTATGCTCATTCCAATGGTGCCCTCCCGATCGCCGCCGCTGGAAACAACGGTACACGAGGCGTTTCCTATCCAGCTAAATTCGACTCCGTGGTTGCCGTTTCCGCAGTCGACTCGAGTGAACAGCTAGCCAGTTTCTCACAGTACGGCCCGTCGATCGAAGTAACGGCCCCTGGTGTCAACGTGCTCTCGACAGTGCCAAACGATATTGGACAACCGGTCCAGTATCAGGAGTTATCCGGGACATCAATGGCCTGTCCAGCGGCTGTCGGCGTTGCTGCACTGGGACTGGCAGCTGACCCAAGCCTGTCTCCCGAAGCGCTACGACAGCTCCTAAAGGACACCGCTCGCGATATCGGTCTCTCCCAGGAGCAACAGGGATCCGGATTAGTAGACGCCGCGGCGTTGGTTGTGGCTGCTGGTGACGGGGGCGACGGTAATACCGCGCCGAATGCGTCGGCGAGCGCGTCCTCAAGCAACGTTGATATTGGGCAGGAAGTTACGTTTGACGCAAGCGGATCGTCCGATACAGACGGTTCGGTCAGCTCGTATAGTTGGTCCTTTGGCGACGGCACTTCAGCTACTGGACAGACCGTCAGCCATAGCTATTCGTCAGCAGGTGATTATACGGCGACTGTTACAGTCACCGACAACGATGGTGCTACCGACGACGACTCCGTCGTCATCACCGTCGGTGATGGGGGTGGAGATTGCAATGCACCGGTGTACAGCAACACCACGGTTTACCGCCCCGGCGACCGTGTCACCTATCAGGGTGCTCTCTGGGAAGCCACG
The DNA here is from genome assembly GCA_027563145.1 of Halocatena halophila. GTDB lineage: Archaea > Halobacteriota > Halobacteria > Halobacteriales > Haloarculaceae > Halocatena > Halocatena halophila. The sequence goes on along the minus strand of CP071307.1, from coordinate 145,717 downwards.
CTTCTCACGATGGCTAATCCACCGAGCGCAGGGAACCACTACTGGAAGAAGATTCATGACTGCTGAGGGCACGGTATGTGGTGATCTGAACCAAGGAGGGACACGTGATTAGGTGATTGCAGGATGCAGCTTCGGCCAGAAAAACCGGCAGTACGTTGTGAGTGCTACCATGATTTCGACCGGGGCAGCTGTGAGCCAACTGCCTGCCGAGAGCCTAGATACAGACCCACACCGCTGATCCGCCTGCAATATCACGAAGGGCAGGGTGAAGACGATCAGCCACAAACCAATAGTGTATGTGACCGGCCAATGTCCAATCCGTGGCTGTGTGTGCGATAATCGAAACGACTCCGGCAACGTTGCCCATTGAAACGATGGATCTGGAATGGGGTTGATCAGGAACGCAATTCCTATCAACGCACCTCCTGTGAGAAACGCATACAGGTCGTATTCAGAGGCGCGGGCTATCCATCGAGGGGTGGCCCGCTACCGGAGTCTGATCCTACAGACAGAGTTCCATAAAAACGGAAACACCGCCACAAAGTTTTGAGCGGTCGAGGTCGAGCGTGAACCAACGGTGAACTGAGATCGACGGCACAAGAGATTTCACGGTAGGGCCGGCATGCATCGTCGATTAAGAGCCGAAGGATTTCGAAGTCTGTCTCGTCTAAGGTGGCATGCACTAATGAAATCGCGTACACAAATCTCATTTCCTCAATTTAGAAACTACAAGAAGTTATTTGCCTATTTCTGCTAGCAAAGATGGTATGAATATTGACCACATATATGTGGCTACGTTAGAGAGCTGGAAACGCTGGCCAGGTTTCATATGAAACTACACCACCATACGGGACGCCAAATGACAAATCACGACGATCATAATCAAGACGAGAACAAAGGCAGGAATGAGACGTCTTCAGGTCCGGAACAGGACCAATCTGATGGACATTCAACTCGCCAGAATATAGATCACGAGCAACCCTACGTGGAGCAGGAGTTGGCGGAAGACGAGACACAGGTACCGGGGACTGCTCACGACGAGGATGGAGACCACGGTGGGATGCACGAAGGCCACGAGCAGATGTTCCGGCGGCGGTTTTTCGTTTCGGCGCTCCTCTCGATTCCTGTCCTCCTGTACAGCGAGACCCTTCAAGAGTGGCTTGGGTTCTCGGTTCCAGCATTCCCCGGCAGCGAATGGATTAATCCTCTCTTCGCGGTGATCGTGTTTGCCTACGGTGGAATTCCCTTCCTGCAGATGGCCGTCCCCGAGTTGCAAGATCGTTCGCCTGGGATGATGACGCTCATTTCCATGGCAATTACCGTTGCCTTCGTCTACAGTCTTGCGAGCGTCGTGTTCCCGACCCAGTCAGCGTTCTTCTGGGAACTCGTGACGCTGATCGACATCATGCTTCTGGGCCACTGGATCGAGATGCGGTCGGTCCGACGAGCCTCCAGCGCACTCGATGAACTGGCGAAGCTGATGCCCGATACGGCCGAGCGAATTACGGAATCTGATGACACCGAGGAAATCCCCGTGACCCAACTCGAAGAAGGTGATCTCGTGCTCGTCCGTCCTGGTACGAGCGTTCCAGCAGACGGTGTGGTCGCAGAGGGCGACTCCGATGTGAATGAGGCGATGATTACCGGCGAATCCAAGCCCGTCTCGAAGGAACCGGGAGACGAGGTCATCGGTGGATCTGTGAACGGCGACGGCAGTCTCCGCGTCCGAATCGACGCTATCGGCGACGAGACCACATTGGCAGGCATTATGCGGCTTGTCGAGGACGCTCAGCAGAGCAAGTCCAAGACACAGATGTTCGCCGACCAAGCAGCAGGATGGCTCTTCTACGTCGCTCTGGGTGCCGCCGTCGTTACCGCTGTCGCATGGACGCTCGCGGTCCAGTTCGACGCCACAGTCATTGAACGAGTCGTCACCGTTCTCGTTATCGCCTGTCCGCACGCGCTCGGGCTGGCAATTCCGCTCGTCGTCGCCATTAACACCTCAATGGCCGCACGGAACGGGATGCTCATCCGCGACCGGATCGCAATGGAACAGGCACGAGATCTCGATGCAATCGTGTTCGATAAAACAGGGACGCTCACGAAGGGCGAACACGGTGTCGTTGGTATCGAGACGACCGACGCCATCACCGTGGATGAGGCGCTCGCGCTGGCCGCCGGGGTCGAGGGTGATTCCGAACACATGATCGCCCAGGCTGTCCGGAAGGCAGCTGACGAGAGGGGAGTCACCGCACCGAACGCAACGGACTTCGAGGCTCTCAAAGGACGCGGTGTCCGGGCGATGGTTGAGGACAAAACCATCCACGTCGGCGGACCGAACCTCCTCGAACATCTCGATAGTGATGTCCCGTCCGACCTCCAAGCGTTCGTGGACGAGGCTGGCGCGAACGCCCAGACAGTCATCTACCTCGTCCGCGACGGACAACCTGTCGCCGCATTCGCAATGGCCGACGTCGTCCGCGAGGAGAGCTACCGGGTCGTCGAAGCTCTCCATGACCTCGGTGTCGAGGTGGCGATGCTCACGGGTGACTCCGTGGACGTGGCTCACGCGGTCGCCGATGACCTCGGCATCGACACTGTGTTTGCGGAAGTCCTCCCCGAAGACAAGGACAAGAAGGTGATGGAACTCCAAGAACAAGGCAAACTAGTCGGGATGGTCGGCGACGGAGTCAATGACGCACCGGCACTCACCCGGGCAGACATCGGCATCGCTATTGGGAGCGGAACGGACGTTGCGGTCCAGTCAGCAGACATCATTCTGGTCCAGAACAATCCAATGGATGTCGTCCGACTCGTCAAGCTAAGCCAAGCGAGCTACAAGAAGATGCGATCAAATCTCGTGTGGGCAGCCGGCTACAACGTCTTTGCCATTCCGCTGGCAGCTGGCGTGCTCGCCCCATGGGGGATTCTGCTGTCTCCGGCCGTCGGGGCGCTACTGATGTCTTTGAGCACGGTCATCGTTGCCATTAATGCGCAGTTCCTTCGACGAGCTGATCTCGAAATCCCGGGCCTCTCCGAGGTGTCGTCGCCGGGCGACATCGGACTGACTAGTTGATTTTCCGCGAGTACCTTCTCCGTCCCGCATTGCCATCAATAGAGCGCGATTCCTAGCGATTATACGCGGCGTACGCGAATCTACAGTAGCAGGCGAGAGGTCATTCTCACCGTTGCGTACTCACTCGCGAGATATTTCGCTGGATTGGCTTCTATTCCTCAGTTTTGATCGAGGTCCCACTCTCACCAGGATAGCAGTACCAATCGAGTTCAGAGTTCGACACTCAGTACGCCTCGCGAATTGCGCGCATTTGTCGCTCGTCGTTCTGGTTATCAGTAAAAACTCGGACGTAAGCAGCAACTTTCATGGATCAACTGGCCACCGACAAAAGCACTGTTTCTATACCGAAATTTACCTCGAAAAACTCAACAACACTTACATACTATTTTGTTGATATTAGATCGAGTGCAATTCTGAATTTCTATGATTTCCTTGTGTGTGCTACGACTCGATATCTACGATTTTCATATTTTCGCCGACGTGTACAGTAAACTCATCGCCGTCTATCGTCATCAGCACCTCGATTTGAAGCGGCTCCTTCGAGCGGACGGTGACATCCCCTCGTGGCACATATGAACGAAACTCCCATGGCATCATCTCACGAATATCGATGTTGTAGTCGTCAAACAGCGAGACGACTGCAGAGTGCTGTTCGATCATCCCGACAACGCCCGTATATAGTTCCATCTTACACAACGAGCAAGTATAGTGGACGAGCACATCCGATGAGAACTCAATGTCGTGGCTGAAGAGCCATTCGGCAGTCATCGTCCCCGAACAGAATGGACAAACGCCATGCTGGGCGAGCGCATCAAGTCCGAGCAGGAGCCGTCCTGGGCAAATCCTTCCACATAGACAGCATGCTCGCCGAAGAAGTCGTCCCCCGACGTGACGCCCATCGTGAGTGGTTCTGACCGATTGGGGAGGTGCACTTCGAGACCGTCGAACATAATGTCCATATGGACCTCGCCTCCGCCTCGGTAGCGCCGGATTCCCCGAACATCACGTCACCAAGGGTGTCCCATCGATAGTCTTCCCCCGGAGGACCTCCTCTAGCGGATTGTAGACATCGATCGGGTTGATGATCGAGTAGGAGTCAGTAGGAATGTGGAAGAGCGGATCTATTTCAGCCCCCTCTTCGGTCGTCTGTTCACGAGTTCGCCTCGGCTCAACGAGTTCATCGCCCTTCAGCGACGAGATCCAGTCCTTGCCGTGGGTTTACCTAGTCGCCTCCATCAAAACGAGGCTCTCCGAGAATCTCAACCATTCCAAGCGAAATATCGTCGAGAAACTGCACGAGGTGTGGAACGGCAATTCGGCCACCGCTGAATGCTTACTCTTTCGAGGTGTGAATTTTTAACACATGACAATTCAAACCATCGTTTTCAGCCACGAGATGTGAGTATCGTGTCGGAAGTTGGGGGCGTGGTCTCTACACTTGAGAAAGGAAGCCATGTAGCCATGCCGTTCAACGTTGCTTGTGAATCCTGTCATAATGCGAGGAGGGCTACACCGGGTTCTGTACCAACGGCACTCCGGTCTTTGCCGGTGGTGCACACGGATATGTCGTGATGGGATCCTATCCGGGCGACCAGGCCGAGAAACTAGAGGATTCCATACGCCTTTTAACGCGTTGAAACTGCCAAAGGGGACGAGCATGAAGCCACATTTTGCGATGCTAGCAGACATCTTTCCAACGACCTAACACGGTACGAGACTGGCGAACCTCAAACCCAGCGAATCGATCGCTGTATTTGGACTGGGACGGTCGCCTTGATGGCTGCCTACAGCGTTAACCAGGTCCCGAGCCGTCTGGAACTGGCGGAGAGCCACTGCGATGTCTACCTGATCAACTTCGACGAGGACGGTCCTGTCGACCAAATCATCGATGAACACGAGGTCAACAAGAACGAGAAAGGTGTCCGACGTGTACGTGAGGTCAGTGGTGCTGCCGGCGTGTTCACGATGGGAAACTCATCCATAGAGCCATCAATTCCGTCTCGCTTCATATTGCAACTGATCGTCGATCCGGCGGGCGTCACACCGCGTCACTCAACCCGCTGCTGTCCCTTAGAGTGACGAGTGGAGTCTCACCTCATCATCCGTTACTTCAGCCACGGTCTCCTCTTGAAGTGGATATGTTTCTTCGTCAGTCTCCGCCCATCCCAGCCGTGCCTTGATTTTGTCCGTGAGACCTGGGTCGGGTTCGATATGTGCGGTCCCGTGGTCGACAGTCGCTACGATTCCGAGTTTGTCCTCACCATGAACAACAGGTTTCCCCTCATCTGCGTCGGTTATTTCTGACATCATATTGTTTGAGAACGACAGACAATATCAAGACTTTGACTGCACATGCAGGGACGAGACCGAACGGTCCCATATTCGAACCACATCACTGAGCTTGGTGATGAATCCGGACTGGAGAACCAGATAAGATACGCTGGCGAATACAGCCAGCATGTTTAATGAGGGAGAACGAGTCATCACATCTGTTGTCATGACTATCAGACAAATCGCACACGATGCCGTATCAGCAGCGGCGGACGAGTCGATGATTGACGCTGCGAGGACGATGGACACCGAGGATATCGGAGCATTGGTTATTGAGGAAAGCGGCACAGTTGAGGGGATCGTCACCGACCGCGAAATCGCGTTGGCAGTCGCGGAACACGAGGGTGATCTCTCAGACGTTACTATCGAAGATGTGATGACCGAGGGAACGCACACACTCAAAGAGGACGTCGAGAGCATTAAAGCAGCGAGAACGATGGCCGAGGCAGGCGTCCGGCGGATTCCAGTTGTTGATGATTCAGATTCGCTGGTCGGGATCGTCTCGCTCGATGACGTGGTTGCCCTTACTGGCGAACAGTTGGGGGACGCAGCCACCGTTATCGAAAAGCAATCGCCTGGCTATGACCGTAATACAGGCCTGAAGAGGAATCGATCTCTCAGTTGTACTCACGTGCAGATGATTGTTGGTCGCGATGACGTGGGTCGGTGTTGATCGGTAGAACCATCATTTCTGTCAGAGTCAACAATCAGCCAGTCATGGTGCGGTATATCTCCATATCAATAGGCACTCGTATTCTGCATGCAATCGAAGCTTGGTTGAGGAGAACCAAAAACTGACTGGGCGATGCTTCGCTCGCAGGCAGACTACATATCGAAAACGTCAATTTGGCAACAGAGACCTGATTAGCTGGTATGTATGGTGGTTGCCAATATATAGTATGGGATTATATTTCTATCTTCTCAATAATATCCTTCGCTTGTTCTTTCGCTGTATCTTTACCAGCACTTTTTTTAATCAAGACACTTTCCACCTTCCAGCCGTCGCTGTCCTCCAACCGTCCGGTGCGAACCTCAGCGCCGTCAGACACCGACTGCGCTGCGTTCTCCGCCCAGTCAGGCGTCCGAATCGTGTCAAATATATCCTCGTCCCTGAATTCGACGTGATAGTAGTCGTCACCCTCTCCCACCGTGTTGATCTCGGGAATATCGACCATACCGACATACTGTTTCTGGATTACGACCAAGACTGTTACCCCTGCCAATTCAGATACTGCTGATGTCGGGTTGTTGACGAGGACGTGAGCGCGGCAAGCTGTGTGAATGTCGCAATCTCGAGAAGGATACACTCACGCTTACCCTCTTCAGTAACGTACGATCATGGCGGTCATGAATATTGCCGTTATAAACGTGTGCCTGTAAACCCATGTAGCCCGACAATATAATTCAAAACGGCGACCCTACCGACGTTTCCCGGTGTATGCACTACTCGGGCATATTTCCAGGAATGCTGGTGATACGACCGAAAATCCCGCCTATATCGCCGTCAATTATCTTGGCTTGCATGAGTAAGAATCATCCCTTCGTAGGCACTGGCAAATCAGTTTGAATTCTGCAACATCAATCATTCAATACCCGACGTTGTCCCCAAGATATGGGGATAATACCCTTGCTAACAAACTGTGAGTGTAGGTTCATCTGGAGACGTTTCGCCATTATCTGTGGATGTATCGTAATAATAGAGCATGATGATTCCTCCGCCTGACATTTCCACTGGCTGCGTCTTGATACAGATGGGAATTGCCCCCTCGAACGATTTAGATGACGATGAGGAGGACAGAGACCAACGCGGATCACCTTCCGAAAATATTCCCGCGTTTATCCCGGTCCGATGACGTACTGTTCGACCTCCTCTCGGGTTGGCGTGGTACCGTGGGTGTCTCGTGTGTGATCCTGGGCGCTCTCGATAATGAGCGCCTCTTCGTTGGCCTGCTTCGAAAACTCACAATCATCAACCGGACACTGAAATTCCCAAACCATCGTACGATACTGTTTGACCAGGTAGCGTGTAAACATATCCCCAGCAATATCAAGGAGGTGTAATGATTGGCTCGTTCAGACGCACGAGAGGGATACCATGACCAGCATAGGGTTGACCGCTTATAGAACCCATCCATTAGTATGAAATACAGTTTCCAAGATATTTCGTCATCGTTGTTCCCCCCTGAGAGCGATGTTTCCCTCCACTACACACCCATGACCGACACACGTACCAAAATCGATCCGGTTCGAACTGAACATCGAGTTCGGTGGCGTGCATTATGACCCGAACGTGAGCGATTTCGGAATCGTACTCGACACGGGGTCACGGTTTCTCATACACGGAGAACATCAGCCTTCGTCAGGAGCGGGTTCAACAGACGGGCTTTCGAACGACGGAAGCCGCGATTCGATCTCGTTGCGTTCGTTCTCCAGCCACTCAGGAAGTGCAAGATCCGTGCCGAGTTCGTCCTGACTCTGATCGACAGTGAATCCGGGCCCCATCGTGGCTATCTCGAACAGGACGCCACCCGGCTCGCGGAAGTAGATTGATTTGAAGTACACTCGGTCGATAATATCGGTAACGCGCAGTCCATGTTCGCTCAATTGCTTGCGCCACCGTTCCTGTTCGTCAGTGTCCTCGGCCTGGTACGCAACGTGGTGGACCGTTCCGATTCCAATCTGCCCTCGCCCATGATCGGTTTCGACGAGATCGACGATAGAGCCGGGGCCTCCAGCAGCGGAGCGGTAGCGGTAACGACCGTTCTCTTCGGCTTCGAATTCGTAGCCGAGTGCGTCGGTCAACACATCGGCGGTTGGTTCGGTGTCACCAACCGCGAGGGTAACGCTGTGAAAACCACGCAACTGATGTCCTGGTGGAACCGGACTTTCGTCCCACGGCTGTCCGTTTGGTGCATCGTCTGTGGCGACGAGCGCGAGCGTAATACCATCCGGATCGTCGAACGTAACGACAGTCTCACCAAACCGTTCGGTCGAGCCATCGACGTCGATGTCATGCGATTCCAGTCGATCGCGCCAGTAATTGAGCGACCCTTCGGGAATAAAGTACGTCGTGGTCCGGGTTTGCCCATCGCCGAACTGTCCCGAACGTCCATGCTCATCCCATGGGAAGAACGTAATGTTCGTTCCCGGTGTTCCTTCGCTGTCGCCGAAATAGAAGTGATAGGTGTACTTACTGTCGTGGTTGACGGTCTTTTTGACGAACCGCAGACCGAGTGTTTCGACGTAGAACTCGGCAGTGCGCTGCGGATCACCCGCGATAGCGGTGACATGATGAAGTCCCGATGTAGCTGGCGACATGACACCCGTATCTAACGCGGCGCGACCGTTTATATTTCTGCCAACACTCGAAGTAGCGGGTGACAGCAAGGTTACCACTCATCGAAGAACCGTTCTGTTGCCCGGCATTCGATTGCATCGACCATCGTATAGAGCCATTCACCCTATGAGGAAGACTCTATCATCGGGCAGAAGTCGTATTTCCTCCACACGAAGAAACGTGGGTGCTGTGCTGTACGTAATATTGTAGTGAGCAATAAGGCCAATCGACACGGCCGTGCTATCGGTCAGACGGTTACGGGAAATCCCACAGTCGTCGGGCCTGCGGCGGGGACGGCCGCCGTAAAGGCGTTCGACCTCGAAGCGGCGACCACAGGAATCGTCGATCACGGTGACGCAGAAGAATTGGGATTCGATCCGATCACGAATACGATCGAGGCCGGATCACGCGCGGGTCACTATCCCGGTGGATCGCCAATCACGATCAGCTTGACCGCTGACCGTGAGACTGGTCGGTTGCTGGGGGCAAGCATGGTCGGAAAAGAGGGGGGTCGTCCACCGGATTAATTCAATCGTGACGGCACTTCATGCCGGCATGGCGACCGACTGACGTCGAGTATCTCGATCTCGCGTATGCACCGCCGTTCAGTCCGACCTGGGATCCAATTCTCGTGGCCGCAAAAGTACTGAACGGACAGTTTGATAACGAACCCGTTGTCGAAACCGAATCCGATGAAATGTTCGATTCAACCTGGAATTAGTGAGGTATAGCCGTCGTGTACCTCAAACATCGACGTGGACCTCGTCACCGTCGTCGTTACGAAGTTCGCTCGTTTGCAAACTACTTCCGAAATTGGATATCTCGGAGCAGCTACTGTTTCAGCCACCACGGAGTACGTTCCTGTCTTCGAATTGCACCGTCTCGTAGGCTACAAACCCAACGAACAACGTCGTGAGCAGCGATAGCGAGAACTCGTATTGCTATTGAATCAATGCGAGAACAATGATTACCACGACAAGCCGCAGGACGATGATGTTGCCGTGGTCGTGGTATCGAAAGGCGTTGTGCCCGAGTAAATAGAGCGCCACGCCACAGAGCGATAGCCAGTACTACGCCAATCAAGGTGGGAGGATGACACTGAAACCGAGTTCCAAACCCCCGCACCGACACCAATCGAACAATGATGGTTCCAAATATCATTCTCTTAAGAATAGATTCGCCGTCTATCAGAAAACCGATTATCCGTCCGGAGCCCTTGTCCGCTGGAATCATTCTGTGTCGTGGATATCCAGTTCCTGCAGAAGGATTATCACCACTCGAAGCGAACTTTGACGGGCAGTGCGTGAGCAAACAGGTGAAAGCCAATGACTGAATCCGATATAACAGAATACCATCCGTTCATCGGTAGCGAAGACGAGGACGAACACTTCGTACTTGAGGACGGTGAGGTAGACGTGCGCGCTCACAGTGCGGATAAAGCCAGCGAATTACATACGCACGACGAGACCCACATCATCTTCGTGCGTACCGGGGAGATGCTTTGGGAAGTCGACGGCGAGGAGTTCCACGCGGAGGCCGGTGACACGATCGTCACGCCTGCAGGAACTGAACACAAATTCGAGGTCATTGGGGGCGAACCTGCCAACACAGCGTGTCTGATTGCTCCCGCACGATCGGCCGATGATCGAGGACCGTCCGGGACACACGAAATCACCAACCCTGACGAAGTCTGACCGAGCAGTAAAAACGACGTTTCTACAGTCAGCCTGCAGTCGGCTGGCTTGATTCGTCATTCATAGACTCATACGAAATTCAGAAGATCGATATTAGTCTTATCATACGTTAAGCATGAAAAACTACCTGCCTGACATCAGATGCTACAGGGTTTCTTCGGTACTTGTAACCCCGATTTCGATCAAGTCACGTTCGAAGTAGAGGACCTCGATGGCGAAAACTCCGGCGACAAGGACGTACAGCAGTGTCGCCGCGACGATCGAGGCATAGATCGCGTTGTGGACCATATGCTCGGGATTTTGATGCCCTCCTGATCGATAGCATTGATGAATTATCTGAGACTATTTCTCAGAGCCGCAGATTGTCCCCACTTGCAGCAATGCACAGTACATTTCGGTGTAATGCACTCGCGAGTGATTGATATCTAACTGTCTGTTCAAATCGGTAACCAATCATTGTTCAATGCAAGGCTACAGTAGTTTCCCGATTACAAGAGTACGTCCGTAATGTTTGTCGTCAAAAAGCTATTTTTTAGCAACACTGCCATTCGTAGCGTCGACAAGATGTGGATCTAAGCCCTAATTTAGGCCATGAATTACACTGAGATTGAGTATTCTATAGGTATTTAATATTTATAATTAAATAATTGTTCCAGAGATAGATTAACGATTATTGTTCAGAGCGCCATATATCCCCCCTCAACAGGAAATGCATTGCCAGTGATGAACGAAGCCTCCGTCGAGGAAAGCCACACTACAGTATTGGCAACCTCTTCAGGCTGGCCCATGCGTCCCATTGGCTGTTGCTGCACAAGTTGCTGGATTTCTTCAGTCTCGCTTCCAGCTTCATCTGTCGCTCCACGTTTGATCATTGCCGTGTCAATCACCCCTGGACAAATTGCATTCACTCGGATCCCCTTCTGGGCGTATTGGGTGGCTGCGCTGCGGGTGAGACCGATGACACCGTGTTTGCTCGCCACATAGGCTGGCGTTCCAACCGCAGTCAATCCTCCGATTGAGGCTGTGTTGACGATCGCGCCACCACCGGATTCTATCATGGCCGGAATTTCGTACTTCAATCCAAGCCAGACCCCTGTAAGGTTTACATCAATTACTTGCTGCCACTCAGCCTCTTCAAGCTCGGTGACTGGCTGGTTGGAACCCTCAATACCGGCGTTGTTGTGCGCTATGTCAATTCGACCATATGTATCGAGAGTTTCTTCAACCATTGCTTCGACGGCTGCTGCATCTGATACGTCAACCTTTATGGCAATCGCAGCTCCTTCTTCCGATGTGATCCGTTCGACTGTCTCGGATGCTCCATCAAAGTCTACATCAGCTACAACTACACGTGCACCCTCGGTTGCCAATCGTTCAGCGGTTGCTCGCCCGATTCCAGATCCTGCCCCTGTAACTACCGCTACTTTATCGTCTAAATTCGTCACACTTTTAATACTCGCTTCTGGAGTAAAATATTATGGTGTGATAGTCATTGTGTAGAATTTTGAAAGTGATCTAGTTTCTATTATTGGAAAAATCTGATGTAAAAACTCACTCTTTAGGGGTTAACGAATCACTGTATGATTCGTTCTCACACCAGAACTATTTGCGTTTTTGCTACTTCAGCGCGGAGAAGATATTAATGATACGAGAGGTCCAATTACAATGATCACAAGTAGTCCTGAAAGGCATGGTAGCTAAAGCGTGGAGGACGAATCGGGCTTATATGGCAGAGCAATCACGTCTCGTTCGGTACTACATCATCGCACTGATGGGAGCGCTCGCCGTCTTCACCCTTGCGTACAATTACGGAATGACTACTTTCGAAAACCAACCGCAACCGCTTCTGAACTCCATGGAGGTCGTTATTCAGACGTTCACGACCGTCGGTTACGGGGAGGACGCGCCGTGGACGAGCCCAATAATGAACGTACTTGTTATGGGGATGCAGACCGCAGGCATCCTCCTGATTTTTGCAGCACTTCCAGTATTCGTTATACCGTTAGTCGAGGAGGCCCTTGCGACGACTCCACCAACGACCATCGAAGACCTACACGACCACGTTATTGTCTGTACGTACACGTCGCGAAGTGATACACTGATCGCTGAACTCACTGATCAAGATGTCGATTATGTTCTCGTTGAACCGGACCGAGAGACCGCAACAACGCTGCATGAGCAGGGGTATTCGGTTGTCCACGGGAATCCTGAATCACCAGAGACACTTCAGGATCTCCACCTTGATACCGCAGTAGCGTTGGTCGCTGATTCATCTGATGAAGTGAACGTCAGCATCGCTCTTGCAGCCCAGGAGATCACAGGTGATATTCACACGATTAGTATCGTCGAGGACTCGTCGCTTGCCGACTACCATCGCTTTGCTGGCGTGGCCAGAGTGTTTTCACCATATCAACTCCTAGGCCAACGGCTCGCAAACAAAGTGACATCCGCGGAGTTACTAAACCTGAACGATATTATTGAGCTGGCTGATGACTTTGACATCGTTGAAGTTCCCATTCAAAACCAGAGTCCGCTAGTCGGAAAGACGCTATCAGAAAGCCGTATCGGAGAGCAGACCGGTGTGGCCCTGCTCGGCGCCTGGTTCGACGGTGAATTTACAAGCCCAATACCACCGAAAGCCGTCGTCGACGAACATACGAAACTCCTTGCTGTTGGTCGTGGTCCGCAACTTGAGAAGCTAAAGCAGATCACTCATTCGAGTCCGCGACAGCCAGTTCATGGCCACGGCAGTGTCGTAGTTGCTGGACTAGGCGACGTTGGGATGGCAGTCACGGATGCACTGTCGGACGCCGAAATTTCGTGGACTGCCCTCGATATCGAGGATAAACCGGGCGTCGATATCACATGCGACGCAACGAACCCAGAGGCGCTTCGCAACGCGAACATCGAAACAGCGAACACCGTAATTCTTGCTCTCCCCGACGACACCGAGACAGTGTTCACAACGCTCCTCATTCGTGAACTTAGTCCAGATGTGGAAATCATTGCTCGCGCGAATGAAACCGAAAACATACCCAAGCTATACCGGGCCGGTGCGGACTACGTGCTGGCGCTCGCGACGGTCAGTGGTCGTATGGTCGCTGCGGACTTCCTCCCTGCTGAATCCGCTTCTTCGATGTCTGATCAAACGCAGGTTGTTCATACGAAGGCTCCAAAGCTAACCGGACAGACACTTGCGGAATCGAAGGTACGTACCCGAACAGGAGTGACAGTGATCGCCGTTGAGCGCGGGGGAGAGATATTGACGGGGATTGAACCATCGTTCACAGTACAAGCGGGTGATGCTGTACTTATTGCTGGGACTGATGAGGAGATCGAACACTTCACCGAGCTAATGATGGACTGACCGGTCTTCTACAGCGTATCTGACTGATCGGTCAATATCTACCCTCTTAACACTCATTGGCTACTGACACAAATTCACGTTTGTACTGAATCTCCGGAAAATCTCCTACCGTCTTACCTCGTGTTAGTGTGTCGATAGTGACCGACATTTAGAGATCGATCAAGGATGTGTATGAATCGATGATCACCGGTGAGTCGCGGTCTGTTCGATGCTCGCCATCGCTATAACAGACATAGCATCGACCGTCATGCTGCTTGTCTCGGCGCCCAACCACACTGTGGCCACTATGGTAGCATCGGTGTGGTCGTTCGCGTGTGTCGTGTATTTAAATGCGATGCTGTCTCCAAAGCATATGTCTCACCGTCACTATGATTTTCTGCAGTTGGCAACTCAAGTGCGACCAACCCAGTTAGGCAGTCGATATCTTGCCAGCGTTTGTGGTCCCCAGGCGATGGTGACGACGATTGCCCCGATTGCGGCGATTAGACCGGTAATAATTTGAAGATGATATGATCCCCCAGGGAAAAGTATCCATTGACTGGTATTAGTTGTGGAATGACATAGAGCAACTGCGAAAACACTTTTTCCGGTATTGTTGTAGAGCCAGACCCACAAAACCCGTGTCCCGACCATGAAAAGACATGCCCAAACGATGTATCCGAGTGATTGGCCAGCCTGCATCATCGGTATGATATGCAATACGGCCCATACCACCCCCAGGAGAATGCTGGCTTGGAGCGCGTTCCACCGATATTGCATTGGGTCGATGATATATCCTGCCCAGCCCAGCTCTTCACCCAGTGCCATGATAAAGAACGCAAGAAACAAAACTAATGCTCCTGGAACCGAGAGTTGTGGGGTGGGAAGCGGTAACTCCAGCACCCGCATCAGTTCATACGCTGAGACCATTATTGCAGGCATCATACAAACGATGGGTATGTACCAGATCTTCGTGCTGATTCGCGTGTGATCGAACGATCTCCGCAGCAGTTTGATCACGTCTTCGGTGCCGTTCTCTCCATATGCAAGAATTGCAGCAGCTGTCGCTGGGCAGACGAAAGCGAGCCCAGTCACCGGAATGCCAGGATATAGCTCTCCGCCAGTCACCGCACTGATTACCACGAACGGAGTATAAAGAACAACAGTCAACAGAAAGAACGTCAGGAGTGATTCGCTCCGCGACGTGATGGTATCCGAGGGACCGTCCGTATCTGACCGCGAGAATGGAGGCTGTGCCTCAGATTTTCCCGGAGGAAGGGGTGTTTCAACCATATGCTAGATCCCCCCGAGTACCAGCGAGAAGTCTATCGTCGAGCTCCTTACGTTGGAATTGGATTTTTTCGCCATACGTCGCTAGTCTGCACGATGCATCCGCGTATATGAATGGTGCCCGAGATATGAGGTATATTTATGTGTGGTCTCTGTGCTCTCTTACTGTGCACCAAACCGATCACAATCGAGACATTGTGTCTGGTTCGCAGTGACTACATTAAATTCATTTATTAGTCTTGGACGCAATGCGGATGTTGAGTGAGCTACTAGTATGGAATACATCTCTTTCATTGTTCCCCCGATTGAAGACGAGTCCGATAGTGAGATGGATCACCAAGCCGTGTCGATGATAGAACCCGTAGCAACATACTATCTTAATCTCTTGGACGACGGAACCACTGTTGAGCTATCGCACATTCGCAATGATCCAGAACATATTAGAGACGCATTAGAAACGGATCCGCGTGTGTTGAGCTACGATGTCGTTCCCGAAACGTCCGGAGGACTTGTATATATCCATTCACGAGCGAGCGAACTCGTGAACGACGTACTCACTATACTCGTACGACATAAGCTCGTTGTAGACTGGCCGATAACGTACACAACTCACGGAGGCCATCGGGTGACTGTTCTCGGGAAGGATACGCAGATACGGCGGACAATTGAAGAACTGCCTGATACGATTCAGACGATACTTGAGGGGATAGGGAACTACCGACCTGAGATTCGACAGCCCCTCTCACTTTTGACGGGTCGCCAACGACAAATCCTGGAACTGGCGGTCGAGATGGGCTATTACGAAATCCCTCGGCATACGACACTTGGTGAACTTGGAAAAGCATTACAAATCACTGCGGGAACCGTTGGTGAGCATCTTCGGAAAATCGAATCGAAGATCATCTTGAACCATGTTCGATGACGGCATCCCTATGTCTGATCGTGTGAATCTCTGCAAGGTGTTGAGGAATATTTAAATGGTACAAATAATATGAAATAAATAGACACGTGTCTCTACTGACGCCTTTCTCACATTGTTCACAGAGATATTCGGACAGATCACCGGTGAAGCCCTCAGGAGCCCGCTCAGAATGAATGTCCCTTATATCACATATTTCACACCGGCCATCCTCATCTTCTCGACCATGGAGGCAATCGCTAACTCTGGGATGGGCCTAGTTGACAACATGGAAAGTGGCATGTTCGAAAAAGTGCTCGTCTCGCCATCCCACCGCGGAGCAATGTTCCTCGGAAAAGCCCTCACGGATGTGATTCGCATTATCGTTGAAACGAGGCTGATTCTCGTGCTCGGGTATGTGGTTTTATGGGTCGATAGCGGTGGCTCCGTCGGGACATATATCCAGACACGGGGCTGGTAGGTGTGATTGGAATCTTCGCCATTGTCATCGTGTTTTCGCTCTGGTTCGTGGCCTTCTCCAACATCACTTCGCTTGTCACATAGGACTCCGAATCGACCGCCGTGTTGACGAATCTGCCACAGCTCCCATTGTTTGTCTCAAGCGCCTTCTTACCGGTCAGCGTCCTGCCGGAGTGGTGTACAGGTAGTGGCGACGGACTGCTCCGATCAATTGAGGAGTGTGTTGCTTCCATCCGTATGCTTGCAGGTGAGAATGGCGTGTCTGTTCCGGTGAGTAGAACTCGTTCGCTTGAGACCGATCTCCGCCCGTTAGTGGAACCAGAAGATGATCCCACCCAATGAGAGATTCTTCAGCGAGCAGACGAACAAACAGGGGAGGCTAACATCATTTTGGTAGCGCAGTTTGGTTCTATGTGGTGTGAACTCCCCTTTGGAAATTCATTACATATAGTGGAGCTATCACGAGTTCTCGAATAAGCTGTAATTGTGTACCATGACACTGTTACACTTCAGTCAGGGACAAGCAACGGGTGAGAGGGATCGTTAGGGTATTAGACCTCGATCCGGACGTAATTGGTGATTATTTCTGTATTTAGAGATCTATGAAATAGGTGTGAAACAGTTACTCAAAATCTATGAGTGGTTTGATCATGTCTTCTTTTCTAGATTCCATGAGTTGAATCCCTTCCTCAAGATCCTCGAATTTGAATGTATGTGTTGTCATCCGGGTTGGATCGACTTTGTCCCGGTCGAGTAACCGGAGAAGACGCTGGAGACGAAGCCGCCCGCCGGGGCAAAGCGATGTGACGATGTCTTTTTCGCCCATCCCTACACCCCACTCAGCACGAGGAATATTGATGTGCTCTCCGTCGCCGAAATAACCAATCACCGAGATAGTGCCTCCTGGTTTGGTTGCCTTAATACAGTTTTCGAACGCTGTATTTGATCCTGCTGCCTCAATAGCCGCATCTACGCCTTCGCCGTCGGTCAGTTCCATGATTGATTCAACTGTATCTCCTTCTGTATAATCGATGGTTTCATTGGCCCCGTAAAATTCGGCCAACTCTCGTCGATTCGTTCTTCGATCAACCGCAATAATATTGCTTGCCCCGCGTAGTGCAGCCCCCCTTGTCGCCATCAATCCAACTGCACCCTGTCCAAAGACTACAACTGTCCCCCCAATAGGGATATCAGCACGCTCAGCCCCGCTAAAGCCTGTGCTCATCATGTCTACAGTGTAAACTGCGGCCTCATCACTAACGCCCGGCGGAATGTGTGCCATATTCGCATCGGCATCGTTCACGTGAACATATTCTGCGAAGACGCCATCCTTGGAATTTGCGAATTTCCATCCACCGAGCAGTTTTGACGACTGTGATGGATGACCATTCTGTGCGGCCAATGAACCCCACTCTGGGGTGATTGCACCGATAGCGACACGATCACCCGGATCAAATTCTTCTATTTCGTCCCCAATTTTTTCAACGATACCAACAGCTTCGTGACCAAGCGTGATATCTTCTCGTTCACCGATAGCACCGTGAACGGTATGGATATCCGACGTACACACTAATGCTTTTGTTGGTCGTATAAGTGCATCGTTCGGGCCAATGTCCGGGCGATCTTTTTGGATGTATCCTGTGTCTCCAACCGAGTACATTACATACGATTTCATGTATCTATAAAATAAATATTTAGGGGAATATTTTAATCTTATTATTATATTATTTTAATATTATAGAAGAGATGCAATATGGGGCAAAGTCTAAACTAATCCCTGTCCTAAAAAGTGATTCTCATATTACTATTTCTTTTATATGAAATTTTCACTTTTTATCCTCTTAGGTCTTATTGGGGTCTTCAGTGTATAGTTGTCGCTGTATTTGGCTATATCTTCTCTATAGGTGGATAATATATCCTATCTAAATAGGAAATATAATACTACATCGATAACAATGTATTATAATATGGTGAATGCTGAAATACATCTAGTCGATCGCGGGACAATCCGGGCCGACCTGAACTACTTCATCGAAGGATATACGAGGGGATCGGCAGCTGATCCAAACCCTGATGTCGAGATGGGTACTGCCCCAGTGTACAATCTGGTCATTGACCATCCTGATGGAACAATCCTCTGGGATACTGGGTCACATCCAGATGCGGGCAACGGCCACTGGCCGGAGGAGTTATACGCCGCATTCCAACATTATGACGCTCACGAGCGTGATCTCGAAACTGCCCTTGACGATAGTGGATTTGAGATTGGCGATATTGACTATGTCTTTCAAACTCATCTTCACATCGACCACGCTGGTAGTCTGCATCAATTTGCAGGGGCTGATACACCCATATTTGTTCATGAAAAAGAGATTAAGTACGCCTACTACAGTGCCAAAACTGACGAGGGGGGCATCGCTTATGTACTGGAAGATTTCGATCATGACCTAAACTGGCAAGTTCTGCGTCGGACTCGGGAGACGCATTTCGAGGATGTCGAATTCATTCATCTTCCTGGTCATACGCCAGGCACGATAGGAACAATGGTCCATCTAGAGAACACTGGTACTGTCTTGTTTGCCGGTGATACACTCTATCTCCGACCAAACTACGACGACGAGAAACCACTTGGATCGGGTGTGCTGTGGAGTAAACAACATTGGTTCGATAGTCTTTCGATGATGAAAGAACTGGAGCGGAAACACAATGCCGATGTGTTCTGTGGCCACGATCCTGGTGATGTGGAACGCCTCCGGAGTGGTCTCTCGTAGGTGTTGGTGCTTTGTTGAATGAGCGTCCTAGGAAGTGTAATTGGTCGAAGAAAAACTATAAATTACTCTGGGTTATTGTCTGTTTTAAGGATACTGTCGAAATAGTATTAGGGGGTGGGCCCATCCCCGAAGATTAATATCACGCCTGGTCTAGATATCACTCCGAAAATGGCTGGAAATATCATCCACTATTTGTTTATAATCTATACCTTTCTAGGATAATAACTATGGTATTATGAAAGAAACGTGTTCTCGAGATAACTGGTAGGTGTCTAATCACCGCCTGATTTTTACAGCACAATAAATCGAAAATAATTTAAGATCGTAACAGCTATGGTATTTTATGGGAGAGAATTCAGAAAAGACATCCACAGAAGAGGTTTCTAGAATTCTTGGCAAACATCTAATTTATACTTATGATAATGGTTGGGAATATGAGTTGTATGTCAAAAATTCCACTACGATCGATTATCGTATACACAGTGGAATGGTCGGTGGTAGATGGGTACGAAATCAAGATGTCTCCATCACAAAGTTAACTGATAATATCTTTAAAATTTATTGGGATGAACCAACTGGGACGAGTGTTAGTGTCACCTATGATCTTACCGAACGCCAAACACATGGCGTTGTCTTCTTCCCTCAGTGGATCAAACAAAACCCGGAATTAACTATTTGCTATCAGAACAATCATCTTGACGAAATGCGTCAATACCGTGATCAAGGACCAACATATCCAAAATTGATTATGGATGAGCCTGCCGAGATCACCTTTATGGAAGATGTTGGTACTGAAAGAGAAGATATCATCAATTGTGCTCCGCAGGAATTACCTGATGAATACGCAGATAGACGCAATTAATATTTTTAATAGTATAGAAATTATCATATTGAGACTGCAGTAGAAAATTCCCAACCAATTTATATATTTTTCTATTATTTTAAAATTAATAGTATAAATAATTTAGAAAAGTATTTCAACTAAGGAATATTAGTTATACTATGGCATGGATTCAACAGCCTCGTCAAACAGGTCTTCGTTCATTAAGCAATGATAGAAGAATAGTAAAGCATACTCTTGGAAGTAGATCTGCGTGTCCTTCGACAATATTCGTTTGCCATTCCCCAGTCATAAACAATCGAGCACGGAATTATGGAAAATAGCAGTTACACTGGGGCCGATCTATTTGTTGATATTCTTGAGGAATACGGGGTTACGCATGTATTTGGAAATCCTGGAACAACTGAATTACCCGTGATTCAGGCGATTGCTGAAAGTAACATCGAGTATGTGCTTGGTCTCCACGAAGATATCGCGGTCGGAATGGCAAGTGGCTACGCCTCAACACTCCGATATTATGGTGATGAGGATACCATTCCGGTTGGTGTCGTCAATCTCCATGTCTTACCAGGACTTGCTCATGGTCTCGGCAATCTGTATGGTGCACAGATGGCTGGGGTTCCCCTTGTCGTGACAGCCGGAAATCACAGTACGGATTATCGACACCATGAACCGATACTGTCTGGTGATCTCGTCAACTTAGCTCAGCAGTTCACAAAGTGGAGCGCGGAAGTACTTGATGTTTCAGCATTTCCAACAATGCTCAGGCGGGCGTTTCGAATCGCACTCACTCCCCCAACTGGACCAGTATTCCTGAGTCTTCCACTTGATGTGACACTGGCTGAAACGGATGAATGGCCAGAACGTCTTGGTGCGATTCCGGAACTTGGATTGGGGGACTATCAGCAGATAGAACATGCTGCTGATTTGCTCATAGATGCAGATAATCCTGTATTCATAATCGGCGATCAGGTAGCCCGCTCGGGTGAAGGCGCTGTTGAGACAGCCGTTCGTCTAGCTGAAGTGAGTGGTGCACGTGTTTATGGCGAATACTACACCGGTGAGATAGGCTTCCCCACTGAACATGATCTATGGGCATCATTTATACCCATTGATGAGGCCTTAACAAAAGCAGTCTTGGATACCGATACGCTCGTCTTTATCGGTTGTTCAACAAATACTACGGCAACAAAATATGAGGGGAATCTTATCGAACGGGACACTGTTTGTATTCATATAAGCAATGATGTATGGGAAGTTGGTAAAAATGCACTTACCGATGCAACTGTGCTTGGCAACATCGAGTGTAGCCTTATAGAAATTGCGGCGATTGTTGATGATAATTTGTCGCAGGAAGAGCGTTCTAGTCGAGTAGAACGGTCTAAAGCCACAGTTCGGGAGATTCGGTCTTCAATGATCGCTCGAACAGAAAACAATAATGAACACAACAATCGTCCGTCAAAGGCCGACCTCGTTGATACATTACAAGCCATTGTTTCTGATCCATATATTGTCGATGAAAGTGTAACTTCGAAATATGTGCTTTTAAATCGATGGTCGCTCGATCATAAACAATATATTGGAAATAAAAGTGGTGGCCTTGGGTACGGTCTTCCAGCTACTATTGGTGCGGCGATTGCTGCACGAGAAACAGACGCTCCGATAACTGTACTCGGATTTATAGGTGATGGGTCATATCTCTATTATCCCCATGCGATATACACAGCGGCACACAAAGATATCAATTTCACAGTAGTTATCCCAAATAACCAAAGTTATCAGATACTCAAGGAAGGGACTGCCGCGATGCTTGGTGGTAACGTATCTGATTACTCTTTTGTTGGGATGGATTTTCAGCCATCCATTTCGTTCACAGACAACGCTGAGAGTTATAGTGTGAAGGGGTATCGGATCGAGACTACCGATGAACTCGAACAAAGATTGAAGCAAGCAATTAATGATGATGAACCAAGTGTAGTTGATATTCTTGTCCAGGATTAATCGCAATATTATTAAATTAATTATATTATAGTAATAGAATAATTTAAGTTGGTTGGAGTATTATATACTATTAGATTAAATATGAAATCATATGTAATGCATTCGATTGGAGAGACTGGTTTTATGGAAAAACCACGTCCAGAAATCGGTCCGGACGACGCACTCCTCAAACCAACGAAAGGGCTCGTTTGCACCTCCGATGTCCACACCGTCTCCGGTGGACTTGGTGAGAAAGAAGATCTCACACTCGGACACGAAGCTGTCGGTATTGTTGAAGAGATTGGGGACAATGTTGAGAGATTCAAACCAGGTGATCGTGTGGCTGTCGGTGCGGTCACTCCCGACTGGGATTCGCTGGCAGCTCAGAATGGCCATCCATCACAATCAACGGAACCACTCGGTGGGGTGAAGTTCACAAACTTAAAAGATGGTGTCTTCGCCGAGTACGTCCACGTGAATGATGCCGACGCGAATATGGCATCCATCCCGCCAGACGTTAGTGATGAGGCCGCAGTTTATGTTACAGATATGATGTCTACTGGATTTAGTGGAGCTGAACGAGCCGATATTCCTATTGGAGGAACGGTGGTGGTCTTTGGGCAAGGGCCGGTTGGGCTGATGGCAACAAAGGGTGCTGCTCTCTGCGGTGCAGGCTATATTATTGCAGTTGATCGGAGCACGAATCGACAAGAGCTAGCCGAGTTCTATGGCGCAGATGAAACGTTAGACTACACCGAAGGAGATACGGTTGACACAATCATGGAGCTGACTGACGGCGAGGGAGTCGATGCTGCTATCGAAGCGGTGGGATCGAAGGCCACGTTCGAAAACTGTATCAAGGTAACCAGACCAGGGGGAACGATCTCCGGGGTTGGCTACCATGGAGAGGGTGAACACATCCCTATCCCTCGCGTTGAGTGGGGTCTTGGGATGGCCGAGAAGGACATCGTCACCGCACTCTGTCCTGGTGGTCGCCTCCGGCTTCGCCGTCTCCTCCGATTACTCAAGCGAGGGAAAGTCGATCCAACCCGGATGACAACACACGAATTCAAATTTGATTCGGTTGATGATGCCTTCCATCTCATGGATACTAAAAAAGATGGGGTCATCAAGCCACTCGTAGATTTCGAGTAAGAGTATAGGCGGTGATTTAATCTTTGCTGACCTGGTGTGCATTCTCCAAATTCTTTATATTAATTCAATATTTTTAAATTTTTTGACTATGGATATATTTGACGAAATTAAAACGCCTATGGCCTTTTTTCCCTAAACTAGCTTTCCATGCGTGCGATATGAGCGATTAAAGGAATATTTGAGCTATTAGACACGCCTCCAACCAATGACTGCGTCCAAGAACAATCCTCCTCGCGATGACCGTCCCCCAGAGGTGGTGATCGACGGTTTGCTCTCCGATGCTACCTCTGCCAAAAAACGCATTTCGGATTACGACCAGTCACAGATTGATACACTAGTTGAAGAGATTGGATGGGCAATCTATCAGGATCATCATGCTAGGACAATTGCCCGGACGACATACGAAGAAACAGGGTTTGGGAGCATAGCGGACAAGTATAAAAAGCTCCGATACGGCAGCAAGTGCATTCTTGCGGATCTTCTCGGCAAACCCTGGTCCAACAATTATGGACGCCGTAATGCTGGCCGTGAAAGGGCGCAATGCGATCATCATTTCGGTGTCACCACATTGTATGTAGTCAGCATATTGCACGATCGAATACATCCGTGATCAACTCGACAGGGTTGGTGCACCCCGCGATCTGGTTACACTCGTTCCACCGCCCGCGAACCGAGATCGGGCGAACGAACTCATGCAGCAGGCCGATATGGTACAAGTTACTGGCTCTAGGACCAATGTCGATGCAGGCCAGCAGTCTGGGACCCCGAACCACTGCGTTGACAAGGAAATCTCGTCGTTATTGTAGACGAAACGGCCAATCTTGAGCGGGCAGGCCGGCAGATCGCCACCGGCACGGCGTTTGATCACGGGACTCCCTATGTCAGTGAGAGTGTCCTCGTTGCTCACACCGGCATCTATTCACCGCTGTTGAATTTACTCGAAGCAGAGAATGGCTACCACTGTTCAGAGAATGAAACGATAGCAATCGAACAGACATTGTTTCCAGATGGCTCACTCGATCGCTCGGTGATCGCTAAATCACCAAGCGTTATTGCCGACCACGCAGCCATCGACATCCCAGATGAAACAGAATTTCTCATCGTAGAGCAGACAGGAATCGGGAAGACCAATCCGCTTTCAGGAGAGAAAATTGCCCCAATCATCACAGTATATCGAGCAAGCACATTTCGGAACGCACTGGAAATGACGAAGCAAATCCTAGATTATGAAGGCACAGGTCACTCCTGTACCGTCCATACGAGGAGTCATGAACGAGCTGGGGCGATGGGGCATGAGATCAACGTCTGTCGTATCGGTGTTAATCAGCAAGGCTTCGCTGTCGGAATGAGTGCCGACAATGGACTTACCGCCGCATACTCACTGGGTGCTGGTCCGTGGGGTGGAAACCAACTTGATCAAAATCTTTCATTCGAAGACTTTCTCTGTACAACTCAAGTTACGTACCCACTCGATGATTCAGATATAGATCCTGAGAGCTCAATCGACTCCAACGACGATATTGTCGAGTAACGTCGTGTATTATCTCTTATTATTGGCCAACGCTTTTGAGAGTACGATCACGACGGATTCATAACACGAAATGAAATGTTAGCCCAGAATCAGCGCATAAATATGAATCGCTGCTTAGCAGCTTTGATTTTGACACACAAAAATTGATGATATGGGGGTCTTGCGTACACTCACAAGCGTATGCCATTCTAGATATCTTAAACGACTATCCATTATTGGAAATAGAGTTGGGCAATCCGATCGGCAGTTCGCAATGCAAGCGCCTGCCCAGTGTTCGTCGGTGCGGGTCCCCCTAGACAGTTTGGCAAGGCAGAATGGTCGGCGACAAAGAGGCGAGGAACGTTCTTTGCCTCGGCGTTCGCATCGAGTACCCGTCCCATTCCCAGCGATGATTGTGCAAATGTCAGAAGTGGTGCCCAATCAACCCGATGGACGTACTCGGCACCAGCCGCTCGGAGGATGTGAGCTCCCATGCGTGCGAGTTCGTCGCGCTTGGCACTGTCATCGGGATGTGGTGTCCAAGAAACCTGGGCGACGGGTCCGTGCTCATCACTGAACCCCGAATCGAGCGTGACACCGTTGCTTTGGCGGGGAAGATCATCCGTGTAGATGAATAATGAAGTCGTCTGTTTGTAGCGTGCCATCTTCCGTTTCAGTTCCGTGCCGACGAGGTATCCGCGACCATCCCACGGCTCATCCGGATCGACATCGGTGTCGAAGCTGTATCCTGCTTGGCTAAGCAGATAGCATGCCAATGAGGTCACCCCGGCTGGTCCTGTAGCATCCTTGATGCATCCTGTGCCCGGCTTGTCGACCATTACAGCGCCAGCATCTCCAGCGTACGGCCTGAATTCGGGCTGTCCAGTGAGATCTTTGAGGACGTCATCTGGGAATACCCCGACAATCCAGTCGAACCAGTGTGTGGTAAGCCCTTTACCCACCCAACCGTCATCGGGCAACCCGGAGTTAAGCCACAGTCGTGGGGATTCGATAGTGCCAGCGGCAAGCACGACGACATCTGCTGTAACTGTTCCTGTATCTCCCGACCATGTGTTTCGATACTCGACACCAGTCGCTTCGCCACCCTCGATAGTGATAGTGGTCACGGCTGTGTTGGGCCGTATCGCGACGTTGCCCATCTCGGGTTCGTCCGTGGCTGCCAATGCTCGTGGTACCCAGCTGACGTTGCTTGATTTCCGTGCCTTCTCATCGACCGGTGCATCAGTGGGGGTTGGTGACCCCATGAACTCATCGGCAATCAATGAGTTTCCGCGGAATCCATCCTCGTAGCTGAACGATCCATCATATTCAGCGTTCAGTTCCTCGGGCGGTGCAGTGATGGCATTGGGAAGCGGACGATACCCCGTATCGGTGACGTTGAGTGTCTCGCTGCGCTCAAAGCCAACCTCCTCGGCTCCTCGAAGAAATGGTTGGTGTTTTGCTGTGATTGGGGCCTGCTGGACATTGGTGACCATTTCATTGTGTTGATAGTAAGGAACCAACTCCTCGTAATCGATCGGCCAGTGGTCCTGTTCGTTGATGGCATGGGGATACGCTCGGGGATAGTTGTTGAATGAGGACAACGACGTGCCACCGACGGCATTGACATGCCAGGTGAGTGCGTTTTGATGGATCGTTCGCATCCACGGTGGTCGATCGAGATTGGCTGGTCCCAGACGGAACATGCCACCGATGCGATCGATGCTCGCTGCCTCGAGGGCTGTGAGCTGCTCGTCGAGCAACTTCCCGTTCAGGTCTGTGGGTGAGGAACTCTCAGTTCCACCGGCCTTGCTGTGAGGTTCAGGCCACTGGTCGTTGCCGTGCCACGGACCGGCTTCGAGAATGAGCACATCCAGTCCGTGCTTGCGTGCGAGCCGGGCCGCACAGGCGGGGCCGTCAGCTCCGGCCCCGATTACGACAACATCGGGAGTGGACATCATTCAGCACCACCACCAATCTCCCCGATAACGTCTCCTCCGGTGAGATCGTCCGGAAGTTTCAGTTCTGATGCGGGTGGATCATCAAATCCGCCATCGATAAGATGCTCCCAGTCGATCGCATACCCCGCAGCCGGTCCTGGATACCCTGTTTGACTGTGTCCCTGTATCTCGTCGGGTGGCGTCGTCAGTTCACGCCTGGTAGGTGGTGCGGTTTTACTCTCGCCGTATCCCGCCCATTCTGAGTAGTAGCCGAATCCAGAGAGTGCATTGAGCATCATCAGGATGTATCGCAGGATACCGGGTCGCGGTACGAACACCGACAGCAGTGGTGCAAGCTCTGTGAGGAGCTCCGTATCGATGATGCGCCACAGTGCACGGAGCCTGTCCTTCCCCAATAGCTGAGTGAACGTCCCTCCACCACTATCGATCTGCTGTGACGTGGTCGACAATTCGATCCCAGTGTTCGGGCTGGCGATTGCATCGGCGGCAACGATATCCCACACCAACGATAGCAACGACGCGTACGGAAAGCTCTGGATGGTCTGCTCGAACGTTTCATTCGGCGTTTTAACGGTTCGCGCAAACGTCGCTGGGCCGGATTCGTCGGCCGAGAGATCATTATCAATCATGATCTCGAATTGCTCGACTGCCCCGAACTCAAGCGCTTCTTCCAGCGTGGCGAAGTTCGGGAGCACTGTCGTCAGATCGACTGGAGCAATCTCGTTTACAGCCGCAAGATCCGACGATACGTTACTGGTGTCGAGTACGATTTCGAACAGCTGGGGATCCATCATCTTGTCGGGCAATTGTAGTGGTTCGATGTTTGATGGGTGAGCAAGCCGTTCAAGACGAACTTCACAACAGTGATCCAACTGCCAGATCACATACTGATCCAGTCCTATATTGAGTGCTCCGGGAACGTGATTGGGACCAAACTCCTCCTCTAACGCCGGGGTTTCAGGCAGGATGACGTCCACGAGGGATTGATACGTATCATTTGTGTGTGGGTCGATCTCTGAGGAGTCAACAAGCGACTCCCAGGATGTGGCTGCTGTTCTATTCGACAGCGATACCATCGCAAGCCCACCCAATCCTTTCATCAGTACTCTCCGACTGACATCTTCTCCGTGGTTATCCGACATAGCCACATTATAATGCTATATTATAGCACTTTAATCAATCTATAATCTAGATTAAATTATATATAGTTAATAATAAATATATGATTATAAGATTGATAAATAATATATTAATATACTGATTGAGATTATAAAACCATAAATATTTTGTTTTTATCTAATATTCTAAGATGGAAATGAGAATGCCATGTCAGTTCACCGAAATTCTCCACACTAAATTGTACTTGTCCCTAATCAATCACTATGTATCTATCTACAAAAATACCTCAATTATAACAATATTGGTTGTGTCTATGGCGTGGTACAAGAGCCGAAGTGTGCGAGAGTCTCATTGAAGCTCCGTCGCTGATGATCCCCGACTAGGTCTGCCACGGATCGACCACTGCGGAGATTCGCTGGTTCGGATTTCTGTCGGTATCGAAGATGTCGATGATCTCTGTGAAGACCTCCAATCGGCGCTACCGTAGATGTATCTCCCCTTCTATCCATCTGTTTCGATGCTACGTTTTCTGATCTCTGCTGTATCATTCCATAATATTTGATTCTTTCCGTGGATCTTTCCTTGATCTGCAGAAGTGTGGCTATTTTTTATCACAGGATGACTAGTTATAAATAAGCACAGTCTATACCAATTTTGCTGAAGAAGCGACTATGTCATCAACGGTTGCCTCCAAACAGGCTGTGTTTCAAACGATTGCAGACTCTTCTGACTTCTACTGGCCGTATTACGTGACACAGAGACCGAGTACACGATTAGTGTCCTCAAAGCATTCGAATACGATGTTCACCGACTTGCTTGCGAGTGGTTCAAGCACGACGCCCACAAGGACGTGGAAGCGTTTATCGGCTGGTGTCCGCTGCACCATCTCGATTTTAGTCCGCATGACGTCCATCCATCGCGGCACGCGAAGACGAAGCCGGCTGTTCCGATGATTCGTGCACTGATGGTGATAGAGCTCCATGGGTGGGAGTACGAAACAGCACTGGTAGGCTATCTCGATGCCCGACCAGGTCTCGTCGACACTCTGGGATTTGAGAATATCCCTACCCAGTCGACGATTTGGCGGACTCGCCACGAGGGATTTACCGATGAACTGCTCCGATCGAGGAGTGTGTCGCCTCCCTCTGTATACTTGCGGCTGAGAACGGTGTGTCTGCTCCGGGAGTAACTCCAGTTCACTTGAGACTGACCTCCGCCCGTTAGAGGAACCAGAAGATAGTCCGACCCAACGAGAAATTCGTCAGTGAGCAGACGAACACACAGCGGAGGCCCGAATCGATGATCCACTCAACTTCATGCTGACTGCTATCAATTCCCGTCGTTGTCTTCTCACTCGCTACGAACACACTATGTTGCGATGCAGCGCTTCTTGGCTGAGAAACAACGAGTCGGTCTCACTTTCTTGGTGCTGTGTTGGTCGCGATCGATACGACGGAATCGAGTCCGTTTACAGGTAGTAAGGAGGATTACATGAACAAAAGTATCAGGCGGAAGAAGGTGAGCATGCGTACCTGTGAGTGATATATCTAGTTCTGATCTATCTACTCATTTCTATTACTGGATATTTGTCCAATTAATAAATTTTGATGTGAAAGACGCCACCTTAGATGTGAATTAAATAATAATTATGAAAATTTAGCCCCTAGTTGCAAACGGCGAACTCAGTGTATGGGTTCGTATTCGTTCCACACGACTCCAATTCGGTTACATCCTTAAATCTCAACGCGAGCCATATGGAACTCACCTACCAAAAGCAGTGGTTAGATAGTACTGTAACACAGAATATCGATAATGGACGAGGACACCGAGTCAATCATCTATTTATCCGCTACTGACATACACGCCATTCACGAGCTAATCGTGGAGTCAAACGTAGACACAGCGGCTGGCATCTCCTCACCAGGCGATATCGAATACACCGTTGAACATATCAAAGAGGGACATTTCGGTCATGTTCCCGATTCGATCCACGAAAAGGCATTTCAGCTACTTCGACTCATTGCAGCGAATCATCCATTCGTTGATGGCAACAAGCGTACGGCACTGATGTCGACCCGGATCTTCTACGCTTTGAACGGCCTCCGTTTCGACTACGATCGGACAATCAAAGAGATTCTGAAAGCCCTCGCGACAGATGAAACCAGTGTTGATGACGACAACGTGATTGTCTATCTGCAAGAGCACACGGAGCCACTTGCACCAGAATACGAGGCGACTATCAACCTCTGGCTGTCACGTATCGAAGGCATAGATCATCTCTCTAAGGATTCCGTGTATGACTCTGCTGACGATGTAACACGCGAACCGAATGGTTATGACGACACCTCTCGTAATGAAAAATGAGTATGGCCACCGAAAATGACCAGCCTAAGATCCCGAATGAGATGTCTCATGAGGAGGCACGGCAGTATCTCATCCGGTTCCTTGGACGGCAGGATCTTGATGAACACGAGGAAATTTACAAAGAGCTTGCTACCGAATAGGAGAGTGCCCCGTAACTAAAGATACTGTAATACCACTATACTATTCAATCTTCATACCACTTGGTAATGTGGATATAACAAGTGAAGTATCGGGCCTGTATCAGCGACTGCAGCAATCACGCATCCAATCCCCACTATATATCGTCTTCGACAGCCTGAAGTTCGCGTTCTGCACGCTTGAGATGGTTTCGTCCGACAAGGCCAATTGCTGTTTCTCGATTGATTTCGTCGTCTATATATCTGGAGAGGACAAGGTCTATCCAGAGATCTTCCACACCACGTTCCAGTGCCTGCTCAAGAATTTTCGACTCGAGAACATCTCTCTCTCTCTTTTGCAATTTCTTGAACCCGTTCGGTGAGGTCCGTAGCCATGTTTATACAATTGATTACAATGGCTTAAATATCTGCGAATGGTTTGAAAGGAGATAGTTCTTGACTTTCTATAGCGTGCTAAAATTCGGTTGGAGGAATGTCGCCTTCGGTGATTCCACTATGGATGATCCAGAATGAGTGACCGTTGGGAGATCGAGATAGGCTATAAGCATGTTAAGCGGTTCATGGCGAAAACGATCTCAAAGGACTTCGTCCTCCGATTTTTCTACTTTGCGTTCGCCTGCTTGCTGTATTCGCTCTGGCCGTTAGTCGACTACCTGGTACAGGTGTTCTTCACGGACACCTACGGCGATGACTCCACTAAACACACTATGCAATGAATCGGAGCACCGTTGAGGAGATCACGGAGGGATAAACGGTACTGTATCCATATCGAGCTCTTCTTAACCTGCTGGCCGCTCCGCTTGACCATCTCTTCGGTCACATCCTGGTAGTGCTCGACCGCCCGTCGACACTCTCGTTTGTCGAGGACGAGATCTCGACGGTACCGAGGTGTTGATGCTGGCGCTCGAGACTGGCATATCTGCCCACGTTAGTCGCAGACTCCCACGCACCCTTACGGGCGATGTGGAGAAACCCTGTCTCACCGGACTCGTCGACGAGGTCGTCGTCAGCTCACTGGTGACGCCGCAGTTCGGAGTCGATGTACGACAAGAGCGAAACCCGTGTCGCCGTCGCCGCGTTCTCCCGGTCGGTCGTCGCCCGTGCGTACATCGTGCCGTTGATCGTAGCTTGAATGTGCTCTGCGATTCGCGTCGGATCGACGTCACGAAATGCTCCTTCGTCGATCCCTCGCTCGATAATCTCCTCTGTAGTTGTCACAATCTGCTCGTCAAGCCGGGTGAACTGTTCGCGGAAGGCTACGTTCGTTACGGCTTGTGAGCGGAGGCCGACCATCACCTCCCGGAGGTGTCGCTCTTCTTCGCTGGGCCGGAGAGGAATGATCTTTTCGATTACATGTTCGAGGTCGTCGTTGGGATCCGATCCGGTTTCCGTACCGATCGTCGCCTCGAATTTGTCGACGGCGAACTCGAGAAATGCGACGAGGAGATCGTCCTTCGAGTCGTAGTGGTAGTAGAGTGCGGCCTTCGATTTGTCGAGTTCGTCTGCGATACGCGAGATCGACAGGTCAGCGTAACCATGTTCGAGTAATGCTCGATAGGTTGCCTGCATGATCTCCACTTGGGCGGTACTCCATCTCTCGTCGGATGAACTGGTGATCATTGTTAGTTCGAAGTATACTCGCTGCGTCTGTCCAGTTCGGTGACGTCCGTACCCAAGGGTGTAGCGATCTGTGGGGTGTCCCGAAGTGAGGCCCTCACCATGTACTGAATGAACGTTTAGTCGGTATAAATCATTCGCTCGACGGTTGGGAGGCTCGATGAGGAGCAGTTTGGTACTGTCTGGAATCGAACGAGATCGAAGCAGCAGGCCATTCCTTCCGCATATATCGGTGTTCCAGGGTAGATCACCAGACCACACTGTCCCCATCTATATCGAAGGAAAGATTGATACTTGCTGAACGTTCATTCAGTTTATGTCGTCATCAGACTCGGTCGTTGATAAAGGCCAACTACCGAAGGCGATACGCAGTCGAGAGGGACGATTGGAGCCATTCGAGTGGTATGCAACAATGCGTCGAGAATCACCCGTCCATTTCGATGAGCAGCGAGAGCGGTGGGATCTCTTTCGATATGACGATGTCAACCGTGTGCTCACCGATCACGACGTATTTACGTCTGATAGGTCCCGGATGGGCACAGACTCAGCAAACGACACGGAAGACGGTGGATCGATACTTCGGACGATGATAAGTGTCGATCCACCTGACCATAACCGACTACGGGGATTCGTCAATGACCGGTTCCAACCAGGGACGCTGCGGGAATACCAGCCTCGAATCGAGGAGTTGACGAAAGCACTGCTGGATCAGATCGACGGCACAACATTCGACTTCGTCGACGACTTTGCTGTTCCCCTTCCAGTGATCGTTATTGCCGAACTCCTGGGAATTCCTCCGGAACGCCGGGATCAGTTCAAAGACTGGTCTGACGCACTCGTTGCACGGCCTGAAGAGAGATCGGCCGCTGCAGTGAAACGGGTCCGAGAACAGCGTCAACAGGCTCAACAGGAGATGGGACGGTATTTTGCCACATTACTCGAGGAGCGGCAAAACGGCACTGGGAACGATCTCATTACGCTTGCGGCGACGACCGAAGAGCTAACCAGAGACGAACAAATCGGATTCTGCATGCTCCTTCTCCTCGCAGGGAACATTACGACGACAAACCTCCTTACGAACGCCCTCTGGTGCTTCGAAGAACAGGGGATCACCGACGCAATTCGAACAGGAGCTATCGATCGCAAACAGGCGATCGAAGAGGTACTCCGATATCGATCACCGATCCAATCGTTAGACCGTATCGCTGTCGAGGACGTCGAATTGAACGGACAGTACATTCAGGCTGGAGACATCATAACGGGATGGCTCGGTGCTGCAAACCGCGATCCAGAACGCTTCGATGCACCCGAAGCGTTCCGCCCAGAGCGACGTCCGAATCGTCATATTGCGTTTGGAACGGGTATTCACTACTGTTTAGGTGCGCCCCTTGCACGAATCGAAGCAGATATCGCGTTCGAACTGCTTCTCGACCGATTCGATACCGTCGAGGCGGAGTTGACTGATCTACAGCCGATACATAGTCTGTACGGTCTCGAATCGCTCACGTGTCACTACGAGGTACGATCATGAACGGATTAGACGGAAAGACAGCCGTTGTAACGGGAGCAGGATCAGGTATTGGACGCGCATCGGCACAGCGGTTTGCCGAGGAGGGAGCAAACATCGTCGTCGCAGATATCGTCGAAGAAACTGGCCACGAAACGGTCGATCTGATCGAAGCTGCTGGCGGTGACGCGGTCTTCGTCGACCTCGACGTTTCTGACACGGCGTCAGTCGAACGAATGGTCGACGTCGCGGTCGACACCTACGGCGGTCTCGACATCGCGCACAACAACGCCGGTATCCTCACGGGCTTTTCGGACGTGACTGACATTGAAGAGAGTGACTGGGACCAGCTCCTCGACGTCAACCTGAAGGGTGTCTGGGCGTGTATGAAAGCCGAGCTACCTATCATGGAAGAACAAGGAAGCGGCGTTATCGTGAATACGGCCTCGGAGTCCGCGCTGGCCGGGATGGGCGGACTTTCTAGTTATTCTGCGAGCAAACATGGCGTCGTTGGCCTGACCAAATCTGTTGCCCTTGAGTACGCCACGAGAGGTATCCGGATCAACGCGATCGCTCCCGGCCCAACGAAGACGAATATCCAAGCGAACACCGCAGGCGGCGACACAGATCCGCGATCACTGCCGTTCGATACGTCGGCGATGACTGACGTTCCGATGGATCGCATTGCCGACCCCGAGGAGATGGCTGGCGTCGTGGCGTTTCTCTGTTCGTCCGATGCCTCGTACATAACCGGACACACGATCCCGGTCGACGGCGGACAGGCGGCAGACTGACTGCCCCTGGCTTCACTGTCTCCGTCAAAATCTGTAAATCAAGATGCCCGAATACGTTCTCGAGGCGTTCATCAATGGGCTTGAGATGGTTTACTCCTGGAGCAGGTCTCGGTGGCGTCGAGAACCTCATTGAGGCTCGGTCGCTGATGATCCCCGACTAGGTCAGCCATGGGGCGGCCACTGCGGAGATCCCCGAGTCGCTGGTTCGGATATCTGTCGGTCCCGAAGATGTGGATGATCTCTGTGAGGACCTCCAATCGGCACTGCCGTAGGTGCGGTTCCGCTTTTCTTCTGCGTAGTAGCACCTATACTGGTGCGACCAGGTTAGTGGCACGGTCGGCCACCGTTCGGACTCAAAGTTGGTGCTGTGGGAAATCTCCCTCCGAACGACAACTCTGAGAAAGCGGTCGTGTTGCTCCATGAACTCGACAAGGGAACCAGCAAATGATCACTGGCGCAATCGCTTGGGGTTGCTCAACTACTTTGTCCAAGTATTCTTCCGGATGCCTACGGGGATGATCCGTGGATAACGATGCATGATGTGCTTACGTCGATGAAAAATCGAATTGGGGTTGGGGAGCTATGGGTCTACCCCTTGAATTCCAAAATATTATTATGGAATAATGTAGAAAATATATGGATGAATCGCTACTGATTTGGCCATTATTGGGGAAAGGTCATGCATTAATCGAGGAAATAAAACAGCGATTCTCACCTTCCTGATGATGACACAGATGTATATGAACAATCTACTGGGCCGACTTCAGTTCCGTTGTGTATGAAACCCACCTGCCTGCCTTCAGCTGAGTATCGTCGGTTCCAGACGGGGACGCTCACACCCATCCAAGGTCAGTCGCAGCACCAGCCGCAGCAAGAAATCCCACAGCTGCTGGCACCCATACGGTTGCTTCATCAATCTCTTTGGTAATCCGCTTGCTGAGGCGCTTCAGCCACGGATCTATCTGGTCATGTAAGAGGATTCGGACGGCGAGAAGCACTACTGCAGGAACTATCATAATGAGAGTATACGCTGCCAGCATGAGGACTCGCAACGACCAACCGATATCCGATGTCGTGAGGGTCCCGATTGCGCCCAGATAGGGTAGCATCATGGTAAGTTCCAATACACCGGCAAGCAGCGCAAGTCCCATGAGACTGGCGACGGACGACGATCGGTTGGCTACCCGCGTCCGCCAGCGTTCGGTTCTGTCGGCTGAGCCCTGCAGTTTCCGTTTGATCCAGAAGTAGGCGGCCACCGCGATCAATCCACTCCCAATGGCCAGTTGGAGATAGAGTGTCATTGATCTGTCGAGGTTGCCGGCAAGAGACGTGGCCAGTGAGCCTGCCCCTAGCATGAGTGCGACGCCGATCACGAAGTAAAAGCAGGTAATCGTCGCCAGATACGCGAGGAAGCGACCGATCGCGACGCGTCCAGGCTGTAGGAGCAACCAAATGGGAATGATCAGCGTACCGATACTCGTGCTATCGATCAGGGCCAGCACAGCGAGCGTTGCAAGTAACACACTATTCATAACCGACCATCTGGCTGTGGGGTCGAGTCAGTGACTGTGGTGCTGGCGAGAACAAGTGGCGGTGTGTTGATTGTACAATCACTGGTTGAGAATAGTCACATCATTATATCATTGTTTATATTCTCTGTATCGTATGGATAGCACCGGCTGAGTGTATCTGTGCGATTAAAAATCCATGACTCACTCTCTAAGGTCAGGTAGGTAAATTATTTATACAAAACTGGATTTGAAATCTACACCGGTAGTCTAAATTTCGTAGATGCTTATACATGATAAATATAGATAGCCGACCTCCGAGAACTAGATCGAATTTTCCAGACCGTCTCTGGAATTCTTGGTCAATTTCTCAGAATAAGTAGCACACCGATAGAGGTCTTCTCATGCTAAGAATTCGCAAATTCCACTACCACCTACGTGAGTAAAACCCATTTACAGAAAGCCACACCCCGAAGTAAGGGTCATCAGCGGTGCCCATAAGTTGTGAACGTGGGTTCCAATGCATGGATTTTGTATCCATTTAATGCTTGGGATTCTATATTCCAAGTGTCTCTCTGATGTCGGTAGAGACCCCCCCTCGTCCATTCTTATTATTGGCACTATCTGTGTTGGTCAGCGTCATTCTTGAAGCCACTCCCATACGTTTCAAGCACTTCAGAAACAATGATTTCGTAGGCGTGTATCATTCAATCTACCGCTGTTTCACCCGCTTGTAGTTAGTATCTGCCCTGAACGATTCGAGTGCATCTAGCGATCTCCAATAATAGACGACGAGCACCTCGTCACTCTCCAGCGAACCTTAGTGCCGAGCGTCCCGTGCTTAACCATCAGGACAGGCCAACCGATGGGTTCGTGGGCGACGGCAGCAGAGAGGCTGGAGGAAGTTTATTGTTTTTTCGCTAATCCGTGATTTATTCCGCTACAATTGCCTGAATCCCTCTTTTGAATCTGCTTGTTCCGCACCTCTCTTTGATATCGGGAAGATTTTTCCGAACCTTCATCAGTAAGTATAGATAGTATTTAATATAGACATCTATCTTATAATAATATATCAAGGATAGTTGCGGTATTCAATAGAGGGGAATATGTCTCAGACGATATGTTGCATGGTTTCTCTCCGCGAGTGTGGCGAGGACAATAACGCCGATTGATCCGTGAACTTCGATACCAGGAGATTCGCCAGCGTCTCTCGCTGCGAGATCATCATATGATAGTACAGCTGAGTATTCAGCTGCTACCGCAAAAGCGACTGTTTCCCCCGGATCCAAACACACTGGAGGAAGGCGGGTGTTTATCCGGTTTCACGACCACAGATGTATATGGAGATTCGACCGCTTGATTCAGCAGATATCGATTCAGTGCGACACATCGCCCGCGAGTCGTTAGCGGCGTCGTATGCTGTTCTTGGTGATGAGACGATCGAGACAGCTATTGAGGAGTGGTATGCAGCAGACGCGTTCGATGACTACCTCGACAGTGACGAAATGGTGTTTCTTGTCGCGGCCGACGAGGACGATGTCGTCGGCTTTTCCCAGAGCCACATTGTCGAAACGGACGACAAAGGACGGATCCTGTGGCTGCACGTCGCTCCCGAGCATCGTGGCCGACACATCGCCACGGAACTCTTCGATGCAACCCGAGACATGCTCACAGAGCGTGGCACCGATCGGATAACAGGATTGGTTTTGGCTGAGAACGAGGCGGGCAACCACTTCTATGGGACCCACGGCTTCGAGCAACTCTACGACCGGACGATAATGATCGCTGGCAACGCCCACGTTGAGAACGTTTATGGTGAGGAAGGGACTGCCCCCGGCGAATTAGCACCGCGGACAGCGACCGATGGCGAACAGTTATACGTTGACTTCGAGGAGAGTTCTCGGGGGTCAACCGGGCCGTTCCACCCGTCGTATCTGAAGCAAGACCGAACGCAGCTCTACGGCTGGTACTGCTCGAACTGTGATACAACGGACAACGCTATGGATTCGATGGGACATATCGAGTGTAATCAATGTGGGAACCTACGCAAGGCGACCCGTTGGGACGCAGCGTACCTGTAATCCATCACGAAGACAAATCTATCTATCACGTGGTGGGTCGTCATCGGGCGTCGTATCTCCTTGTGTCGGAGACGGAGTGGATAGATGTGACCGTCTTTGTGGCACGATGATCGGATCGATGAGGTCCGTCAGCGTGCTTGCGATATGTCCTATCGACAACCAAGACGAATCAAAAAGGCGAATCAGTGGAACGAGGACATTCAGTGGCAACTCTTATTCTCGGGCAGGCCGCACAGTTTCAGATGGACGATGTCTTTGTCGGGAGTCTTATGTCTTCACCGGTACACACCGTAGGCGTCGACACGTCACTACGGGAGGCTGGGGGACTGATGCTCAAACACGGTATCGGCTCGGTGATTGTCATCGACGACAACGATCATCTTGAAGGAATCCTCACTGCCACTGATTTCATCCGCGTCGTCGCAGAGGGCGACAGTGACCCAGACACGACTGTAGCCGCATTCATGAGTACGACAATTACGACGACCACTGCGAACGAGTCCATTCGGACCATAGCGGATATGATGCTTGAGAATGGCTTCCATCATATCCCGGTCGTTGACGAGACTGACGGCGTGATCGGTGTCATCACGACAACTGATCTGACGGCGTATCTCTCGCACAGGCAGGACCCGGGCCCGTCCTAGTTCATAGGTTCGGAGTTTGATGGATTTAACAAAGGAGTCGGTCCCCGTCACCTATTTTCACGGAATATGAAGCAGTCGATCCATTGGTGAGAGTGTTTCCAATGCAGTCATCGTTAGTGGTCAACACTAGGACTTAGAAACAATAGCCAATGAGTGAGTCCAGCAGTTCGGGATCAAGCGTACCATTATCGCCGCAGTTCTTTCAATCTACTGGAATGGTGCAAAAAGTGAGGGTTTCGACGAACTCCCTCGCCGGAATCGGTGGTTTCTCACCCAGATGCACAGAGATAGCGTTTCGGAACAGCAGGTTTGTCACCCGCCAGACGCTGTACATGGTGACGCCGATTACAAAGTACAGGAATTGGATCCGATAATCAGTTGAGGCGACCGTTGGTAGAAAGTGCTGTTTGATCGTCTTGTACTCGTTTTCGATCTGCCAGCGCTTGGTGTATTGCCTAGTGATTTCTTGGACCCGATCCAACGGCACGTCTCGATTGGTAGCGAAGACGGCATAGGCATTCTCTTGCTCCATTGATGGTACATGATGCTGCCTGTATGGACGCGATTATAGTAGCCGTGTGGCACATCCCGAAGCTGACGAGGAACATCACGACGAAGTAGATCGTCAGCGGTACTGCGATCAACAGAACGTCACCCGGCGCGGCGACGATGTTGCCGCCTTGGGTGGCGAACATCACGATCACGGTGAACAGCAGCGCGACCAGCGTCAACGGATCGATTTTCGGGATGAACTGCTCGTCATACCACTGTTTGCCCTTCGTTCGGGTACCAACGTACCGGGTAAGGAAGCCACCTGCGAAGGGAATCCCGAGGAAGTACTCGGGACGTGCTGGAAGACCGGGAATGAGCCCGCTGAAAAAGACGACCTCGAACAGTACATCGTCTCGGCAACGATCGAGGGTAAAAAGCCCGAATAACGGTCCTATGGTCGAGATTCAATCAATGACACGTAAGAATGCAGATAGTGAGAAAGCGACGCTAGCAGACGACAGCCATGTAGCGAAGCCACTCCAGCACGACGTTGCGATCGTGACTGGCTCCTCGCGTGGTATCGGCCGAGCGATCGCCGAAGCCTACGGGGTTCGGTATCGATTGTTCAAGCTCCTCCCCAGGGCTCATCGGTCATGCTTTCTCACCGATCACAATCAAACAATCCGCTACACCTGGATCGGTTCACATCCGATCGACGTGACCCCGGACAACTCCACCAATGGACGACATTCATACAGCGATTGAGGGGATAGGTGCTGACATTCCTGACCATCGTGAGGACGAGACAGGGTAATCCACCCACTCGCCACGAATGGGGTCGCCTCAGCTCACCTCTGTTGGTTGCTAGATGTCGCTACAAACTGTATCTGATCGTCGGTTCTGTTTTAGCGAGCGAGTAATGCGTCCTAAGACAAACTACTGATGCCCCGCAGCGATCTAATGTTTGTAAGGTCCGTGCTCACGACCCATGCCATCTGGCGATTGCTCCGGTGAGGATCACGAGCGCTCCTACTATGAACGTTCCTGGGAAGGGGAGAACGAACAGAACGACCCCGAAAACGATGACGATGGTTGAGATGCGCATGAGCTGTTTCTATGTTCTGCTAGGAGTTACGAATTCTGCACATTTTTCAATT
The DNA here is from genome assembly GCA_027563145.1 of Halocatena halophila. Lineage (GTDB taxonomy): Archaea > Halobacteriota > Halobacteria > Halobacteriales > Haloarculaceae > Halocatena > Halocatena halophila. The sequence continues at coordinate 105,624 of CP071307.1, read as the reverse complement.
ATATGAACTAAGTGTTATAATAATATAGATGATAGGCACATATATACCACATTATCTAAAAAATAGAATAATTTTTATGACTAAATAATAACTGCTCTTAATTGATAAATGATTAATAATCTTATGGATGTATATAGGTCGTATCCGTCAGTATATAAGGCAATAAGAATGGTCGTGAATATCGTCAAGCTGGGTTGGCATGTGGACTTCGATACAGTTTACAGGAGGGATCGCAATAGTGGGATTAGCATGGAGTCCGTGCTGTGGTACGTGTTGACCGGCACGCGTGGGGGTTCAAACCGCGCACGGATTCTCCAGACGATCGATGAACAGCCACGTAACGCCAATCAGCTCGCTGAAACGCTTGAGCTCGATTATAAGACGATACGACACCACCTTGATGTACTCCAGGAGAACGGAATCGTTACACGGAGTGGGACTGAGTACGGTGCGATCTATCTCCCGACCGAGCAAGCTCGCGCGCACTGGGAGTTGATCGAACAGATCTGTGAACAGGTGACGTAACAATGGTTGAATTTGGGAAAGAACATAACCTTCCTGACGTCCTTAGGAGAGATAGATGACACTTTGGGTAGAGGGAGCGCGTGTGCTGATCGCGCTGAATCTCGTCTTACTAGGCCTGCTTGGTGTGGTCTGGGGCCGGAATTACTGGCAATTCCGATCGAAACATACCCTTGGCTTCGTCCTATTTGCTAGTTTTCTCTTTGTTGAAAACGCACTCGCGTTCTATTTCTACATGCTTGACCCGGTGCTTCACGTGTGGGTCACCCAAATTCCGACGATTGCCCAGCGCATGATGACGCTTCTTCGGTTATTCGAATTCATCGGACTCGCTTTTCTTACGTGGGTCACCTGGGATTGAGGTCTTGTTTGACATAGCAGTTACAGAAAGCACCACGTGACGTGGTAAGATTCGTCTCTGGTGTGTAGTCAGTCTCTATCAATTTGAATGTGGGACGAATTTGGGTGAGAATTCGGAAAAACTTCTCATACCAGGTAGGTGTGGGTGAAATTGGTAGTGTTGATGGAAATTAACTACCGAATCATGACCGCGAACACGAAAAACGAACCCAACGACGACACAGACGACCAGCCACCTCAACATCGTAGTCAAACAGCCACCCGACGAGCCATGCTCACCGGCGCGGCTGCCATTGGAAGCACGGCGCTCCTGGGGAATGCAAGCGGTGGATTGGCGCACTTGGCAGGGTCCGGCGGGTCGCAGCAAGCACAGAGTGGGACCAACAAATCAGCCGCACAGGACAAGAAAACCCCAGATATTACTGTCCTGAATTACGCGCTGACACTCGAACACCTCGAATACGCCTTCTACCGCGATGGTCTCAAGGAGTTTAGCGACGACGAGTTGAAGGAAGCGAAGGCGCTCGATGGCTTTGGCGAGACGGTACGTCGGGAAGTACCAGAGTATCTCGCAGAGATCCGCGACAATGAGAAGGCACACGTTGATGCGATCACGAAGACGGTAAAAGATCTCGGCGGCGAGCCAGTAAGCGAAGCCGAGTATACATTCGGCTATGAATCCCCGAGCAAATTCCTCGCAACCGGAAAAGCTCTCGAAAACACTGGCGTCGCTGCCTACGCAGGGGCGGCACCGGATATCGTGAGCAATGCGGTTCTGGAGGCAGCACTCTCAATTCACACCGTTGAAGCCCGTCATGCAAGCTTCCTCAACCTCGTCAACACCAGTTCGCCGTTCCCCAACGCGTTTGACAAGGCCAAATCGATGGATGAAGTACTTGAGATTGCTGGGCAGTTCATCGCCGCTTCGGGTGAGGATAACAGTACGAAAGACAAGAAGAACGGAGAAAGCAACAAGAAGAAACAGACACCCGAACGCAAAACCGACGACGGAACCAGCGACCTCGACGTGTTGAACTACGCGCTAACCCTCGAACATCTCGAATACGCCTTCTACCGTGATGGACTCAAGGAATTCAGTGACGACGAGCTCGAAAACGCGGTGTTCTGTCGCTTCGGGGACAAAGAGGTTATCAGTACCGTGCCGTCGCGACTAGGTGCGATTCGCGACCACGAGAAAGCCCACGTCGACACAATCACTGAAACCGTCAAGAAACTCGGTGGCAAGCCGGTCAGTGAAGCTAAATACGACTTCGGCTACGAAACACCTGCCGAATTCCTCGGTGTGGCCCAGGCTCTCGAAAACACCGGTGTGGCCGCGTATCTTGGGGCAGGACCGGCCGTCTCGAACGACAAAGTATTCAAAGCCGCTGCATCGATCCAGAGTGTTGAGGCCCGTCACGCGGGCTTCCTCAATGAACTCAACAGTGAGCTGCCGTTCCCGAAGGGCTTCGACGAGGCCAAATCAATGAAGGAGGTCACAGAAATCGCCGGTCAGTTCATCGTCGAACAGTAACACAGCCATTCTGTGGCTGGGTGTCAAGAAGTCATGTAAATATTTCTAGGCAGTATAACGCTTTATCCAACGGGTTGGCTTCACTTTCCACCCTCTTACTACGTTTCGGGTGGTAAACGGAGGCTACAAGGTGGTAGTCGCGTCATTCTCTTCTATTTATTACCGTAGTTGTTTATGCAGCTCACAGACAACTATGACAAAAGACACCACCACCGAGCGAGCGAACGAAGATGACCAGTGTACTGACTCCGATAGCTGTCCTGCTGATTCTCGGAACACGGATGGCACATCGGTAGATGCCATTCTAGAGCGTGTTGAGGGTGCGCTGAATCGACGGGCGTTTCTCCGTACGACAGCGAGCGCTGGCGTCGGACTAAGTATGCTCTCGGTTGCTGGAAGCGATCCCACAGCAGGAAGTCTCCACTCGACAAACGACGAACCTCGGACAGCGTTTTCGGCGAAGGAAGACAACGATTCCGTAACGGATATCGATGTGCTGAACTATGCACTGACGCTTGAGCAGTTGGAAGCAACGTTCTACACGTGTGGCCAGGAGAAGTTCAGTGAGTGTGAGATCGAGAACTCAGCGGCGGCCAAGCGTCTTGGGAAGGAACTGCAGTCGTCGACGTACGACTATTTCAACCGCATCAGGGACCACGAACAAACGCACGTCGAACAGCTCACTACGGTTATCAATGACCTCGGTGGTGAGCCGGTTTCCGGGCTAGAATTCGAATTTCCTCTCGATACTGTAGAGGACTACTTCGCACTCGCCCGAACATTCGAGAATCTCGGCGTGTCAGCGTACGACGGAGCGATCGCACTCATCGACAGCGGTGAGCTTCAGACAGCGGGCGCAACGATCGCGACGGTCGAAGCCCGCCATGCCTCCTATCTGAACCTCCTCACAGGGGAGGTACCGTTCCCTGATGCATTCGACGAGCCCAAATCGATGGAGGACGTGCGAGCGGCGGCCAGCGAGTTTATTGTCGAACAGTAAGGCGAACGAGATACGTTGGATTGCGTCTTTTTATTTCAATCCAGACCTATTGAGAGTTATCTTGCATATAGGATATAAATTGGCCGAACCCAGAGTACTGAAGCCGAGTGCCGATGTACGAATGGAGTACTGTCTTCAGTGCCAGGGCTCTACCAATGGTATGAGTGATGAGATCGACACCAGCATGAGGCAATTCAACTATCCACTTGTCTACGTGATGGGATTTTTCTATACTGTGGCGGGGCTATTACACTTTATCGTCCCGAAGACCTATGAACGGGTAATTCCCTCTCAGTTTCCGCGTCCGCTCTTCTTGGTCTACGTCTCTGGAATTGCAGAGATCGTCCTTGGAATCGGAGTGATGATCCAGCGGACGCGACGACTGTCTGCCTGGGGCCTTATTGCACTCCTTATTGCAGTCTTCCCAGTAAACATACATATGGCGACAAACGATATGGCAACCGATGTGGGACCTGACTGGGCAACCGACATCATTCGGAAAGCGACTTGGGCACGACTTCCACTGCAAGGGATCTTGATCCTCTGGGCGTGGTGGTACACACGCCTACCGCCAGAACGTTCCGACTGAAAAGCCTCTGTATGAGCGGTCTATTGCTACATTCATGAGTGCCATCAACAACGGTGGATATAGGAGATTGTGTTGAAGGGTCTGAATATGATATCCTCAGACATACGTAAGATAGGGAAGCAACCCTTAGAAATGGCCTTGCGTGGCGAATTGATGTGTTGGATAGGCTTGGACTGCCGTGAAAAACAGTTGTTTTTGGCAGTGCCCAGAAAACCCTCATTCTTTATATATAGCTGGCCGGTGTTGTTAGGGTACCCAGTTGACCCATGAAGATTGCCGCTTACGTCCGAGTTTCTACTGACGACCAGAACGAAGAACGACAAATGCGCGCCATTCGCGAGGCGTACGGAGAGTCGGACTCTGAACTCGATTGGTACTGCGATCTCGGTGAAAGTGGGGCGTCGACCTCTCGTGAGGAGTATCAACGCCTACGTGCGCACGTGACGGAGTATGACCTCGTGGTCGCCCACGAACTCGATCGTCTCGGACGGTCGTTCGCAGATCTCGCAGGCTTCGTCGAAGAGTTGCGAGAACACGATGTCGATATCGATCTTGTGAACCAACCGATTGGAACGGTCGATCAAGATGACTGGATGGCTGAGATGATGCTGAACATGATGATGGTGTTCGCTGACGCAGAGCGGAAAATGATCCGCTCACGCGTTCAAGAAGGTATTGACGGTGCAATTGCCAAAGGAAAGCGAGTTGGACGGCCCCCATTCGGCTACACTGTTGAAGACGGCTTTCTGCAGCAAGTGCCGAGCGAGTACGTCCGTGCCCAGAATTTCATCCGGGAGGTTCGAAAGGGCCGTGAGAAGCGATCTACGGCGAGATTTTTCGAAATACCACCGTCAAAAATGCGCAGTATCCTCCAGCGGGCAGAAGAAAACTACGACATCCCGTTCGATAACGATCAGTGGCGGATTGAGCGGGCTCAGGTTGAGGCTGGGAAGAAAAACCTTCGACCGCTTGCTGACCAGAATTCTAACTAGATCGGATCTTCCAGTTCATCACTGGTATAGATGGTCAGTTTTTCAGAGCTAGTAGCACACCGATAGAGGCCTTCTCGTGCGAAGAATTCGCAAGTTCCGACACCACCTACCTGAATAAAACCCATTTACAGAAAACCACACTCCGAAGTAAGGGATCATCAGAGCAGGGGAAATGATATAGCAATATTCTGTTTATACACTATTCGATCAGTTTCACTACCATATTCCGTACGACGATCGGGACGCAAGCCTAAATGACGGACGTGGGAATGACCTAGCTCATACTTTCACTCATCGTACTCGTCGTGCCGACGGAGCCAGTTTCCGTCTGTATCCTGATCAGCTGGCCGATGCTCGTGTCGACCAAGCGGTGTGAGGTCGAGATAGTTGAAGGTGCCGACGAGCAGTCCGTTACCGCGTTCGTACGACGAATACGTGTGGTAGATGTCGTCACCATCACGAAGAAAGACACTCGTCCCGTGTGCCTCGGTCGATCCATTGCTGGCGAGCTCGGTGAAATCTCGATAGTTGTGCTCGATAGAGCCGTGTGATGCGTCGAGGGTCACGTGAAAGTCGTAGTTGAAATCGGTGCCGTACGAAGAGTACCAGGGGACGGACCAGCCCATACGCGACCGATACTGTTCGAGTTTGTCGTAGGGGGCACGGGAGACCATCACCAACGACGTATCCAGGGCGTGCAGGTGCGAGAGGTGTCCGATGTTGTCCGCCAGGAGCGAACAGACTTTGCAGCCCGCATCCCACTCCGGGTCGAACATGAAGTGATAGACGATGAGCTGTCGACGCCCCTCGAACAGATCGAGCAGGCTCACTTCACCATCAGGACCCTCAAAGACGTAATTCTTGTCGATCTCGACCATCGGCAACTGCCGGCGCTCGGCGTTGAGTTCGTCGCGCTTTTGGGTGAGTTCTTTCTCCTTTTCGAGGAGTTCGGTGCGTGCTTCTCGCCATTCATCGCGTGAGACGACCCTCGGGAGGTCGGAATCTGGTTGTGTCATACGTGTGTCTCCTGACGTGGTGTCACTCCGTAGCCAGTTAGTCCATCTGTTCGTCATCGCGTCTATCGGCGCGTTGCGTGAGCGAGGGTCGCTCTAGGCCGAAATGCAGGCTAGGTCTTCGAGCTGCGCGGCTGTGATACCCATTGGTGGCGAAGAGACCCACAAGCATGCTACGCGATACGTGACTATAGAAATACTGACCATCGGAGCCAATTTCATTCGAATTCAACCGATTCAACCGTTTCTCAGACTATGATCGCCATGTTGCAGTTAGTTCGATTATAGAACAGCTCTGGCCATCACCCCCACCACCGATCGAGCGCACGCTTGGCCATTCGGTGGTGTCCCCGTCTCGAGTCAGCCCTTGCTTTCAATCAGCATCGTTTGATCATTGCATTGTGCTCGGCCTACTCATCGTTCTCCGATTTTTTGAGATACACCGCTCCACATGACCACCTCCTGATCGTTGCGGTTGGAGTCCGATATTCCGGGGGTAGCACCGGTCTCTGCTGGATCTATGTTCCGTGCTTGTCGGAGGGCGTGGTGGTAGGTGGATCCAGTGCGTATTATTGGCGTAAAACGAAGTGATTCAGTTTGCCCCCAATTCGCCAATTTTCACCACCTCAGCCCATCTACACCAGCAAACAACTATCCATAAACTTCATGTCGCTATATCAAATGGGTGTCCAGGTAGTTGAGAATTTCTGTGTATGACTGTATTATTCGCCTATTTAGTATGCGAATCAAGTGCTAATATCCACTATTTGGTATCGAATGAAGCAAGAATAGCTGAGAATCTTCGCCAATCGTACTATTTTGAATAATGGAGATAGCCCAGCCGCTCTCTCTGCCAGGAAATCACGGGACGTACGGGGCGCTAGCCTACGCCAGTGCGCTTTTTCATCGACGTGAGTACATCGTGCATCGTCACCCATGGATCATCGCCGTAGGTGTCCGTGAAGAACACCTGTACCAGATGGTCGATCAATCGCCAGAGCGAGTATAGCAAGCAGGCGAACGCGAAGTAGAAAAACCGCAGCACGAAGTCCTTTGAGGTCGTCTTCGCCATGAACCGCTTGACCTGCTTGTAGCCTATCTCGATCTCCCAACGATTACTATAGAAGCTAACTCGGCCTTCAACGGTCCCCGTCACCGGTTCTGACGACATGAACACGACATATCGTTCGTGGCCCTCCTCAATCGGGCCGGTGTACTCTTCCTTTGGTAAGTACAGTAGATGGGTCTGGTGCCACTCGTTCTTTCCAAGATGGAGCCCACGTTTGTTGACCGTCGTCTCTACTCCATGTTTCTCCATCCGGCATGCAACGGCTTTCTCACTCGTCTGTTTACGCTTCGGAACGAGGTACTCGTAACCACGCTCGACGATCCTTTCCAGAACATGTTGGCTGTCGAACTCTCGGTCCATCAGCACACGCTCGATCTGAATCAGCTCTTCGGCTGAATCAAGCAGGTCTGTGACAATCTCCACAAGTGTATCGCCTTTCCGGACTGGCCGAACGTCAAGCATGATCCGTAGCCCTCGGCCAACCGTCTGGATCGACGCCCACTGATACGCGTACTCGTTGGTATCCTCCTTTGTCCCGGGGATTTCGTCCTCGTAGCCCGTCGCCAGTAAACGGACTCGATTCCGTCGTATCGATCGCCACCGATGCGGCACCAAGAAAGTGCGACCGGCTTGTTGTTTCGGCCAAGAGCCGCTGCATCGCTTCGTGGTACATCTCCCGGATTGATTCGATCGAAAATTGGCGAAGGTGATGGCGATGAGTGTGGCCAAGTGGGGTCTGCTTGCGCGTTGATTCAGTGAGAAAACTCCGGGCTCCCTCGTTCGCACAGAGATTTTCCCCCAAACCAAGGTACGTCTGTAACTCCCAGAACGCATTCTCCGGTATTGATGCCTGTTCGGTACGATTAAGTGAAAACGCTGGAAAAATGCGGCGCTGGGCCTCCGCTGTGAGTTCGTCTGCTCGCTGCAGAATCTCTCGTTGCGTGGGAGCAGCATCTGACCCCTCCAACGGTTGGAGATCGGTCTTAAGCGAACAGGTTTTTCGCACCGGGACGGACACGCTATTCTCACCCGCAAGTAGACGAATGGAGGCGACACACTCCTCGATCGAGCGGAGCAACTCGTCGCTAAATCGCTCGTGGCGAGCCCGCCAAATTGTCGACTGGACTGGGACGTTGTCAAATCCCAGAGCGTCGACGAGACTTGGTTGGGCATTAAGATGACCCACCAACGCTGTTTCGTACTCCCACCCGTGGAGCTCCATCACCATCAGTGCACGAATCATCGGAACAGCTGGCTTCGTCTTCGCGTGCCACGATGGGTATGCGTCATGCGGACTGAAATCGAGGTGGTACAGCGGACACCAGCTGATGAATGCTTCTACGTCATCATGGGCGTCGTGCTTGAACCACGTACTGGCGAGTCGGTGCACATCATGTTCGAACGTTTAGAGATCCTCAGCCGTGCATTCAGTATCTGGATTACGGTAGTACGGCCAGTGATAGTCCGAGTATCAGCAATCATCCGAAAAACTGAGCGTTTGGATGTAACCGTTACTGACATAGCCACCATATCATCAAAGGGCGTATAGATAGTGGTCGATTACATCAAGCTACAATAGAAAGAAAATATGTGGCTCTACTTCGAATCGAACAGGACTAGAGTACCAATGGATACCGAACAGAATGGTTCGGTATGTCTGAAATTGGGGATGAAGAGTACTAGACATACTGTTTCCGTCGATGTATTTGGCCCCAATAGTAGCAATTCGAACGGAGAGTGAACGGAACAAGGACTACTTCCCATCTAACAGTAGGAGATCGAATTTCGGTTCTTTCCGTCGGACAATCATACTGAGATACCAAATCTCGACCGTTCACAACACGGCTAGAACGGGAGGAACGCCCACCGTTGGCTGTCTACCACGACCATTTCTTGTTGTACCACAGTAGTACCTTTATCCATCAATCCCTTGTCCACATCAAGGACTGCATCCGATCTCTCATTGACAATATAGTACCCACCGGCACTGTGCTCCTCAAATTGCCAGCGTTGGGATGGGAAATTATCTAAGCGTTCCAAATAGATATCATCATCACCCCTCCATTGACTGAGATCGAGCACTAAATCCGTGCCAGGAAGTTTAATATAGTAGTTTTCTCCACTATCCTGATCGATTATCCATCGCTGAGAGGACGGGCTGTATCGTTCGCCTAGAGTGAGATTCGCATCGGCGGTGGGCTCTGTGCCATTATAATCAAGAACGCGACCAGACCAGTGCAGAATTACATACTCCCCCACAGACTTTGCCGTAGCTCGATCCGAGAGACTCAGGGCTCCAATACCAGCACTTGCAATCCCAGCCATCGATCTGAGCGCCGTTCGTCGTGTTATCAACCGATCGCCACTAGCAACCATCTCTTTCTCCATACCCATACTACTACCGTAGTTAATATTAAATTATGTCGTTCTGTTAATAATAACGTGACCCACACAACCATGAATGTAACATCTTTTGAAATCGTAGGGGTCAAATTCATTCCAATATTTCGTCAAATGAGCCAATGATATAGCGACTCCCCTACCATCACAACTGTTCAATCACTGCATTGGGAGCGACGGTCCAACTTGAATACCAGGGCCATGATAAGAATATATCGAATCCATGCATTGGAACCGACCTTCTCAACTAGAGGGTGCCGCGCTCGTCAGGGTCGTACAAGCGATCCCAGTGACACGGATCCTCAACGAGACGGTCGACAAGGAGTTTCGGTCACGGACATACGACGCTGGGCCGATCGATCGGGCGTTGTTCTGCCGCGAACTCGCTGGCCTCTCGTGGAACGGACTCTACGAGGACCTCTCGACAGAAAACCGATCTATACGGCTCGGCTTCGATCCAGTGAAATTTGGCCCCTACAATACGGCTCCAACCCACCAAATGCTCACGGCCCCCTGTGACACAGCCCTCTCGGAAGAGGTGAAGCGGACGATCCTTTCGGTGAGCGAGCGACTCGTTGAGGCAGCCTATGAGAACGACGACGCACTGGATCTCCAGCCACCACGGCACGTGGTGAGTCGAAGGCAGGTCTCCGGGAGCGCGAGAGTGCTGAATTTACGGACGAACAGATACGAACCCACGTCCAGCACGCTCGAGAGACTGTCTTCGGCGCCTCCGATTCCGGTCGAGCTGACAATGCAGTCACGTTCGAGAACTGCATCAAGGTAACCAAACCAGGGGGAACGATCTCCGGGGTTGGTTACCACGGCGAGGGAAAACATATTCCTATTCCCCGCGCTGAGTGGGGCCTAGGGATGGCCGAGATAGATATCGTCACCACTCTCTGTGCTGGTCGGTCGGCTCCGGCTTCAGCGTCTCCTCCGACTACTCGAACGAGATAGAGTCGATCCGACCAGGATGTCAACACACGAATTCAAATTTGAGGCGGTCGATGAGGCCTTCCATCTCATGGAAACCAAAACGGATGGGGTCACCAAACCCCTAGTAGACTTCGAATGAGCGTTCCAGTAATAATTCAGAATGGTGAACTCTATTCCAATCTATTAACCCATGATATATCTACCGAATCCAAAGTGTTTTTATAGTCTCTCCTCCTGATTAATATTCCATGCGTGAATTGAGGAATTTAAAACACTATTGAGAGATTTTTAGAACCATTCCCAACCACCAATGACTGCGTCCAAGAACAATCCTCCTCGCGATGACCGTCCCCCAGAGGTGGTGATCGACGGTTTGCTCTCCGATGCTATCTCTGCCAAAAAACGCATTTCGGATTGCGACCAGTCACAGGTTGATACACTAGTTGAAGAGATTGGCTGGGCAATCTATCAGGATCATCATGCCAGAGATATTGCCCGGACGACATACGAAGAAACAGGGTTTGGAAACGTAGCGGATAAATATAAAAAGCTCCGATACGGGAGCCGGTGCATTCTTGCCGACCTTCTCGGTAAACCATCTGTTGGTGTGCGTGAGAGCGATCGTCCGGGAGTTATCGAAATTGCAAAACCTGTCGGTGTTATTGGAGCATTCGTTCCATCAACAAACCCTGGTCCAACAATCATGAACGTTGTAATGCTGGCTGTGAAAGGACGCAATGCGGTTATCATTTCGGTGTCACCACATTGTATACAATCGGCATATTGCACGATCGAATACATCCGAGATCAACTCGATAAAGTAGGTGCCCCCCGCGATCTGGTCACATTCGTTCCACGGCCTGCAAACCGAGATCGGGCGAACGAACTCATGCAGCGGGCCGACATGGTACAAGTTACTGGCTCTAGTAGCAACGTAGAGGCAGGCCAGCAGTCAGGCACCCCAAACTACTGCGTTGGACAAGGAAATCTCGTCGTTATTGTGGACGAGACGGCCAACCTCAAGCGGGCGGGCCGGCAGATCGCCACCGGAACGGCGTTTGATTACGGGACTCCCTGTGTCAGTGAGAGTGTCCTCGTTGCTCACACCGATATCTATTCACCGCTGCTGAATCTACTCAAGGCCGAGAATGGCTACCACTGTTCAGTGGATGAAACAACAGCAATCGAACAGACATTGTTTCCAGACGGCTCACTCGATCGGTCAGTGATAGCTAGACCACCAAGTGTTATTGCCGACCACGCAGCCATCGACATCCCAGATACAACAGAGTTTCTCATCGTAGAGCAGACAGAAATTGGAAAAAATTATCCGCTTTCGGGAGAGAAAATTGCCCCAATTATCACAGTATATCAGGCAAATACATTTCAAAAGGCACTGAAAATTACGAAGGAAATCCTAGATTATGAAGGGACTGGTCACTCGTGTACCGTCCATACGAGGAGTCATGAGAGGGCCTTTGCGATGGGGCATGAGATCAACGTCTGTCGTATCGGTGTTAATCAGCAAGGCTTCGCTGTCGGAATGAGTGCCGACAATGGACTTACCGATGCATACTCACTGGGTGCTGGTACGTGGGGTGGAAACCAGCTTGATCGAAACCTCTCATTCGAAGACTTTCTCTGTACAACTCAAGTTACGTACCCACTCGATGATTCCGATCTAGACTCCGAGAACTGAATCAATTCCAACGTCGCTTTCGATACGTAGATCTGCAGATATTGGTGTAGTTGTACAGTCGAAGGGTCGCAAACGATGACTTAGATTGTATCTAGACGAATGGCTCCGATAAAAGCAGACCATGATAAGACCGGATAGTGTCGTCATCAATGTCGGAGGGGGGAAGACCGTGAGCATACTAGGAAATCAGAGTTCGAGTGAGATCGGCCTCGTTCACTTGATCCCACAGGCGTCGCTGTCGTGTTTCAGTTCGCGATTCGTGTTGACCGTCAGTTTGTGGCATCATTGTGTGTCTGACGCTTTAGATACTCCTATCTAATCAGCAGTCGGACCTAAGCAACAACATCGTTAGTGTAGCTTCCCCGCCGATACTAACAGAAATCAAAGTGGACTATTTTTCTGTATTTGACGGGATTTATGCAAAATTTTCGGTTCGAATTGTATTCCAGATTTCGGCACCCATCTCAGTACTTCCATACACACGATCTTTTCTCCGATCTTCGGACACAAGTAGCTCGATTAGTTCGTGGTCTCGTAATTCGCTTAACGCCCGTGAGATGTGTGACATTGAGTGGTCTGTTTCTGATGCAATCTGTGATGGAGTTGATGGCCCGGACACAAGATTTCGGAGTACATCTTCTCGATACGTCGAGGCGAGCACGAAACTAACGGTATCCCATTCTGTCGTCATTCTATCTCACAGTATACTTGCTATCTTCTTTGGTAGTCGGTGCCTATCAATCGAATCCGTCTGAATCAGTCGACGACGAGCAGCAGTGCCATTCCAGCAGTTCATGCGTGGAGATGTCGACAACTCCCCCAAATCGGTCCACTGACGCACTCGTGTACTTGGATACTGGTTGAGCAAACCCCAGCGACTGCGCCAACAATCGGTTGCTGACTCCTGAATCGAGTTCATTGAGAACCGACGAAATCTGCACTCTGGGAGTCGCGATGAGAATGCTAAATTGGAGGCCTCCTTGAACCAAGCTATGAGCAGATCCGAGTTCGACCTCGACAGCACGCTCTGCACACAGCCGATGCCCTCAACGCAGCTTTCGATCGGGTTGGGATCGAACCGTTCCTCTCGGTGTCGGACCTCTAGGCAAAGAGCGATGCCTACGGTCACAGCGCGAGCCTGACGTACCACTACTACCGTGACTGCGAAGAACTCGCCGAGGAAGCAGATCGGGAGCCCCAGGTCGGCATTGCGGTCGCCTCAGCCATCCACGCCGAGCGCCATGAGTCGTCCGTGGAGTTCACACCAAGTGCTGAGGCAGCTTCAGCCAACTCGACGACCGATACAGGCTCGGACTCGTGACGAACGGAGGGCTGGATACGCAGGACGCAAAGATCGAGTCGCTTGGCATCAGCGACTACTTCGAAGTGACTGTCCTCGCGGGCGTCGAGATCCCGCCGAAGCCTGCCCCCGAACCGTTCGAGTACGCGTTCAATTAAATAACTCATTCGAATAATCTATATTAAAATTCTATATTTATAATTTAATTATATAAATTATATAAATTATATTTCTATAACAAGACTTATTTACACGTAGAATTTAACGTAATTATGAGAGGTGAATATTTCGAGGATATCTCAGTAGGTGATACACACGAATTTGGTAGTTATTCGGTTGAGAAAGAGGAGATGCTCTCGTTTGCCACACAGTACGATCCACAGTCGTTTCACATAGACCCGGCAGCTGCTGAAGAATCACTATTTGGTGGTCTCGTCGCGAGCGGCCTCCACACGGCAGCCATTAGTCAACGATTGGTTGTCGAGAATGTTTTCCATGACTCCCGAGCTATGGGTGCAATCGGTGGCGACAAACTACGTTGGAACCATCCTGTTCGTCCTGGAGATACGCTCTCTATGACAGCCGAAGTCGTGGAGAAAAAGCCGAATGACGCTACTCATGGGCTTATAAAGTTTGAAATGACCACCTTCAATCAGAACGATATTGAAGTGATGTCGTTGATATTATCAGTAATATATCAGATACGGTCGGATACTGATGAAAAAGAAAGCAAGTGATGGTAAAACAGCATTCCACTACGCCATACTAATATATGACTGAAAAAAATCAATCCGTAGAACGGTATCGAGCGCGGCCAGACACCGTTTGTACAGATCTGGGTGAGGGACCGCCAGTTGTATTCGCCCATGGCATGCTGATGGATCGGACGCTCTTTACGCCCCAGCAGTTGGCGCTCTCGGAGACGTATCGGACCATCACCTATGATCTTCGGGCTCGAACGGACCGGTATAAGGGTCCATACGATCTGTGTGCTCTCGCTGACGATCTCGCTGCACTCCTCGATGCACTCGATATCGAATCGATTGTGCTCGTAGGGACATCGATGGGGGGATTCATGGCGTTGCGCTTTGCAAACCGCTATCCAGAGCACGTCAAGGGGATCATTCTGATTAACAGCATGGCTGAACCTCACACCGAAAGCGAACAAGAGCAGTACAGCCACTACGCAGCACAGGTGCGTGATCAGGGAACATCTACTCCATCACTACTTGATATTGCTCGTCACAATATGTTCGGGACGACGACTCTCTCAGAGAATCCCGGTCTGGTTAACCACTGGGTTGACCGATGGCGCACATATCCCGGTGAGGCTGTCTACCATGAAATCCATTCGTGGCTCGATCGGCCCGACTTCACAGCGGCTCTATCTAATATCACAGTTCCGATCTTATCTATCCATGGAGAGGAAAATAGCGCGATCGTCCCTGAGCGCACATCGTCCATGCTCAACGCACTTCCCCATGCACACCAGGTTCTGGTCTCCGATGCCGGCCACAGTGCGCCAGTCGAACGCCCTGACCCAGTGACTCATGCCATTCGGGACTTCGTATCCGATATTTCCTCACGACACCCACCAACTCTGTTTAGCGACTGGTGAGATGATGGGTACGTAGTCGGATGAGGGGCGGATTAAGCAACGTATGCTCGCGGTGTTTTCCATAGACTCATTGCGGGGGTCACCAACATCCAGAGCGATGAAGCTCGCCACCTGGCGTTAGAAGCTTCGGGATACGGTAATTCATTCGATGAAATCGACGCGCTTCATTTACTGTCTGTAGTTGATGAGCTAATTGTTCCGAAGACAGTGTATGAAGAGCTCAAAGTGGGTACGGTACCGTCTGCACTTACTCATATTGAATACGATATCGTTGAGAGTGAGGAAGATGAAGAGATTCCCATTGATTTGGATCCGGGCGAAACAGCCGCTCTTGCGGTAGCAGCTGAACGCTCGGCCGTACTACTATCTGATGATCTCGCAGCGAGAGACGCTGGCGAATCTCTTGGTGTCGAAGTTCATGGGTCAATGGGTGTTATTGTCCTCTCATACGCTCACGGAGAAGTAAAGAAATCAGTAGCAACTGAACAGATGAAGGCCCTCCAAACAGAGACAAGTCTGTTCATCACCGAAGCAATTGTAGAACGAGGGATCACACTGCTTGATGAAGTTGAGCGATGATGAAAACCGGATTCACAAATCAATATAATCAATACCAAGATCGAGGGATGTCTGAAGAAATGCACCAAAAATATTTATATTGTCATTTGGTAGTCAAGTAAGATCGTCACCGAGTTGGGAATATTTGTTATGATACTAACAAGCGAATCTCAATTCCGGACTGGGCGAGCGTTAATCATTTTTGTCCCGAGGATTTCGTCTTCGTGACCCGTCCGGTCATCAGTAAACAGACTCGCCTCCATCGTATCGATCGTGTCAGATGCCGCACCAAGAAAATGCGAGCGACTCGTTGTTTCAGCCAAGAGCCGCTGCATCGCCTCATGGTACACCTCCCGAATCGATTCGATCAAAAATTGGCGAAGGTGATGGCGATGAATGTGTCCGAGGGGGCTGATTGTGCGTCGATTCAGTGAGAAAACTCCGAGCCCCTTCATTCGCACACAGATTCTCGCCTAACCCAAGGTCGTCTGTAACTCCCAGAACGCATCCTCCGGAATCGATGCCTGTTCCGAACGATTAAGCGAAAACGCTGGAAAAATGCGACGCTGGGCCTCCGCTGTGAGTTCGTCTGCTCGTTGCAGAAACTCTCGTTGGGAGGGCTCATCATCTGGCTCCTCCAACGGTGGGAGGTCAGTCTCAAGCGAGCGGGTTTTACTCACCGGAACGGACACGCCATTCTCAGCCGCAAGTATACAGAGGGAGGTGACACACACCTTGATCGTATCGGACCTGTTCAGATCAATCTCATTGGGTACGTTGCCCCTATCTTCGCTGCGATAAACGGATGGATACTGCTACACGAACGAATTACAGAGACAGTACTTCTTGGTTTCCTGGCTATCATCGTTGGATTCTCAGTGGTGAAATTTGGCGAACTAAGAGAGGAAATACGACCCACTGAATGACATCTGAATAGACGTCAAATCCAAACATTGGAACAGATGGTCTCAACGTGAAGTGGCAGTCATAGTTGTTTTCTTATTCATTATTTTGATTCCCTTGTTGAACGTACTGTGCTAAGATGATGATTTGCCCCCACTCGCGTTTACCCACTTGTTGGTACATTAAGCCTCACCAGTCCGTTGATATCGCAATAGCATGACACCAGTGAACACTTCTTCATTGTCCTGATTGATAGTTTGCGTACTCATACTGACAATCCCAATATCGTCGCTCTGGGGCTCTTTGTCCACTGGCTCAATCTTTATTGAGAGGATATCTTCAGGTCGTACAGGCTGTTTCCAGCGTAGGTTATCGATACCGATCGCACCCCGAAGTTCAGCACCATTGACAATATTGTGAACGGCCATCTTTTGGGTGATCCCATACGTATAGAGACCGCTCGCAACGAGGCCCCCAAATATCGAGTCCTTAGCTGCCTCCTCATTTACGTGAAACGGTTGAGGGTCATACTTCTCAGCGAATGAGAGCATCTCCTCCTTCTCAACCGTATAGCTACTAGCTTCATGCGTTTCACCAATTGAAACTTCTTCGAAAAGCCCATCGATCATAGATTAAATAATATCTCCATTCATATAAATATTGTACAAATAAAAATTTTTATATACTGTTAGGAAATAATTTTATAGAAGTCAGCCAATAATCATTTAGCACTAGTACCTATCGATCGGTGCTGGAGCAATCGTCACGCACATGCTTGGTGATGTTGTGACAGCAGGCGGATTGTAGCCACTGCTCCCGTTTTCGGATTGGAAGCTACGGTTTTCGCCACTTTCGTACGATAATTGGGTCGCGAATAACGGCGTCTCTGCTCTCGGAGCCATCTCGGTTGTCACCTCGATCGCGGCTGTTACCAGTTTTTTGTGACTACAGCCACCACTCGTCGTCGTCCTCACGAACGTCTTAGGGGACCTTGGAGGGACGACTGCTAAGGTACCAGCAAGCGTCCTGAACTCTCAGCAGTTTGGCAGTCAAGATGTAGGGGTGTCCTAGCACACCCCCAACTCGTTGATAGATGGGGAATAGCAGAGCCCGATTCCGCTTCGGCATCGATCCAGTACT
Organism: Halocatena halophila; assembly: GCA_027563145.1. Lineage (GTDB taxonomy): Archaea > Halobacteriota > Halobacteria > Halobacteriales > Haloarculaceae > Halocatena > Halocatena halophila. The sequence goes on along the minus strand of CP071307.1, from coordinate 87,988 downwards.
CCACCAGGTATGTGTTGTCTTCGTTCGACATGGGTTTCTCACTGCGGTTGGAGGACGCCACCAAGCGCGTGCGTCACTGCAGGCCGCCAAGTCGCTCGCGCATTGCGGCCGACATCTGGTCAGCGTCATCCATCACGTGCTCCCACACCCGATAGAACGCGCCTTCGGCCTCGGCGAGCGTGTCTCCCTGCGGTTCGACGCTGAGTCCACCGAGCTCGACAGCCACGCAAGTCTCGTGTTCGGCGGAATCGTCTGACTCGTCACTCAACCACACAGACCCTATGTGCTAGTCTCTCAACCAAATTCCGAATCCCTACATGGAGAATACAGGCGTGAAATGATAGCTGATAACATCTCATTTATAATATGAATAATACAATGTGGCCACAATATTTCTCTCATAGATCTCTTGAATTTCGACAACTGCGTGCCTTTATCTGTTACTGGAATAATTTTCAGGAAACAGTTACTACACACCAAGCAATTGGTTAGTATACAATGGTACAATCTGGACGATCAAAACAGACACTCGCGAACGAAAGCCAATGAGCCAACAACATATCGATCCCTGGGAATGGCAGGACGAATTCGGATATTCCCAGGCAGTCGAGATCACAGATGCTGACAGGGTTTTGTATTGTGCTGGCCAGACGGCGATGGATGCAGATGGCAATCCGGTTCATCCCGACGACATACGTGCACAAACGATCACAGTGCTAGAGAACATCGAAGTCGTTCTCAACGAAGCTGGCTTTGATCTGGAGGACGTCGTACAGATCGACTGCTATACGACAGACGTCGATCGGCTCATTGAGAATTGGGACCTGCTCTCCGATCAGTTCGACAAACCGAGCTGCACGCTGCTCGGGATAGAGCGCCTAGCATTCCCAGAACTGTTAGTAGAGATTAAACCGACAGCGGTGAAATAACTTATGCAAATATTCATTGCCGGAGCAACGGGGGTACTGGGACGACGACTCATCACACAGTTCGCAGATACCGGCCACACAGCGGTGGGCCTGACCCGAGACGAACGCGGGGACACGATCGTCGAATCGTGTGGTGGTACTCCCCGACGAGGAGACCTCTTCGACGAAGAGTCAGTCGTTCGCGCCGCAAAGGGGGCCGACGTCGTCATCCATGCGGCGACAGCAATTCCAACGGAAGACCCGTCACCCGAGAGATGGGAACTCAACGACCGAGTCCGACGTGAAGGCACCCAGACACTCACCACGGCAGCAGCCACCGTCGGTGCAGACCAGTACCTCCAACAGAGTATCGTCTGGGTTTCTCGCCCACCCGATGGAACCCCGTTCGATGAAGAGTCGGCCCGCCATCCAGACCCATCAACACAATCTGCAGCAGACGCTGAAGATATCTCCAGGGAGGCTGGCGGACAGTACAACTTCGACGTCGGTGTCCTCCGGTGTGGTTATTTTTACGCACCAGATGCATATCACACCCTGGCACACGGACAGGACCTCATCCAGGACAATAAACCACTGATCAAGGGCTCAGAGGCCGCAGACATCTCTCGGGTTCATGTGAGTGATGCTGCCAGTGGATTCGTCGCTGCTGCAGAAGAACATCTCAGTGGAGTGTGGCACGTCACTGATGACGAACCAGTCACCATGGCTGCGTTCTCTACTGCCCTCGCTGAGCGACTTGACGCACCCGCTCCGGAGTGGATCTCGGAAACAAAAGCACGCCAGGCAATGAGAGATGCACAAGTGAATCTTCTCACAACGCCGATGGTGACATCCAATGAGAAGCTTCGAACTGCAACTGAATGGGAACCCAGCTATCCGACGTACAAGACAGGGCTTGACCATGTCGTGGAAACGTGGGAGTCGGACAGAATGCTCACTGAAGACAGGACACAGTGAGCCCAACCTGACGAAAAACGTCGTCAAATGTAGTCGAGAGACTGAAAGCCAGAGTAACCACTGTCTGAAAAACATGTTTATGTCGAGATAGAAGTAGCCTGAAGTCGAACGAAGCGGTGGATACCCCACACCCGATTACAGTTCAAGCCCCGGGGGCGTTCGAATTCTCGACTGACTATCCTGACACAGCGTTCCAGACACTCGTTACCTTTTCCATCGATGACTACTGTACTACTGTCGCTCGAGATAGTTAACTCGCAAACAATCGGTGAACGTCGTGTTCGAACGCTTCGAGGTCGTTACTCGTGAGCTCGATCTCTGGATCACGGTAGTACGGCCAGTAGAAGTCAGAAGAACCTTCAATCGTTTGAAACACAGCCTGTTTGGAGGCGACCGTTGACGGCATAGTCGCTTCTTCAGCAAAATTGGTATAGATTGTGGTTATTTATAGTATAATATGATGTGGTGAAAAATAACCATACGTCTGCAGATCAGGGGAAGCCCCGCGAAAAGAGTCAAATATTATAGAATGATATAGCAGAGGTTAGAAAACGTAGCATCAAAACAGATGGATAGAAAGGGAAATACACCTACGGTAGCGCCGATTGGAGATCTTCACAGAGATCATCGACATCTTCGATACCAACAGAAATCCTAACCAGTGAATCGGGGATCTCCGCGGTAGCCGCCCCGTGGCTGACCTGGTCGGGGATCATCAGCGACGGAGCTTCGATGAGACTTTCGACACCACCGAGGCTTGCTCCAGGGGAGAACATCTCAAGCCCCTCGATGAACGCCTCGAGTTCGTCAGCCGTCCCGTCAAACTCGAAAGCAAGCATGCCACTGTATCCCGACATCTGTTCGGTCGCAAGCTCGTGTTGTGGATGACTTTCGAGACCCGGATAGTAGACACTGTCAACCCGGTCGTGAGATTCGAGGAACCGAGCGACCGCCATCGCGTTCTCCTCGTGGTGTTCCATCCGTGCCGGTAATGTCTTGATTCCTCGTCCGACAAGATAACAGTCGAACGGTGAGAGCATATTTCCGAGCCCGATTTGCTGGGAAAACGCCAGGGCTTCGTAGATCCCATCGTCGTCGGTGATGACAGCACCACCGATCGAGTCAGAGTGTCCGTTGAGGTACTTGGTCGTGCTGTGGACAGCAATGTCAGCACCCAGTTCGAGCGGAGCCTGGAAATACGGGCTTGCGAACGTACTGTCGACACCGAACGGCACGCCGTGATTGTCGGCGATATCGGCAATCGCACGGATATCACACAGACGCATCAGTGGATTCGTCGGTGTTTCTGCCCAGATCAGGTCCGTCTCCGAATTGACCGCCGCTGCGACGTTTTCTGGATCGCGAGCATCGACGAACTCGACATCGACGCCGAGGTGTCCGGCAACGAACTTCGTGAGCAATTTCTCCGTTCCACTGTAGAGCGACTCTGAGGAGACAAGGTGACCCCCCGGCGGAACTAACGACAACATTGTCGTCGAGATGGCTGCCATCCCCGAAGCGAATGCCAACCCGTGCTCGCCGCCTTCGAGACGAGCTAATTGCTCCTCGAGAGCAACTCGCGTCGGGTTACTCTCACGAGAGTATTCGTGCTCAATTCCACCACTCCTCCATTCGAATGTACTCGAGAGATGGACTGGTGGAATAACGTCGCTCGTTTCTCTGTTCGTCGCGGCCGCCCCGACTGCAAGAGTCTCAAAGCCGGCATCCTGGAATGGATTGTCGTGGTTCGTCATTGGCGGATCACCGTGAAACACAGTTTCGTGATAGTACACATCGACGATACAATCGAAGAGCCCATAGCAAGAATTCCCAGCACCGATACTTAGATCTGCAGATCTTGGTGGAACTGTACAATCAAAACGGCGCAAGAGATGGCTTACATAGTATCTAGTAATGGCCAGATAGTTGTAGACGAGAATGCGACCGAACGTTCATTTCGGGTCACCCTATACCTAGAAGAGAATCGTCTTATCCTCGTGATGAGTATACTCACACCAATGTATCTCGTTACATTTCGCCTCGATCCGGGAGAGTACGACAGTGAATTCCACGAATTAAACGACGTGATACAGACGGCTGCCGAGGACACTGATGGGTATCTGGGCAAACGAACGTGGAACGCTCCGGAGAGTGACGAGGTGCTCGTCGTCTATTATTGGGAGTCGCTGGACGCACTCGAATCGTTTGGAGCAGATCCTGATCACAAACAGGCAAAACAACGGTGGTCCGAGTGGTACGACGCCTACGAAGTCACTGTTACGGAAGTGCTCGAAACGTATGGGAGTGGCTTCGGCGATGATGCTGATCCACGTAGGTAGTGTCAAAAAGTATATCATTGAACGGTGAGTGTGCATACCGACAGGCCGGGAAGTACGTGGAATAGAATATCTCGTATCTTATATAAATGCGAAATCCATGCACTGGAATCAACAGTCACAACTTGTGAGCATTCAATTGTTGATTACGTTCAAAAAATACTCGACTTTGAGCTGATGGCTGCAACACAGGCGGCCGAAATACGCGGCTCAGAGAAGCTATCACCCGTCTCAAAGACTGTCTACGAGACTATCCGAGGCAAGATCCCACCACCAACAGAGGACCGACAGCTCACAAGAGATTTTGATCGAATGGAGCCACTCACCAGCGGTGGAGAACTCATCCAAGCAGTAGAAGAAAATCAAGGTGCTGATCTGCTTTCGCTTACTCTTTCGGTAGACTGATCCTCAAGGAATCATATTCCACTGAATAGCGCGATTCAATCAACACCTGGAAATCGATCTTCAATGACTCGATATCGTACAGCAGGACTGTTCATCCTCCTGGCACTCCTCTGGGGGAGCTCGTTCGTTGCCACTCGAGCAGCCCTCCCGTATATTCCGCCAGTGTTACTCGCAGCTGTTCGCTTCGATATTGCTGGGGTAGTAATGCTCGGCTATGCCATCGTCTCAACTAACCAGTGGTGGCCATCGTCACGGGCAGAATGGATCGAAGTTTTTGTTGGGGGAGTACTATTTGTCGCCGCTCACCACGCATTGCTGTTCATTGGCCAACAATACGTTACCAGCGCGGTGGCAAGTATTATCGTCAGTCTCGATCCAGTGTTGGCAGCCGTTTTTTCGAGTTTTCTGTTATCTAGCGACAACCTCTCCTGGAATGAGGTCGTCGGGATCTGTTTCGGTGTCTTTGGAACGACGCTCATTGCTAATCCCACATCACGAACACTCGTCACTGCTGATATACGAGGAGTTGGGTTGGTGTTTCTTGCTGCTGGGGCGTTTGCTCTCGGAGCGGTCCTCACCAAGCGCTATCCCACATCGATTCCGGTTCAATCGATGCAGGCGTGGATGATGCTTATTGGTGCGGTCATACTTCACGTTACGAGCGCTGGGCTTCCCAAAGAATCGCTGAATACAGTCGTCTGGTCGCCCGTTGCACTCGCTGCACTGGGCTATTTATCGGTTGTGGCCGCCGGTGTGGGGTATCTCATCTATTTTACCCTCCTCGATCGTATCGGACCTGTTCAGATCAATCTCATTGGGTACGTTGCCCCTCTCTTCGCTGCGATAAACGGATGGATACTGCTACACGAACAAATTACAGTGTCTGTACTTCTTGGTTTCCTGGCTATCATCGTTGGATTCTCAGTGGTGAAATATGACGAGCTACGGGAGGAAATGCAGATCTCTTGAATGATATCTGAATAGAAGTCCAGTATATGCATTGGAAAAGACCTTCTCAACTTGCCCATGCACCACCAGTTGAGAATTTCTGTTGATCACTGTATTATTCTCGTATTTGATGCATGAATAATGTGCTAAAGCTCCCTAGTTGGTATAATATTAAGTAAAGATAGCCGAGAATATTCATTAATTGTACTATTTTGTAAAGTGGGGTAGCCCAGCCGCACTCTCTATCAGGAAATCACGGAACGAACGGGGCGCTAGCCTACGCCAGTGCGCTTTTTCAGCGAGGTAAGCACATCGTGCATCGTCACCTACGGGACATCGCCGTAGGTGTCCGTGAAAAACACCTGCACCAGATGGTCGATTAGCCGCCACAACGAGTACAGCAAGCAAGCAAACGCAAAGTAGAAAAACCGCAGCACGAAGTCCTTTGAGGTCGTTTTCGCCATGAACCGCTTAACATGCTTGTAGCCGATCTCGATCTTCCAACGGTTGCTATAGAAACTTACTCGGCCTTCAACGGTCCCTGTCACGGTCCTGACGACATGAACACCACGTATCGTTCGTGACTCTCCTCAATCTGGCCTGAAAATTCTCTCTTGGGTAAGTACAGTAGATGGGTCTCGTGCCATTCGTTCTTTCCAAGGTGAAGCATACGCTTGTTGACCGTCGTCTCAACTCCGTGGTTCTCCATCCGGCCGGCAACGGCCTTTTTGCTCGTCTGTTTACGCTTCGGGAGAAGGTACTCGTAACCACGCTCAACGATCCTCTCCAGGACGTGCTGGCTGTCGAACTCGCGATCCATCAACACACGCTCGATCTGAATCAAATCTTCGGCAGACTCGAGGAGATCCGTGACAATCTCCACTAGAGTATCGCCCTTCCGGACTGGCCGAGCATCAAGCATCACCCGTGGCCCTCGGGTAACGGGTGGGCGAAGTCAGGTTGCCGGTCCGAGCCATCTGTTCGTACGACATTACTTTAAGATAGTTCGTAGTAGACGTTCTCATGGACGGGATACACGATCTCGGCGGGATGGACGGCATGGGTCCCGTCGAGCGAGAGGAGGACGAACCGATCTTTCACGAGGTGTGGGAGGAGCGGGTGTTCGCGATGCAGTTCGCGGATAGCGAGTACAACGTCGACGAATTCCGGCATGCGATCGAACGCATGGATCCGGCCTACTACCTCGGGTCGAGCTACTACGAGCACTGGCTCGTCGCCATGGAGAAACTCTTCACGGAGAAAGGGACCATCGATGCCGACGAATTACGCGAGCGGATCGACGCGCTGGGCACGGCCCGAGAGTTCGACGACGACCTGCCCGAACGGTTCGACTCCAATGTCGTCGAAGCGATGCGTGCGTCCCACGAGAATCGCTCATCAAGGCGAGACGAGTCGGTCACGCCGGCCTTCGAAGCGGGAGACAACGTGGTCGTGAAGAACAGCCACCCTGGGGGACACACCCGATGTCCGAGGTACGTCCGCCGCGCCCAGGGAACCGTCGCACGCGTGGACGGAGGCTTCTCGCTGCCCAATGCGAGCCCCCACGGGGAGGGGAAGATCGTGGAACCAGTCTACCACGTCCGATTCGACGCTGCTGAACTCTGGGGCGCCGATGCCGAGGGAAACAATGCGGTGTATGTCGACCTCTGGGAAAGCTACCTGGTGCCCCCATGAACGATCCCGCCTTCGAGCCACGGGACCGGGTTGTGGTAGGAGAGGTTTCCCAGGGCTACAAACGTCGACCCGACTACGCCCAGAATGCGAGTGGCATCGTTGAGTGCGTCCACGGAGAATACTTCCCGCCGGACACGGCCGAGTCGGAGTTCCTGTACTCCGTCCGGTTCGACCCCAGCGAGCTCTGGGAGGACTCCGAATCGAACCAGGCAGTCTACATCGACCTCTGGGAGAGTGCGCTCAAGCCCGACGACATGCGAGACGTCGAGAACGAACGACTACAACCATGAGCCAAGACCAGACCCCGGACGAGAACGGGAACGAACATCCAGTACCGAGAGACGCCGATCCGCAGGCACGGGCACGTGCCCTCCAGTCGTATCTGATCGAGGAGGAACTGCTCACGACCGACCAGATCGACGAGGTCATGAGCCTCTACGAGGACGAGATCGGTCCACAGAACGGCGCAGAGGTCGTCGCCAGAGCGTGGGTCGACGCCGAGTACCGCGAATGGCTACTTGAGGACGGCTCGGCCGCGATCGCCGAGGCGTTCGGTTACACGGGACCAGAAGGGACGGATATCGTCGTCGTGGAGAACACCGACGATGTTCACAATGTCGTCGTTTGCACACTCTGCTCATGCTATCCGTGGCCCGTGCTCGGGCTACCACCGACGTGGTACAAGTCACCGCCGTATCGCTCGAAGATCGTTAAATCGCCCCGGCAAACGTTACGCGAGGCGTTCGGCGTCGACGTTGACGCCGACGTGGAGATACGGGTCCGTGACACGAGCGCCGAGGTTCGCTACATGGTGCTCCCCCGCCGACCCGTGGGGACGGACGGGATGAGCGAATCCGACCTCACGGCACTCGTCACGCGGGATTCGATGATCGGGGTCGAACGGCTGGGTACCAAGCATGTGGAGGAGCTATGACTGATCTCGACGAGATCATTGCTGACCTGCGGGAGCGCGAAGAGTTTCCCGAGCGTGGAGGTGACCTCTCGTTCGACGCGCCGTGGCAGGCGCGTGCGTTCGCGACCGTGGTGACACTCTACCGGCAGGGATTCTTCGAGTGGAATGAGTTCCAGGCGCGGCTGATCGAGGCAATCGAATCGGCAGATACCGCGGACGATGAGGACATCGAAGATGTCTACTACCGCCACTGGCTTGAGGCGGCGGAACAGCTGTTGTACGACAAAGGCGTGTTGCGTGGAGATGTACTCGACCGTCGGATAGGGGAATTCGAGTCGGGCGAACGCGACGCCTCGGAGTTCGTCGTCGGCGTCGACCACGCCCACACACATACCCACAATCACGACCACTAACCAAGTCCAATCCTTCATCAAGGAAAGAATCCACTAACTCATTGGCAGAAATATCAGCATTATAGTCGTGCGAACCGGGTGGGTGAACATGAAGGTCGGCTTTGAAATACATAGCACCGTCAATACTGCGTTCTATTTCTTCCATTGGAGAGGAATATTTAGCAGACGAATCAACGATAGTTGTAGATTCAGCCATTTCTATAAATGATTCAGAAAGTAGTATTACGAGAGAATTTTGGACAGAGTACAAGAACATCACTCATCATATCACATAGTTTCATATATGCTACAATGATAACTGATAGTGCAAATTCTGTATTATGCTCTATAATCTGTTTGTTGTCTCTCTCATCCTCCAGACGGTCACTTGTTCCAAGAAATACTTTGGGCATCCGCTTCACGTGCTCTACGAGTGCGCCTCAAGTTGCGAATGTTGATATCGATGCATGGATTTGGCATCGTCGTTTGGGCTCGGGTTGCGAGTAACACATCCAATCAGCTTAGTAATGAGATGTGTTAATTACCGTGCCTGTCTCACCGAGTGTGAGTTCGAGCATCTCGTTGTCGCATGATACCACGACTCGCCCACGAAGTGAGTCCTCAGATATGCGTTTGACGTATTGCTCATCGAAACAGAAGTCAAGCTCCCATCGCGGCACTGATCGAAGATCGAGCCCGTGGTTGTGGAACAGCGAAACAACAGCTGGATGATCAAGGACGATTTCACCGAGTGTTGCGTGGAGATGAAATTCGCACAGAGCGCACCTCAACTTGAGAACTTGCTCGCCGTGAATGGGAAGCCCTTGATTACGTCGATGGTCGCAAAGACCGACCCATCGAGCGAATCTCCGACACGGAAAGCTTCCCGATCTGGTAGCGGTGGGTCGATCCAGTCGGGAAGCGGGACCTTGCAGGCACGCGCAGCCATCACAATCACGTCAGCACACTCCTGTACGGCATCGCGGAGTTTCTCGCTGAAGCGTTCGTTCCATGCACGCCAGAACGTTGATTGGTTCGGAAGCGTCTTGAAGCCGGGATTCTGACGCAGCAAAGGTGTTCTCTGAGGTAGTCGTAGAGGGCGGTTTCATCCTAGCCGTTGATCTCCGCGAGCAGGCCGGCTCGAACGTGGACCGACATTGGGTACGGTCCCGCGTACGGAGCGGACACATCGTGTGGAGCGAACGTGAGATGATCGATCGGGAATGGCAGATCAGCATCTCGATGTCGTCGTATCTCTCCCACTGCTCGCACTGTGACTGCGCGATGGTCGTGACATCCGCAACGAATCCGTCGAGATGATCATCTGCTCCTCCCATTCTCACGTGAGACACTCCTATCCCTTGGGCCAGATCGTGTAGCTGAATGACCAGACAAAATCGATCGCAAGGATGACACTCCATAATTTTGCCATCTCCGTTAACACTCTCGTCCTGTCAAAATTACCTATGAGTGCAACAGCCCCGAGAAGCAGAGCGCAGCCGATTATCCAAGCAAGAAAGTGCCGTCCCCACTGATGGCGTTCATGTTGAGCGTGCGCTCGACCCGTCTTCGGTGGTTTTGTGGGTGGTGGACCATCAGCGAACCAGTAGGAGAATCGTTCATCGGCCCAGCGGATTAGGCGATGGCCAAAAGCGACAGAAAATCCGATATATATCGCGGCTAACCCATGGGCAGAGGTTGCAGTTCCCCCATTACTGAGGTCGATTACAGTAAACATCAGTAAAAGCAAATCAACAAGCGGGACGCCTGCCAGTAGCACTGTACTCAGCCGTTGCTGACCGAGGAAATATCGAGTGGAGAGCCCTGCAAGAAGCACGACCCAGAACCCAATCTCACAGCCGATGATAGCGACGTAAATCAGATCGTTCATACCTAACTAATGCGGACGGGAGTGTGTGGAGTTACTGCCATGCATGCTCGGCAAGTTTAAGAGTATATGTCCTGCAATATCGAGTGAGATATGAGATACGCTGCTTTACACACATCATTGAGAGTTAATTTATGAGATATGTGGCCCTGATCATCGACCCAAGTGACGCTCACCAGACATTCAACGAACTGAGACAAGTACAGGTAGCTGACGAAGTGATCGCAACATATGAAGAGATCTATGATCTCAATCCGCTCGATGATGGAACTGCTGTCGAGTTGGTCCGACTCACTGGCGATATCGAACGGTTTACGAGATGCACGTCAGAGCTGGGAGATGTGTCGGTCATACCCACGAGCGAAACAGGGTTTGTATACATACACTTGAATCCCGGAACCCTCGACACGGCGCTCATCGACATCATCGATACTCATAAGATTACTGTGGACTGGCCAGTCAGATATACCGATCGGGGGTTTCAACTTACGCTCCTCGGTGAAGACATATCTCTCCAACACGTCGTCGCGGATCTCTCCGAAATTGTAGACGTGACGATTGAAAAAACGGGGGACTACCATCCCGGAATGCGCGATCCCGCATGGCACCTGACAGACCGTCAAATTGAGGTCGTGCGCGCTGCAATCAATGAAGGATATTATGATCTCCCTCGGAAGGCTGGTCAGCGTGATCTCGCGGCCAAACTCGAACTCTCGCGAGGTACAGTCGCCGAGCATCTCCGAAAGGCCGAAGCAAGGGTGATGCAGGAAGTGGTGAAGTGAAAGCACTCGCATACTGTTTTAGAAGTCGGGCAGGTAGATTGCTCATGCACGGCTTGGCTCGAAATCTATACCGATAGTCTAAATTTCTCTGATAGTTATGCATGACAAATCTAACTAGCCGACCTCTGATGCATTGGAATCAATATTCGCAACTTGAGGGCGTGGAAGAAGTTGAGAATCGCCGTCTTATTTTGAAGCTTGTCTTATCCGTCTAACATCACGAAAGCTATCTATTCCACTATAAACAGCGGCTAAACCTATTAGTATCTGGAAGATTAAAACAACCCACGGAAAGAGTGTGTCTACTGGAATCCCTACGCTAGTAAGTGGTTGGAGAAAGCCAGGTGGTGACCCAACTTGACCGATTCCAAAAATTCTCTTGCTAGCAAGGCCTAATAGAACAACTCCAATGACAAATTCTACCAGTCCTGTGAGGAGTGGATTCCATGCATTGGAACTGACCTTCTCAACTTGAGGAGTATCCAGTAGTTGAAACTTTCTGAGAATCATTGTATTTTGTACCCATACAGAGTATGAACCAAGCACTAATATCGCCAATTTGGAATCGAGTAGCGGATGAATAGCTAAGAATATTCTCCAATTGTACTATTTTGAAAAATGGAGATAGCCCAGCCGCTCTCTCTGCTAGGAAATCACGGAACGAACGGGACACTATCCTACGCCAGTGCGCTTTTTCAGTGATGTAAGCACATCGTGCATCGTTACCCACGGATCGTCTCCGCAGGTGTCCGTGAAGAACACCTGTACCAGGTGGTCGACTAACCGCCAGAGCGAATACAGCAAGCAGGCGAACGCAAAGTAGAAAAATCGGAGGACGAAGTCTTTCGAAGTCGTTTTCGCCATGAACCGCTGAACCTGCTTGTAGCTACCTCGAACTTGACGGCCGAGCTCGGAGTTTCACGAGGGACGATCGGCGACCATCTCCGACGGATCGAAGCGAAGATCATCCGTTCTGTAGTCGTGTGAACGCGGGGCCATTAGTGATGGGAGACCTTACGTGAAATGACAATCGATCGATTGTCAGAGAGAGCTAGACCAGCAATCACACAGACACCGGAGACGGCAGTACGATTCAGAGGTCGACCGATTCGTATCCCACATCGGTTGGCGACCCCTTCGCGAGCATACTAGGCGTCCCACCGGGCGTCACGGCCCACGACCAGAGAGTGAGGATCGGATCGTCCTCGTTCCCGTCGGCACACGAGCAGACCCCGTTCTCGGGGTCCGTGAGGACGCGCTGAACGTCGGCCGTGTCGAATCCATCCCGTTGCGTGTCGAACCAGCCGTCGAGGTTTTCGAGCCGAGTTTCGCTGCTCTCGGTTCGCTCCTCTCTGCGTTCGTACTCGAGCATCGATTCGGACTGGAAGTGATTCGTGACGGCACCAAACCCGTTGGTCGGTCGCGTCGTCGCGACTGCCTCTGGGCTCGCTTCGATCGAGGCGATGTCACCAGCGGCATCTGCGACCAAGAAGTTCGTGTTCCGCGCGTGGGGGATGCGTTCGAGGAAAGACACCGCGTCATCGACCGTCCGACAGGTATCGAGGACCGCGCGAGCGGCGAGGCCGAACATGATGCCCGGTTCGGAGCCGTCATTCGGAACGAACGTGTGTCCGATCGCCACCCCCGCCTCGTTGATCCCGTCGTGCCGACCGACCCAGTGATCCGAACACCCGACACTGGCGAGGTGGTCGGGCGGGCGCGTCCGGTACAGTTCCGAGAAGTCCCCGAACGATTCAAAGAAGTCGTAGTTGCGGCCGAACCGGGGGTTTCCGTCGACGGTGTGTTCACCCGAGACGGCGATCACCGAACACCCGGCCTCGTAGCCCAGAGCGAGCGGCATCGCTTCGATCCGTTCGAGATCCCAGTCGCCGGCGTCCGCGAGACCGCGGAGTTCCTCACGGAGATACGGTGTATGTTCTTCCACCGCCGGCTCGCAGTCACGAACGAACTCGCGTTTCTCCGTCGAGAGGGGCTCCGGAGCAAACCCGACGTCGTCGAGGATCTGCCCGTATTGCCGTCCCAACTCGTAGTGATCACCGACCAATTCTATTTCATCCATATTTGATATATTCAGGTTACCTGTGCATAAACCCCCGAGAATTTGACCTGGTGGAGCTCGCCATCGACGGCGAGAACAGGTCCTACGCGCCGCGCGTGGACGCGAACCAGTACCTGTTCCGTAGCGAAGCAGTGCTACGGTCACGACCCACCAGCTGACACCCGATCTCACCCAGTGACCGCCCGCGGTCCTGAACGGCTACACTGGCGAGTACTCGTTGTTATCCTCCTTTGTCCCGATGATTCCGTCTTCGTGACCAGTCCGATCGCCAGTAAACGGACTCCCCTCCGTCGTATCGATTGCGACGGACACAGCACCAAGAAAGTGCGACCGGCTCGTTGTTTCAGCCAGGAGGCGCTGCATCATCTCATGGTGCATCTCCCAAATCGATTCAATCGAGAATTGGCGAAGGTGATGACGATGAATGAGTCCGAGGGGAGGCCTGCCTCCGCGTCGATTCAGTGAGAAAACTCCGGATTCCCTCGTTTGCACACAGGTTCTCGCCCAACCCAAGGTCGTCTGTAACTCCCAGAATGCATCCTCCGTTATTGACGCTCGTTCCGCACGGTCGAGGGAGAACGCTGGAAAAATGCGAGGTTAGGCCTCCGCCGTGAGCTCGTCTGCTCGCTGAAGAATCTCTCGTTGGATGGGATCATCTTTTGATTCCTCTAACGGGCGGAGGGTAGAGTGCAATGGACACTAGCTGATGAATGGTACTAAATATCAGTGATTTCAGGCTGGCGAACGAGATTTCCGAATTCGTCAACGTCACCGAGCGAAGCTCGGTTAGCAGTCAGATTTCAACGGAATCTGACAACGTCATCAGAATCGCTCTGCGATTCTGATTTGCCGACAAGAGCTTTGCACTTGTCAACGCTTCTACGGCAGGATGGGCGTCGTGCCTGAACCACGCTAGCGGGCTAGTGAACGTCGTTCTCTCGACGTGATCCCCGTGTTCAATTCCGATTAGGTGGGTATTGTAGTTTTGGCCAGCTACGTTCCACGTAATATCTTCATAGCGTACCACTTGGTTGTGCAACTATCAGTGTTAGAATCACGAGGTAATCGAATTACCTAGAATGGTAATTTCTACAGCGATAGTATCCCCTAGCTATGGATTTTAATAAGATACAACGTAAACAAATATTACAGTTGTTCGAAGAATCGCTCGAACGTTGTTTTTACATAGTTTACATCGTCGTCATCCATGGCCTGATGCGTACCGATTACCAGACTGTTTTCCATCACATGGTTCGCATTTGGATAGTCCTCAAAGGGTAGTCGAGCATCGATAGATTCGAACGCCGGATGTTTGAGAAGATTCCCTGACCAGAGCGGACGGGTTTGGATCCGATTTCGCTCCAAATGCTTCACGATCTCACCTCTACTGAATGGAGCCGCTTCCCGAATAGTGAGAGGAAACGCCAGCCAACAGGTCGTCACATCTGGCCGTTGTGAAGGAAGAACGAACCACTCTTCATACTCGCTAAAGAAATCGCACAGTTGGGAAAAGATATACCGCCGCTGATCAGCGAATTTGGGTAGCTTTTTGACCTGTTCGACACCGAACGCGGCGCTGGCCTCAGTTGCGATGAGATTATACCCCAATTCATCGAAAACGAACTTCGAATCATATTGGGTTCCATCTAAGACTGTTTCTAACCGGTCATTGATGTTGTTCTCTTCTTCTACCGCTGAGGCACGGCCCCAACCACGGAATTTCTTTGCCCGACGCATCCAGCGGTCATCATTGACCGAAACCATACCACCCGTACCGAAAGTGGTGATGACGTGGGCTCCGTAGAAACTCGTGGTGGTTATATCTGTGAACTCACCGGTCGGTTGGCCTTGGATTGTCGCACCTACCGTGTGAGCAGAGTCCTCAACTAGATAGATATCGTGATCATTGGCTATCTCCCGGAGCTGCGGATAATCCGGGATATTTCCGAGTAAGGACGGAACCATCAGTGCACCGGTATCCTCGGAAATTGCTTCACGAACTTGATCGATATCTAGCTGATAATCGCCGAGACCAATATCGACGAATACTGGAACAAGACCCTTCTGAACGAGGGGGGCAACCGTCGTAGAGAACGTCACGAGGGGCGTGATGACCTCCGACCCTGTCGGAAGATCTAGTAATTCTGTTGCTACCAGATTTGCCGACGATCCAGAATTCACCAAAACGCCGTGATCCTTCCCGAATTGGGTTGAAACTCGTTGTTGTAACTCGTCTGTGTACGGCCCACCGACAAGGAGTTTGGGGTGATCAAGGACATCACTAACAGCTTGCCGTTCCTGTTCGTCATACTTTGCCATTGCGTAGTGAACGCGATATTCTCCAAGATACATCCAATAGAAATTAACTCTATAACTATTAAAAACTTATCATAAATATATAAAAAATTAAATTAATAATTATATTTAATAAAATTAACATGAGGGAAAACAATCTGTTAGTATGATAATTTTCCTTGGTGTAATTTTATTCATAGTATTTTTATTTATTAAATTTCAATACAATTATAGATTATTAAATAGATGGTATAATTTTGTAATTATGTATTTATATTTAACTATCGAGTAAAGCATGGGGCCAGCACCACCTCGCTATATTCCTTCTATATTCTATCGGAATTTATTTATTCATCTATTTCATATTATTATAGAATGAAAGCCATTATACTAGCAGGTGGAACTGGGTCACGGTTACGTCCCATTACACATACGGGACCCAAGCAGCTGATTCCCGTTGCCAACAAACCAGTTCTTGAGTACGCAATTGAGGACCTCAAGAATGTCGAGATACGAGAAATTGGTATCGTCCTTGGAAATTCTGGCTGTGATGAAATTCAGAATCTTATTGGAAATGGTGAAGAATATGGGGTTGACATCACTTATATTCTCCAAGGAAATCCCCTCGGTCTTGCTCACGCGGTAGGATGTGCAAGGGATTTCGTTGATGGTGAGGACTTTGTAATGTACCTTGGAGACAATATTCTTAAAACAGGAATTTGTGACCTTGTAGAAAGCTTCAGAAACAATACCTATGGGGCAGGGATTGCCATACAAAAAGTAGAGAATCCACATCGTTTTGGGATCGTAGAGGTTGATAGCGATGGGAATATTATAGAGCTAATAGAAAAACCCAGTGATCCTGCCACAAACCTCGCTCTCATTGGGATTTACGTTTTTTCACCCGTTGTCTTCGACGCGATCGACAGACTCGAGCCGTCCTCTCGGGGAGAGCTTGAAATCACCGATGCGATTCAGTATATTCTAGACGATGGATATAAAATTGACACACATATTGTTACTGGCTGGTGGAAGGATACTGGAAAGCCCGAAGACATTCTCGAAGCTAATCGACTCATTCTTGATGATAAGAATCTAGAAATTAACGGCCACATCGAAGATGGTGCTGAAACCTATGGCCGAATCGAGCTTGCCGACTCAAGTATCATCGAAGGAGGAGCAGTGGTTCGCGGACCAGTCTCCATTGCCAAACACACAACGATTAAAGCTGGTGCGTATGTTGGTCCGTATACTTCAATTGGACCGAATTCCGTCCTGAGAAACACCCACATTGAAAATAGCGTCGTCATCGGTGATTCTACGATCACTGCCAGCGGTCGCATCGTCGACAGCCTCATTGGACGGCACACTAATATCAAGAGTTCAACCAACCATCTCCCCGAAGGCCGACGGCTCATTGTCGGCGAAAGATCCCACCTCAAATTATGAGAATAATCACGCACACATGCTCCAATTGTAAAACAGTCATCGCTGGAAATGTACTGGAAGCGAAACGAGTCATGGAGTGTCCCGGCGTGGAGTGCGAAACGGTCATTCGGTTCGACGACCTTCAAGTGGAAGATAAAGAATACTTCATCAAGAACAAACAAGACTATGAAATCAACTAATAAAAAATAGATAATAAACATGTATATACTAGTTGCGGGTGGAGCAGGGTTCATTGGATCGAACTTTGTCCATTATCTGCTCAAAAATACGGAACACTCTGTTATCACCCTTGATGCACTTACTTATGCTGGATCGAAAGAGAACCTGGCCAACGTCCTAGACCACGCATCTCATGAATTCATTCAAGGCGATATTCTCGATCAAGAGCTTGTGACGGACGTAATCACCCGGGCCGACGCAGTTGTTAATTTCGCTGCCCAGACACATGTCGATCGGTCTATTGAAAAATCAACACCCTTTGTCAATACTAACATTAAAGGAACACAAGTTCTTCTCAACGCCGCTGCCAATGTCGGCGTAGACCGGTTCCTCCAAATCTCGACAGACGAGGTGTACGGGCAAATTAAGCAAGGAAGATTCACCGAAGATGATTGTCTATCTCCTCGAAACCCGTACGCTGCAACGAAAGCTGGGGCAGATCTCCTTGCTCAGAGTTACTACACCACCCACGACATCCCTATCGTTATCACACGAACATGCAACAACTATGGACCCCGACAACACATTGAAAAGCTTATTCCTAAATTTATTACACGTGCAGCTGAGGGTAAGCATCTTCCTCTGTACGGCAATGGATTGAATATTAGAGAGTGGATTTATGTCAAAGATAATTGCCGAGCAATCTATGCTGTGCTCGAACATGGAACTGTTGGCGAGGTCTATAATATCGGGACAGACGACCGATTCACAAATCTCGAAGTAACCCGGCGAATTCTTGACGAGATGGAATCTTCGAAGAATTTGATTACATTCATCGAGGATCGGGCGGGCCACGATCAGAGATATGCGCTCGAAACGTCGAAGATAGAGTCATTAGGATGGAAACCGCAATGGACATTCGACGACGGCCTACAAGATACTATCGAATATTATATATAAGTTTATACGGCCCCATCAAGAGATGCTTCAAAACTACAAATATGGTGTTGGTCGGTGCTTATAGTTCGCTCGGACTCGGACGCCCTACACGATTAAAGTTACAGGGATTCTCACCGGCGGATGAAGACTGCAGATCTCCCATGTGATCATCGCTTTCAAAGGAACTTCTGCGACCTAGATGTTGTCATGAAAATATCCAAACGGAAGTAGTAGAATCATAGGATGTGATCCATCGAAGCGGTGCTCGCGAGAAACTATTGTTTGATGGAGCCGTCTCGGTTTCGATCCACTTTCGGACTTTCAATCAACTATAATATGATTACTCAACAAGATACCCTCCATCAATGGCGATCGATGTACCAGTCATGTAGGCGGACGCGTCGGAAGCAAGATAGACGGCTAGGGGCCCAATAGCTTCCGGAGTAGCTATTTCGCCAAACTGCATTTCATCTATCCAAATATCCTCTAGTTCAGGTCTATTTTCTAACACCTGATTTACTAAATCAGTTCTGATGTATCCTGGGTTAATATTATTTACTCGAACCCCATCTTCCGCCCACTCAGACGCAAGCTGACGTTTGAGGCCTTCCAATCCTGCCTTGGATGCGGTATACGAAATGATTCGTTGGGGATGAGCAGCTCGGAACGCTAAAATCGAAGAGATATTGACGATCGACCCTCCATTGCTTTCTAGCATTTTATTACCGATATACTTCGAGCAAAGAAAGGCGCCTTTTAAATTAGTGTCAATTACATCATTCCATTCCATCTCTACCATATCTTCAGCATTGGAGATGCGAGCAATTCCTGCGTTGTTTACGAGGATATCGACACTCTCAAATTCGCTAACTGCTTGCGTTGCAAGATCCTTGATATCGTCTTCGTTTGTTACGTCTGTCTGTATGTAGCGTGCCTGAACGCCTATTTCGTCTCTGATTTCTGTGGCCGCTTGTTCGCCCGAGGTCTTGTCTCGGTTTGCAATCACAATGTCCGAGCCCGCCTCACCAAGAGCGTGCGATATTGCTCGTCCAATCCCTCGATTTCCACCAGTTACAATTGCAGTTTTCTCATCCAATCGAAATCGATCTAATACACCCATAATTACAGATTATATCTAATAATAATAAATTCTTTGTGGTATTTATTTATAAAAATTTTAAGATGGTATTAATATTATGATTATCTGCTCACTGATCGGAGGATTAACCCGACTACTACAGAATCTATGGATTGATAATCGACACGTATCATGACGCACTGACGAAGATGACCAGCACCAGTGATAAGACTGTTATCACGTAATAAGTGATGGTTCACACTAGTAGTGTAACGGCAGGTGGAATCTATTTCTCAGGGCTCCCACCTCTCTCATTCACGTCTGGCAGCTGCCGACTAGGCTAGTGGAGCTCTGCCCTATGACTTGTCATCAGCACGATTCTCTGCATTGGAACAGTCGTTCGCAACTTGAGGTGATCGGGTATGATGAGAATTTCTGTGAATCACTGTATTTTCACCTTTTAATATATGGGTCAAGTACTAATATCGAATATCTGGAATCAGATTGGGTAAGAATAGCTTAGAATATTCGCTAATTATACTATTTAAAAAATGGAGATAGCCCAGCCGCTCTCTACGAGGAAATCACGGAACGAACCGGGCGCTAGCCTACACCAATGCGCTTTTTCATCGCCATCAGCACATCATGCATCGTTACCCACGGATCGGTAGTTTATCTCATTCTTTTTCCAGACATAATAAATAACCGCCGGTCAATCGGTAGGTCACAGACTAGCGTCTTGATGTCAATATAGTCCGTAGCGCGTTCACACCACGAACGCGCGATGCTCGTGACAACCGCGACGAAGTCGTCAAGGGGGATCGCCTGCGCTGTCAGGGTTGAGGGCGAGCAAACGGCGACAGTCTGACGACCCCCATTTGGTGAATCAGCTGGCTTGTGAACTTGACACACGTCGTAACAAAGCGACGGCGATCCCAACGAGCACGAGATCAAGCACACCGAGCACCACCACCGCTGGCACGATGGTGTTCCAGATGCCAGAAAATGCCGTCACGTTGAGCACAGTGAGCACATCCTGGCCGAACAGCAGCGCCCGCGCGGCACCGACACCGTACGTGACCGGATTGACCGTTGCCACCGCCTGCATCCACTCCGGCAAGACACTGATCGGCAAGAAGGCATTCGACATGAACACTAGGGGATACGGCAGCAGATTCACCAAGACGGTGGTCGATTCCGAGTCCTGTGTCACGAGCGCAGCGATGTTCGAAAAGGCCGTAAACGCCAGTGAAAACACGATGACGATGGCGATGATACCGAGCACGCCCAGCAATCTCGTCTGGATGTATGTCCCGACCGATCCACCGGAATCGAGCCACAACACCACGTACCCAAGCCCGAGCGTCATCACCGTCTGGACTATGATCAGTACCATATCCGAGAGCGCCTTCCCGAGGAAGATCGCTCCACGATGGGTCGGTGAGGCCAGCACTTTCTCGAACATGCCGTTTTCCATGTCATCGACCAGACCTATCCCAGAGTTGCCCGCTGCCTCCATGGCCATCAGGATGACGACGGCTGGCGTGAGGTAGGTGACATACGAAACATCCGTGCCCATCACTCCCCTGAGAGCGTCTCCAGTGATCTGCCCGAACAGCTGAGAGAACAACACGAGGAGAAGGATGGGTGTTATCAGCGCACCGAATATCACAAACGGATTCCGGCGGGTTTTCCGCAGCCAGCGCTTGAGAGTGATCCACACATCGACGGAGAAGCTGTTGCCAGTCGCCCTCTGCTCGACCGCCCTCTCAGTTTCAGTTGTGCTCATCGATTCACCTCCGGTTGGACGGGATCGTCCGGCTGTTGTTCGTTCGGTGTCTCGTCGCTCGCTGTCTCGCCGGTGATAGCGAGGAAGACATCATCAAGCGTCGGCGAGTGAACGTCGAACCCCGTCACAGTGAAGCCCGCTTCTCGCAGCGCAAACAGGAGGTCAGTACCATCCCGGCGCGCGTGCTCTGATGCGATAGCAATGCCCTCGTTGGTGAATTCAATCGTATCTCCCTCGAACAGTCCCGACTCACGGACGGCTTCTCGGGCGTGCGCTCGCTGCTCGTCAGTCGGATCTGCAAGCGTGATTTCGAGTATGTCGCCGCCGACCTGTGATTTGAGCGCGTCTGGCGAATCGGTAGCGACGAGTTTGCCATCCTGAATCACCGACAGGCGATCGCAGAGTTCGTCGGCCTCCTCCAAGTACTGGGTCGTGAGAAACACCGTCGTCCCCTGCTGATTGATCTCCTGAAAGTGCTCCCACAGGCGATTGCGCGCCCGAGGGTCCAGTCCTGTCGTGGGTTCGTCGAGGAAGACGAGCGCGGGCTCATGCACTAAGGCAGTCGCCACGTCGAGGCGCTTTTTCATTCCACCCGAGAATTCTTGGGCCTGCTTGTCGGCGACATCCGCGAGATCGACGAGGGCTAACAGGTCGTCGATCCGGCTAGCGCGCTCGCTCCGAGGAACGCCGTACGTCTCGCAGGCAAAGCGGATATTCTCGCGGGCGGTGAGCTCCTCGTCCACACTTGTCTCTTGGGCCATATAGCCGATAGACGTCCGGACAGCGCGGGGGTCGTCAACGACATCGAACCCGTTGACAGTCACCGACCCGGCAGTGGGCTGTAACAGCGTCACGAACGTCTTGATAGCGGTGGTCTTGCCCGCGCCGTTCGGCCCTAAAAATCCGAAGAACTCACCCTCGGAGATTTCGAGGTCGATGCCGCGCACCGCTTGGGTGCCGTCCGAGTACGTGAGTTCGACGTTCTTTGCTGTGATCGACGTCGCGGAAACATTCGATGTTTCAGTCGTTTGGGTAGACATGATCACAGTTCCTCCGTTTCGTTCAGAACCGGTCGTGCAGTGGCTCCTTTCGGAGAGTCGTTGCATCCGTTGTTGGCTTCTCGCGTCTCCATCACGCTGGGGAAGGATCCGTGTTCCCTCGGGGTTTACCCCGCTCATGAGCGGGAGATTTATATTTGATCACACTCTTACGCACCTGCATGAGACAGTCAGTAGCGCTTCATCCAGAGAGACAATTCAAAAGAGAACGAATAGTACGATTAAGTCTGTGAAACACGAAGATAATGAGATACATAACTATCGTTGTCGCCCCGACCGAGGAATACCTTCGGTCGAAGGGCCACCAGCAGATGCTGGAACGTGCCGACGGTCTGAGTGAGATATGGATCGATGATACGCTCGTCGCGACCCAGGAAGCGGTACAGTATGCCAATCTCCTCGATGATGGAACCGTTGTTGGGATCGCTCGGTTCAGAGGCGATGCTGATCGGTTCACAGCGATAGAAGACGAATACCCAGAGATCATCTCTTGCACCGTGACGGGTGGTGAGACGTGGCTGGCGTATACGCACTACGAGCCTGATGAGCTTGAAACGGCCCTGTACGAACTGATCGATACCGAAGCCATCAGTATCGACTGGCCGACAAAAGATACTGCTGACGGGATGGAACTCACGCTCTTCGGTGAGGATGCAGCCCTCCAGCAACTGATCGCTGGCATCCCTGACGAATTAGACGTGACTCTCGAACGGGCAGGCGAGTATCAGCCAGCCATGGATGACCCAGCAGAGCGACTCACCGACCGTCAACAAGAGATCATGCAGGCAGCGATCGCAGCGGGATACTACGACATCCCACGGCGGGTAACACAGCGTGACTTGGCGACAGATCTCGGATTGTCACAAAGAACGATCGGAGAGCATCTTCAGCGAGCAGAAGCGAAGATTATCCAGTCCGTGATTGTCTGAAGTTGGATAGATGAGATTTTCACTGCCCAGTCTCGTGAAGATTGTGACGTTCAAGGTATATTCCGAGACTGTTTGTGCATTAGAAATCCACCTAGGCGGCATCAGGGTTGTAGTAATAGAATAATGACACCAGTGAGTATCACAGGGATGATAGAATTTTTATTGGAATGCGAGATATGACGAGTATTGCGTATCCATGGATTGGAACTGACACTCTCAACTTGAGGGAGCGCCGCAACTTGAGCCTTGCATCAAAGGAAGGAACAAGATTCCAGGCCTCACGAAGGGATGAGTCCGCGAGCAACTCGCGGACAAGGACGATACCAAGGTAATCAAACGTCTCACCGCTGCTCGCGAGTATCTAGAAGGGCTCTCTCCGGTCGATATCGAGACAGTTCATGGGCTAGCATAGCATTTGACATCAATAAATACTTATATTTCATTTAGTTAGTATTTCTTATTATATAATATATAAATATAATAGTTAAATTTCTACTTATCTCTCAATTAATTTGATAATGATTGAATTGTACAATTCAAATATTCATGTCCGGTAATGATATGGGTAGTGGAGAGGAGAGCGGATCGGGATCGCCGACATCGGATCCGGTGAGTAGGCGTTGGCTTTTGAAGACCGCTGGGGCGACAGTCGTCGGGATGGCCGGTGTGGCTGCAGTGAGTAGTCCAGCGGCGGCAGGCGACGGTGAGTGTCCATACTCGTATCCAAGTTGTCCGTCGTGGTTTGGGGAAGTAGAGCCGGAGAATTGGAACTTCCACAACTGGCCGTGGAATGCTGACAACCTGACTATTTTCATTCACGGCTTCACAAATCAGAATGGCGGTCGTGACTACGCGTATGAAATCTACAGAAATCTCACAGGTAATGGATACGATGGTAACGTCGTTGCGTGCGATTGGAACGCTGGTGACTCGTGGGACGATTGGTACTCGGCGAAAGATCACGCGATTGAGGCCGGTCAGAATCTCGCCGAGATACTGGACGATTATGGCTTTACGGAGGACCATGGCGTCACGGTGAACCTCGTTGCTCACTCACTCGGCGGAAAGATGGCACTCGAGTGCGTTCGGGACCTCCAGGGTACATACGGTCACTCCATCAACTCGGTCAACCTGTTTGGTGCTGCCGTGTGGGACGAACAGCCCAGTGACCGATTTTACGGCGGAATTTTGTACGGCACTAACGAGACACACAACTACTACAGCGAGAACGATGATACCCTCGGAGACATCTATCAGGCCGCCGAGTTCGGACGACACGCGTGTGGATATACCGGCGGAACAGGCGGCGAGCCCTGGAACTGGTACGAGCACGATATGACGTCTCGAATTCAACATCACTGCGAGTATATGGACTATAACGCCGGCTGCGTCTGGTACATCGACGACGATCTCAGCTAAGCTAGACATGCTCGGCTACCAGAACCGAAGCCATTTCACCTTTCGACAAGCAGGACACCCCGCTCGTTGGGATGTGGAGGAATGCGACACCTGCCGTCTGTCCAACTACTGCGTTCTGTCGGTGTCAAGTGCGCGGTAGCCTTCGAGAAGAAGGCCTTTCCCATACATGATAAAAACCCACAAGGACGAAGAGCATCGCTGTTCGCCGTTCAACAGAAGACATAAACTGACCCCGTTGCACCACCGGTTATATGAATAGAATCCTACAATACAAACACACTCGATAAACGATTGCTCTTTGACAGCTATTAAAATATATTTTAGCTAATATTTATGTCCGGAAGACTCCCTTACTAGTAGCTATGGAGAAACAATTACCCGAGCAAGACTCAACTCGAAGCGATTTAAAAAAAACCGGAGTTACTAGGTCAGAGCGTCAACGCGCCGCAATTCGGTACATTACCATTGGCCAACATTCAGTTCCGTGAAAATGAGAAACTTGAGATCCTTTCGGAGATACCAACATGACTGTAACCCCCTTTGACGTGCACGTTCCACAGGAAACGCTTGACGATATGCAAGCGCGCCTCGCGAATACTCGATGGCCAGACGAGATTTCGGGGGCGGAGTGGGAGTATGGTACGAATCTAAGCTACATGAAGGAGTTGATAGAATACTGGCAGAATGATTTCGACTGGCGCGAACAGGAGAAATCAATCAATCAGTTTGACCACTATCGCGCCGAAGTTGATGGGTTCGGCATTCATTTTATTCATGAACACGGGAGTGGTGATAACCCTACTCCGCTTCTTCTTACCCACGGTTGGCCAAGCTCGTTCATCCAAATGCTGGACATCATTCCATTACTGACTAATCCTGAAACGGATATTAATGAGGAAGCCAGTTCGTTTGATGTTGTCGTCCCATCATTGCCAGGGTATGGCTTTTCGGATCGACCAACCGAGCGCGGCATGAGCGCCAGTCGTATAGCTGATTTATTTTCCACACTGATGGCTGATGAACTTGGCTATGATCGCTATGCACTACGTGGCAGCGATCTTGGTGCCAGCGTGAGTCAGCAACTTGGCTTGAGCAATCCAGAGTCGGTAATCGGAATCCACTTAGCTGGAACAAGCCCGTATTTGGGTGAAGAGCCCGAGAACTTGACGGAGACAGAGCAAGAACACGTAGAGGACAACCAGCGTTGGTTAGAACAAGAAGGTGCATATGCACTGGAACACGCAACGAAACCGCAAACTCTTGCCTACGGGTTGAATGATTCCCCGGCAGGACTTGCAGCGTGGATCGTCGAGAAGTTTCGGGCCTGGAGCGACTGCGGCGGTGACATAGAGACTGCGTTCACTAAGGACGAAATGCTCACCAACCTAACAATATACTGGACGACTGAAACAATCAATTCATCGATTCGATTATATTATGAGTCACTCCACGACCCGGGGAACCAGGGACGTGTTGAAGTACCTACAGGGATACTGATGGCTCAGAATGATATTCTCCCAAACCCTCGTGAGTGGAGTGAGCGGTTCTACCAAGTGGAACGGTGGACGGAGACATCTCAAGGCGGTCACTTTTTGGAATGGGAAGCCCCCGAATTGGTTGCCGACGACATCCACACCTTCTTCCGGTCGCTAAAGAGGTAGACAACCAAATCGTGAGATTCTCGCCCAAAATGGAGGGTGACATCATAGATGCCATTCAGATTTTCGGTCGGATAGAGGATGATCAGTCATAATTAGTAGCCATGGAGGGAGGCAATGTGTTCTAGTTTAGCGCCGTGTACTGGCTCCGTCCGCTGATTGGAGACCGCTAGAGCCATCTGAGAGAAACTGCTGGGAAAATGTATGTACAGACCATGGAATTCAGTGGTCGTTGACCAGATCTAAGGAGCGTTTCCTTCCGATGAGTTGTGCGATCGTGTTCTCTCTGTCAATCGATTTCCGCTTCATTCTCAGCGACGGAGCGGTGTTCTTCGCCGCGAGGGGTGATGACAAATTCCCCTTCCTGAAGCTCGACATCCAGTTCCTCTTGAAGCTCAACCGGAACAGCTTGTTGCTAAATCGCTCGTGACGAGCTCGCCAAATCGTCGACTAGGCAGTGGCTTTCTCGAACCCTAGAGCGTTATGAAGACTAAATTATAGACCGTAACTAGTTATATCATAATATAGGATCAAAGATAAAAGACAGCCATAGTCAAGGGAAGGTTATCGACAGAGACCTCATAGAATGCTTCAAGTCGGTCACAGAGGAGCATTTGGAATGAACTATCCTATAATAATTTTTCTCAATATCGAGTGCGAATAAGATATTATTACGGCAACGATACCAATGCCGATAAACAAGTAATTTTGACTACAAGATACAGCGCCGCAAACCTGGCTCTCAAATCCATCCAACCAATGTGTACGATATTGTAACTGGACGATGGTGACTCGTCACTCACTATAGCAATAAACCAGGTGTGCAATGCTACATATTATAACTCTTCTTTATATTAGCTACATGTTGTTGATGTATAGCTAATAGATTCTTGATCGATAAGCAAACTATTTGGCTCATACTCTGTTAAAATATCGATGGTAGACTTATTACAAGTTATCTTGTCAGAATATTCCTTTATTGTGGAGCCGTTAATTTTGGTATGGATATAATATTGTTCCCCAACTTCCATTTCAAAAATATCATCTATCGTTAATCTTTCCAAATATTCACCTTTAGCAGGAACCTTCTTTTCAACCTCATACAACTTCATCCCTGCTCCATTTTCAATCCTTATGTTTAATATATGGGAATCATCATCGTTGTTGCTAATACTTAAACTAACACTTGATTTTTCTCCATTATTCGATGGCATAGTTCCAGGCCAAGCCGAACACCCAGATAGCGCTGACAATGTAACAAAAATACTAATAATAAAGTTGCGCCTTGAAATCATATATTACTTTAACATTCCATTACTATTAATCACAGTGGGTACGTTGCTCCTGTTTTCGCTGCGTTAAATGGATCGATACTGCTACTCGATAAAGCACAATTCTCTACTTCTTGATTTTCCGGCGATTATAGTTGGATTCTCATTGTAAAATATGACGAGATAAAAGAGAAAATACAGACTCTCTAAACGAGATCTGATTAGAAGCCCAATCCATGCATTGGAACAGCCGTCCTCAACTTGGGGATTCTCCACACCAGTTGAGAATTTCTGTGAACTATTGTATTATTTATTTCTCCAGTGTTATTCACTTACTAATATCTCTAGTTTAGTATCAAGTGTGGAGGAATAACTGAGGATATTCCCTAATTATACTATTTTGAAAAATAGAGATGGCCCAGCCGCTCTTTCTATCAGGAAACCACGAAACGAACGGGGCGCTAGCCTACGCCAGTGCGCTTTTTCAGCGACGTGGGCACATCATGCATCGTCACCCACGGTCATCCCCGTAAGTATCCATCAAGAACACTGCATCAGGTGGTCGATTAACCGCCAGAGCGAGTACAGTAAGCAGCCAAACGCAAAGTATAATAATCGAAGCACAAAGCCCTTCGAAGTCGTTTTCGCTATGAACCGTTCAATACCCAGATATATTTTTCAGTCTGTTCCTACTGGCCGATAGCTGAGAGAGACAACACCGTACCGAATGGCTCTGCGGACCACGGGATGAACCATGAGCTGAAGTTCGTTGAAGGTGCCAATATATAGTTAACGTGTTGTGAGTGATATAGAAAATACGTCGGGTAAATTTTTGTCCAGGCGGTGAAATCATCCTGGAATGGCGCTCGAAATATCGAAGATTGAGAGCACAGAGTTTTCGTATCCGATTGAAGACGTCGGAACTGATGACGGATTCAACCTCGTGTACGAGCCCGGAACGACGACCGAGCGCAGTCTGTTCGGTCTCCGTATCCACACCTATGAGGGGCTCACCGGAGAATTCGTCGGCGGGAACTCACCGGGATTCGCTCAGATCAATGTGATTGCCGACTATCTTATTGGCAAGGATCCACTCAAGCGCGAACGCCACTGGAGTGAGATCAAACGCGGGCTCCGCAAGTACGACCGGATGGGAATCGGGCCGATCGACATCGCGCTGTGGGATCTCGCTGGCAAGCACTATGGGGCACCGATCCACGAACTACTTGGAACATATCGCACACGTTTGCCGGCGTATGCCTCAAGCTACCACGCCGACAGGAACGGCGGGCTGGACTCGCCTATGGCCTACGCTCAATTCGCCGAGAACTGTCTCAACCGAGGGTACGACGGGTTCAAGATCCACGGCTGGGGTGGCAGTCCCGAGGCGCGCGACATCAACCGGGAGATCGAGACGGTTCACGCGGTCGGCGATCGCGTCGGTGATGAGATGGACCTGATGCTCGATCCGGCGTGTGAATACGAGACCTTTGGCGACGCGCTGAAAGTCGGCCGTGCCTGCGACAAGCAGGAATTTTTCTGGTACGAAGACCCATTCCGTGACGGTGGGCTCTCCCAGCACGCCCACCGAAAACTCCGAGAGCAGATCGACACACCGATCCTCCAGACTGAACACGTCCGAGGACTGGAGGCCCACGCTGATTTCGTTGTGAACGATGCGACCGATTTCGTGCGTGCCGACCCCGAGTACGATGCCGGGATCACCGGGGCGATGAAGATCGCACGGATGGCCGAAGCGTTTGGACTCGACACCGAGATTCACTCGCCAGGACCCGCACAGCGCCACTGCATCGCTGCACTCCGGAACGCGAACTACTACGAGATGGCACTTCTCCACCCCGAGTGTGAGAACACACAGCCCCCTGTCTATCAGAACGACTACTCAGACCACATCGACAGCATCGATGCTGACGGCACGGTCCCCGTGCCGGACGGAGAGGGGCTTGGCGTCGAATATGATTGGGACTACATAGAGGAACACGAAACCGGCCGTCGAAGATATGAGTGACAATAATCTACTGGCAGCTGACACGGGAAAGATCGATGACGAAACCCTAAATTGCCCAGGATTATATCAAATTCATGTCAATATATTTCATTCAGTAAATAGAAATTGAATTTGCAAGACTCCGGAGTGGTCGTAGCACTCTTTGATGGTAGTTATCTACTTCTACTAGGAATCATCCATAAACGCTTATTTGGAAACGGAAGACAACCATACAGAACCTATGACACGGATTGATACACTTTTGGAAGCGTACGAATTGAAAGACGAACTCCGGTCGGGATGGGTTCTCCGTGGGATTGAAGAACCAGAATCCGTTGCTGCCCACACCTGGGGAACTGCTACGCTCTGCCTTCTCTTTGCCGACGACGCTGGCGTCAATGCAAATGAAGCTGTCCCGATGGCGCTCGTTCACGACTTCGCCGAAGCGCGGACAGGTGACATTCCGACACGGGCTGCAGAAGGCGTACAGGAAATTCACCCGGACACCAAAGAACAGCAGGAGAGAGAAGTTATGCAGGAACTTGCGAATGGACTTGAAAGCCAGTTATTCCAAGATCTGTGGGAGGAATACGAAGCTCGCGAGACTCCACTTTCTCAGTTCGTTAAGGATATGGATCTGATCGACAACTGCTTGCAGGCTCTTAAATACGAACGCCAAGGACGATACGATGAGACCGAAGACAACGAGAATTTCATCGAGTACGACAACCTAGATGAGTTCTTCGCAACTGCTGCACCCCGAATCCGGACGGACGTTGGAGAGGAGCTATTCACTACAATTAAAGAACGATACGAGAAGCAACGCAATACAGAGGTCAACTGATGATCGGATTTATCGATGGAAGCGGGATGTAGGAGACCCATCCATTGGAACAAACCCGTGAGGAATCCGTGACAACTTCCTCGGGCCCGTTGAATCAGGGTTTCCTTGTCCGGAATATTCGAGTCAACGTGTGCTCCCTCTATACGTCAGGGGAGAGTTGTGACTCCGTTCGCGAGGGCAGACACAATCCGTATCGATGTCTCATCCATGATCCGTGAGCCTCCAACTTCATTATCCAACAATATCATGACCTCCTCGCTGTTCTCTTAGAGAACGTGTTGGAACTGCAGAAGTACATCTTGTCAACGCGCCAGTGGTTGGTCTTTCCAGTCGCTTTGAGCTGCTACTGTCCAATTTGCAGCGTTGACATCTCTTTCAGTTGCAACCGAGACCTCACTGAACACCTCTCAAGTCGAAGGATTTTCGTCGGTCAGCGTTGAACCGCTCTAACCGCTAGTCCACTCACCATCTATGTAGTGAGCGTTCCAGTCGGCCTCAGGTGATAGATCCTTTGATATCGGTAGCTGATTAGTCTTAACTCGGAAGATGGATAGGAATGAGAAAGCTGACCACGGCCGATTGGTCACATGGAGTGGTGTCAATTTCAAGCGTCTAAATGTATCATCTGACCCACATAATTGTCAGTAAAATTATTTAATTGATGTATCTGTCGACGATTCAACAGTAGAGGTTGATCGTTGACCGTCACGATTGTGTCTGCGTGTTATCGGAGTTTTTCAATCCACTCGTTCGCGTTTTGTTCGCAGTCATCAACTGAGCGTCCGTTGAGACACACAACAAGTGTGTCCTGCACTGTGCCAGTGACTACAGGTGTGTTGTCCATTTCGGCAAAGCGATGAATAACCATCACACACTCGTGCAGTGAGTAATCGGATACATCCAGGAGTGACACAACATCCTTCAACGGAGCTGGTTCAGGACAATACCATCCTTGCGTACGCAGAACATTCAAAAATTCTATTAGTATCACCCGTTCGTCGTCAGTGAATTCAGTCATAGATATACCAATAGCCAATCCTCTCACACAAATATCTTTCTAAGCAATCAAAGGGAGACTAGTGATTCACGGAAAGGTTTATCTCATGTCCCAATAAGTATAGCGTATGTCAACGCCAGATGAGTCTACCGTCCTCGATGATTCTACCGAAACCTCAAGTGGGATTGCAGAAATCGTGGATTCTGTAGAATGGAGTGAGTCAGATATCGATTTTGATGAATCGACTCGAGAACTATTGGTAGACACACCAATCCTCCAGCTGCTGTATCCTGAATCGAAGATGAAAATCATTCTCTTATTGGATATAGCCGAGCGCCCACGATCGATGACGGACATTATCACTGCGCTCGACATGAGTACGCAGACGTGGTACAACAACTATGAGACGCTAATGGACTATGGCGTGATCGAGGTGGCGTATACGACCGGTAATTCTGATCTCTACCAATTGAACGAAAATTCAGCTTTAGTTGCATTACTCCAGCAGATGATTCAGAAATCAGCTGTGAAATATGCCAAAGACGTTCGGTGAAAGTCGAATAATCAAACGTATGTGAACTACCTGCGGCCCGCCCTTGGGGCTTCCCTCGGATTCTTCTACACACCCATCCGTCGCGGACCCGCTCGTTTGGTCGTTGTTTTGCCGTGAGCTCACGGGACGTTCGTGGCTCTACGAGCACCGCTCAACTGAGCACCCCGCCGTCGCCGTCACTCGTCTGTCCGCTCCACGCCGTCAATATCGAGTGCAACATCCGGGCCGAACGCACTGGCGGGTGTTTGGAAGCCGACAGGCGCCTCGCCGTCGCGAACGCGGGCAGCTAAGTAGGGCGCGCTGTGGCTGGTGAACAGATACGACTCCGGTGTCACTAGCCGCGAAACCACCGATTCCTCGCCGTTCGTCGCCCGTCCCCAGACGTACATCGACTCCTCACGGCGGGCGGCCTCGCTCGGCCCGTCGACGAATCGGTCGACGAGACCGTGCAACGCGGACTGCACGGGATCGCTCCCGAGCAGCCATCGCAGCCGGTTCGACAGCTGGAGGAATCGGATGGTCATCTCCGGTTGGTCGGCGTAGACAGTCACGTCCGGGATGCCTGTTGTGTGGTATGCCGTGGAGACATCACCCCAATGGATGGCCGCGGCAGTCGTCGGGCCGTCACCGAAGTCGATGGTGCGGATATCGTGTGCGACCGGCACATCCACGAGGATGCCGTCCCGACGGACCGTGCCGCTGTCATCAAGCGACTCGACGACCGTGTGGGCGGTGCCGGGCGAGAGTTCGTCAAGCCCCTGGAAGCCCAGTTCGAGGTGGGTCGCGTCGGGGAGCCGGTCGGCAAGGTGGGCAGCGAGGCTGTCGGTCGGAACCACGTCGAAGCCAACGCCCGGCAGAAGCATCACGCCAGCGGCTTCGGCCTCGCTGTCGCGTGTGGCGATGGCCTCGAACACCGCTATTTCGCCCGTAATGTCGAGATAGTGGGTACCCGTCTCGATGCAGGCGTCGACCAGCGGGGTGCTGGTCCGGTCAAACGGCCCGGCACAGTTGAGGACGACCGCCACGTCCGCAAGCGCGTCCGCGACCTCGCGGGGATTGTCCAGAGTAAAAACGCGATGGTCGAGACCATGGGTGACCGCCACCGATTCGACCTTCTCGGCGGAACGGCCGGCAACGATGGGGTCAAGACCGTCCGCGACGGCCTGCCTGGTTACGAGCCGCCCGGTGTAGCCGTACGCGCCGTAGATGAGGATGGGGTCGCTACCCATCGGACGCACCTGTAATGGAGAGAGGAGATAGTTCCGCGTCGATTCCGCCGGAGTCGTTCATGATGAGCGTCATCTCGTGAATTGCCGGTGTCATCCTATCTATTACTCCACACTCTGGAGCTATAAACTATCAAGTTTAGAGTGTTGGAGTAACTCCGTATTTCCGGAGTGATACCCAGTGATCCATTGAAGAAAGTGTTATTACTCCAGAAATAGGAGTATTGCCATGGCTGAGTCTACCGCCAGCGACGAACTGTCTCGCTCAGACGATGACTGCGGGCACCTAGAGGACCTCGAGGCAGAGAACGCCGTCAGAGACGTACTCTCGCTGTTCGGGAAGAAATACACACTCGCCATTATGTATGAATTCGCGTTCAGCGAAGGGGGCCTTCGATTCAAAGACTTGGACGCGCGGCTGGATATCTCCTCGACCACGCTGTCGAACCGACTGGCTGAACTCACGGAAGCAGAGTACGTCGAGCGCCACTCCTACGATGAGGTGCCGCCACGGGTGGAGTACGTCGCCACGGAGAAGACCCACGCGCTGACGCACATCTTCGAGGACCTCTACGACTGGGCTGGTACCTACGCAGCCGAAGATCGACACCTCGTCAGGAACGAGCCGGACGCGGAATAGGTACAGAATGGATCGAGGTTTTCATTGGGGGAGTACTATTTGTCGCCGCTCACCACACACTGCTATTTATTGGCCAACAATACGTAACTAGTGCGGTAACGAGTAGTGTCGTCAGTCTCGATCCAGTGCTCGCGGCCGTTTTTTCGAGCATTCGCTGTTAGTTCGTCTGCCCGCTGAAGAATCTCTCGTTGGGTGGAACCACCTTCTAATTCTTTTAACGGACGGGGGTCGTCCCAAGTGAACTGGATTTACTCACAGGAGTAAACTCGCCACATCGTCGGCTGGTCTGGAACATCTTCGAACCTCAGAGCGTGACGAGCGAGTCGGCCACCGAGATAGTTCACCAGCGCTGTTTCGTACTCCCTGCCGTGTAGCTCCAGCACCATCAGTGCACGAATCATCGGGACTACCGGCTTCGTCTTCGCGTGCCACGATGGGTGTGCGTCATGAGGACCGAAATCGAGGTGGTACAGCGAACACCAGCTGATGAATGTCACCAGAAATCTGAGATTTCTGGCTGGCGAACGAGATCTCCGATCTCGTCAACATCATCAGAATCGCTCTGCGATTCTGATTGGCCGACAAGAGCTTTGCTCTTGTCAACGCTTCTACGTCATCATGGGCGTCGTGTTTGAATCACTCGCAAGCGAGTAGGTGTACGTCGTGCTTGAACGCTTCGAGGTCGTTACTCGTGAGATCGGTCTCTAGATCACGGTAATACGGCCAGTAGGAATCTGAAGCGTCTGCTATCGTTTGAAACACAGCCCGTTTGGAGGCGACCGTTGACGGCATAGTCACCCTTTCAACAAAATATGTGTAGACTGTAGCTATTTTTAGCAGCGTAGAATTAATTAAAATATAATATTTCATTTCGTAGCAAGTATCTGCTGTCTTCTCTCAAATCGGGCTGAGTTCGAAGTCGGAATCGAATCACGCTGTTCGAGCTGTACTGTTGTCGAGTCGAAACCAAAATCATAGTCGTACAGACAGTCGTCCAGTCATTAGAGACGAATCCATGGTTGCCAAACTCGGGCTGGCAGGAAAGCAGTAACTAGAGGATAGAGAAAGTGGTGATTTATTCTACTAATCAGAAACTCACCCACTGATCAACCCTGAAAACGCCAGAATTACACACAAATTACCTCTGTTTTCTGTCCAATACAACGTATGGAACTCGAACACCTCTGGCGATCTGATGCCAGTCATCGCGACGATCTCATTCTCCAGTTCGGTGGGGGGTTCGAGATTCCCCAGGTGTGTCCGCAACATGTGAAAAAGACGACGGACGGTGATCACTACCGGCTGCGTGTCCCACGAGGGAAGAATACCACCGGTTCGGTGGAAAGCCTCGCGATGCCTACCTCCCACCCTACATCGAGAGTGATGTCCATCGCCATCCACTGCCGAGACGATCGCACCCGCCGCTCGTCGATCTCTCCGCCCGAGAGTACGCGCAGTTGTGAAGCGAACGGCTGAAAGAGCAGCTGAGGAAACTGGTGATCCCGACTATCGGCATGTCTCTTCGCACGATCTCCGGCGACGTTTCGCTCAGCGGCTCCTCGTCGATCGGCAGATAAACCCACGAGTCGTCATGCAGGCCGGCGGTTGGGACTCGTTCCAGGCCATCAAACCCTATCTCAATGCTCCAACGCCAGACGTCGTTAACGAAGCTTTTGAGGAAGCTGGGTTGACGTGATTTCCAATAATCCTAATTCCCGAAGATGGTGCCCATGAATATCCACAGGTCAACGGTCGGCGAAACTAGTATCTTTGGGCGACTGCTGACAATGAGTGAGTCAACTCTTTCTCTACACTACTCACTGAGTCCTAACAGTGGTAGCAAGGCTCATCGTTGCGGAAAACCTGTCCGTAGTCACATGATCGTGCCTCAGCCATTTGTCGGATAATGGACACAGGCAACTGTCATCGCTCCCGATCTCGGACGCAGCCTCTGCGAAGCCTACCCGAAACGCCGCTGAGCCGGCAGCCAGGCGCGGGAGCGGTCCCGATAAAGACAACACAAGGACTCGTATGATCCGGGAGAACCGTGTCGTGAGCATCACGCACCCATCTGCCGATCCTGAATCCCAGTCGGTAATCAGAGCCCGACACCTACAAACGAAGATGACCACAACCACGACAGTAATCCCGAGTCTTCGTACCGAAACCGTCACCAGCCATTGCTATCCTCAAAGCTCAGCTCGAATTAACGAATCTCACCGTCGACGTCGGTGCGGAGGGAAAAATGCTCATCGTCTCCAAATTCGGCCACGAGTATCAACCTTATGGCAGCGTCAAAGACACAGGCCTCCACCGAAAACATCTCTAACGGTCCCTCTCCGGCTGATCACTCTCAGTTCACTCCCACTATCCTCACGCTCTCGATTGGATAGTCATCCCCGAAACAGGAACCAAAGAAGAAACATCCTCTAAGAAAATTATCTATTAAAGTTGCATTTTCGAAACTAATATGTCATAGCAATATTTATTTTATAGTATGTGTGTATCAAATATAAAACCATCTACTCGTTACAGTATTGATCCAGCAGTCGTTTTTGCTGTTAGGAACTGCACGCCTGAGGCCTTAGACGCGACGGGTGAGAAAAATGAACGGAGATAATATAAATCTGCCTCGGGACGAGCGGTCACCCCAACCAATAGTGACCGATCTCATCGAGTCGGCGTCCAACGCCTACAAGCAAATTGCTGGATACGATCAGCAACAGGTTGATGATCTGATTCGGGCGATCGGGTGGACAATCTATCGAGAAGAACACGCAGAATCGATCGCGAAAACAGCCCATGAAGAGACTGGGCTCGGAAACAAGGCTGATAAAAAGCAAAAGATTCAGCGTTGTTGTAAGGGCGTTTTCACAGATATCATTGACGAACAGTCCGTTGGCGTCCGAAAAACAGAGAGCCCGAACATTATCGAAATCATGAAACCGGTCGGAGTTATCGGTACCTCCATTCCGTCAACGAATCCGGGTACGACGATAGTAAACGTCGCGATGCTTGCCGTGAAGGGTCGTAACTCGATTGTCATTTCCTCGCCTCCTCACTGTGTCAATACGGCGGCTCTGACGGTCCAATACGTCCGCGAGGCACTTGCTGATGCTGGTGCACCTCGTAACCTCATCCAGTTACTCCCGGTTCCGGTAAACAGAAATCGTGAGTACGAGCTCATGGAACACGTCGATCTGGTCCAGGTGACCGGTTCATCGAGAAAGGTCAAAGCTGGACAGGAGTCAGGAACGCCAAACTACTGCGTTGGCGAAGGAAACATCGTCGCAATCGTGGATGAGACAGCAGACGTTCGGGAGGCAGCAACGGATATTGTCACTGGGACGACGTTCGATAACAGCATCGTATGTGTGTGTGAAAACGCGGTCGTAGCCCATGCTGACGTGTATTCGAAACTGATAGCAGCACTCGAAGCAGAGGGCGGATACTTGTGCACCGAAACGGAAGCCAAATCCATTGAAGCGACCATGTTCCTTTCCGATTCGATCAACCCCTTAGTCATCGGAAAGTCGGCAAGAGAAATCGCCGAGAAAGCGAATGTGTCCGTATCTAACAAAACCGACCTTATTATGGTAGAAGAGAGCGGAGTGGGAGCTGCACACCCACTCAGTGGAGAAAAGCTCGCGCCGGTGCTAACAATGTATCAGGCGGATACCTTCGAGGATGCGGTGACGACGACCAAGCAGATACTCGACTACCAAGGAACGGGCCATTCCTGTGTCATCCATACTACATCTCCCGATCGGACCGAACAAGTTGGACGAGAAGTTGATGTTTGTCGTGTTGCTGTCAATCAATCGGGAATCGATATCGCCACTAGCTTTAGAAACGACCTTACCAATACGGCGGCGCTCGGCGCTGGACCATGGGGCGGAAACCAGCTCGATGAGAATCTTTCGTATGAGAGATTCATCACCTCGACACGAATCGCGTTGCCAACAGATCAGAAGGAGCCAATAGATGATGTCTTCGGCAACGATGAGACCACTGATATATAACTGGGAATTCATTCTTATTTCTTATAAATATTCACAAAATACTGATAGTCTGGAGAACGGAAAAGATAGACTTTGCTACTACGAAGTAGTTCGTATAACAGAATGTTACAGTCATCTCTATCTACTAATCGGATCGTGGAATCGCGATAAAATCATTGTAGGACTCAAAAAGCAACGGATCTAGTAAAAACAGTTCAATGTCGCTCTAAACTCCGCAGTTGCGAACGCCGCAGAAGATATATTGAAGTCCAAAGGATAATGCCAATATTCGTGAATAATGCTTGTATTACAGACAACAATTATTGGTATAAACAAGCGATGGAAGGGAATATATTATAAAGAGAATCTATGCAGTTCATTTTACTATTGTAAGAGGCGTGGAATAGAGGGATGTTCGAGAGAATCAAAGGAAGGTCAATATATAATAAGTTCAATATATACTTATGTGAGTGGAGTAGCTATGGATCGAGCAACGCTGGGTGATCCACATCACTCGAATCCTTGCACAAAAACTCGGTAGGTGGAACATTCGGAGGAATGCAATTGTCCCTGAGTCTACAAAATCTAGAATGTATCACACAACCTCCCACGGATTTGCGGGAGAACACACAAACTGCGGTTCCCTTCGGACGGCCTGTTGGCCAAGAAGTAATGGGCAGCTGATAATAATATTTGTTTGGAAAACACTGTAAGCTCAGCAGCTGTTCTCCGAAGAAAAACCACATTATTGATACAGGTCTATCAATAAAAAATTTTCTAATGTGAAGTCCTTTTATTATTTGAATGTTAATAGAAAAATAGTAGTGGATTAGTATTAAACATCGAAAACGTAGAATCGACAGTTAATGATGACACGTATTATTTGATAAATAAATATCATATGAACAAAATAATAGAGATAGTAAGTTATGGGACAGAGTAACAAGAATTCGAACGAGCAAAAAGAGAACATCGAGGCCCTGATTGCCGAGTTAAATCATCACCGCGAGCGTTCGCTATTGGGTGGTGGCGAGGAGCGGATCGCTGCCCAACACGAGAAGGGGAAGATGACCGCTTACGAGCGCATCGAGTACCTCCTTGATCCGGGCACCTTCCGGGAGATGGGGCCGTTCGTAGAGCACCGGTGTACCGAGTTTGGACTAGAAGACAACCATGTCCCCGGCGACGCGGTGGTGACAGGGCATGGTGAGATCGACGGACGCAAGACGTTCGTCTTCGCCCATGATTTTACTGTGTTAGGTGGCTCGGTCGGCGAAGTAGTCGCTGACAAGATCTGTCGGGTAATAGATCAAGCCGTCGAAGCGGGCGTGCCAGTCGTGGGACTGAACGACTCGGGAGGGGCACGGATCCAGGAGGGCGTCGACGCGCTGGGTGGATTCGCCAGGGTTTTCAAGCGCAACACAGACGCCAGCGGGATGATTCCCCAGATTTCCTGTATAATGGGGCCGTGTGCGGGCGGCGCGACCTACTCGCCGGCACTCACCGATTTTACCTTCATGGTTGCTGACACCAGCCACATGATGATCACCGGCCCGGACGTGGTCGAAACTGTCACCGGCGAGCAGATTTCGATGGCCGAGCTCGGGGGGGCGGCCGCTCACACTGCCACCAGTGGCGTCGCCCACCACGCCTACGAGAACGAGACCGATGCACTGGATGGTATCCGCCGACTGCTGTCCTACCTCCCTCAGAACACGATGGAAGATCCACCCCGCGTCAAGGCGTGGGACGATCCCGACCGGGCGTGTGACCGACTAACCAAGCTCGTCCCCACCGACGGAAAAAAACCCTACGACATGGTGGAGGTGATCGACGTACTCGTCGACAAAGACTCGTTATTCGAGTTGCACAGTCAGTTTGCACAGAACATGATCATCGGGTTTGCGCGCTTGGACGGCCGGGCAGTCGGCGTTGTCGCCAACCAGCCCCGGACCATCGCCGGCACCATCGACATCAACGCTAGCGTCAAGGCTGCCCGGTTCGTTCGATTCTGTGACGCCTACAACCTCCCTATCATTACACTGGTAGACACGCCAGGGTTTCTGCCCGGTACCGACCAAGAACATAGCGGCATCATCCGCCACGGCGCAAAACTCATCTACGCCTACGCCGAAGCCACGGTCCCGTTACTCACCGTCGTAGTCCGGAAAGCGTACGGAGGGGCCTATATCGTGATGGGCTCGAAAGAGCTGGGTGCCGACCGTGCGTACGCGTGGCCGACCGCTGAACTGGCAGTCCTCGGTCCGCGAGGCGCGGTCAACATTCTCCACCGTACGGAGCTGGCCGCCGCTGACGACACTGACGCCACACGCGAAGAGCTGATTGAGGAGTACCGCGAGGAGTTCGCCAACCCGTATACACCAGCCGAAAACGGCTATATCACCGACGTGATCGACCCACGGCAGACACGAAGTCGCCTTATTGAAGACCTTGATCTCTTCGCAGGCAAACGCGGTGAACGTCTCCCCAAAGAACATGGCAACATTCCGTTGTAATGACCCCAGATAAATCCATATCGACTCTCTACGGAGGTTTCGACTCGGTGTCACTCTGGGACTGTAGCGAAGACGAACGTGATTTTTCGTGTGATTCGAAGCTCACCGACCCCGAGATCACAGCCCTCGCGGTGTGTCTCTACGCATATCTCAACGAACAACGTGCAGAGAGAAATTCAGATCAGACTTGAGAGGAGGACCCAGTGAGTGATCGGACAATCGCTCACCGATGTACTCCCCCGGTTTCGAAGACGTAACAGGGCCTGTCGGACACGGAGATGCACAGAAACTAGCCAGTCGAGTGGTGAGCCTGTAACAGTACACATTATTTTATTGATGATTCCAAGCTCCGAATATCATCGTATGAATCGATGGACACTACGTTTTTATCAGGATATGTGTCTTCGAAGAATTTGCTGAGCGTGCCAGCAGGTGGGAACTCGACGATCGTGTCTACATCAGCATTATCTAACGTTTGCATGACTGCTCGCCAGTTGATCGGCTGTATTATTTGATCGGCAAGGATCGATGTAAGGTCTGACATAGCGGTGTACATCTCACCTGTAATATCGGAAACGATTGGGGACTCAGTCTCCTCTGAGAAATCCACCGCTTCGAGGACCTGTGAGAACTGCCTGTTTGCTTCGTTCATGAGTGGCGAATGGAACGCTTCATCCGTATCGACCTTGATGAATCGGGCGTTCGTCCTCTTTTGTAGCTCCTCTTGTACTGCTTCGACAGCACCTTTTTCTCCGCTGATCACCGTCTGGTTTGGCGTGTTAAACCCGGCAATTCCGACCGTATCGAACTCCTCGCAAACGTCACTGATATCATCCGAATCGGCAAACAGAACGGCGTACATCACACCCACTCGACCTGAGGACGTGGTCTCCATGAGCCTTCCCCGTGTTCGTACTAACCTAATGCCATCTTCATTGGCAATACCTCCTTCGGTAGTTATGGCCGTGTACTGACCGAGGCTGTGGCCGGTAACGACATCAGGCACAACAGGCGTTGTTTCGGTTACTGCAGCGTATGCGGCGACCCCTGTCGCAAGGACGGCAGGTTGTGTGTTCCGAGTTCGTCGCAGTTCCTTTGAGGGGGCTGTCAAACACAGTCTTTGGAGGTCGAACGTACATGCGCCATCAAGACAGTCCAGTTTCTCTCGAACGACACCACTTTTCTCGTAGAAATCCGCAGCCATCCCTTGTTTTTGGCTTCCTTGTCCTGGATATACGAAGGCAATCTTCCTCATATATTATTCATATTCTTGAAGATTATTAATATTGTCGTTATATATAATTTTTATCTTTTTTAGTAATTTATTTTTATTTGGCCTCCTACAATTATTATATGAGAGAAATAATTGTCCACGAGCCGGGGGGGCCTGAAGTTTTCCAAGTTGAGCAAGCACCGATGGTAGGTCCTAACGAAGGTGAGATGTGTATCCAAATGACGTACAGCGGGATTAACTACACATCAGTCGAGAAAAGACGTGGAAACTATCACGGTGTGGTTATGGATTGGAGTCCGCCGTATCAGGCGGGATTAGAAGGAGTAGGGACCATAACGGAAATCAATGGAAGACTGGAAGGTTGGAGCACTGGAGAACGCGTTGGAATGATAAAATTCCAAGGGGGAACATGGAGCGATCAGGCGACAGCCGATTTTTCGGAGGCGATTCATGGAACGAACTGTTTCTTTAATCCACAGTCGGCGGAATTGGTTTTCAAAATTCCAGATGGTATTTCCGACAAAAAGGCGGCAGCGATCCCTGTCTCATTCCTGACCGCCTATGGCATTCTAAAACCGATCGGCGAGATAGAGCCCTCAGACACCGTACTCGTCCATTCTGCTGCGGGGGGCGTTGGCAACGCTGCTACACAGATCGCCACCTGGTCTAACGCTACAGTGATTGGCATCGCCAGTAACGAAGATAAGATTGCGTTCGCGACTCGCATGGGGGCGGACCACACGATAAACTACGCGACCAACAGTATCACGACCGAAATCGACGACATTTGTGACGATACTGTCGGAATCGATATCGCACTCGAAAGCATCGGTGGCAGAACATTCAAACAGACGCTTGCGGTTATGAATGAAAGCGGATCGATAATCACGTATGGCGTTTCAAGTGGAACACCAGGTATCGTTACGACCCCCGATCTGATATTTTCTGGCGTGTCCATTCACGGATTCCACCTTTTGTTGGCATTGTTGAATGAGAAGACGAGAACGAGTATAATGGATGGCATCACCACCATGTTCGAAATGGTAGAGAGAGACACTTATCACGTAGAAATAGACGAGGTGTTTGATATGACAGACGTTTCATCTGCACATGAATACTTAGAGAGCAGAAACAGCATCGGTAACATAGTCATGGCGATCAATCCATAGGTACACTGCGACAGAACCGTTCGTTTAGTCGATGGCCACTGTGACACCGAGGTCAGGTGCCGTCGCCCAACTGGGCATAATCTATGAATGGAGAGCGGAAAGCGGCTATGAAGGCAGCGGTGTTTGGTGTCCGGTGGACCTGAGCAAGAAGACCTCCATCACACGACTTCCATTCTGGCGAGCGTGGGTGGGCGATTCCGTTTCGTTCTCATCTAGGATTTTGAGGAACCGCTACAGGTCCGTTGTGACCGCTCGCTCGATACACAAGCGACGGCAGGGGTACGAGCAGGATGGTCCTGCCTGTGTTGAATTCGATCACGAAATGGAGGATAAAGCTGGGGAGTGAGTCGATCAATCAGCCGTGTTTTATGTCGGCGCAGCCATGGGAACGAGACGTCGTACCGACGGATAAACCCCCAGTCCAAGAAGGGATGCGAACCAACGATCCCCGCTATAGGTAGTAGAATTTAGGGACTGTGCCGGTGTGGGCTGTCGTATCCAGCACCGTTTACCGTGATTGATTGGGTGCGTCGGTGTGATGGACTTTAACACCACGTAATCACCGTTGAGGTATGGATAACATTCCTGAAAAAGTTGGCAATAGAATTATTAGATAACTAGAATTATCATTCTCCATTTTTTCTTTATAAAATGCCGCATTGCTATACGGAGAC
The DNA here is from genome assembly GCA_027563145.1 of Halocatena halophila. Classification (GTDB taxonomy): domain Archaea; phylum Halobacteriota; class Halobacteria; order Halobacteriales; family Haloarculaceae; genus Halocatena; species Halocatena halophila. Next base: position 44,757 of record CP071307.1, on the reverse strand, counting down.
TCAGCACAGCTCGTTCAATAGGATTGTGTTGAGACTGAACGACAGAAACGAGTGCCAACCAAGTCGACAATAGTCACGTTAGAATGACGATGATACACGATGCTGATGCGATATTGGCCACCTCATCGTGCGAGATGCTAATACTAATGCTGTATGATAGCATACCGCTAGGAAGTGATCGTTCGAACACACGCTTGGTGTCTCCTAGTAGTTCTAACTGCGGAGATCCGCCTTCTTTCCCAACTATTATTTCGTCAAAATGTACTGATTCTGTAGCACTCATTTCCTGAAGTGCCTTAATGAACGACTCCTTTACACACCATCTCCCACCGAAAAAACGTGCTGGACGCTCTTTACTGTCAGAGTAGTCAATCTCGCCCTCTGAGAAAATCCCTTGTTTAAATCCAGTATCCCGCGACAGCGCCTGTTTTATTCGCGTGATAGAAATTACATCTATCCCAGAACAAACTAGTAAATCATTCATGCATCCGTGAATATAACCGTCCCGTTTGTCCCACCGAATCCTGCAGAATTCGAGAGAACAGTAGAGACGTTTTGTTCTATCGGTTCTGTTACAACCGGAATATCGCACTCACTATCACGGTTCTCTAGATTTATCGTCGGGGGAATTACATTGTTGATAATCGATTGGACTGCGATAACGGCTTCGATCGCACCAGCGGCACCGAGCGTATGTCCGGTTTGGCTTTTCATCGCCGTGACATACGGCATCTTTTGATCACCAAAGACTTTGTTAACTGCAGTTGCTTCGTGGACATCCCCACCGGGGGTGCTCGTTCCGTGTGCACTGACGTAATCGATTGCATTCTTTTTGATTCCAGCGTCGGTAATCGCCATCTCGATCGCATGGATTAAACCGTGGGCATCATCCGGAGGACTGATCGGATGCATCGCGTCACTGGAGGCACCGAGACCAGCAACAGTCGCGTATACGTCAGCACCGCGTCGTTGGGCGTGTTCACGTGTTTCTAAAATCAATGCCCCACTACCATCTCCCACCACGACACCATCCCGGTCCTGGTCGAAGGGACGGCACGCTTTGGTCGGTTCGCCGTTGTGGCTGGTAGAGTAGGCACGGATCGCATCGAATCCACCAACGCCGAACCTATGCACTGCTTTTTCAGCACCACCGACAATCATTATGTCTGCACGTCCTTGCCTCAGTTCCTGAACTGCAGTATCGATCGCGTGTGTGCCGGCAGCACATGCTGTTGTTGGTGCTTTATTGGGACCTCTCGCGTTGAACTGGCTGCTAATATGGCCTGCAGCGAGATTGGGAAGGAATTGAATTGAGATATGGAAGCTAAATTTTCCGTTTCTTATATCATTCCCTAGTTCTTTGACACCGCCAAAGCAGGTGCCGAAGCTCGTTCCGACTCGGGATGACTCCCATTCTGAATCGTTTGGATCCAATCCTGCATCTTCAAGTGCTTCATTTGCTGCTACAAGACCAAACTGAGTGAATTCTCCAGTCACTCGTTGCTCAATAAAATCATAGTTTTCGGGAGAAAATGTGGTAATCTCGTGGGCAACTGAACCGCGTAAGGATGTTTCCGATGGATTGAACGCCTGAATGGTGTTGCCACCGCTTGTTCCTTCCACCACCGCATCCCACTGGGACTGTGCATTCTTACCGATGGAAGAAATAGCGCCCAGTCCAGTAATGACGATCTCCGGTACGTTCATAGTTGCGCTATTTCTTTGAACCGTGATTTATCCAGATCTAGCTTTTCTGCATCAGTAGCATCGAACTTGTCCGAATGCGTAATGATGTACAGCTTGAGATCTCCAACCGTCCTGATCTCCTCAATATTTTCATCAGCAATTTCGATCCCAAATTTATCAGTTACACTATACATAATCTCGACAATAGCGAGAGAATCAGCATCAAGCCCGTCCTCATCGAATGTTTCGTCGTTATTAATATCGCTACCACTCTCTGGGATCAATTGAAGTATTACTTCATTTGTCCACTTATCTAATTCACTAGATTCCATATTATTATTTTATTGCCAGTAATTATAAATCTTATTATAAAATTTATTAAATTTTATCTATGATATGAATGGGAATTTTTATTACGGTGTATTATCTATTAAACAAGATAGGATATGGCAAATACGATCCCAGTTACACCAGTGATACGAACCTGTCGGACCAATCTCAGGCAGTTGAGAGGGTCACTCACGCGAGGGCTCTACAATACCAGTATAGACCATGTTTGAGAAGCCGGATCTCACCGGTAAAGTTGCGCTTGTTACCGGTTCAACCCGTGGCATCGGCAAGGACATACTACTCTCACTTGCTGATTGTGGATGTAACGTTGTCTCAACAGGGAGAACCTCAAAACCACTGAGAAGCAGAGAAGGAACAATTCACCAGACCGCAAAAGAGGCACAGGCACGTGGGAATAAGTCGTTAGCAATCAAGATGAATGTACGTGATAAGCAAGAAATATACAATGCTATCGATGAGACTATTAATGAATTTGGACGACTCGATATTCTCATCAACAACGCTGGTGCAGTTCTAGCAGATATCGACAATATAACTGATATGTTAGATAATATGGGATCTGTTGAGACAGATTCTGTTGAAAAATTTGAGAAATTATTCGAAACGAATGTGCGCGCTGCATATATTTGCTCGCGTGCCGCGATCCCACATATGAAAAAACAGGATCATGGACACATCCTAATGAATTCACCACCTATCGGAACACACGATATATCGGGACGAGCTGCCTACGGTATCACGAAGTTTGGGATGACGCTCCTTGCGAAGGCATTGGCTGAGGAACTACGTGAATACAGTATTGGCGTAAACACATTCTGGCCCAGTACCGCTATCGAATCCCGTGCAACACAATACTACAGCATCGGAACTGAAAGAGACTGGCGAGACCCACAAATAGTGTCGGACGCCGTTCTTGAGATTGTTTCGAGACATCCCGATGATTGTACCGGTAATGCATTTTATGACGAAAAACTACTTCAGGAGGTAGGGGTAGAAGACTTCTCGCAGTATAATGTTGTAGACGGAGTAGAGCCGGAACCGTACTCAGCGTTAATGTTTGATCCAGACTATGAAAGATATTAATAAGAATACCACATCCAACATGGATGATTTGGAGTATTCGTCGCTACATAACCATTACGGAAAAATACATGAGTAGAGATAACTTCAGTACAAAGACAGCTTTCGTCTTTCCTGGTCAAGGAAGCCAGAAAACGGGCATGGCTCGATCGTTCTACGAGCAAGACTCCCATGCGCGAGCCGTATTCAAGGAGATGGACGCTGCCGTTGATTTCGAGTTATTGGATCTCTGTTTTGAGGGTGATTCTGAAGAATTGCGACCAACAAGAAATACGCAGCCAACAGTACTTGCAGCAGGTATTGCAGCCTACATGGCAGTACATAATCAAGTCGGCCGCTTTCCCCATTACATGAGTGGTCACAGTCTGGGACAGTATACAGCAGTTACAGCCGCTGGCGGTCTCGATCCAACAACCAGTGTCCAAGTGGTCCGAAAGCGCGGCGAAGTGATGGAAGCTGTCTGTGAGGATATCGATGGACGAATGGTTGCCGTTCTATTAGTCTCGCCTAATATTGTTGCCTCCATCTGTGAGGAGTTCACTGAGGTCAGTGTCGCGGGATTTAATGGACCGAAACAGACAGTGATAAGTGGTACTGCAACGGCCGTCGATGGTGTCATCGAAACACTTAAGAAGAGTGAAGATAACCCAATCCGTTTCATCGATCTCGACATCAGTGAACCGTTCCATTCGCCAATTATGAAACCTGCAGAGCAGAAACTCGCTCCAGTTCTTCAAAGATATCAACCAGACACTGTCCTTCACACACCGGTCGTTTCAAGTACCACGAAAGAGATGATCAAAAACCCGAATGAGGTGTTGGCTTCTCTCAAAACACAAATTACAAATCCAGTTGACTGGACTGGAGTGGTAGACCGACTGAAAGCAGAAGGAGTACAACAGTATGTCGAATTTCCACCCTCAGGAACGCTTGCTAGTTTTATCACCACAATTCACCCTGATGCAGAAGTAGTGGCAATTGATTCTATAGAAGACATAGATAAACTAAAAATATGACAAAAGGATATGAATTTGCAAATGACGTAGTGATAATTACTGGTGGCACACGTGGACTTGGACGAGGAATTACAAAGCGGTTCGCAGAGGAGGGCGCAGCCGTAATTCCAACATATTACTCAGACGACGAGGCTGCGGAGGAGATGAAAGAGATCCTTTCAAATTATGATGTTAAATCAGATATAATAAAATTTGATGTTGCCGATTATAACGCCGCAAAAGCAGCGATCGATAGTGTTGCAGAAGAGTTTGGTCCACCATCAGTGCTTGTCAACAACGCAGGAATGATGACCGCAAAAGTGCTGTTTCGTCTAGAAAAGGAAGAATGGGACCGTAACATAGCGGTTAACCTTGATGGGGCATGGAACTGCACAAAGATTGCAACAGAGTATATGAAAAGGGAAAACAATGGAGCCATCGTGAATATCTCATCGATGGCCGGTGTTCGCGGCTTCACAGGACAAACAGCATACTGTGCGAGTAAAACCGGTCTTATTGGGTTGACAAGGGCTGTCGCTCATGAGTATGCTCGACGAGGCATCCGATCGAATGCAGTCGCATTCGGATACGTAAAAACGGATCTGTTCGATCAACACATCTCTGAAAACGACGTGATTAAAGAGATTCCACAGCGGGAAATTCCATCACCAGAGGAGGTCGCAGGTGTCGTGGCGTTCCTCGCAAGCGATGAGGCCAGCTATATCACAGGTTCTGTCCTTCGGGCTGATGGAGGACAGCTTTCATAAAATGATCAATAATCGAACAATGGTATACCATGTATTGCTCCAATACTAAATTTCTATAATATTATAAAGATTTATTGGTCTGTATTTGCAATACTAACTATGGATAAGATAAATATTGAAGATGCACGAGTAGTATTAAGTCCATTAGATGTTCATAGCGAACGGCGACCGATCTCCTATGAACTCGGGACAACAGATTTCGTAATGAACTTTTTTCGTCTGGAGCCAGGAGAGTCGATCGCTGGTCTCTTCCACAAACACGACGATCAAGAAGAGGTCTTCTATGTCGAGAAAGGAATAGCTACGTTCACAGTGGGTGAGGACAAAAAAACAGTGAAAGTAAAAGAGGGAGAGCTAATCAGATTTCCTCCTGGCGAATTTCAGAGGGGAGATAATAAAGACGATGAACCACTCACAGTTTGGGCAATCGGTGCACCGGGTGCTGGACACGATCCGGACGAAGTGAGCGTATTATACCCATGCAATAGATGTCAAGAAGAAACAATACATGAGATAGATAGATCCACTATCGGTGAGACCCGGGTTATCTGTAATGAATGTTCAAACGATGAAATACTGTGAGCATAACCACCATCTCCATTAACTTGGGTGTGCTATGCTCCTATACGGTGCTCTTTATTAAATCAATTAATCAGATTTCTCGCGAATTTAAATCAAATATGGGTGCTGTGGGAAAGCCCCTACGCATCATCATTCATTCCAAACTGTATTAATACAATAAGAGATACTAATTTCTCATCATTCTGATTTACTACAGTCATTTGAATGCTAACAATTCCAAGGTCATCGATCCAAGGCCTTTTTTTTACTATTTCAGTCTTCACAGAGAGAGTATCTCCAGGACGAGTAGGTTGTTTCCACCGTAGATTATCGACTCCGAGAGCCCCCCTAGCACTGGAATTGAGAAGCATATTCTCAACCATCATCCGTTGTCCAATTCCAACAGTCTGGAGACCACTAGCAACGAGCCCTCCAAATGCCGACTCTTTGGCAACTTCCTCATCAACATGAAACGGCTGTGGATCGTACTGCTCAGCAAATGCGGTTATCTCCTCTTTGCTTACAGTATAGCTTCCGAATTCGTCTGTGTCACCAACTGAGATGTCTTCATAGTGTAGTTCCTCCATATGATAATATTCTAGTTACATTTATATTAATCTTTTTGTTCATATATAATTTATTATATATTATTATCTATGAATTGTATTTATAATATTCAAAAACTAATTGACGGTATCTGTGCTCAACTTGCGCATCTCATACTGATTTTACGAAAGGACACACATTCGGTCTGGATCAAAATTAGGGGTACGTTCTTGAGGATCAGCCATGATGTTTCATGGGAGAGACGATTGCCACCGTCGAATACCGGAACGCGCATCAGTATTACTTGCATGCGCTCTGGGCGTTACCGCTAGTTTCAGTGTGAGTGCCAGCACCACCTGCCGCTCGCAACTGCTCACAACACCCACACAATTCAAGCAATGAATTCGCGCTTTTTCTCACTGCCATTATACAGTATTAATCAAGGATGGAAATATTTCACCAAACACTGAATTGTGACTGAATCTGGCATGTCGAGACATCCGAAAGGAATTCTCGAATGGCGTGGTTTACGGGATCAGGTCGTTCAATCGGCGCGCTATGTCCGGCATCCTCAATCAACACCTGGTCTCCATACGGGACCTGTGTAAGCATTGATTCAGTGCGTTCTGGAGCAAGTACGGTATCTTCCGTGCCGTGGATCGAAAGAAACGGAACTGTAATATTGGACAATTTGTCCGTAAAGTCCTCTCGACCGATCCACGATTGCATCTCGTAGTAAATAGCCTCCCCAGGATAGGTGCGCCACCGATTGACCCAGTGCTCGACAAGGACTGGATTTGTTTCGCGTGTTGTCTCACCAAACATCCGGACTCGACCGATGTCGAGCAATTGATCGGTCGGTCCGTTCTTACGAACTTGCGCTGCGAGATTGCTGTACTCATTTCGTTCTGTTTCGGTATGCGACGCTGCCATACTGTTGATGAGGATGATCCCTCGAACGCGTTCAGGATAACGGTTCACAAAGTCCAACGCCATGAATCCTCCTGTCGAAACACCGGCAAGCACAATCGACTCGACGTTGAGGGTGTCGAGCAACGCTGCGAGATCATCAGCGAGTGCGGAAAGGTTGTACGGACCTTCGTATCGATCTGTCCGAGCGCGAAGATCGTAGGCAATCGTCCGATACGTGTCTGACAATGTTGACAACTGTGGCGTGAATAGCGTTCGATCCATCAACATACCGTGGGCGAATACGACCGGGGGGCCGTCACCAGATTCCGTTACGACTGATTTTGGGCGCTGCCGATATCGTTCCACCGAATTCGAATTCCCTACCATAGTATCTATAGTATATACTCAATAAAAATAATATTTCCTATACTATAATTTATTATTTATAGCAGTGAAATTTTATTGATGCAGAAGTGCGACACACATGTCATACACGATCAGACTCCGAGGACTATGTGGGGAGAACATCCTCCTTGTGAGTTATTGATGACCATCAGTTACAGAAACGGATATAAGTGGAGAAAAATTTGATAGGCTCTCTGTAGCAACTTAGATAGTATGAGAAGAACAACCATAAATATTCAATCCCAAATATTTGTAAACTTATTTATATAAAACTATATTAAGTAGTGTGTTTTATTTAAATATGGTTAAATTATCATATATAGGTATATTTTATATTTGGGAATTATAATAATATATTACAGGGAATAGTTCCATTAATATTGTGGCGAGATTAATGATTTTCAGACAGTGAAAAGGATGCCTTCGTTTGACACACACGATTCCTAGCCGCTTTACGTAGAAACGGCCGCTGCAGAAGAACCAATATTTAATGATCTCGTCGTGTAATTTCCATACGGTTTTCCAATTTTCGATTGCCTGCGATGGGCTCTCCCGTGTGTATGCATCTTCAAAGGAGATCCAGTTCACACGACGTGGCTTCAAACTGCCATCCCGTAGCGGTGGTAGCATCCGTGCCACCGGCTATATCATCGAGCAGGCGACCGCAGTACTGTTACAGTGGTACGTCTGTAATCGCTCGATTGCCTGGGCAAATTGCGACAGATATCCAGCCATCTGATCTTGTGGCTAACTGTTGATCTGACCCGATTACAGGGTAGACTTTGCAAACGGGGTTCACCATGTCGAGAATCAGCTGATTCAGGCCGCGTCGACCAACTTAACAACACTAATATGAATTCATTCTTTGAGTTCGTTGATACTGTCGATTCTGTTCCCGCCTCGGGAATTGATATCGGCCATAGCAGATGGCTGTCATCGTCGGAGCCGATCAGTGAAAATCGTAGTAGATCAGTTTCTCATCCTCACCCTAATGATAATTATTACTAGGATAATTTTATTATCTGACTTGTATATTGTCGTAATGGTGTCTATTGATGGCACACGACAGACGCACGTTTTTGCGTGCGATCGCAGCGGGGAGTATCGGGACGGCCGTGCTTGGCGGGACGGCCACGGCAGCACCCACGATCACCATCGAAGGTGGCGGTGAGGACATCTGGAACCAGGCGGATGAATTCCATTACTACTACGAGGAGATAGACGGAGACTTCGACGTTACTGTCCAAGTTGACAGCGTAGAGGACACCGATGAGTGGGCACGGGCGGGCATCATGGTTCGTCAGACACTAAACGATGATGCCGAGCACGCAATGGTTCGGAAGACGCCAGGAAACGAGACATCGTTTCAGTGGCGCTCCAATAACGGCACCGCAGCAAAAAGTACAACATCGGATGAAGGGGAAGGTGAGAGCGAAATCTCCGGCGGGACGATGGCAGCCGATTGGTTGCGATTAACGCGCACCGGTGACACGGTTTCGGCGTACGGGTCAAGCGACGGCAGCACCTGGACGCTCATCGCCGACATCTCGCCGAACCAGATCGATTTGGCGGCCAGCGCGTACGTCGGATTGGCCGTCTGTAGTCACGACGCGGGCACTCTCTGTACAGGGACATTCTCGAATCTTTCGGGCGTTGGGCCGAGCGACAACCAGGATATCGGAGCCGTCGATGTGGCGGGGGGCGTCTCGACCGACGATGGCGGTGGCGACACCGGTCCGGTCGTATCGACAGGCTCGGCGTCAAACGTAACCGATACGTCGGCGACACTGAACGGCGCGCTCGATGCGCTGGGCGGGGCATCCTCAGCCGATGTCTACTTCGAATGGCGCGAGTCTGGCGCGAGTGCGTGGACCACGACGAACAAGGAGACACTCACCACAACGGATTCATTCAGCCAGGGCGTATCGGGACTCTCTCCGGGAGCCGACTACGAATTCCGAGCCCTGACGGACGCCAGTGATGACGATTCCGATACCGGCTCGATAAACACGTTCACAGCCTCAGAAGATAATGGCGGTGGAACGTCCGGTGGATCGTATTTCGATGGCAGTGACGGCTTCGCATCGATGGGTTCGTGGCTCGATGACAGTACACAAGTCATCACGGTAACCGAGCCGACCCGTAGCGCCATCGAAAGCGCGTTCCACGCGAGTGGTTCGCGCGTGGTGGTCTTCGAGACCAGCGGCACGATCGATCTGGGCGGGGATACGCTCCAAATCACGGAGGACAACTGCTGGGTGGCAGGCCAGACCGCACCCTCACCGGGGATCACGTTCATCAAGGGAATGGTGCAAGTCGATGCCAATAACTGCGTCGTACAGCACATCCGTTCCCGCGTCGGGCCTGGTCCCGACGGCAACATTCAGGGCAACGACGCGATCAGTACCCAGGACGAGACCGTCAATAACGTCATCGATCACTGTACGGCTTCGTGGGGGGTCGATGAATGCATGTCGGTCGGATACGACACCGACCAGACAACGTACTCGAACAACCTGATCTACGAGGGGCTGTACGATCCGTACGGCGATGGATCCGACCATAATTACTGTACGCTGATCGGAGATGGGGCCGACCGGGTCGCGCTGCTTGGCAACGTCTGGGCGAAAGCTCGGAGCCGGATCCCACGGCTCAAAAGCAACACGCGAACCGTCGTCGCCAACAATCTCTGTTACTTCTTCGATGAAGCTTCGAGCACCGACGGATCGGCCGAAACGACGTGGGTCGGAAACAAGTACACTGGCGTGACCGCCACCGGCGAATCGATCGTCGAAGGCAGTGGGACGGTGTACGGCGAGGACAACAGCACAGCTGATCCACCCATCGACTCGGACGTTCCGTTCGTCGAGGAAGAAACGACCGACTCGAGACCGCTTTGGCCTAACGGATTGACTGCCATGCCATCCACCGATGTGGAGAGTCACAACCTCGCCACCGCTGGTGCACGGCCAGCTGACCGGACGGGGAACGATGAGCGCCTCATCCAAGAGATCATCGATCGGGCTGGAAACGATCGGCTCGATTCACCGTATGATTACTGGATCCCCGACCACAACGCTGTCGGCGGTTACCCAAGCCTCCCAGAGAACACACACTCGCTGTCGGTACCCAGCAGCGGTCTCCGCGACTGGCTCGAACAGTGGGCACTTTCCGTCGAAGAAGCGAGCGCAAGTCCACCCTAATCGTCCCTGGGCTTCTCAACCGAACGCGTCCCTGTACGAGCAACACCGTCGGAAAGGGTGACCGTTCGGGGGCTTTTTTGGAACGTTTCACCAGGATTATGGATAATCGGATGGCGCTGTTCGACAATTCATCTCTGTTGGTTCCCAGTCTTTGCCCATCGTTAACGTGAGTCGTGTGCATCTACAGCATCCCACTACATACTACTTAGCTTCCTAGGCGATGCCTGACCCCTAGTCACTCCATACTGTGTTCGTGTTCTCTCGGACAGGGTTGCCGTCATGCGTCGGCACGCCGGACTCGATGCTCCTCCAAACCGGTGCGAGCAGTCCCCGACCAGCATTCACCAGTCTGTTGGACGAGTTCGTCTCGATTCATCAATAGTGAACATATTCTGTTCCCGACAGAAGAACAGAATTCCTCTCAAATGTGCCACAGAGCAGCGATCGACTGCGATTCAACGGCATCAAAACCCATCAAATAGAATCCGTTCGATCCGTTGTTCCGTTACACCTAGTAAACCGGCTGAGTACAGCGGTGTCACAGTCAAATTTCGATGGATGATCCGGCCAGTCAGTGGTGGATCAGGGAAGGTTCTGTTCGAGAAGCACATTCAGCCGTTACAAGCGTATGGCTGTAATCCTTCTCTACATGAGAGTCGATTCCGATGTCGCCTGTTATCCCCTGCGAGACGAGTGCAATCTCATAGCAGAATGGCGTGGCTGAGCCAGGCACAAACACGTTCTCGACCGGGGAACGTCCCCGCTACGCGGTGGGGGTGTCCGACTGGTCGGTACTACTCGCCGCTTGTCGCAGACCTGCTGTGGTTTCTACAGATCCGCCCAGTACCTTCTTTCCGCTCGCCACGCGGGGCATCAAACAGCATCCTCAACTGTCTCAGTTAATTACTGTTAATATTATAGTCATATAATGATAATTATTACTAAGATAATTTTATTATCTGATCTGTATATTGTCGTAATGGTGTCTATTGATGACACACAACAGACGCGCGTTTTTGCGCGCGATCGCAGCAGGAAGTATCGGCACCGCCATGCTTGGCGGGACGGTCACAGCAGCATCCACGATCACCGTCGAAGGGGGCGGTGAAGATATTTGGGACGAGGCTGATGCGGGTCACTACTACTTCACCGACGTCAGGGGTGACTTCAACGCGGTCGTCAACGCAACGAGCATCGAAGACACGGACGGGTGGGCTAAAGCCGGCCTGATGTTCCGCGAGTCACTCGCGGCCGACGCGAAAAACGTCATGGTACGGAAGACGCCGGGGAACGACTCCTCGTTCTCCTGGCGCGCGAACACCGGCGGGTATACGGAGAGTACGACCTCAGACGGTGGGGATGTCATCCGTAACGGCGGACAAATGGCCGCCGACTGGCAGCGCCTCGTCCGGACGGACGATACACTTCAGGCGTACCTCTCGACAGATGGCAGCGACTGGACGCTAATCGCTGAGTTGGCCTCGGTGGACTTCACGACTGGCGGCTACCTCGGTTTGAGTGTGACGAGCGCGAACACTGGGACGCTGTGTACGGGTGAGTTCACCGGCCTCAAGAATATCTCTCTAACGAACAACCGGGATTTGGGCAATCCCGATGTCTCCGGGAGCGTCACCGGCGGTACCGGCGGGGACGATCCGTTACCGCTCGTCTCGACCGGATCGCCATCGAACGTCGGAGCGACCAGTGTGACGCTGTCGGCCTCGCTCGATTTGCTCGGGAACGCATCCTCGGCCGATGTTTTCTTCGAGTACCGGGAAACCGGTAGCACTTCGTGGAGCAGTTCCGAGACACAGACCCTTTCCTCGGTGGGGTCGTTCAACGCCGATGTCTCGGGGCTCACGAGCGAGGCCGACTACGAATACCGTGCGGTCGCGAACGCCAGCGACGGCGATGTCGATGCCGGCTTCGTCGAAACGGTCGCGACGCGACCGCCGGACACACAGCCGGTCGTCTCGACGGAAGCACCGTCTGACATCTCCTCAGCAGCGGCGACACTATCGGGAAACCTCGACGACCTCGGCGGTGCGTTCGACGCGGATGTTTTCTTCGAGTATCGGGAAGCCGGTAGCTCCACGTGGACCGAGACATCGTCCCAGAACCGGTCCGAGACCGGCCCATTCAAGCAGACCGAATTCGGGCTGACGAGTGACACCGACTACGAGTTTCGTGCGGCGCTTTCTGCCGAAGACAACGATACGGCCACCGGGGAGATAGTGACATTCTCGACGACGGAGGGTGTCGAGGGGGGACCACACTTCGACTACGAGGACGGCTTCGCGGACGTGGACTGGTTCGACGACAGCGTCGAAGTGATCAAGGTCGGCGCGAACTTCGACGAAATCGAGGACGCATTCACGACGGACAGCAGGCGCCTCATCATCTTCGAAGAGAGTGGTGTCGTCGACCTTGCGGGCGCGGACCTCTCGATCACCTACGGCGACTGCTGGGTTGCCGGCCAAACCGCGCCTTCGCCCGGTATCACGTTCATCAACGGGATGGTCCAGGTCGAACAGGACAACACCGTCGTCCAGCACATCCGCATCCTTCGAGGCGATCGAAGCGGCGGCGAGGGAACCGATCCGCTGAACAGTCGTGATGGCGCAAACAACGTTATCTTCGACCACTGTACGTCCTTCTGGGGCCGCGACGAGAACCTCTCGGTCGGCTACGACTCGAATAACACCACGGTCGCTAACTGCATGATCGCAGAAGGGCTTGAGGATCCCGAGGAGAACTCCAACGGGACACTGGTCGGCGACGGCGCTCAGAATGTCGCAATCCTCGGGACCATTTACGCGAAGAACAACGACCGCAACCCGCGGCTGAAATCAGAGACCAGCACGGTCGTCGTCAACGGATTGAACTTCTACCACGACAAGGCCATCTGGATCGACGACAGTGCCGAGGCATCGGTTGTGGGCAACGCGTATATCCACCGATTTAGCTTCAGAGATCCGGTCGTCTTCGGGAACGGGAGCGTCCACATGGACGATAACTACGTTGTGGACCCCTCGCTCAACGGCCGACCGTTCTCTGACGTCGGAACTGAACTCGATTCCCCGCCGCTGTGGCCAAGCGGTCTCGAAGCACTCCCTGCCGGAGATGTCGAGAGTCACAATAAGACCTACGCCGGAGCACGACCGGCCGACCGGATCTACCAGGAAGAGAAAATCGTCCAGCAGATCACCGACCGCTGGGGTAGCCTGGACGTGGATCCGAACGATGACAACGCCGGATTCTCCGACATTCCTGACAGCGTGAGTGAGGCCGGCGGATACCCGGAGCACGGGGGAACCACGCATTCGCTGACCGTCCCCGACTCGGGACTGAAAGACTGGCTTGACCAGCAGGCGGCCAACGTCGAAACCGGTAGCAACGGAAGGTGAAGTATACTGCACAGTCACGGGCGAAATGTGGGTGTCAAGCTAGTCGCTAAACGGACCATACATTAGAAAATCATACCCTCGTCGACCTCAAATAGATCGAGGATCGATATCTGCTTTATTTTTCAAAATATTGCATTATACGATAGATTTATGTATAAATCTCATGTGAAGAGAGATACCGACTGTCAAGTAGGTGGGTGGCCAACAATCGCACCGCAACTGTTGGGAGGGTGATCTCGAAACTGTAGAGTAGGATACCTGTCACAACTGATGAGAGGATAACCGACATGGTCAACGGAACGCCACTGGCATCCGTACGAGAAGCAAAAAGACAGTGCTAGGGTGATTATTTGGATGGTAATACGAAAACAGGGCACTACAGCCATTCGTAAAGAACAGAACTAGTGTGTTAAAATACATCGTATGTCGAAGCAATAGGTCATCTTTTTCTCAAATGGAAGTGTGCAATCACGTATGGACACAGATCGTGCCGAGGGCGTCCTTCTCGGCCTCGCATGTGGTGATGCACTCGGGCGGCCAGTTGAATTCAAATCAGCCTCTGAAATCGAAACAGAGCATGGCATCCTTCGGGAGATGGTCGGCCATGGAACGTGGGGGCAGCCAGCGGGGACGGTTACTGACGACACGGACCAGGCGCTCTGTATCGCTCGGAGTTTAGCGACTCATTCGGACTTTGAGCCCGCAGACATCGCGGACCGCTTCGTCCAGTGGTACGACACGGAGCCGTTTGATATCGGATCTATGACACGCCACTCGCTGCAACAGCTAAAGCAGGGCGCGACATGGGATGTTGCTGGTCGCGACGTGTGGGAGGCCAGTGCTGAGGGAAGCAATGCCGGCAATGGGAGTGTAATGCGCTGCCCACCACTTGCAGTTGCGTATCCTGATGATCCCTCCTGGCTCGTCCGGGTAAGTCGTCACTCATCCGAAATTACACACGCCGATCCACGGTGTACCGACGGATGCGCGGTGGTGAATCTCACACTCGCAGAAGTGCTGCGAGGTAACTCAGAACCGCTCACGACGGCTCTCGACTACATCAGGCCAGAGGCTCCCGAGGAGCTCGTTACGGCACTTGAGCCCATTGCTCGCGGGAACGAACTGAGAACACTCCCGACGTCAGGATACGTGATTCATACCCTCCAGACGGCACTCTACGATGGCCTCCGGGCAGAAAACGGTGAGCAGGCAATCGTGCGGAGTGTAAATCGCGGCGGTGATACGGATACGATTGGTGCTGTCACAGGAGCCATCGCTGGCGCTCGATTCGGGGCTAGTGCGTTTCCCGATCGATGGCTGGCACCACTCGACGAGGTGACCGAACTGCGAACGCTAGCCGCACAGCTCATGAAACTGTAACGAGAGTACTACGTTATTCGGAACCAGCTACTCCTGGGGAGGAACTAGCAGTCACATCAAGTCTCGTCGGGAGATGGAGAGGAGTCGTCACCTACTGTTCCGACGGGAGCAGCCCATCAACGTTGTAGGACAGGACCTTTCACTGGTACGTCTTCGTCGGGCGCAACAACGCTACTCTACGACATAATTGAAAATTATTATATGAATCATCTCATATGTTATCACTATATTCATACGTGGACAGTGTTTGGAAGTAATATGACTAGCACGGAGACGACCAATGGCAGACAAGAAGTGGCACATGACTCCAAAGTCGCACCCGGGGTCTATCGATTTGGAACGAACCGTGTCAATTGGTATGTCGTCGAGGCAGGAGGTGAACTAATTGTTATTGATGCAGGACTTCCAAACCATTGGGAACAGCTGTTAGACGGTCTCAATGGGCTCGGATACAGCCCTGAAAACATTGCAGCACTGGTACTGACACACGGCCATGGAGACCATATTGGCTTTGCTAATCAATTGCAAAAGACTGCCAATGTCCCCGTCCTGGTGCATACGGCGGATGTAGCACTGGTTGACGGTGATGGCGAAGAAAATATGCTGGAGCTAGTTCGGAATCTCTGGCGACCAGCCGTAATACGACTGTTAATCGAGTTTAGTCGCAGTGGGGGGATCCCATCGCCGCTAGAATCGGTCGAATCGTTTGCGGCTGGAACTGACCTCGAACTGTCGGCGACACTACGGGTAATTCACGTTCCGGGGCACTCTACTGGTTCATGCGCGCTATATCTACCGGATCGAAACGTTCTTTTCTGCGGCGATGCACTCGCTACAGTTGATCTCAAGACTGGTAATACTCGTGGTCCACAGATTATGTCAATGTTTAACGATAATAGAGAACAGGCCCTCGAGTCCCTCGATCGGCTCGGATCACTCGGTGAGGTCACGCTATTACCGGGGCATGGTGATCCATGGCGTGGTGAAATGCAGGAAGCCATCCAACTCGCACGTAGTGAATAGAAACATTGATTTTGAAATAGTAAATCGAGCAGGAAGCCATGGATTCTACGTTTGAAGTTGTGGAAGCTAACAATCGTCAAGTCAACTGACCTGCGTACAAATTGTCAACGGTACTCTTCACACACGTACAGACCACACTCAACACGCTAACTATCGTCGTTTCTCCCACAGACACAACACATCTTGCTCGTATCGTGTTCGAACACTGTTACGACTTCGATACCCTCGACGTTCGCTATGTATTCGAGAATACTAGTGAAGCGATAGTTACCCAATTCCCGTCCGCTTTTCCACACCGACGTGAGTGTTGGATCACAAGTCGTCCTCCTCGCGCTTAAGATGATTAAAGTGGGCGATAAGCTTCTGCTCAAGCTCCTCGTTCTCCGCAACATATCCACCTTCGATGACTGCCAGTAGGTCTGTCTGGAGGTGAGCCGTCGTTATGTTTTCCTCTTTCTCTTCGGTGGGGTCAAGGGAAGATCCCTCGACCACCTCGCGCACCTCGGCGAACTCGATGCGAAGACCCAACTTGTCGGTGCCTTCGTCCAGCTCGTTGCGGAGCTCTATGTTGATCTCTCGGCGCTTGCTCGGCATGCCGTCAAGCGCCTCGTCGAGATCTATGTCGCCGAACACAATCCGAAGCGCCGTCTGGGAGAGATGGGACACTGCTCGCTCGTGATCACCGACTTCGAGAAACACTTTCTTCGCGTCTATCACCTTGTAGTAGACGATCGCATCCACCGTCACGGGAGAATTATCCCGCGTGATCACCTCCTGGGGAGCAATATCGAGTGTCTGCGTCCGCATGTCGATCGGATGCGTCGATGAGACGAACGGTGGAACGAAATTGACACCGGGCTCAAGCAGCTTCCGGTACTTATTGAACACTGTGAGCACATACTTTTCGTGCGCCGGGACGGTCTCGATGGACTGATACACCACGACGATGAGTACGAGGAGAACGGCCAACTCGACCACGCCAGGACCCCCGGTCTGTAATGGCAAGGAGAGCATACCATATGAAGCCATCATTATTGTTTAAGTAATTCGGTGTGATGGGCAGGATATAGCCAGAAGACGAAAGCTGTCTACGTGAGCGTAGTCACAACGATTACCTACGCGTACCGTAAGGCAATAATCTCTTTTATTATGAGAGCAAATTGAGATATCTCAGGAAGCAGTCAATCGTATTCGCTGCCATCTGGTGGTAGTGTCTGTTCGGTTTCCGAGTTGCTAGCGTCCGTGAAGTGTGCAACGAGATGAGCTTCCGTCACTGGCTGTGCTCCCAACCCAGCATCACGAGCCACACGAACTGCACTCGGCGGATGAAGATTCGCTTTCGCCAACAACGGGTCGTCGTAGAAAACCTCTCGGGGGGTCCCGCACTCAACGACGGTACCGTCAGCCATCACGCAAACACGATCTGCGACCGTTGCAGCAAAGTCGAGGTCGTGCGTCGAGAAGACGACACTGATACCCCTCTCGTGAATCTGCCGAATCCGGTCGG
Source organism: Halocatena halophila (assembly GCA_027563145.1). Lineage (GTDB taxonomy): Archaea > Halobacteriota > Halobacteria > Halobacteriales > Haloarculaceae > Halocatena > Halocatena halophila. The sequence continues at coordinate 26,934 of CP071307.1, read as the reverse complement.
TGACCAGTTGGGAGCGCTCAGGGTCGAGGCCCGCGAGCGGTTCATCAAGTACGACGACGCTCGGATCGAGGACGAGCACGCCAGCAAGGCCGACCAGGCGTTTTTCCCCGCCGCTCAGGTAGTGGGGAATCTGGTCTTCGAGGTGGCCTGCGTCGACGATTGCGAGCGCCTCACGAGCGCGCTGTTTCGATTCGTCGTCGGGGATGCCATAGTTCTGGAGGCCGAACATCACATCATCAAGAACCGTAGGTGCGACGAGTTGCATATCGGCGTCCTGAAAAACGATGCCAACTTCTTCTATAGCATATGATATATTGTTCTCAGTGATCTGCGTGCCGTCGATAACGAGTTCGCCGTCGCCGGGAACGAGTGTCGCATTCAGATGTTCGAGGAGTGTCGATTTCCCAGCTCCGTTGCCACCGACGAGCGCGATGACTTCATCGGGGTAAACGCTAAATTCTATGTCGTGTATCCCGACCGTCCCGTCAGGATACGTGTGCGCCTCACACTGTAGATTGACCAGCGGTACCTCATCCAGGCTCACAGTCCCACCCCATAAACCACGAACGTTGCGTAGCCGACAACAACAGCGTAGAAGCCGAGGACGATGACCAGTTCGTGAACCGGTGGGGTCGAGACATCGCCGTACAGTGTAATGTCGCCGTTGTAACCGCGGGCTTCCATCGACTTGACGAGCCGTTCGGATTGCTCAATTGCCGATAGCATCATCATACCGAAGATTTTCGCATACAGCCGCTTGTTCGACCAGAACTCCGAGAAGTTCGCACCTCGGGATTGTGCGGCTTTTACTAGGTTCTCGAGTGTCTCGAGCATGACGAACGTGAACCGATAGGTAAGTAACGCAATCTGATCGAGTGGCCGGGGGAGCAGCCGTCCGAGCACATACACGATGTCGGAGTATTCCGTGGTCATCGACGCTGTCAAAGTAAATGTGACGACCGTAAGTGATCGAAAGCTAAGCTCCAAGAAAAGAACGAGTCCCGCCCACGTGACCGAGAGTTCACCCAGCGATGTCGAGAGTGCCCCACCGATTGGTGTACCTGGCTCAAGAAACGCCAGCGGCCCGGCAACAGAAATGATGAACAGCATCGGAAGTGTATACCAGCCAGCCAGCCGCTGGAAGGGTAATTTCCCGAGCCCATACACGACCAGCACGGCTCCGTACAGTCCAGCCAGAAGCGCGAACCGGTCGAACACCGTGACGGCAATGACGAGGGCGCCACCGATACCGACCTTCGTCCAAGGATTAACGCGGTGCAACAGTCCGTCCCGCCGCTTGGCAATGGCCGTGATGAGTCGCGGGTCCGGGACGTGATTCGAGAGTGTCGTCACGATTAGGGTGCTGTGTGTTCTTCGTCGTCGAAACCGCCGTAGCGGTCCGCGTAGACGTATATGCCGACTCCGAGGACAACGAGCAAGAAAACGAGTGCGCCAAACTCGATTATCATACCGTTCTTTCGGATCGGACCAGCTACAACGATACCGCGACCGAAGTCAATGAGCACGCCGCCGCCTTCGTTTACGCCACGGTGGAGTGTCTTTGCGGAGCGCTTTGCCCACGGGAGTGCGCCGCCAGTAGAGCGAAAGCCCCACAGCCCAGCAGCAAGACAAACCGCAAACAGGCCAGCGAGCCCGCCGTACTGTTTCCATCGCTGCATCAAGCAGTCACCCCGGTCGTCTCTTCTCGTGTGTCACGATCGACGATCCCAATGAGGTCGGGTCGAACCGAGGCTAGAAACTGGACGATAAAGCCAGTGAGAATCCCCTCAATGACGGCGACGCCGAGATTCAACCCGACTAAACCTGCGACGGCTATCGTCAGTTCACCACGAGGCAGTGCGCTCCCGTTCACACCACTGATGACGATGATCGCACCCATCAGGAAGGCCCCTGCCGAGAGACCAAGCGTCGCCGCACTTGTGCTGGCAGAAAAGATGTCCCAATCCATCCCTATCAACGTTTTGAACGCGTAGTAGGCGACGATGGCTTCGGTAGCGTTAACAAGCGTATTCGCACCGAGCAGACCGACTGCACCGTGTCCGACCGCCGTAGAGAAGATGTTCACGACCAGCGTGATGAGTACCCCGAGCAGCGGCCCGGCGAGGATCCCAACGAGACCGGTGAGGTTCATGTGGATGCCACCCCACACGGGAATATTCAACTGGAAGATCGCGAAGCTCGCGGCCGCGCCGATACCCGCGAGGGCGATCTGGTGTGTCTCGATACCTCCCTTCCGGACCCGATACACCACAGCACTGATCAGTCCGACGCCAAGGAGTGTCCAGAAAAGCAGTGCCCACAGCGGGAATGTCCCTTCTCCGAGGTGAATGTGTGCCATCCGTATTAACAAATATGGATGCAATTATAATAATCTTACCTTGTTGGTTATCCATAGATAATAAATTTTTATAGATATTGGTTGTTCTTTAATGTTAAAAATCCTTCATTAACGATTCCTCGGTGACACCATGCGAGGTACCGAACTCATCTCTGATTTGAATAACATATTCGGTGAACTCTTGGGCCGTCCGCTGGCGCGGACGGTCGATACCGACAGTAACCATAGATTGGACAGTTCCCGGGTTGGCGTCCATGATGAGCACGCGATCGGCCAACGTCACCGCTTCGTTGATGTCGTGCGTGACGAACACAATGGTCTGTTCGGTCTGGTTCCAAATGTTGAGCAATTCGGCATGCAGGCGATCACGTGTCCGGGCATCAACACTGGCAAAGGGTTCGTCCATCAACAGGATCTCCGGATCGACGGCGAGCGCGCGTGCTATCCCGACGCGCTGTTTCATACCACCGGACAACTCCTTCGGATACGCGTCCTCGGAGCCGTCAAGTCCAACGAGGTCGACCAACTCCTGAACCCGTGTCTCGCAGTCCGGACACTCACACGAGGGACGGTCGAGACCAAACCGGATGTTTCCACGGACGGTTCGCCAGGGAAATAGTGCATACTCCTGAAAAACCATCCCCCGATTCAGATCTGGATTGGTGACCGAAACTCCATCAACCACAACCGAGCCGCTATCTACGTCTTCGAGGCCAGCTATCGCACGTAACAGCGTGGTCTTCCCACATCCCGAGGGACCAACCACACAGAAGAACTCGCCATCCGCAACCGAAAATGAAACATCTGCGAGTGCTCGGGTTGACCCATAGGATCTGCTGATATTCCGAACGCAGATCTTCTCGTTACACTCCCAACTGGTGGGTGAGTTCGAATTCAACGCCATGCAAGTACCCTCCGTTCGACGAATCGGAATCCAACGTCCATACAGACGAATGCCAAGCTGATCAGGAACATATACGCGACGCTAGTCGCCATCGCGAGATTGTTCGAGGCGTTGATGATCTCGTAGCCGACACCGGGTGCACCGAACAGCTCGGCGCCAACGACAATCATCCAGCACCGACCCATGCTCGTCCGGAACCCTGTCAATAACTGGGGAGCGGCGTTTGGTAGTGCGACGAGTTTCAGCATTGAAAGCTCTCGTTCTACGCCTAGCGTTGATGCAGCATCGGTCAGCTTGCTCGAGACGCCTTCGACACCACTGTACGCGCCGTAGAAATTGATCCAGAAGGCACCGACGAAGACGATGAACGCCGCACCGGTATGGTGAATGCCGAACCAGACAAGCGCAAAGACGACCCACGCCAGTGGCGGAATCGGTCGGAGCATCCGGACGATCGGACGCAACCAGTCATCGAGTGCACCGTTCCAGCCCATCGCTATCCCAAGCCCGATGCCACAGCTGGCTCCGAGGAGAAGACCCGGAACGTAGTGGAACAACGTCTGTACGAGATGTGCGAATCCGGTCGGTAGCACTAGCCGATTGCCCAGGACGGGGACGATAATCGCAGTCGAGGTTGCGAACAGGTCGACAAACGCACGCCCCGAATCGAGGGGGCCAGGTACCAGATATGACGGCTGGGTCGCCATTGCGCCGAGCCACCAGACAAGCAAGAACACGAGGAGACCACCCAACCCGCGTAGACACCGCTGCAGGTCCACCCCGAAAGTGTCGGCGACCATCGTGTGGGAACGAGTAGTAGTCTGTTGTCTCATCCCTGAATGGCGTCGTAGGATTCGTACGCGAACAGATTCTCTGTCGCGATCGGTTCTTCGGTGTTCCCGACATTTGCGACGAACTCACACATCGTCGCCGCCTGGTCGGTGATCTGATGAGGATTCGAAGTAAACGAAGACGCCCTAGAGTCCATGGCCGCCATAGCGAGACTCTCGCTCACTCCCGAACCGATCACCGATGCGGCATGACCAGCAGCCGTATCCGGTGAGTCTGCCGTGAACTCGGTTGCCGAGATATGTTGTTCGACCAGCGACTGCGAGATCTCTCTGTCATCGATTACCTTCTGATTTGCGAACAACACCGTAACCGGATGGTTTTCGAGAATACTTCCAGACCAGGAGAGTTCGCCGAAGCCGTTATCCTGTTCGATCACCGTCGCGAACGGCTCTTGGATGATCGTCGCATCGATATCACCCGATTGGATTGTCTGGACCGCCATTGCCGGCGAGACTTTCAACTTGGTGATGACGCTATCCATCTCGCCAACATCGAGACCCTCCTGAATCCAATACCGAAGCACAATATCAGGAACGCTTCCGGACGGAGGGCCACCGAATCGTATCTTGCGGCCATGCTCTTTCTCAAAGCGCTCAAACGTGTTCGGCCCCTCCTGTTCATAGAGGTCAACGAGCTCGGTTGTGGCCATGATCCTGAAGCCGTTTTTCGAATTGGCCGCGAGAATACCGGCGTTGGTGCCTTTGTCGACAAGAACCATCGCAGGGGTGATTCCAAAGAGGGCAACGTCGACATCCCCACTGGCAAACGCCTTTACGACGCTAGGACCTGAGCTGAATCGCTCTACTATGATATCCGCTGGGACATCCTCATAGTAATTCTCTTGTTCCATCACGTAGTGTTGCATGTTCGGATAAATCGGTACGTACGCGACTGTCACGGAATCGAGGGATCCACCTCCTCGACCGAGACAGCCAGCGATTCCCGTTGTGGCAACCATGGTTACACTTGCTCCCTGGATCAGTCTTCGGCGAGAGATTTGAACCATCAGTGTTACTAACTCCAGGACCTATTCTAATAATACCTATGATCTAGTAGTATAGAGTTAATAATCAAGAAGAATAAGGAGTGTAGATGTTGCCAGTCTCAGCCTGGATTCAACGAAAAAAACAGGCTATCAACTACGGACTGAAGAGACTGCCAACGTAAATTCGAAGGCAATGTCGGTTGGGTCTTCAACATCGAAATGCGTCCGTCCATTGTCTAGATACCCGTACTCTGCGCCCCACCAACTAATTACTTTGTACAATATAAATATTAACATAAGGTAATTGGAATAGACGAAGATAGATAGCTATATCATATATAACACTGATCTAGTGTATTGTAGAAAGGTGATTAAATGCCATCGATACCATATTATTTGGAAGTAGATAGCAATACAAACATATGAAATCTGCAAAAGAAGACATTCGAGATATAGTATTTGGACTTACACGTGGACGAATTCTCGGCGTAGGAATCAGGGTTGGTGTATTCGAAGCAGTTGGAACAGAGCCGAGAGATAGCAGCGAGATAACGAAAGCGTTGGATATTGATCCCGATCACGGTAATCGCCTGCTCCGGTCACTAGTAACGCTAGGGGTAATAAAGGAATCTGAAGCGGGGTATTCACTGACGGCGACAGGTGAATATCTCTCCGAAGACCACCCAGAAACGATTAAAGATTATTTTCTATTTGAAACCAGTGAATTAAGTAACGACCTCTGGAAACATCTCCCTGAACTGATAGCGGATGGTGAGCAAAATGCATTTGTTCGTGAGTTTGGACAGCCACTCTTTGATTACCTGGCATCAAACCTCGAAACTGCGATGATGGTGAATGATGGAATGAGAAGTTACTCACGACTACACGCCACCGAAATTCGTGAGTTGTTATCTTCCTCTCCCATCGCAGAAGAAGGTCACGCCTGTGATATTGGTGGTGGTCACGGTCATCTGCTATGTATGCTTCTCTCAGAGTATCAATCACTCACAGGCACTGTATACGACCAGTCCCCGCTTCTCAAAGCGGACACACTCCAACTAGCAAACGAATTCGGCGTCGCTAATCGCTGTTCATATGCTTGTGGAGACATGTTCGAAGAGATCCCTCATGCTAATATATATCTACTCAAACATATCATCCACGATTGGAGTGATACCCAGGCTATCCAGTTACTTTCCACAGTACGCGAGCAATCGCCAGATGATGCACAGCTCATCATGATCGAGCATGTAATTCCCAACTCAGAGCCGGCTCATTTCGGTTCGCTCTACGATATGCAGATGATTGTCTGGGCAGATGGCCGTGAACGCACGGTCGATGAATACAAATCGCTCCTCAATCGGAGTGGATGGGAACATACAGAGACCATGTTCGCAGATAACAAATTATTAGGAGCCATCCATGCCACCTCTAATTGAATATATTTCTAACTAGCTTTCTGTAAAAATACAAATTGGTGGCCTCAGATCCTATTTAGCTTTTCTACTATATTTAGATACGAAAGTAAATATATGTATCACGGAGTATTCTGTTGATCCATGGTACCAAAACAATCAATTCAGTCATTCAATACTCGACAGATGAGTATCGATGAAGATACGTTTTCTCCAATTGAGCGCGTAATTCTTACTCATGATGGGACTGTAACACGAATGCTTGAGGCACTAACTGGCCAACCAATCACAGTAACTATCCTCGCCCGATATATTCGTGGAGACACACTCTATCGGACAGTGGCGTTAGAATCCGCGTTAGATCCTGACCCATTGGTTTGGGCAACATCTGAGGTCGACTTACAGAGTCTAGATCCTCAATATGAGGCAATTCTCCGTGATCAAGACATTGGTATCGGGGCCATGTTTTGGAACGAACAATTCGAGACATTCCGCGAACTCGTGGATTTCGATAGTATAACAGCACAAGAGCAGTTTCCATCATTCATTAACGCAAACACCAGTAAGCTACTCAAACGGACATACACAATCTACCACGAAAAGAACAATATAATGGACATCGTAGAATACTTTCCAAAGGATAAATTTGAAAAGTTCATCGAGGAGTGAGCAATAGCTATCCTCCACCAATCAGTTACAATGAGTACCAGTAACAAATCAGCACCAGTCATCATCGTCGGTGCTGGTCCGACAGGATTAGCAACAGGGATTGCCCTTCGTGCGCGGGGCATCAAGGCAATCATTCTTGAATCAGATTCGAGGGATCGAAACCGAAGCGGGACCCGTGCGATATACATTCATGGCTCAACGCTTCATCGGCTAGAGCAGATTCATCCCGGAGTAGGCCAGAAGATCGCTCAAAAAGGCCTCGTATGGCCAACCAGACGAACGCTTTGGCGTGGCAACGAGATTTTTTCCCGCACGTATTCTGATCCAGGAGGGACTGGTAATTTACCGCATTTTACGAGTCTACCACAGAGCACGACCGAATCCTTCCTTCGAGAGTCATTCAATCTACAGGGTGGAACCATTCACTGGAGCTCTGAAGTTGAACACGTAGAACCACAGCAAGATGGTGTTCGCGTCCAAACTGTCGATGGTGACGTATGGAGAACAGAGTATCTCGTCGGTGCTGATGGAGCTGGGTCGACAGTTCGTAACGGGATCAATGCAGATTTTCAGGGAGAAGCGTCGGAAAATTCATTTATTGTCATCGATATTGAAGAAACACCTGAAACCCCTCGGGAAGTTGAGCGGGTATTCCACTACAGTCACCCAGACGTCGGCGGACGAAATGTCCTGATTATTCCGTTTACGGGCGGTTGGCGGATTGATATCCAATGCAAACAATCTGATGACCCGTCCAACGTAGAAAATGTGGACGTCGCAAGCGAGATGGTAGCGACGATTCTGGGAGAACGATACCGATCCCGTATTTCCTGGATTTCCCGGTATACGTTCAAACAAGTAACAGCGGACTCATTTGTCGACGCTCACCAACGCATCTTGCTCGCAGGTGAAGCCGCTCATTTATTCGCACCATTTGGCGCACGAGGAATGAACTCGGGAATCGCCGACGCAGACGAGGCAGCATCGGCCATCACTGTGGCAATTACTGCAGAGACTGCTTCGATTGCGGAAGCTGAAATCAAACGATATGGTACGCGAAGAAAGAAAGCAGCTGAGTATAACAAATATGCCGCTGGAAAAGCCCTTGAGCACCTCCAGAGTAATCGCCTAACAACGAAAATCAAGAAGACTGCCGCTGCGAAACTGTCCAGGTACTGGGAGGGAGCTGGCGAATGGCTCGACGACGCACCGTATGGTCCTCGCAAAAATCCAGATGCCACACAGTTCTATTGATACAAATTAGTAACAAAACGATTGCCCACCAACAATGGTGATTGGATGAAAAACTCACTCCCCAACCCTCTTACCGCACTTATCCTAATTTATATTATAATTCACCTAACTAATTGTGGAATAACCAATCCAAGAGTGAATAATATAGAATGAAACGTGGTTAGATGTCCTTCTCTGATCAGGGTGCGATTTAACGCACTATCAGTGTTGGTCAGTACACTATATATGACGATAGCTGCATACGGAAGCGACAGAACGGGGAGAAGGATCCACAATTCGAATCCGTATACACTCCAAAGCGCGATCGGCGCGAGATACACTACTCCGATCACAACGATAAATTCGATACGGGTAAATTGATACCCAAATCGAACTGGAATCGTACACTTACCTGCGTTTGCATCAGTTTCGCAGTCTCGAATATTATTTATTATCATCATGCCAGTGGCAAAGCCTGCCGCTGCTAAACTGGCGATGATAGCTACGGGTGGGACAGTTCCTGGTGGTAGTCCAATAGGAAATGGTCCAACTCCCGAACTCGCTACTGCCATCAAGTAGTATGTGGCACACGAAGGAAATACTCCGAATCCAAAGAATATGGTAAAATCGCCGAGACCAACATCTCCGAAATACAAGGGAGGACCTGCATAGAGAAATCCACCGACCGCTAGAACGATCCCCATCACAAGCATTGGAATCCCACCAACGTAAACGGGATACATTCCCGCTAGAAAGATCAATGTGTAGATCACAAGTATCCCCCTCTTTACATTCTCTGTGGGAATGAGTCCTGACTGGGTAACACGTACAAATCCCTCCCGTTCATCAGTGTCAATTCCCCGTATGGCATCATAATAGTCGTTTACAAAATGTGTTCCCTGCTGATTGAGTAAATTCGCCACAAGCGAAGCCACTGCGATCTCAAGTACGAAGATACCATGGTGAAAAGCGAGACCCGCACCGATGAGGATGGGGGAGACCCCTACCGGGATAGTCATAGGTCGTGTTGCCAATATCCAAGCCTCAACCCGTGTGGTCTCACCATCATTTATGATTCCCATATGTTATATAGACACCACCGAGATCAGTTATAATTTATTTAGATATACAAAGATAACTGATAGGATGTGATAAACACCGCTAACGTATTTTTTGCTATCTTCTACAGGCACAAAATCTCAAAGGCTGCGCTTTGTGGTAGTAAGCTCCTAGAAAGCTTATTCTTCGGAATCCTCCAAACGAGGTGGTAAATGCAATTCCATGGTCCGAAGAACACTCCGAAGTTGCGTCGTATTACGCTCAAGCGCTGGAATTTGACAGCTCTCAGATAGCCGTTCGATATGTGCGAGTTCCTCCCGAATCGTTTCTGTGTGGTCTCGTACTTCTTCGAATGTTTCTTCAGGTATTTTTGGGATATTTTCTTCTTCTATCATTGTCTATATTGGGCTCTCCGTTGACGTAAATCAGAAAATCGATTGCTTTTGAGCGTGTTTCTATCTAGTGTACCGGATTGAAGCACGTTCACGGTGAAGTTAAGATGAGTATGCCTTCGCAATTCTTTGCGTAGCTGCTTTCTGATGCGTTGATTATTATAATCGTGGTTCTGGTCAGCTTCAACGTCTACAGAGACGGTATCAAGATCTTTTTTCGGATGGTCTTCAATCCGCACGTGAAATTCATTCAGTACAGTATCAAACCCATGAACGATATCTTCGACAGTACGGGGCGACAGCAGTGTTCCATTGACCGTCTTGAACTCGTCTCTCCTGCCTAAGACACCCCCATCCACGAACCGGTATGCCCGGCCACAATCACAACCATTCTTTTCAGAAAGACGAACCCGATCGTTGAGTTCAAAGCGAACGTATGGTTGTGCATAGCGATTGAGCGGTGTTACTACAAGGCGACCGACGTCACCGGGAGAGACTGGCTCATCATCTGGACCGAGGACTTCAACAAGAAAGCGAGCTTCGTTAACGTGCAGTCCGAGATCATCACTACTACAAGAGAATCCCCACGCACCAGCTTCAGTTGCTCCCGCATGATCGTACACCTCCGCCCCCCAGAGGTCTTCTAACGCTGCCTTCGTGCTTGCTACGCTGGCCCCTGGTTCACCCGCACAGATAATTATAGCTACTTCTGACCCACGTAAGTCGATACCTTCTTGCTCAGCAACTTCAGCAAGGCGGAATGCGTATGTTGGCGTCATAGCAACGACTGTCGGATCCAAGTCAGCAATTTTTTCTACACGCTGTACTGACGACATTCCCCCACCAGGGATAACCTGGGCTCCGATTCGTTTGGCAGCTGAGTGTGCAGCCCAGAAGGCTACAAAGACCCCATAAGAGAACGGAAAGAAGACTCGATCGTCTGGACGGACTCCATGCGCCCAAAGTACGGTTGCCCAGCAGTCAGTCCACCATTCCCAGTCACGTAGCGAATCACTCTGTCGAATCGGGGGTCCAGTAGTTCCAGATGTTTGGTGATACGAGATAATTGATTCTGTATCATCTGCGAGCAGATTGCCATACAATCCATCACCCATATGTTGGGCTTCCCGGAGCTCAGATTTCGTTGTGGTTGGAATGGTAGTCACCATCTCCATCGTCGTGATTTTGTCTGGCTGAATATCTGATAATTTTTCTTTATAAAATGCAGTATTGTCTTTTGCATGTCTTATTTGCGCTTGAAGCCGATTTAGTTGATACTCCCTGAAATATTCCCGTGACATCGTCTCTAAAGCGGGATTCCACATTGTATTGCTGTTACCCATCTACTACAGACTAGAGTAGTTTATGAGTGTACTTAACACTAATAATTAGTATACTTTAAAATGCATTCTACATACGATCAAAGAGACTATATTGACAAAGAGATACTGCTCTACGCCAAAGAGTACATTCCAAAACCCACCACAATCATGAATATGATATATAATAAGAATAGTATCACACATACAAGAGTGTGATCAAAAGATGACTGGCTATCAGCCTCGGTCTGGGCAGTTTGGATCACACATTATCCTCCATCAGCCTCTCCAACGTCCACGTCAATGGCTCCTGAGTGATCTCATTAACGGAGGCTCCTCCACATTGCTGTGCATACTAAAGCGGCGATGCAGCCGGACTCTGTGCCGACCGATAAGCCCGCGTCGATATATCAAACACTCCCATTTCATATTGATATGATCAAATATGTATTCTATTCCCAGAAGAAGTATATACCACTCAATTGTCTGTAGACGGTATGAAACGGAGACAGCTGCTTCAGACCGGACTCACGGTGACTGCAATGTCCACCATTTCAAGTGCGGTTACGAGCAAATCAAATCCTAAAATCCCGATTATCTCGACACGAGGTCACTTTACGCAGAAACAAACGTGGAACGGGAGACAGTATACCGGAGAAAAGGTCCTGCTAACAGATGGTCACACGGAGACCGACTACGACACACGTGGCTCTATTCCCGGTGTCAGTCGTGGCTGTGCCCCAGAACTCACCGTCGTCGTTCACGGCTGGGAGAAAGATGCAACCGGTGCCAAAGCAAAATCCAAGGCCAAGGACAAGATTGCCCACTACAATCAGAAGTTGCACTCGGCTGGATACAATGGCAAAGTAGTTGGGTTCAGTTGGGACTCCGATATCGGGGGAACGAATTTTACATCCTTCAACCCGGCACAAACGGCTGCTGAAAAGAACGGGCCAAAGTTGGCCCGATTCCTCTTGCAGTATCGACAGTCCTGTCCGAATGGCGTCCTCCGACTAATCAGCCATTCGCTCGGGGCGCGTGTTGTCACGTATGCACTTCGGACGCTTCGGGAAAGCCCGACTTGGCAGAGCAAAGGGTACAAAATCAACACCGTCAGTATGCTTGCTGCCGCAATCGACAACGAGACGCCAACTCCTGAGCATCCAACATCGCACAAAGCGTTCGTTCACGAAGTTGGACACACATTCAACTACCACAGCTGGGAGGACGACGCCCTGACGTGGTTCAATGTCGGTGAGTCCGACCAGGCACTCGGGGAGTCCGGCATTGAGAGCGGTAACACACCACCGTCAAACTACACAGAGCACGACGTAACGTCCCAGGCTGGAGACGACCACTCAGGATATATGGATGCGCTCTCAGAACGCATTGTCCAGGAGATGTATCAGGCGGCAGCTTTCCCCTCCAAAGACGAACCGAGCGACACCGAAGACGATGACAGCGATGAATCTGGTGGTCGGTTCAGCAATGGTGATCAAGTTGCATCGACCGCCGATCTGAACACCCGAACTAACCCTGGTACTGATTCGTCCGTCCGTGATACCGTAACACCCGGAACAGTCGGAGAGGTCACAGCCGGGCCAACGCAGGCAGATGGCTATACGTGGTGGAAAGTCCAGTGGAACAGTACTGTCCACGGCTGGTCGGCCGAGAAGTATCTCAAACCCAGCGATGACAACGATGAATCTGGTAGTCGGTTCAGCAATGGTGATCAAGTTGCATCGACCGCTGATCTGAACACCCGAACTAACCCCGGTACTGATTCGTCCGTCCGTGATACCGTAACACCCGGAACAGTCGGAGAGATCACAGCTGGACCCACTCAAGCAGACGGCTATACGTGGTGGAAAGTCCAGTGGAACAGTACTGTCCACGGCTGGTCGGCCGGGAAGTATCTCAAGTCCAGTGATGGCAGCGGTGGCGGCGGGGACAATGCGAGTAGTGATGCAGACGCGTGGGATCCCGCGCATTCGAGCAATTACACGAGTGCGTCTCGTGGTGCACAAAAGATCAACTGGATCGTGATCCACGTCACGGAGGGGAGCTACTCGGGATCGATTAGCTGGCTCAAGAATCCTAATTCGAACGTAAGCGCTCACTACGTGATTCGCAACGCCGATGGTCACACAACCCAGATGGTTCGCCACAAGGACGTCGCGTGGCACGCAGGTGGGCAAAACTACAATACTCACTCAATCGGAATCGAACACGAGGGTCACGTCGGGAAAACGACGTTCACCGATGCGATGTACCAGAAGTCTGCCGCAATCGTCCGTACCCTGTGTGAGCAGTATAATATCCCGAAACGCCGCCCATCGGGCGTTGCACCGTGTGATGCGACCGCCGGTGGCGGTATCATCGGCCATCACCAGGTCCCAGAAGCGGACTGTGGCCCGAACGACCACACTGACCCAGGTTCCACGTGGGACTGGGAAAAATTCATGGCACTCGTCAGAGGTGATGATAGTGGCAACAACGATGGCAGTGACGAGAGCACCGATGACAGTAGCGACGATTCCGGAAGTTCTGGCCAGCAGTTCAGTGATGGAGAGCAAGTGGCCACGACGGTCAATCTGAACACTCGAAACCGCCCCGGCACAAACTCACGCATACTGAAAACAATGTCTCCCGGAGCGACCGGTGAGATCACCGATGGCCCTATCCAGAAAGGTGGGTACACATGGTGGAAGATCCAATGGAACAACAGCGGCGTTCATGGGTGGTCGGCTGGGAAGTATCTCAAGTCAAGTGATGGCGGGGGTGGAACCGGCGGGGGCAGTAGCGACGACACCGGGAGTTCGGGCCAACAGTTCAGTGATGGAGATCGAGTGGCCCCATCGGTCAATCTGAACACTCGCCATCGCCCAGGCACAAACTCACGCGTACTGAAAACGATGACACCAGGAACGGCCGGTGAGATTATGAACGGTCCGGTGCACAAAGACGGCTACACATGGTGGGGAGTCCACTGGCTAGATGATAACATCTGGGGCTGGTCGGCCGGAAAATACCTCAACCAGCATCAGTAGGAATCAGTGCCAGCACGGCTCGAATGTGTGGCTATTTTCGCTCAGCAATCCCGATATCGTGCCCTGTTACGGGACCCTACCGCCGTCGCAGTCTCAAGGCTCGCTTCCGTCGTGTCGATTGTCACTGGGGTTGCACCAAAATCCGTGAACGATGATATGGGTTTGGCCAGCAGTCTCCGCATAGCCATCAATGGCTATCCCCATACCTATAACCAGATGATAATATCCAATCATGTCTATTTACCAATACTGTAATATATTATCCAATAAGTATAATATAATTCAATAATATGTTTGGATTGGGTATGCGAATGGCCAACAGAGAACTAACGAGGAGACAGCTACTCCAGACAATCGGGGGGACCACAGCACTTGTGACAGCAGGTGGGCTCGCCACTGCTCGTCCAACCGCCGAGGTAGAAGTAAACATCGGATTCAAAAACACTGCAGGGCGTGTCGCAGCTGAACGAGCTGCCACAGCGAAAGTTCGAGACTTTTCATTCGATGCCGTAACGCTCCGAGTCCCAAAGCAGGCACTCAATGGCTTACAGCAACGTCCTGATGTCCGCTATATCGAGCCGAACGGTCGGCTGCACGCGTTTTCCCAGTCGACCCCGTGGGGAATCGACCGCGTTGACGCAGACGTTGCTCACGATAGCGGCTACACTGGAAGCGGAGCAGACATCGCCATCATCGACAGCGGTATCGATAGTGACCATCCAGACCTCCAGTCGAATCTGGGTTCAGGCGTCGCTATGGTCGGCTGTAAGGGCAGATGTGCGTACGACTGGGACGACGACAATGGCCACGGGACCCACTGTGCTGGCACGGCTGACGCAGTCGATAACACCGAGGGTGTCGTTGGCGTGAGCACGGAGGCAACTCTGCACGCCGTCAAAGTGTTGGACAAACGTGGCAGTGGATCGTACTCAGATGTCGCAGCAGGCATCGAATACGTGGCCGACCAGGGCTGGGACGTTGGAAGCCTCAGTCTGGGTGGTAGCAAATCAGCAGTGGTCGAGGATGCCTGTGAGTACGCATACGGGAAGGGAGTACTACTCGTCGCTGCCGCTGGAAACAGCGGACCATGTACAGACTGTGTGGGATATCCAGCAGCGGAACCGGAGTGCATTGCGGTAAGCGCAACGAACGACACCGACGGCCTCGCTTCGTATTCATCGACAGGATCCGAAGTCGAACTGGCAGCGCCTGGCACAGACATTTATTCGACATACACCAACGGAGGATATGAAACGCTCAGTGGTACTTCAATGTCGTGCCCGCACGTCGCTGGTGCTGGTGGTCAGCTGATGGCACAGGGCTATTCGAATACGGAGGCTCGCCAACAGCTCACAGACACTGCAGAAGATATCGGATTGGCCAGTAACGAACAGGGTGCCGGGTTGCTCGACATCGCGGCTGCACTTGGACTGAGTTCCTGACCGAAAGTCACCACTTGTTGACATTTCCGAGCACATTTTTGCGATATGGCCATCATACGGGTGACACATCCGTTCATACTGTGGTGCACCAAAAGCGATCACTGCTCGGGAGGATCCATTACATCCAAGCTCACTGCGTTCGACATGGTCGGCAAGCGTGAATAGCAACTATCCGACCGTATGTTCGACCAGCCGTGCTTCGGCCTTTCTGAGATGGTTCGAGGCAGTACTTGGCGCACAGCCCAGGGCCTCGGCCACGTCTGCGACACTACCCTCGCGTGGCACCTCGTAGTACCCGACGTTGCTCGCCGCAGCCAGCGCCTCGCGCTGGCGTGCTGTGAGAGTCGTGGTAAATATCCCGGGACGAGCATCGTACTCGCCAACTTCACGGATTTCTGCCGAAATTCCTTTGGGGAGTTGATCGAGTACGGCTTCAAGCGACGCGGGTTCGCCGACGACATCGAACGTTAGCATGCCGTTCGAGCGGTAGTCCAACGGCGGAACCGCCATCAACGACGGCTGCTCGAATGCCGCACGGAAGCGACGGAACCGATCAGTGTCGCGCTCGCGAAGATAGGCATAGAAGGTCCCGTCATGCACGGGAGTGAGATCGTAGCTCTCGTTGGTATCGACAGCTTCGAGTGCTGTTTCGTACGACTCGCGGTCGCCAACCACGTAAAACAGAGCATACGTGATGTCTGTCTCAGCGGTGAGATTCCACGCCACAAGCAGTTCTCGGTCGATGGCGTCGCTCTCGCTCATGAAGCGGTGCATCGGATGCTGGGCTGCCGGCGCGTACCGAAGGTTCAGACGGAGGTACTTCATGATCGAGTATTGTCGCTTCGCTAATAAAGGCACTAGTAGATGCGACTGAACACCATTGACGCAGGGCATTCAATTCTCGACTATGGCGACGGAAACTCCCTCGACGACTGGCGATGGGAACATCGAGTCCACAGGATCCGGACGCGAGCCACCGGGACCGGACGGGCTTCCCGTGATTGGCAACACGTTCGCACTCATGCGCGACGTCTTTAGCTTCTACGAGCGACTAGCACAGGAGTACGATGGCGACGTGGCTCGCTACCGCGCCGCAGGTGACACCGCATACCTGCTTACGAACCCCGATTACGTTGCACAGGTGCTCGTGACCGACGCACCACGATTCGTCAAAGGCGAGATGCAACAACGCCAGATCGGCTCGGCGTTCGGTGAGGGGATGTTGCTCGCCGAGTATGACGACTGGCGTGACCAGCGGACCACCGCCCAACCAGCTTTCTACCGAGATCGTATCGAGGCGTACGCGCCGGTCGCGGTTTCTCACGCCGAGGCCATGATGACCGAATGGGACGACGCGGAAACCATCAAGGTCCACGATGCAATGACCGAGCTCACGCTCTCGGTGCTCGCCCAGGCGCTGTTCGGGATCGACGTTCGGGGACGCCAATCACCAGTTCGGGCGGCGGCCACCGCTGCGCGCAAGCGCTTCGACACCTCTCGGCTTGGCGCATACCTGCCCGAGTGGCTCCCGACGCGGGTGAACCGGCAGTACAAGCACTCGCTATCCTCGTTTCGAGCATTCATCGACGAACTCATCGCCGAGCGCAGAGCGGCCGACGAACTCGATGAGGATCTCCTCTCCTTACTCGTTGGGGCCACCGACGCAGGTGGGATGGACGACAACACTCTCCGGGACAACATGGCAACCTTCCTCTTTGCTGGCCACGAGACGACCGCGCTTGCGCTCACATACACGTGGTTCTTGCTCGGCCACCATCCTGATATTCAGGAGCGACTACATGCCGAACTCGACGCGGTGCTTGACGATAGCCCCCCGACAGCGGCCGACCTCCCCAAACTGGACTACACCGAGCAGGTCGTCACGGAAGCGATGCGCCTCTATCCGCCGGTTTGGACAACGTTCCGCGAGCCGACCGTGGACATCGAGATTGGCGGCTACACCATCCCAGAAGGAACGGTTGTGTCGCTTCCACAGTGGATCGTCCATCGCGACGAGCGATGGTACGACGATCCGCTCGAATTCCGGCCCGAACGCTGGGGAGGAGACGACGACCGCCCGGAGTACGCTTACTATCCCTTCGGCGGCGGTCCGCGCCACTGTATCGGGATGCGCTTTGCAAGGATGGAAGCCCGGCTCGTCGTAGCGACCCTTGCCCAGGAGTTCACGATCGAGTCTCTGACTGACGCGCCGCTCGATCTGACCGCGAGTGCGAACACGCTACCAGCTGAGCCGGTAGAGATAGGTCTATTCCGACGATAGCAGCCAGCACGGCGTAGTCCACGACGATCGTGCTGGCCCGTGCGATGGTGGTAGGACCGATGATTCCGCAGAAATTACCCATAATGCTATCAATTAAATTAAAAATTCTAATTTAAAACTTTTAGAAAAATTCTCTCGCTCCCTGAGCAAGCAAACACAAGGAGAACAAATTGATTGGCCCATCCTGGTGCTCTTCTTCAACGATGTAAAGAAATCGTTATCGTCATCCCGTGCTCAGCGATGAAATATGAATTCGACAGAATATCGCTCGGCCTGATAGTATGCCTTGATAAGATCAGCCTCTGAATCGAAACTAGTTGGAACAGTACGGGCGGCTACGAACACAGAAAGCGGTGCGGTATCGAATGGATACGGGTCAAGCCGGATCGTTGCTGGATCTGATTCCTCAAACTCGGAAAAAATACTATCATCCGTCGAATTGACCAGGGGTCCGACTGTCCTCGAATCAAGTGTTTGGTTAGTACACAAGTGCACTGATAGATCGTCCAAAAACTCGAGCAAGAGATAATGTTTCCACAGTTGGCTGCTATTGTTCATATCATCCGGAACACCATGCTCGTGGAGTGTCGCCAGGAGATCTCTGTCACGTTCGCCAATTTGCTCGGCATATCGCGAGGTTGCTTCGAGTTTGGACAGAAGTTTCCGTTGAAAGCGTTCCAGTTCTGCAACGAATGCCTCAAAGCCAGGATCCGCCGATGTGCTCGTTGTTTCCGTCCAGATCCCATAATTTTGTCGGCACAAACCAGCAGCATGCATCGCTGCCAGCAGACCGGCATACGGGTCGATCTCTGCCACGTCAGTAACACCCCGTTCATAAAATTCAGTCAAATCTTCCTGTGCTGGACCAGTTCCATCCAGTCTCTCGATGCTATCATTTATAATATGTGGACGGAGATCGTACCCGATCCATCCAAAATCGTGGTGTTCAGCTGCGATAATAAACGAATGACGGGATGTAGGTTGATCAAATGCTTCGTTTCCCCAGTGTCTCGCTAGCTGTCCGACGAGGATGGCATAGTCGGGCTGTGTAATAAATCGATACTGGTCGTGAGTTTTAGTGACAAACATCTATGTGTAACTCTTTAACTGGCCCGTGGTCGATTCGGCACAATCACAGACAACCGATGTGATTGGATCACTACTCAATTTCGGGTACATGAAAGTCATTTTCAATAGGCATCCATACCGGGTAAAATTTTACAGGAATACATTTTTAGACAGGCAAATCAAGACCTGAGTAGGTATGTACTTCGGCGCACGGTGACGCATGTCTACTACCTCAAGAAAATGGTCGATTTTCCGTATCAGTACTCAACTGTCCGTTGCAGTGTCAACTGACCCGTGCTCGATCTTTGTTCCGAGGAGATCGATGAACTGGGCGAGCCACTCCGAGTGATCAGGCCAGGCCTGTGCTGTCACGAGATTACGGTCGGTTGTAACTTCGTCGACCCAGGTACATCCAGCAGCTTCGACCTCAGGCTGAACAGCTGGGTAGGACGTCATCTCGTATCCCTCGAGAACACCCGCAGCTGCAAGGATCTGAGGCCCGTGACAGAGCGTTGCGACCGGCTTATCAGTGCTGAAGAAATGCTGGACGGCCTCAAGCACTGCATCATATCCGCGGAGATACTCCGGCGCACGACCACCAGGAACGACCAGAGCGTCGTAGTCCGTCGGATCTACATTGTCGAATCCGTGGGTTAATTCGAAGTCGTGCCCGCGCTCTTCGAGATACGTCTGATCGCCGCGAAAGTCGTGAATCGCGGTTTTGACGGTTTCACCGCCGTCCTTTTCGGGACAGACAGCATGAACATCGTGGCCGACAGCTTCGAGCGTCTGGAATGGCACCATAATTTCGTAGTCCTCACCGTAATCGCCGACGATCATCAGAATTCTCTTACTGGACATGCTCACTCACGAGTAGGGCGACCACCGACATTAGATGACATGGTTATTCTCGAGAGCTAGAAACGTCAAGCAAGCCAGACTCCGACGAGCGCTATCTCACAACTGGTAGCAAAAGAAACATCGCCCTTTCGGTGATATGCTTCAAGAACATCTGTTCGAATACACCCAATACGAATCCGTTGCGAGATGTTCGTTGCGTTATCGATGGCCGCTGTGACAGCCGAACAGTTCTCTATCGTGCGCCGTTCAAGCGATGGGACGACGCTGATTCTATGAGTTCCGGGAAGATCCACACTCGTGGGCTACTGAACCTGGTTGTAAATTTGTGAGAACGCGTACGGATCCTGTGAGATCCCACTACACGTAGCTGAGACGGAACCGTCCGGACAACCGCCATTGTCTCGGTCAAGCGACCAGAACGAAACGAGACCGATGCCCTTGTTCTGGACGAACGACGCAACTTCCTGTGCGTCCGACAATTCGTGGCTGCCACCCACGTTGTTGACACCAATCATCGGCGTGAGACCGACCATGTTCCAGATCTCTGTGGCAGATTTATTCGGGAAGATCGACGTCAGATCCGAGTGAGTACCGTTGGCCGAGTCCTTGACCGTACTCGCATTCGGTGGAACCCACCCATAGTTCATTGTCATTACATTAATGAATTCGAGATCGACGCCGTGGGTCTTTGCGTTCTCGACGATGTACTGTCCATGGTTGGTAAGACCGGTTGTCCGACAGCGCAAGGTGTAGGAAATCTTCACCGCTGGATTTTCTGCTTGGAGTTCGGCGAGCGCCTGATTGCGCCGGTCGACAGCAGCCTCATCGACGGATTCAATGTCGAAATCGAGATGTGTGACGCCGTAGGTGTCGATGACACTCTGGTACTCTGTTTTGATTGAGGCGATATCGGTCGTATCCTGTGCGATCATCGTTCCAACCGCACCACCAAAGGAGATGATAACAGTGCCGCCCTGGTCCTGGTACGCCTGAATTTCTGACCCCAGGCCGGCCTCCCCGACGCGCATGTCTGGGCTGCCGTCCCAGGCCGCATTGCCATTGCCGTCCGAGAGGACGAATGCTGTCGTCACGGCGTCGTTACCGGCTTGCTGATAATGATCGACGAGGGTGGTTTCTGACTTCGTCGTCATGTGATCGTAAGGCGCAAACACTGAATCGCTGGGGGTTCCACCACCGCCACCATCGGTTTGAACGGTGATGATAGTGGAACTCGACGCAGTGGCACCCGTGTCGTCGGTGACGGTCAACGTCACGGTGTACTCGCCGGGGGAATCGTAGCTATGAGTAACTGACTGGCCAGTGGCGTCGACGGCTCCGTTGTCCGTGAAATCCCACTCATAGCTGCTGATAGCACCATCGGCATCCGATGATCCCGAAGCGTCGAACGACACTTGCTGCTCTGGATTTGGCGAAGAAGGTGAGAGAGTGAACGATGCCGTTGGAGACTCGTTACCATCGCCACCGTCGTTACCATCACAGTCGCCGATCTGTTGCCAGACGCTGTCTTCGGTGTCGGGTTCGTTGGCCCGAGTCCACCACTCAGCCTCCCAGAGGGCGTCGTTGTAGACGACCCGATCGCCATCCGTATAGGAAACGTCAGACTGCCACTGGGAGATTTCGCTACAATCCGCTGCCGCCGCGAGACCGCTCGTGCCGAGGGGCAATACTGAAAGTGCCGATACCTTCCGTAATACATTGCGTCGTGTGAACTTCATGTGTTATGTGTCCGTCGTCGAGTGCTGTTGTGTGTCACAGGTTTGGGATCGATGGCTCTCGCCACCGGCGATAAGCCACAATTCGTGGCTATAACGATCTGACCACGATCGACGCCTACCCGACTCGCGTCGCGGTGATCGCCGTGTCGGAACCATTCCTGTCGTGTACTGTGCTCGCAAACCTCTTTGTGGCCGTATAATATGGTATATTCACACTATATAATAGTTTCTAAAGAAATGAAATATTTGTTGAGAGTTTTACCGATAGGAACCGTGCTAGACGTTCATCCACTCGTCCGATTAGTTCGATGCTAGTGCAAGCACCATAGAGAACTCCTTCGATACAGCCACCATCCATCAACCATGAACAAAAAACGAATATTTATATAAATAATCTGATAATTACAGCAATACGTATGTAACATCAGAGTACTATCACGGGAGAAGACCAACCATCGGTTCTTAATCACAGTCCGTTCACGAGAGCGAAATTCGAGTGGCCGAAAACAGTCATAGAAAGTCGAGAGCATTCAGTAGCTTCGCAGATTCCAGATCGTTGACTGTGGGTTCTGGCAGTGCCGTATCGTGGCAGATTTTGGGAGACATGGCAACCATGAAACAACAGCTCTAGTGGATACAGAATGAACGGATTCCTCCACAGCAAGGGTGGTGTCAGGTTTCCAATCCACGTGTTCGTTGTGCTTGAACCACCGCAGGCAAGTCAGTAAACGTCCGAGTGTTCAGCAATGGTTCAAAATACGGCGCGTTTGGATCCGTTACTGACATAGCCACCATATCATCAAAGAGAGAACAGATTGCGGCCATTTACATTATCATATGATCCTCCAGCGAGTGGAGGGACTAATAGCACAGGACAGTAGCGGATCCTTCCGACAGTTCGCCTTCATCACACCGAGTAGGCGTCGATTCCGGTAGCAGTATTCTGGGAGTTACAGCCGTACCTCAGACGACTGTATGTTGCATCGATATGGTCAAAGAACTCGATTCGAGCGTGATTATCCATCAGAACCACGAGACCGGGCACAACGAGACTGGAGCCACAGGCTGGCAACCACGGCTGTATCGACCAACGATGAGGCGAATCAGGACCACCTTTCGGTCAGCGTAGCAGTCCCGACCGATTCACACCAACATATTTTATAGTCAACTGTCGACAGTATTTAGTGCCTCTGTAAGTAGTCGTTGAACCGCGACCGGTTCGTTAGTCTGGCTACTCTGTCTGGCTGCCTCAATTAGTGCTATCGATTGAAGATTATCCTGAACATTCGTCGCCATTTTCGCTCCCCCATCGAGCCACTCGATAAATTGTTCGACAAGCCACGTGTTACCCCATTTATCCTGCGCATCGAGTGGAACCGTCTCACCAGCGCCCTTATCGCAACCGCTGACAGTCTCCATGTCCGGATTATAGGGATGACGTATGATCGTGCGATCATCAAGCACTACTGTTTCATTGCGACATTCTGCCCGGAGGTAATCGCTGCCCCAGCCGTTCAATGTGACTGCATTGGCCTTTGCACCCTCCCACGTCGCTCGCGTCCCGTCTTCGAAGCGCATCTGGACGAGAGCCTGCACGTCGCCCTCATATTCTGCCCACTCGGGTAACCAGGTATCAGCATAAATCGTGTCACAGAGGCTGTCGGCCATGTCTGCAATGAAGTCAAGCTGGTGAACGGCACCTTCGATCAGGAGGACATCAGCCATCTCGTGACGGAACGCGCCCCAGGTACCGTACGACCGGGCATTACACGTGAAGCGACCGACGAGGTAATCGATGGAACCGGGATCTCCAGAACGGAGGTACCGGCGGAACGTCGTCTTGTCCCGGTCAAACCGATGGCTCATCGTTACTCCCATCTTCACGCCTGCTCGTTCGACTTTCTTCGCGATCCGTACGGACGCTTCGAGGGTATCGGCAATCGGCTTCTCCGAGAGGATATGTACGTCGTGTTCGAGTGCCACGTCGACGATCTCTTCGTGAATCCAGGGAGGAACGACAACGGTACAGAGATCCGCCTCGTGCGCTTCGAACGCCGTTTCCACGTCCGTATAACACTGGTTTTCATCCAGCTGTAAGTGCTTCTGGGCGTTCTCGTGCTGTTCGGAATCGACATCGACCGCGGCAACGACCTCGATCGATCCATCCGCAACGTTCGGCGGCAGGTACGTAGAACACCAGCGCTCACCCTGTCCACCGGTTCCGATCTGAATGACTCGATATGTCACGGTATACTACTCACATACAACTTTCATTAGATTTGTAATAACTCTTATTGACCATTATCTGTTAATTTCACCATCATTCACCGCTAGAGACCCGCCTTTCATTCATTTGTGCTGTATCTGCGATGATTTCGTCGCATTCCGGACAGGCAAGAACGTGTTCTGATTCTGTATCGATGCGTTGTGGACTACCACAACACGAGTCTACCGACGTTTTTTCGATTGGTGTTTCGCACATTGGACAACGCTCTAGGAACGATCGGAGCGAAGGAACAGCGACGATTCGTCGCCTGTGATCCATGTCGGGAGCGTAGTTTCGAAGGGCACGTACTGCCGCCAGTTCAGCTGTTGCTATAACGACCGTTAGCCACGATTCTTTTTCGACTCGTTGGCCCTCAGCAGAGAGAACGATCCACGAACTCCCCTGGTGTTCGATGAATTCACTCTCCTTGACCCACGGAATGACGGCTTCCAGATTCGACGTCAGCGCATCATCTGAGAATCCACGAACGGTGCGGATCTCTCGTCGCCATTGTTCGCGGAACGCCCGAGCGAGACCGATTTGACCATCACACTCACGTACTATGCCATGTTTGATGCAGCTATCTACGAGCGCCGCCGGATCGATGTCGTTGGTAGTTGTAATCGGATCCGGGGTGGAGATCGGCCTCTCGGGGTGAAACACGTCGAGTGGAAGGCGTGCTGCAATGTAGGACCCGAAATACGGCGTTCCGGGGAAAAGATAGCCACGAAGCCAGACGACTGCTCCCCCCACGACCGCCAGAGGAACGGCGACAAGCGGTCCCAGTACGTACCCAATCGAAGCAGTGACGAATCCCAGTACGATGATGTTGAATATAGTGCATGGCCAGCACCGGTTTGGGCCCGTATACGCCTGAGATCGGAGCGTATCGAGGGTCACCATTATCTAGTTTCGGCAGTCGTATCCCCAGCAGGAGCAAGTCCATGGTGGATTGCGTTGCCCGACCTCGCATCAAAGAAGTGGAGATTTCGTCTATCGAATACGATATCCACTTCCTGTTCCTCTGTGATATCGCTATCAGGATCAACACTCATCAATAATTCATCCGACACATTTCGATTGACCGCTTCGTTGGCATCTGAAGGCTCTATCGTTACGTCGCTGTCGTCGTGTTCGGTCCTGAGATAGACAAGGATCTGTTCACCGATCGGTTCAAGAACGTCGACAGTCGCAGTGATCGGTCGGCTCATAGTGGGTTTCCCAGCCGCGTCAGCAAGGGTAACGTCTTCCGGGCGGATCCCAACTATCACCGCGTCGTTGTCGTCCATATTACGAATACTGGATGAGCTGATGTCGATAGAGAACGCCTCGGTAATGAACGCTTCATTACTGATCGTTCCGTTGATAAAGTTCATTGATGGACTGCCAATAAAGCCAGCAACGAAGACGTTGGATGGCTTGTTATAGCACTCAAGCGGCGGTGCAACCTGTTGCAGTTCACCATCATTGATCACGGCGATGCGGTCCGACATGGTCATCGCCTCCTCTTGATCGTGAGTGACATAAATCGTCGTGACAGCAAGGTCCCGCTGGATACGTTGTAGTTCAGTCCGCATGTGCATACGGAGTTTTGCATCGAGATTTGCGAGTGGTTCGTCCATCAAGAAGACATCAGGATTACGAACGATCGCACGTCCGATCCCAACGCGCTGGCGTTGTCCCCCCGAAAGCTCGCTTGGCATCCGCTCTAACATCCCATCGAGCTGAAGGATTTCGGCCACCCGATCGACTTGCCGATCCTTTTTTTCTTTGCCGACGTTACGCACATTGAGTCCATAGCTGATGTTATCATAGACGTCCATGTGCGGGAATAACGCGATATTCTGAAAGACCATCGCGATACCTCGGTCCTTCGGTGGAAGGTCGGTCACATCTTTTCCGTCGATTTCAATCGTGCCGTTGCTCGGCCTGGTGAGTCCTGCCACCATCTCAAGCGTGGTCGATTTCCCACATCCAGAGGGACCGACAAACGTCATGAACTCTCCATCCTCGACATCGAGGTCCATTCCGTCGACGGCCACGACGTCGCTGTATCGTTTCGTTACGTTCGTGAGTTGAACATTACCCATTTTTATACACCTTATTATTGATTTACTCTTTGAGAGCTCCGCTTGTTAATCCACTGACGATCTTGTTTTGTGCTATTGCTACTAATATAGCCATCGGAATTACACCAACGATACTCGCTGCCGCTATGAGATTATAGAATACGTGTCGGGTGCTCTGAAACCGAAACAGCCCGTGAACGATTGGGGCCCAGTGATTCGCCATTCCCTCAACCATCAGATACGAGAAAAAGAACTCGTTGTAGGTGATAATGAATGTCACCACGGCAATCGTTGCGACGCCGGGGGCCGAAAGTGGCATGATCACCTTGAATAATGCGCCGATTCGAGTCGATCCTTCGACTCTTGCCGCGTCCTCCAGGCCGTCCGGGATCTGTCGATAGAACGTTGCCAGGAAGTAAATCGCCAGTGGTAACGTCAGTGCACTGAGTGGGAGCGTAACGGCTCCTGCTGTGTTGAATAACTCTGGCGACGAAACCCCCAATAAAGACACGTTCCCGGTGAATAACTGGAAGAGTGGGATGAAAAACGTGACTGATGGGAAATACGAAATCACCAGCACTCCCAGAAGTATACCTGCCCGTCCTGGAAAGTCGAACCGACCAAACGCGTAGCCAGCAAGACTCCCAACTAATAACACGATGACCGTTGCCATCGTAGCGAGCAGGACACTATTCAGCATGTACAGGTGGAACGGTACCAGTTCGAACACTCGTATGAATGCTCCTGGATTGAACCCGTTCGGGAACAGACCGAGATTCGTTATCTGCTCGCTCGGTGTAAGGGCCAAGATCGTGAGCCAATAGATCGGAAAGAGGGCAACGAGCAGGAAGAACCCAGTCGCAACGTAAAACAGAATGCGATACACGGATTGTGGTCGCTGGATCATTCGCTGTGCTACATCCTCGACCCGATTGGTCTCAGTCCGTTGTTCCGGTGTGGTCTTTTGGCTCATG